>DHSB01000003.1:15545-32152 GCA_002408385.1 Myxococcales bacterium UBA5297
CGTCGGACGAGGGCAGCGAGGCGTCGGACGAGGGCAGCGAGGCGTCGGACGACGGCAATGAAGCGTCGGACGGGGGCAACGAAGCGTCGGACGGGGGCAACGAAGCGTCGGACGAGGGCAGCGAGGCGTCGCAGAGTCGCGGACGCGCGCCCGGACCGCGCGCCAGGACCGCGCGCCCGGACCGAGAAGCATCGCTCGGCCGCGCCCCGGTCATCTTCGGCGGGCGCGCGAGCCCTGCGACGACGAGTCCTCGTCGCGCCCTACGGCATCACGGGTACTTACGGCGCCGATCGAAAGCTGAGATTGCCGGATGGGCTCGGACGCGGTAGGGCCATCAGCGCCATGAACAACAGATCCCTCATCTCGCCAAGCATCCAGACCCAGAGCACCATCCGCGACCTCGTCGCCGGCCCCGCCGGAGTGCTCGTCCAGCACGACGACGCCGCCCGGCTCTACGAAGCGAGGACCGGCCGGTTGATACGGCAGCTCGATTCAGGGCCTTTGGGACACCGCCGGCGCAGCCTCGCGCTGCTGCCCGACGAGAAATCCGTCGTGGTGGTCTCCTCGACGCGGATCGCCCGGTTCGACCTGCAGTCGGGCGAAGAGTTGGCCTCCGCGCCGCTCGAGACGGGCCGGGGCGTCGCGGTCTCGCCCGACGGCAAGCTCGCCTTCACTACGGCGCGCAGGGACGACGCGCCTCGACTCTTCTCCTGGTCGCTCGACGGCGGCGAGCTCACCGAGATCGCCGAGCTCGGGAAGCGCCGCGAGGTGATCGGCCTGGCGGCGGAGCCGGACGGCAGGCACCTGTGGATCTCGCTGAGCACCGAGCTGTGCCGCGTGGACCTGCGCACCAAGGATCTCTGGCGCTCGAAGCGCGACCGTGACGCTCGTTTCGGGCAGCCGGTCGCGCTCGCGACCGCGGCGATGGTGGCGCTGGGGACACAGACCGACTCCGTCCAGCTCTGGAACACCCGGCAGCCCGAGCTGATCGAGGAGGTGAAGGTCGGCGCCGCGGTGCCCTATTCGGTGCCGGTCGCCTCGCTGCGCCAGGGCCGGTACTACGCGGCCGGCGAGGTTGGGCAGCGGGTGTCGATTCTCGCTCCGGGCGAGCAGGCCCCGCGCGCAACGATCACCGGCCCGCGCTCGGCGATCACCGCCCTCGCCTCCGACGCCGAGGACTCGCTCTGGATAGGCGCGGACGACGGGACGATCTGGACGGTGGCCGTCGAGGACGCGCTGCTCGTGCTCTCACAGGCAGCGCCGGCCAAGGGGGCGACGAAGGCTGTGGCGCTGCCGGTCCACCCCACCTCGCACCTCACGGCGATCGCGCCCGTGGACGCCGAGCGGGCAGTGTCGGCGGACCAGGACGGCGCGGTGCTCTCCTGGCGCCGGGGCGCGCAGCTCGCGGTCGCGGCCAAGAAGGGGCGCGCCTCGAAGTCGGGCGGCTCGACCTATGCCATCCCGTCGGTCGGCGTGGCCGGCAACCACGTCGTCGTGCGCGACGGGAGCGCGGCCTTCGCCGTCCTCGACGTCGACACGCTCGGGCGCAAGGCGAAGCTGCCGCACAAGGGCGCGCTGCTCGCCGTGGGCGTCGACGCCGGGCGCGGCGTGGTGACCGCGGGCGGCAAGACGCTCAAGCGCTGGTCGGCAGAGACCTGGGAGCAGACGGCCGAAATCGTCGGCCCCGGAGCGAACATCGAGGCGCTGCAGTACCTCCCGGCGCGGGAGGCCGTCTTCACCCGGGACGAGCTGTCGGTCGGCCTGTTCGAGGCCGCCAGCCTGCGGCCGATCACCCGCAGGAGCTTTGCGGGCATCGAGCGGCTGACCGCGAGCGCGGTCGATGCCACTGGCCAGCACGTCGCGCTCGGCTTCGAGGACAAGGCGAAGAAGCCCCGGGTGCGCCTCTGGCCGGTCGGCGCGCTCGACCTCGTCAGCCTCGATGCGGAGGCGAGCAACCCGGTCTTCGCCGCGGGCGGGCTGCTGGTGACGGTGGGCGAGAGCCTCGCGCTCTACGGGCTCGACGCCGCGCTGCGGTGGTCGACCCCGGCGCGCGAGCTGCTCGAGGCGCAGGCGGCCGTCATCGCGGCGACCGACGGCGAGCGCGTGGCGCTGGTGAGCGGAGGCTGGCTCATCGTGATCGAGGGCGCCAGCGGCAAGGTGGTGCAGCGGCACGTCATCGATCAGCAGTTCCTGCAGGTGCAGTTCGCCGGCGAGGAGCTGGTCTGCACGACCTCCGGCGGCCGGGTGCTCTGGCTGAAGACCGAGCTCAAGGCGTGAGGTGACGGGAGGGGACCGCGCCCGCGGGCGCGGCCCCTCGACCCGATTTGCGGCGAGCGCGGCTTTGGGAGGCTGCGCCTGCGGTCCAGCGCTCGGCGCCCTGGCTCTCCTAGGGACGGGAAGCCTCGGCGCTTCAGCCCAGCTCGGCGACCTTCTCCCCGAAGATCCGGTCGATCGCGGCGAGCATCTCGTCGTCCGGCGCCACCTTCACCGCCCCGGCGCTGATGAGCACCTCGCTCTCGAGCGGGACGACGAGCTGCAGCGCGACGCCGAGGTGGCCCGGGTGCTTGTCGAGCAGCTCGCGCAGCTTGAGCAGCCGCTCCTCGGTGGCCAGCGCGACTGGCACCCGCAGCTCCAGGCGCTTGGTGCGCTGGGCGCGCACCTCGACCAGGCTCTGCACCTCGTCGGCGATGAGCTCGGCCTTGGGGTTCTCCTCGTCGCGCGAGTTGATCTGCACCACCCCGGTCAGCAGCACCGGGTCGTCGCCCTTGAGCAGCGTCTCCCAGTCCTGATACCCGGCCTTGGGGCCGCCCTTCTGCCACTTGCCGTCCTTCATCTCCGAGCGGCCGCCGTCCTTGGGCGGGAAGAAGACGACGTCGACCGAGCCGCTCAGGTCCTCGAGGGTGCCCCAGGCCATGCGCTTGCCGGACTGCAACACCTTCTCGCGCAGGCTGACGACGACCCCGGCGATGGTCGCCTTCTGCTCCTTGCGCATCTGCTGGACCTTGGTGCAGGGGCGCGCGTAGCGGTCGAGCTCCTTGCGGTACTGCTCGAGCGGATGGCCGGTGATGTAGAAGCCGATGGCCTCCTTCTCGAGCCGCAGCCGCTCCTTCTCGGGCCACTCCTCGCCCTGGAGGTAGTCCTCGGTCTCGACGCTCTTGCCGCACTTCTTGGAGAGCACGCCGAACAGCGAGGCCTGGCCGATGGCCTTGTCGCGTTGCGAGCACTGGCCGCGCTCGAGCGCGCGGTCGACCGACTCGAACATGCGCCGGCGCTCGACCTTGGTGAAGTCGAAGGCGCCGGCCTTGATGAGCGACTCGATGACCTTGCGGTTGACGCGCTTCAGGTCGACCCGCTCGCAGAAGTCGAACAGGCCCTTGAACGGTCCGTCCTTGCGCGCGGCGACGATGGCCTCGATCGCCGCCTCGCCGACCCCGCGGATGGCGCCGAGGCCGAAGAGGATCCTCTGGCCGACGACCGAGAAGTCGTACTGCGACTCGTTCACGTCGGGCGGCAGCACCTCGACCCCGGCGGCGCGTGCGTCGGCGATGTGCAGCACGATCTTGTCGGTGCTCTCCTTCTCGCTCGAGAGCAAGGCGGCCATGAACTCGACGCGGTGGTGCGCCTTGAGCCAGGCGGTCTGCATGGTGACGACCGCGTAGGCGGCCGAGTGCGACTTGTTGAAGCCGTACTCGGCGAACTTCTCCATGCCGTCGAAGACGCGCGCGGCGACCGCCTCGGCGATGCCGTTCTTGATCGCGCCCTCCATGAAGCCGGCCCGCTCCTTCTGCATCACCTCGGGCTTCTTCTTGCCCATCGCGCGGCGCAGCAGGTCGGCGCGGCCCAAGCTGTAGCCGGCCAGCACCTGGCTGATCTGCATGACCTGCTCTTGGTAGACGATGACCCCGTAGGTCTCCTTGAGCAGCGGCTCGAGCAAGGGGTGGTCGTACTCGACGGGCATGCGCCCGTGCTTTCGCTCGATGTAGAGCTCGACCATCGTCACGTCGGTCCCGGGCAGCTTCTGCTTGAGCGGGCCGGGGCGGTAGAGCGCGCCGGCGGCGATGACGTCCTCGAAGCAGCTCGGCTTGAGCGCCTTGACCATCTCGGTGAAGCCCGAAGACTCCATCTGGAAGACGCCGGCGGTGTCGCCCTTGGTCATCAGCTCGAAGGCCGCCGCGTCGTTGAGCGGCAGCATCGAGCTCTCGAGGTGCTCCTCGGGCGGCAGCTTCTTGTTCACCCAGTCGATGGCGTTCTGGATGACGGTGAGGTTCTTCAGGCCGAGGAAGTCGAACTTGACCAGGCCGGCCTGCTCGACCTCCTCCTTGGCGAACTGGGTGACGAGGATGGGGTCGTTGGGCGGCTGGTAGAGCGGCACCGTCTCCCAGAGTGGCTTGTCGCCGATGACCACCCCGGCCGCATGCATGCCGGGCTGGCGGTGCAGCCCCTCGAGCGCCATGGCGATCTCGAGCAGGTCCTTGGTGGTGACCTCCTTCTCCTCGCTCTCGCCGGGCGACTGCATCCGGACCCCGAGCGGCTGGGGCTGGTCGAGCATCTCCTTGAGTTTGGGCTCGCCGGCGATGCCCTTGGCCGGATCGCCGAAGATGGCCTGCTTGAGGCTGATGCCGAGCACGTCGGGGATCAGCTTGGCGATCTTGTCGGCCTCGGAGAACGGCAGGTTCATCACCCGGCAGACGTCGCGCACCACGCTCTTGGCCTTGAGCGAGCCGAAGGTGATGATCTGCCCGACGTTCTCGCGCCCGTAGCGTTGGGTGACGTAGTCGATGACCTTGTAGCGGTTGGTCTGGCAGAAATCGACGTCGAAGTCGGGCATCGAGACGCGTTCCGGATTGAGGAAGCGCTCGAAGAGCAGCTTGTAGGGGATGGGGTCGAGGTCGGTGATGCGCAGGCTGTAGGCGACCAGCGACCCGGCGCCCGAGCCGCGCCCCGGGCCGACGGGCACGCCGTGGTTCTTCGCCCAGTTGATGAAGTCCTGGACGATGAGGAAGTAGCCCGAGAAGCCCATCTTCTTGATCACCCCGAGCTCGAGCTCGAGGCGGGCGCGGTACTGGTCGGGGTCGAAGGCGAGCCCCTTCTTGCGCAGCTCGCCGAAGCGCTCCTCGAGCCCCTTCTGCGCGAGGGCGACCATGAAGTCGTCCTCGTTGGCGCCCTCGGGCAGCTTGAAGGAGGGCGGGCGCGGGTTGCCCAGCTTCAGCTCGAGGTTGCAGGCCTCGGCGATGCGCAGCGTGTTCTCGATCGCCTCGGGGACGTCGGCGAAGTACTCGATCATCTCCTGCGGGCTCTTGATGTAGTACTCGGCCGACTCGTGGCGCAGGCGGTTGGCATCGGCGAGCGTCTTGCCGCTCGCGATGGCCATCAAGATTTCCTGGGCCCGCGCGTGCTCCTTGAGCACGTAGTGGCAGTCGTTGGTGGCCAGCAGGCCGACGCCGGTGTCCTTGGAGAGCTGCTTGAGCGCGTCGTTGACCCGGATCTGCTCGGCGAGGCCGTTGGGCTGGATCTCGAGGAAGAAGTGGCCCGGCTCGAAGAGGTCACGGTACTCGAGGATGGCCTCTCGGGCCTTGTCGGTGCTGCCGCGCAAGAGGAGCTGGGGGATCTCGCCGCCGAGGCAGGCGCTGGCCGCGAAGATGCCCTTCGAGCGCTCGCGCAGCAGCTCCTTGTCGATGCGCGGGTTGTAGTAGTGGCCCTCGGTGTAGGCCTTCGAGGCGAGGTAGCGCAGGTTCGCGTACCCCTCGGCGTTCTCGGCGAGCAAGAGCAGGTGGTGCGAGGAGCGCTCGCTGCGGTCCTTGCGGCCCTTGGGCGCGACGTAGGCCTCGGTGCCGATGATCGGCTTGACCCCCGCGTCCTTGGCCTTCTTGTAGAAGTCGATGGTGGCGAACATGTTGCCGTGGTCGGTGACCGCGACCGCCGGCATCTGGAAGCCCTGGACCGTCTTGATCAGGTCCTTCATCCGGATCGCGCCGTCGAGCAGGCTGTAGAGCGTGTGCAGGTGCAGGTGGACGAAGGACATGGGCTCTCTCCCGCCGACGGCAGGTGACGGGCCGTCCAGGCGTCCGGTGTGAGTAGCGGCGCCAACCCCCAGTGTCAACGAGCGGGCAGTTGCCAGAATCCGCGGCCGCGAAAGCGCCGTGATTCCGCCCGGCTTCGCCGGCCCGCCCGCGCCGGGCGCGGCGCGACCAGCCTCGGGCCGTCGCCTCAACCCGAGACGGTCCGCTTGCCTTCCTAAATGTCGCCGCGCGCACCCTTCGCGGCCCGTGGGGGGGCCGTGGGCGCTCTGCTGCCGGGGAGGCCGGCTGTCCTCCGAGCTTGCGCGCCTGCGCGCCCCTCCCGGTCAGCCTCCTGGCTCCAACCGCCTTGACGAAGCGGAAGCTTCGGCCTCCAATCGCGCGCATGCCTCTCTACGAGTACCGATGTGACGCCTGCGCTATCCGATTCGAGGAGCTGGTGCGCTCGCAGACCGAGCGGGTCAGTTGCCCGAAGTGCGGGACTGACGCGGTGAAGCGGCAGATGTCGACCTTCGCGATGCACGGCTCGCGCTCTGGTTCGGACGCGCCGCCCCCGACCACGAGCTCGAGGGGCTCGGGTTGCGGCGGCTGCTCGGGCGGATCCTGTTCGAGCTGCCATGGATGAGGTGTCGGCTCCTCGCCTGGGAGAGCGGTCGGCACGGGCGCACAGCCCACCGCCCGGCCGCAAGACGGGCTCCCGCGGACCGAGTCTTCGGCTTCGCGGCGCTTCTTGAACGCTTCTGCACCGGCCCGCCGCACCGCGAGCGACCGTGGCCTCTTCGCGAGGTCTCTGCCGGCCGCCCGGTGCGCGCTTGCCCATTGGCCTACGCCCCACCAAGCGGACCTCGGGGCAAAGCAACGAAAGCCCACCATGAGACTGCTCCCCGCGCGTTTCCTCCCCGCGTTGCTCCTCGCATTCCTCGCCGCCTGCGGTGGGGGGGGCACCGACTCCCCGACGATCGACGCCGGCGCCGACACGGCCTCGGACGCCTCGAGCCAGGCTCCCGACGCCGGCGATGAGCCGGCCGATGCGGGCCAGCCGGAGGACGCGGGCGCAGCAGGTGATGCGGGCGAGGCCGCAGACGCGGGCGAGGAGCCCGATGCCGGCGAAACCGACGCGGGCGAGACCACCGACGCGGGCGAGGAGCCGGATGCCGGCGGTTGCGTGCTCCCGGAGGCGGGCGAGCCGGGGGCGTCCGGCTACCGGCTCGATGGCTGGAGCTGGCAGAAGCGCGGCCTGCTCCTCGATGACCCGGAGGCGCGCGCCGGCGACGGCTACCTCGCGCCGGCGGTCGTGGAGGCGAACGGCGCGCTGCACCTGTTCTTCGTGCGCAAGACCGGGCTCGAGCAGCGCATCCTCTACGCGAAGTCGACCGACGGTGAGTCGTGGACGACTCCGGTGCCCGTGACCGGCCTCGGCAGCGGCACGATCTTCTCCTCGCCCTCGGTGCAGCACGCCGGACGCAAGTTCAAGATGTGGTTCAGCTCCGGCGGCATCGACCTCGCCGAGAGCGTCGACGGCCTGCAGTGGACCGTGCTCGCCAGCGGAGTGCTCGGAGCGGGCGAGGGGGGCGCGTTCGACTCGCTCAGCGTCCTCTATCCGAGCGTCGTCCCAGAGCTGAGCGGGTACTCGCTCTTCTACACGGGCTTCAACGGGCAGACCTACGCGATAGGCCGCGCGCTCTCGGCCGACGGGCTCGCCTGGAGCCGGGCGCCGGCGACCCCGGTGCTCAGCGCGGGCGCAGCCCAGGAGTTCGACAACACCGCGGTCGCCCAGCCGCGCGTCTTGCGCACGCCGGCCGGATACCTGATGTGGTTCTCGGGCTATGACACCTCGCTGACCAACCCGGGGCCCTACCGCGTCGGTCTCGCGCGGTCGGACGACGGGCTGAGCTGGACCAAAGCCGGCGTATCGCTCGACCTGTCGGCCGAAGGTGACGACGCCTACAGCACGCGCGACGCCGCGCCGTTCGTCTGGCAGGGCGCCTGGCGGATGGTCTACGTCGGCATGGGCACCGACTACCGCTACCGCCTGCTGCTCGCCGACTCGGCGGTGTGCGTGCCGTAGTCCGGGCCGGGGGCGGCTCGGGTGTCGGTGCGCGGGCGGCTGTGCACAAATCGCGGGCTGCGCCTTGCGCGTTTGTCGCGATTCGCTATCGTCCGCCGCCCATGATCGAGCGCAGAGTCACCGAGGATGCAGCAGGCCAGCGCCTGGACAAGTACGTCCGCAAGATGCTCAAGGACGTGCCGCTCTCGCACGTCTACAAGATGTTCCGCACCAAAAAGGTGCGGGTAAACGGCGCGCGCGCGAAGCCAGAGCAGCTCCTCGAGCCTGGGGACCTCGTCACGGTTCGCGGCGAGGAGCAGAAGCTGATGGCGCCGCGAGAGGAGAAGGTGAAGCGGCCGCCCGCTCCCTGGGGTGAGCCGCTGAAGATCCTCTTCGAGGACAAGGCGATCATGGCCGTCGACAAGCCGGCGGGGATGGCCGTCCATCCTGGCAGCGGCATCACCACCGCGACGCTGGTCGACGAGGTGCGCGCCTACCTCGGGCCGCGCGCGGTGCGCAACGAGTTCGCCGCCTCGCCCGCGCACCGGCTCGACCGCGACACCTCCGGGGTCATCCTGGTCGCCAAGACCCGGCGCGCGATGGTGCGCTTTACCGAGATTTTCACCGAGGGCAGCGCGCACAAGAGCTACCTCGCGCTGGCCAAGGGCCAGTTCGCTCAGCCGCGCGGCGTCATCGACCTCGCGCTCGCCGAGCACGAGCAGAGCGCGAAGAGCAAGGCGCGGCGCGGCACCAACATGCAGGAGGCGCTCACCCGCTGGCGCATCGTCGAGAAGGGCGAGCTGGCGACGCTGCTCGACTGCAAGATCGAGACGGGGCGCACGCACCAAATCCGGCGCCACCTGGCGGCGATCGCCCACCCGGTCGCCGGTGACAAGCGCTATGGCGACTTCCCGTTCAACCGCGAGCTGCGCAGCCGCTTCGGGCTGAAGCGGATGTTCCTGCACGCGCGACGCATCGAGCTCCGGCACCCGATCACCGACGAGCGGCTGGTGCTCGAGGCGCCGCTCGCTCCGGAGCTCGCCGACGCCTTGGAGCGGATGGGGATGAAGGCCCCGAGCTAGGCGGCTCGGAGCCTTTGGCGGCCTCTCGCTCCAAGCGATCAAGTTTGAGCGAAGCCCTTCAGCTTGCGAGGCCCAAGTCGAGGGTCGCTCGACTTCGCCTCCGGCGTTCCTCGGGAGACCACGCTCGAGGTCGTGGGCCGCCGCACGCCGCTACCTCGGCAGATCAGGCAGCGGCAGCGTCTTGTGGCCCTTCTTCCTGCCGAGCCCGAAGTAGAGCGCCGCTCCGAGCAGCACGGCGGCAAAGACGGTCCAGAGCACGGCCCAGACGATGGACGGGATGCCGGTGGCGTCGGTGAGGATTTGCGCGTCGGTGCCGCTGCGGCGCGAGGCGCTCCAGAGGTCGTCGCGAACGTCGAAGAGCGCGTAGAGCCCGGTGAAGGCGGCGAGGAAGAGCGCGACCGCCTGCGAGGCGCCCGCGGGCAGATAGCGCGCGCCGAGACCGAGCGCCGCAGCGAGGCCGAGCCCGGTCACGAGCGTGAAGAGGCTGCGGCCCCAGAGCACGCAGATGACGACCAGGAAGAGGCTCATCAGCCCGAGGACGAAGCGCCCGGAGGCGCGCCTGAGGGTGACGAAGAGCAAGAGCGCGCCTGTCAACGCGCTGCCCAGATAGCCCGCGGACGCGGTGACGACGCGGTTGAAGAAGGTCGGGTCGAAGGCGAACCGGCAGAGCCCGCCCTGCAGCTCGTTGACCGTGATCGAGAGCACCTCGCCGCCGACCGCCTTGGCGGCGAGGGCGTGGCCGGCCTCGTGGATGAGCACCACGAGCAGCTTGAGCGGGAAGACGAGCTTCGAGTCCCACAGGAAGATGCCGACGGCGAGCGCTGCGACGAGCGCGAAGAGCTTCTTGAAGTCGATGACTCGCTCCCTTCGACAGATGGCCGACATTCTAGACGGCAAGGCGAACCGGGCGCGAGAGCGCGGCAGGCGACTGCACCTGTGCCCGTCGTTCTCGACCCCGGCGCCCGGCCGTCCGGGCGGCGGCGCGCGAGGTCTACGCCGCGAGCGGCGGTGGTCATCCGCCGGCGGGGCGAGAGCGAGCGAATCTCGACGGCGGCCAGAATCCATCCTCACGGCGTCGCGAGCCTCTGGCGAGCGAGCGCGTGGCGGCTCGTGGGAGGCCACGGCACGGAAGCTGGCGCTCTTTAGCCGAGCCCGAGCCCCGGGATGCCCAGGTCGCCGACGAAGACGTCCTTCTCGACGAGCATCCCCTCCTGATCAAGCCGCTGGGGCAGCAGGCGCAGGGCAGGGTAGTCCTTCACGAAGTCGTTGAAGGCCTTCTGGGTCAGGCAGGAAAGTGAGGTGGCCTCGGTCGCCGCGATGCTGCAGCGGCAAGGGCTGCCGGAGAGCGCGGAGAAGACGCCGAAGAACTGGCCGCGGCCCAGGGTTGCGAGCGACTGCTCGGCGCCGCCGCCAAGGCGCTTTTTGACCTCGAGCCCGCCGGAGACGACGAGGAACAGCCCGTTGAACACCTCGCCCGGAGCGACCGCGGTCTCGCCGAGGGCGAGCTTCTTGTCGCCAAACTGCCCTATCAGCAGGCCGCGGGCGATGGCGTCGAGGTCCTCGAAGATCGGCGAGGAGGCGAGGAAGGTCTCGAGCAAGCGCTCCTTATAGTAGGTCGCGAGCGCGGTCTTCGCGGCGGGGTGCTCGCGCACCATGTTGGCGAGCGCGCCGGCCGGCACCTCGAGCACCGAGACTTGACCGATGGCCCTGACGCTCGCGGCGCGCCGGCGACCCGCGAAGACGCCGAACAGCCCGAAGAGATCGCCCTGTCCGAAGTGTCGCAGCGCGATCTCCTTGCCGGCCCTCGTCGCGCGGACCACCTCGACCGAGCCTTCGGTCAGGATGAAGAACGAGTCGGCCTCTTCGCCCTCGCGAAACACGAAGCTGCGATCGCCCGCGGTGCGCAGCTTGACGGCGCGCGACAACTCGAGGAACGCCTCGCGGCCAAAAGTCGAGAAGAGAGCAGCGTTGCCGAGCGCCTCGATGACCCGCTCCGCGTCGACCGGGACACCGGGATCTGCTGTCGCCGGCGTCTCGTCCTCGACGAGCTCGACGTCGTCGTCGGCCGCCTCCTCAATCTCCTCGAAGTCCTCAACGGCCTGCACCTCCTCGTCGGCCTGGCGTGGCTCGATGCGGTTGCCGGCCTCGTCGAAGAGGTCGATCTCTCCGCGCGCGTGTAGCTCGTCGAGCACGTCGGGCGGCACCAGCGAGGGCAGGCGGCAGGGGGCCGCAAGCGGCGCTGGGCTCGCTTCGAGGCACTGCGCTTCGTAGACCTTCAGCAGCTCGCTCGCGTCGAGCACGGCCTGGTCCGGCGGGGCGATGGGGCGGGCGACGCGCGCGAGCGGGGGCAGCTTGCGGCGGGCGGACTGGCCAGGGCTCGCGAAGCGGTCGGCCACCTCGGCACACACGCGCTGTTGCTGGGGGGGCACCGCGTCCATTTCGTTGCCGGGCTCAGGGGCCTTGAGCGCTTGGCCGCTGGCCGAATCCGGGTCTTTCTGACCTCGGGCTCGCTTGAGGACCGCGAGCGCGTCGTCGACAGCGCGCCGGCGCTTGGCTGCCTTCTTCCTTGGGGTGGTCATGAGGGGCGCAAGCTGCCGGGAACGAGGACCGGTTGTCAACACGCCGGGCTGCCTGCCGGGGCCCAGGACGAGCTGCTTTCGGTCGGGAACTCGGACGGTTGCTCGCCAGCCGCGTTGTGCCCAGGTTCCATCCAAGGGCGTGGGCGAGGAGGGGCAGATGCGAAAGGCGTTGTGGGTCGCGGGCGGAAGCGTGGTCTTCGTCCTCGCGTGCGCGAGCACCCAGGCGAGCAAGAAGGTCGAGGCAGAACCTGCCTTGCCCCAGGAATCGCCCACCGCGCCGGTCGCCGAGGTCTCGCCCGCGGCGCAGGTGGCCGACCTGAAGTACGTCGACGACGAGAACGGCTTTGAGATCGAGCGGCCCAACCCCGAGTGGAGCTTCCGCTCCGGCGAGGAGCTCTCCACCGAGAGCATCGCCGTGCCCCTGGTCGTCGCCAACGGCGAGAAGGGCGCACAGGTCGTCGTACAGGTCGCCCCCGCGGTCGCCACCCCAGCGCAGTTTGCCGAGCGGCTGACCGAAGGGCTCACCTCGCGGGCCGGCTTCGAGACCTCGGAGATCAAGCCCATCCCGCTCGCCGAAGGGGCGGTCGGCTTCGACTTCGACGTGGGCGAGCAGGTCCACGGCAGGGTGGCAATCCTCGAGGGCGCCGAGGGGCGGGTCTACGTGTTGTTGGCGACCTGGCCCCAGAGCGCCCCCGGCGAGGTCGAGCGCGAGGTCGATCAGATTCTCGGCAGCATGAAGGCGCACAAGTAGCCTGCCGGCTGTCGAGAGCCTTCGGGGTGGACTCGGCAGGCGAAAGCCCGGCAAGGCTCTCGAGGCGACGCAGGGAGGCCGCGCCGCGGGTGGCTCGTGGGCCTGCGAGGCGGGGTCCGCAGGCTGCTCGCGACCGGCGGCCGGGCGAAGGGTGTTGTGCTCGAGAGGGACTATGCGATCGCTCGGATGCTTTGCAGTTGTGATGGCGGCCGTACTGTGGGCGGCACCTGCGCCAGCGCAGGAGCAGAGCCCGGAGGAGCCGGCGCCGAGCAGCTTCGAGGTGCGGTTGAGAGGCGGGCTGGGCGGCTACACCGGCAGCTACGCCCCGCTCACCTCTGTCGGCCCGACCTGGGGGCTGAGCGTAGGCATCAGGACCGCCTCCTGGGCAGGGCTCGAGCTTGCGTACGAGGGCTCTCAAAACAGCCTGCAGGGCCGCGGGGGGGCGCTGGTTCGCAACGGTGGCCTGCTGCTCGGCAAGCTCTATTGCGGCCGGGGCGCGCTCCTGCCCTACCTCGGCGCCGGGGTGGGGGTCTCCCACGTCGACCCGACCCAAGGGGCGGGAGCCTCGGCGCTCGCGGACACGGTGGTCGAGGTGCCCATTGCCCTCGGCGTCGACTGGCGCAGCGGCGTCCTCAGCCTGGGGCTGCGGGCGGCCTTCAGTCTGCTCGTCGGCGAGAGGTTCCTACAGCCGCTGTCGCCTGACGGCCAGGCGGGTCTCGCCTCGGGCTCACTGCTCCTCGGGCTCGGATTCTGAGCCTGGCGCCGCGCGCCTTGCCGACCCCTCGGGCGGCTCGCCTCCGGGGGTGATGCCGAGCTTTTCCATCCTGCGGTAGGCGGCCCCGCGCGACTGGCCGAGGGCGCGGGCGACGATCGACGCCCGGGTGCCGAGGCGCCGGCACGTCTTGACGAAGACCTCGTCCTCGATGCGCTCGAGCGGCTTGCCGACGATGTAGACGCAGCTCGTGTCGTCGGAGAACGGGTCGTAGGCGGTGTCGGATTCGCTGGCCCGGTCGCCGCCGAGGTGGAGGTCGCGGTCGAAGAGGAGGTCCGCGGCTTCGATGGCCTCGCCGCGCCGCAGCAGCAGGCTGCGGTGGACGGTGTTCTTCAGCTCGCGCACGTTGCCGGGCCAATCGTAGTCGAGCAGCTTGCGCTCGGCGTCCGCGGCGAGCGTGACCGCCGCGCCCTGGGGCGAGTAGAGCTTCAGGAAGTGCTGGAGCAGGGAGCGCACGTCGCCGCGGCGGGCGCGCAGCGGCGGCAACTGGAGGGGGACGACGCACAGGCGCCAGTAGAGGTCTTCGCGGAAGGCGCCGCGCTTCACCTCGGCGCGCAGGTCGCGGTTGGTGGCGGCGACCACCCTTACGTCCGTGTTGATCGGGCGGGTCGCCCCGACGCGCTTGATCTCGCCGAGCTCGAGGGCGCGCAGCAGCTTTGCCTGCAGCCCGAGCGGCAGCTCGCCTATCTCGTCGAGGAAGAGCGTGCCCGTGTCGGCCTCCTCGAAGGCGCCGCGGCGCAGCCGTTCGGCGCCGGTGAAGGCTCCCTTCTCGTGGCCGAACAGCTCGCTCTCGACCAACTCCTTGCTGAGCGCGCCGCAGTTGACCGGCACGAACGGTTTGCTCGCGCGGGAGCTGCGCGCGTGGACCGCCCGGGCGACGAGCTCCTTGCCGGTGCCCGACTCGCCGAAGATCGAGACCGCGGCGTTCGAGTCGGCGACCCGCTCGATGGTGTCGAAGACTTTGCGCATCGCCGCGGTCGAGCCGACCATCCCCTCGAACGAGGAGAGCGGCTGGTCGCGGTCTGCGCGCGCGAGCACCACTTCGGCCTCGCCGACCCGCAGCGTGCTGCCGATGGGGACCTCGGCCTCGAAGATGCGCGCCGAGCCGACGAAGGTGCCGTTGCGCGATTGCAGATCGACGATCGCGAGGCCGTGATCGCGCCGCTCGATGCGGGCGTGCATCGCGGAGACGAACGGGTCCTCTATCCGCACCTCGCAGCTCTGCGCCGAGCCGATGGTCGCTTGGCGGCCGAGAGGGAGCGTGCGCTCTTCGCCGCCGGCGCGAACGATCAACCGCACGGGCACCGCGCGCGTCTCCGAGGCCGCGGTCGTCTGTACCACGGTGTCCCTGCCACTTGCCCCGCGGGTAGCTTCGTCGGTGAAGCCGGCCGAGGAGAGGCTGAAGATCGCCCGCCACTGTCCGAGGCCAATGTCGATGCCGTCATCGAGCGAGCGCTCCTGCGCCAGGTTGCCGGCGACCTCGGTGCCGCGCCCCGACAGGTCGCGCAGCCTCCAGGCGGCGCCCTCGAGCTCGAGCGCGAACTGCTGCCGCGAGACGCTCGGGTCGGGAACGAGGATGTCGTTGGCGGCCGCGCGGCCCACGGTGAGGCGTCGTCCGTCGAGCGCGACACGCATCAGCTCTTCGCTGCGCCGGAAGAAGATGAGCTCGGGCATGGTGGCTCCCCCTTAGGGTTGGTTCTCCAGGATCTACACCATCTGGCTCTGTCTGCCTTCCGGGCAAAGCAACGGATCGTGGTCGGGGCGCGACCGATTGAGGAAAAACCGACAACTCGCCCGAGCGAACAAGCGGAATCCGGTAGAGCTTGGACTTTCGTCCACCGAGCGGCGGCGCGGGGGCGAGCCGTCGCTGCCACTTCAAGAGGGAGGGCGGCACCCGCGGGACGCTTGGCGGGCGTTGACCAAAGCGGGGGGACAGGCCGCCACGGACCTCCGACCGAGGGCCGGGGACTCGGGCCTCAGGTGCTACAGCCGCGGCGCGAGATAGCGGGCCATCAGGAGCAGGTCGTCCCAGTCGACTTGGGAGAACGACAGCGCGACCCCGTCGGGGGCGCGCCGCTCGACGCGGCAGGTCGTGTCCACCTCTCGCCTCAGACCCGGGAGCGCGATGCGCACCTCGACCTCGTCGTCAAACGGCAAGGCCTGTTCGAGAAAGAGCCCAGTCATCGAGAAGTCGCGAGCGCGGGCACTCAGGTGGCGGTTGCCAAGCTTGACCTGCACGGGGAAGCCGGCCGAAACCCGCGGGTGTTCTCGCTGGGGGCGCAGGGGAGGGGGCTGCATGCTAGTGACTCCTTCGGGCGGGTGTCGCCTGTAGGAGGAGTGTAGCGGTGCGGTCAAGAAACCTGCCGATCGCGCGCCAGGTTTCCTGGGAGGCAGGCGGGCGGCAAGCGCTGCCTGGGCAGGCGGTGGCCTGCTTTCTTTACTGGCCGTCGCCTGCCGGTAGAATCGCCGTCATGTCTCTCTACGACCAGATCCAGAAAACAGTCGAAGTCATCCGCGCCCGAACCGAGCTGGCGCCCAAGGTCGGGGTCATCCTCGGCTCGGGCCTCGGCAGCTTCGCCGACAGCCTGACGGCGAAGACCATCGTCCCGTACGGCGAGCTGCCCGGCTTTCCCACCTCGTCGGTTCCCGGACACGCCGGGCGCCTGGTGGTGGGCATGCTCGACGGCGCGCCGGTCGTCGCGATGCAGGGGCGCGTCCACATGTACGAAGGCTATGCGCCTTCGCAGGTTGCCTTCCCCGCCCGCGTGCTGTGTGCCCTCGGTATCGACAGCCTCGTCGTGACCAACGCGGCCGGCGGCATTCGCGCCGACCTGGAGCCGGGCGACCTGATGATGATCACCGACCACATCAACCTGTCCGGCGCCAACCCGCTGGTGGGCCACAACGACGAGAAGCTCGGCCCGCGCTTCCCCGACATGAGCACGGCGTACGACCCGAAGCTGTGTGCGCTGCTGCGCAAGACGGCCGAAAAGCTTGGCATCGGGCTCAAGGAGGGCGTCTACGTCTGGCTCTCGGGCCCCTCGTACGAGACCCCGGCGGAGATCCGCATGCTGCGCACCCTGGGTGTCGACGCGGTCGGCATGAGCACCGTGCCCGAGGTGATTGTCGCTTCGCACATGGGCGTGCGCGTCGCTGGCATCTCCTGCATCACCAACTACGCCGCCGGCATCGGCAAGGAGCCGCTCTCTCACGAGGAGGTGGCCGAGACCGCCGGGAGAGTGCGAGATCGCTTCGCCGGATTGTTGGCGAGCTTCCTCCCGGCTATCGCCCTGCCGCGGGAGTAGAGGCTCGCCGATTCGAGACGGGAGCGCCCCCGGAGAGCGGGGGCGCCCGCCACC
>DHSB01000003.1:32260-88872 GCA_002408385.1 Myxococcales bacterium UBA5297
CCCCCCCCCCCCCTCCCCCGGGGGGGGGGGGGCCCCCGCCACCGAGGCCGACGCGGGGGGGGGCTTCGAAAATGAAGGCTCGCGCTCCTTGGCTGGGCGCGGGCCCGCTCGAGGCGAGGAGCGGCGGCAGCGGACGACATCTCGGGTTCTCACGGGAGGGGAGACCGATGGAAAAGCGGCGCAGTCGGCGCTTCGCCCGACGAATGACGGTGCGGTTCGGCGATGACCAGCTCGATCGTTCGGGCCTCACCTGCGACATCTCCTCGACCGGCGCCTTCATCGTCTCCTCTCACCTGCCGCCTCTCGATGCGCGGTTGCACTTCCAAGTCGCGCTCGACGCTCGTCGCTTCATCTTCCTCGAGGGCGTGGTGCGCCGGCACAGGGTGGTGCCGCCGAGCCTGCGGCAGCTTGAGCGCGGTGGTTTCGGGGTTCGGTTTCTTACCCCGGCCGAGCTGATCTCGGAGATCGTTCCGCAGCTCGCCGCCGGGAACCGCTTCGAGATCGCCTTCGAGGACAAGGCGCGCTTTGTTCAGGCCTACGAACAGCAGATCAGGCACGGAGGCATCTTCCTGATTACCGAGAAGAGGCTGCCGCGCGATGCCACCGTCCTGCTTGAGGTCAAGCTGGCCTACGAACGCATCTCGTGGACCTTCTCCAGCCACGTCGTTCAGGTGATGGAGGTGGGGACCCGAGGCCTCGCGGTCGTCTTCGACGACCGTCGCGAGGTAGAGAGCGCCCTGCGCCCCCACTTGGCGTGAAGCGGGCTCCCCGGGTGGCCCCACCGGCACCTTTCGTACTATAAAGAACAGCTCGATCAGCTCTCGGAGGAGAGGAAGACATGGCAGAGAGGCGGAGGGATCGGCGCTCGGGTGCCGACCGGACGAACGAGAGCGAGCTCAGCGGCGACGGTTCGCGCAGGCTGCAGCCCAGGATGGGCGACCGGCGCGATTCTCCCCGCATCCCGCTGGCGCTGCTGGTGCGCTATCCCGAGGTGGGCGGCTCGTTCGAGGAGCGCGGCGGCGACGTCGGCCTCGGCGGGGTCTACTTCGAGGAGCGCTTCGAGCCGCAAGGCGCCGGCGTAGAGCTGCGCTTCAAGCTGCCGACGCTGCAGGAGGAGGTGCGCTGCTTGGGCGAGATCCTCCGCGTCTCGGACGAGGGCGAGGGCGTCTTCGGAGTTCACGCGAGGTTTGAAGAGCTGCCGTCGGAGACCGAGCGTGCGCTTGCGCGCTTCATCGACGATAACGAGCTCAGTCGCTCCTAGCAGGACGCTTGAGCCGGCGCTGCGGCTGCACCTCGGCATCGGAGCGACCGTGAGAGGCTGCGTGTGGCCGCCCCCAAGCGCCTGACGCTCTTCGACTGCATCGCCATCGGCGTCAACGGCATCGTCGGCAGCGGAATCTTCCTCCTGCCGAACTGGGTCGCCTCCGGCGCCCAGGGTTTCGGTCCACTGGCCTTTCTCGCCTGCGGCGCACTCTGCACGCTCGTCGCGCTCTGCTACGCCGAAGTGGGCGGCATGTTCGAGCGCTCTGGCGGCACCTACCTGTACGCTCGGGAGGCATTTGGAGAGGGCATCGGCTTTGGCGTCGGGTGGATGGTGCTGGTCTCCGCGGTGCTCGGCTACGCCTCGGTCGCCCGCGGGCTCGGCGATGAGGTGGCGCGCACGCTGGGCGCCCCGAGCTGGGCCGCCGCGCCGATCGCCGCGTCGCTCATCGTCGGGCTGGGGCTCGCCAACTGGCGCGGAGTGAAGACCGGGGCCCGGGCCTCGGACGTGCTCACCGTGGCGAAGGTGAGCGCGCTCGTCCTCTTCGTGATCGCCGGGCTGTTCTTCCTGCGCGCCGACGCCTTCCTACGCCTCGGCAGGCCGACGCTGTCGGGCTTTGCCGAGGGCACCTTCTCAGCGCTCTTCGCGTTGAGCGGCTTCGAGTTCGTGGCGGTCGTCGCCGGCCAGACCGAGAATCCGCGCCGGAACATTCCCCTGGCCATCGTCGGCTCGCTGCTCGGCGCGGTCGTGCTCTACGCGCTCATCCAGGCGGTGGTCACCGGCGTGCTGCCCGACGTGCGGACCTCGAAGGCGGCGCTGGTCGACGCGTCGGGGATGATGGGCGGCCCAGGCGCGGCCGCGGCGATGGGCGCAGTGGCGATTGTCTCGATGGTGGGCTTCTGTTCCGGCAGCGCGCTGGTCGGGCCCCAGCTTATCGCCGCGCTCGCCCGCGACGGTCTGCTGCCCTCGGGCTTCAGCCGCGTGCACCCGGCGCGCGAGGTGCCCGAACGCGCGATCGGTCTGGTCACCTGCGGCGCGGTCGCGGGAGTGCTGCTGCTCGACTTCAAAGCCCTGGCCGACCTCACCATCGTGACCCTGTTCTGCCAGTACGTGCCGACCTGCCTTGCGGTCATCGTCTTTCGCCGCTGGCAGCCGGAGGCCCGGCGCAACTTCCGGATCCCCTTTGGCGCGGCGATTCCCCTCATCGCGCTTGCGATGATGGGCTTTCTTGTCACCAGGATCGACGCGCGCTCGCTGATCACTTCGGCGGCGATCCTCGCCGCGGGGCTCATCGTCTTGCTCGTCCAACGGGCGGCACGCACCCGCGGCGCGCCACGCTGGGAGGGCAAACCGGGCGACTGAGCTGCAAGCCGAAGAGCAGCCCGTTGCGCCCCCGATGGCCGGGCAGCACCTCAGGGGCTCGAGCGCAGGCGCGAGCGCGGCGCCGGGCGAGGCGGCCTTGGGGTGCCTGGCGGGCGACTCGCATCGGCGCGGCGATTTCTTGCTAGAGTCCGGACAATGCATCGGTTGTTCACACTTCTGTTGCTTGCGCTCTCAGGAGCCGCCTGGGCAGACGGCGGCCCGGTCGTCGTGCTCGACCCGGGGCACGGCGGGCCCAAGACCGGCGCGGTGAGCACGAGCGGGGAGCGCGAGAAGGAGATCGCCCTCGAGATCGCCCGCAAGCTGAAAGCGGAGCTCGAGAAGGCCTCGGTGCGGGTGTTGCTGACGCGCGAGAGCGACAAGGACGTCGAGCTGAAGGAGCGCATCCGGCTCGCCAACGATGCGGGCGCCGACCTCTTCGTCTCCATCCACCTCAACTCGATGCCCAAGCGGTACTGGAACAGGGTTCGGGGCATCGAGACCTACTTCTTGTCGATGGAGGCCACCGGCGAGCGTGCCCAGCAGGTGGCCGCGCTGGAGAACGCTGAGGCGGGCGAGCAGGCGGCGCCCACCGACGACCTCGCCTTCATCCTCAACGACCTCGCGCAGACGCAGGCCCACCGGGACGCCTCGCGCCTGGCCTATACGGTCCACCAGCAGCTCATCGCCGACCTCAAGGCAAGCGACCGCGGCGTGCACCAGGCGCCCTTCATCGTGCTGATGGGGGCGCAGATGCCCGCCATCCTCGCGGAGGTCGGCTTCCTGTCGCACTCGGCCGAGGCGAAGCAGCTTCGCGAGGAGGCACACCAGGAGAAGATCGCCGGCTCGCTCGCGCGCGGGATCGTAACCTTCCTGGAGAAGGTCGGCGGCCGCGACCACGCTCTCGAGGTCAAGGGCGAGGGCGGAGAAAGCGAAGTGGACGCGTTGACGGAGAGCCCGTCGGCTCGCTAGGTTGCCGCCGCCCGAAAGCCGGGCCATCAAGGAGGCAGTATGCGTTCCGACGGTCGCGGGGCTCGTGACTTGCGCCCCCTGCGCTTTTCCCCTGGCTTCACCAAGCACGCCGAAGGCTCGGTCCTTATCGAGCTCGGCGAGACCCGCGTCCTGTGCACCGCCTCGATAGAGGACAAGGTCGCCCCGCATCTGTACGGCACCAGCAAGGGCTGGATTACGGCCGAATACGGCATGTTGCCGCGCGCGACGCACTCCCGATCCAAGCGCGAGGCTGCCAGGGGAAAGCAGACCGGTCGCACCGTGGAAATCCAGCGGCTGATTGGTCGGTCACTCCGGGCCGCGGTCGACCTCGACCTGCTCGGGCCGCGCACGATAACCGTCGACTGCGACGTGCTCCAGGCGGATGGCGGCACTCGAACCGCTTCGATTACGGGCGGGTGGTTGGCCCTGGCATGGGCGATTCGCCAACTGCGCAGCCGCGGAGCGATCGCGCAGGACCCGATGCGCTTTCCGATCGCCGCGATCAGCGTCGGCGTCGTCGGCGGCCAGCCGCACCTCGACCTCAACTATGAGGAGGACAGCACGGCCGAAGTCGACATGAACGTCATCGGGAACGCCGCCGGCGAGCTCATCGAGGTTCAGGGCACGGCCGAGGGCAAGGTGTTCGACCGCGCGACGCTGGACGCGATGCTCGACCTTGCCACCGAGGGCATCCGCACCCTCGTCGACGAGCAGAGGAAGGCGCTCGGCTAATCGGCGGGCCAAGAGCCCCGTCGCCCGGGCTTTGCTCGGGCGCTGTGGTCGGAGCGGACAGGTGCTCACCTGGATCCGCGGAGTTCGCAGCCCGGGAGACTCGAGCCGCCTCCACGTTCCCAAACGGCCGTTGGCGGACGCCGGCGCCCCGCGGGCGCGCAGCTCCCAAGTCAGAGAGGAAGCGATGAAGCTCGTCTTCGCGACGACCAACAAGCACAAGCTCGAAGAGCTCAAGTCCTTGGTGCAGGGGCTGTCTATCGAGGTCCTCTCTCTCGAGGAGGTCGAGCCTGTCGAGGTCGAGGAGGATGCCTCGACGCTCGAGGGCAACGCGACGAAGAAGGCGCGCGCCTACGTCGAGAAGACCGGGCTCGCGGCCTTGGCCGACGACACCGGGCTGTGTGTCGACGCGTTGGGTGGAGCCCCAGGTGTCCATTCGGCTCGATATGGCGGCTACGAAGGGGCGGAGAAGGCGCTGGGCGATGTGTGCGAGCGCTACCGGCTCAACAACGAGCGCCTGGTGCGCGAGCTGTCAGGTGCTCCTGCCGAGAGGCGCGGCGCCGAGTTTCGCACCGCGCTCTGCCTGATCGTTCCGGGCAGGGAAGAGGTGATTGTCCAGGGCATCGTGCGCGGGCGGATCCTCGAGGCGCCACGCGGTGGGCACGGATTTGGATACGACCCATACTTCGAGATCCCGGAGCTCGGCAAGACGTTGGCCGAGCTGACGACCGAAGAGAAGAACCGCATTTCGCATCGCGCGCGGGCCTTCCAGGCCTTGCGGCCACATCTGGAACGGCTGGCGAAGAGCGAGGGCTGAAGGCTTGCAATGCGCGGCCAGAAACATTAAATGGGGCCGTTTTTCGGGGCGTAGCGCAGCCTGGTAGCGCACCTGCCTTGGGCGCAGGTGGTCGGAGGTTCAAATCCTCTCGCCCCGACTCAATAAAAACAAGGGGTTAGCCAAGGTCGGCTGGCCCCTTTTTCTTTCCAAAGGTAGCAACCGAGGTAGCAGGCTGCCTATCCAGGTAGCAAAAGGCCCGCCCCATCGCTGGAGCGGGCCTCTCGGGGACGGGGGCGGGGAAGGCTAGGCGGTCGCCTGCTCGGCCTCAACCCTACGGCGAATGACATTGAAGCGCTCGCGCGCGCGCCTCTCGCAAGCGTCACGCGAGCCCTGGTCGAGAACGCCCACGATGCCATGGTCCTCGCCGGGGGCGTGCGCGAAGAGAGCCCAGGTCTTCTTCGAGAGCCTGCCCTTGCTGTCGTCGGAGAACACGCCCCAGGTGACGTGGAAGGTCGGCTTCCGTCGTGTCGGCGCTCTCGGACTCTGGCGACTCGGGCTTCTGTGTGGTCCGCTTTGATGGGTACTGCTTGCCGTCGGCGCCGGTCCTCGTTGCCAGGTGTGAACTGTTCACACCTGAATCACCACGCAGGCTCGTGACGAACCGATTGCTAACCCCAGCCCGTCGAGCAATCTCCCTGTCTCTCCGTCGTCCTCCCCCTTGGCGATCGCGGTCAGTCGCGCCCGCTCCTCGGCCGACAGCCTCGGCGTTGGTTTGCGCTTCTCACGCGCTGCGTCTTTGATGGCCTTCGGGCCGGCAGCGACTAGCTCGCGCTGCTTCTCGGCGGGTTCGTCGGCGAGGGCGGCGAGAGCGCGCTTGTTGTCGGCGATCTCGGTGTCGCGGATGGCGTCGCGCACGTCGGGGGCGAGGCGCTCTGCCACCCGCACGTCGCGCTGCACCGTGCGCTCGGAGAGGCCGGTCTTGGCAGCGGTGTTGGCGGCGAAGGACGACACGTTGTCGTTCTTCGCCTTTCCTCCGCCTGCCTTTCCAGGCGCGCCGCCCTTCTTGAGTCCGGAGCTTTGCCTCTCCCGTGCTTCTTCTTCAAATAGAGGCTTGGCCCGCGCCGCGATCATCGCGCGCTGACTCTCCGTCAGATGTCGCCGATGCAAGTTCTTCGACAGCACCCATGTTGTCGGAGAGCCGGTGCCCCGCAACGAAAAAGGCTCACCGGCCAATCCGGTGAGCCCATGCTGCCGGCCGCGAAGAAGCCGGCAGCCGCCTGTAGTTTGTCGCTAGGGCGCCTAGCCCATCGTCAGCGCGAGAGTAGCAACGACGTTTTCGGCTCGAACGCGCTTTCCTCGAGCTGCGGCTCGTTCGGCCTTGGCTGCACGCCTACTCGGGCTCCTGCTCGGAATCTAGCGGGGACTGCCTGCTGCTCTTCGTACTTTTGCATTTGTCTCTCCTCTTGTAGTAATCGGCTCCCCGCGCCAAGGGGAGAGGTCTCGGCGCGGGGTTGAGGGCCGGCCGCCGGCCCTATCGCTCAGGCGCTCCGGTGAGCCGCCGGGGCGCCCTTGCGATTACTCGGAATCGATCGGGATACGAACGAGCCCGCGCCAATCGAGCACCTTCGCGCCGCAAACGTGGCGAACCTTCCAGCGGACCACATCGCGCCCGAATTCGCGCTCCTCTTCGATAACCGGGCCGCCGAAATTCTCGTCGAGCAGTCCAAGCTCGACGGTATCGATCTGTCCGTTGTCGGCGGCCAGGAACACGGCATCGGCGGCAAGCCGGGGCTCGACAACGAGGTTGAGGCTACCGAGCCATTCGGCGGTTGCCTTCTCGACAGACGTGCGCCGGCTCGCGTTGGCGATCAGCAACTCGGCGTCGGTCTCCAACTCGGGCGGGCAAATCAGGTGGCGAGGAGCAAGAGCGAGGAAGCCCCCGCCAACAGCCGTCTGCTTGCGAAGCAGCGTCCGTCCGACGGCGATCAACGAGGCCGAGAAGGCCGCGGCGGGGTCAACCAAATTGCCGTGCGAGGCGTCGAACAGCGCCGTTCCGTCCTGCATGACAGGACCAAGCCCCGCGTTCGCGCCGAGAAGCTCATAGACAAGATCCGATTCGAGACGGCGCGCGGCCTGCCCCAGCGCGGGCTGGATTCGCAGGAAGGCGTCAAAGGTGTCGTTGACCAACGCTTCCCAGGTGAGCGAGACGATCTTGCCGTACTTGGCGATCTTGTAGCTCGTCGAGTCCTCGTCGAGAGCACCGTGGCGATACTCTCCGCCTTCGTTCACTTGCTCGAGACTGGGAGCGCTTCCCAGGATCGGCCGGTGCTGAAGGCGGAAGTCGGGGACCGACACCGGGCGCACCCATGCACGGTGCGACTGAGGCTCGGTCTCATAGCCACGGCGGATGGAAGCGTGAAGCGCGCCCAAGAGAATCAGCGGGAAGTCCGAGGTAGCCAGCGCTCGCGCGAAGAGCCTGGCGCCCGTCGGCGCGCCCCAGAACGAACGCTTGCCGGCCCGGCTCAGGCAGGTGCGCGCAATCTCGCCGATGCTCGGCGACAGGTCGCGAGCGGCCGCGTGGGGCTTCTCGACGGGGATTCCCGAGCGAATCAGGAGCGCGTCGACTGCGGCGTGCCGGAAGTCGTCACCATTGCCGGCGGTGATGCTCGGGCCAAAGGCATCAACGCGAAGCTGCCCGTTGATCTGCGTCGCCTCGCTCCGGTCGGCCAGCTCGTTCAGCACGGCGGCCCGCGCCTCGTCGACAGGAACGCCACGACTCACAAGGTTGTCGGCGAAGGTGGTCTCCAGGCCGGCCTTGGCGACAACCGACCGGATGGTCGAAGCGCGGTTGCGTTCGGCGAGGACTGCGGCATCCTCGCGGTTGGTGGTATCGGGCTGCTGAACAGCGGGGCTTTCGGGAATGTTGCTAGTAGGCATTTCTGCACTCCTGTTGATTCCAACCGTGAAGTCGGCCGGAACGGGGGCAATCGAAACTTCGTGAGGCATCCAGCGGGTTGCGGTCAGGGTCTTGGCCTTCTCATCGCGTACAATCTCGGTGACGCTGTAGCCGACCGAGATCCCAGTCACGATGCCCGCCGCAATATCGGCGGCCAGCTCGGTTGCGCGTTGAGAGGCGCCAAGCTGGAGCTCCCCGCGCAGCTTCCCGCCTTCGACCCGCAGGCCGGTCACGATCCCCACATTCACGCGGGAGCGGTCGTGGCACTCCAACAGCGGCAGCGGCGCCCGGCTCAGGTCAATCGCATCGGGAGAGTGCGACAGAATCTCTGAGAACGTCTCGCCGCTCTGCCAGTCGCGACGCGAAACCGGGGCTTCACTCGAAACACTGACAGGGAAGCGCCGGGCGGTTGCCGCCTCTTTGCGCTCGCGTTCTGTCAAGTCAATCGAAACTGTGCGGGTAGTGAGCATGAGCGCAGTATCCCGCAGACACCTAATGACACTACAAGCCAGAATGTCACTAGGAATCAAGGATACGCAAAAGCTGCCGAAATGAAGGCGGCCGCCGGTGCGAGGGTGCCGTCTCGAGTGCCGACGCGACTAGGCGCCCGATCTCGGTGTCTGGCCTATGGCCCCGGGTGACGGGGCGGATTGAGGCTTCGATGCGGGTCGCCTTCGCCCATAGCGAGCCATCGACAAGGGCGCCGGCTTCCCGCAGCAGGCGGTTTCGCGCCTCGATACGCTCGGCAGCCGGGCCGAGTGCGTCCAGCTCGTCAAGCGCCCACTCTCCCAAATCGCGCGGTAGGTGCCCGGTTGCGACCGCAACCCGCAGGCGAGATAGCTGTTGCGCGTACTCGCTCAATTCAGCCTCTCGACGGGCGGCGCGCCAAGGTGCGCGCGCACGGCAGAGCGCCCGGTCTCCTCGGCGGCTTCGAGCAATTCGTCGTCGGTCGCATCGGATATGAGGAGCGGGCCCGCTGAGGCGAGGGCCGCTTGGGCGATGGTGGCCGCGATCCGCTCGAAGTCCTCGGGGCTCGGTCGGTCGTAGAAGGCGCGCGCGTAGTCGGCCGCGGCATGACAGGCGGCTTCAGCGACGACGAATGCAAACAGGTCGGTCTTGGTGATTGCGACGGGGGTGCGGCTTTCCATTACGTTCTCTCCTCGGGGTGAACAGCGGCTCGGCCTTCCTGCCGGGCCATCTCGTGACGCTCATCAGCAGGCAGGCCGTCGACCAGAGCGGCCAGTCCACCGAGCACAAATTCAATCCACTGGGGGTCGACCTGGGCTTCACGACAACCGAAAACCAAGGCGTCCAGCTCCTCGGTTGTCGGCGGTCGACCATGGAGCTCGCGGAAGGCTTCGGCCGCTCCTTCGACGACAAGAGGCGCACCTTCTAGAACGCACAGATTGACCGCTCCTAGCGTTTCTCGGAGCAGGGCGGTCAACCGGTCGACTACTGGAGCGAAGCCGCTCCTGGGGCGATTCTGTGCGCGCAGCGGCCAGGACGGGCGCATCGCGGGGTTGGCGCGGTGTTCCCAGTCGAGATCGGCCTTCGCGCTGTCCAGAAAGACAACGCGGCCGCGGCTGTCACGACCGAGGACACCGGCAGAGAAACGGCTACCGCCGGTTATCGCCTTGCGAATCGCCTGGGGCGATACACCGTGCCGCCTTGCGAATGCTGGGATTGTTTCGCTCAAAGCAACCTCCGTGCCAACTGGAACCTAATTAGGAGAGTTTTCGCTAGTGAAACAGGGCGCCTCTCCGCACCCGATGGCATCCACCCCCTAAAAAGAACCTTGGCCATGGGGGGTCACGGCATCATCCCCTGAGGCAACCCCGCTTCCCTCAGAGCGCCCCTGAGCCCTCGCCGTTGCCCGTCCGGCCCTCGAAGCCATCGGACATAGACCCAGCCATCGGTGCCGATGCGCCTGCCGTCGACGACTCGCCAGCCGTACTCGGCGAGGGCGCGCACGGCAAAGCGCAGCTTGGCCCGGTAGCGTGCATCGCGCAGGGGAATGGGCTCGCCAGTCGCGGGGTCGAACCATTCCGGGCCGAGGGGCTCTCGGATGAAACCTGCTGCAATTAAATGAGAAGGCACACAAACCTCATAGGGACGCTAGGGACGCTAGGGACACCACAACCATGATGACTAAGAAAAATGGCTCTCGCATGGGTTCATACGGAAACTCGCGTCCCTTGTGTCCCTAGCGTCCCTACCAGCTAGGAGACCGATGCCGCGCCAATAGCGGGTCGACATGCTTTTGGCGGCCTGGAATCCACGATCTGAGAGGCGACCAGCGAAAGCGCGCTGGCTCATAGACCGCTCTCCGGTCCTCTCGCACCACTGGGCGTATTCCTCATAGAGAGCGCCCGATGGGGCTTTGGCGTCGGGACCGACGAAACAGCAGTCCTCGATGAAGTCGCCGAAGGTGTCCTCGTCGTCCCGGTATTCCTCCGTAGCCGCCTGGACAGCGGCAGGAGGGGAAAGCCCGATGCGTTGCCACTCGGCGCAGCCGTTGATCGCCCACGACAGAATGCCCGCGGCTTCCGCCTGGAGCTTCTCCTCGAGGGCAAGGTCGCGTTCCCCCTCGGGGATAAACACCGTCCAGGGGATCAGGTGGACTCGCTCCCAGATTGCGTCCTTGGTCTCTCGGATTCGCGGCCGATGGTTGGTGCTCAGGGATAGCTTGTGTGTCGGCGCGAACTCGACGAAGTCCGCGCGCATGAGACGGGCGCTTATGGTGTCGCCCCCGGTCAAGGCCTTGACCAGCGCGACGTTGAGCGAGCGGCCCTCTTCGGTTTCGGAAGCAATCGCGAGCCTGCATCCGAGCAGCACCATTCGCTCGGTCGGATGCGCCTCGTACTTGCGAGCCATCAGCAGCTCGGTCGGAATCTGGCGAGCGTAGTCACCGAGGACGTGTCTAAGGGTGTTGTGGAAAACGCCTTTGCCGTTGCGCCCGGTGCCGTGATGAACGGGCAGGACGTGTTCGCGAATCAGGCCGGTGAGCCAATAGCCAGCGAGGCGAGCGAGGTATGCGCGCACGTCGGGATCAGGCTGAACTCGCGCAAGGAAGGCATCCCAGGTTGGCGCAGGGGCGCCCAGGTTGCATTCAGCCCCCGCGACCTTGGCGAGCAGGTCAGAGCGCCGGTGCGGGTGAAGCTCGCCAGTGCGAAGGTCAACCGTGCCGTTCGAGCAGTTGAGCAACCAGGGGTCGCGGTCGAGGTCGCTGATAGTGGCGAGGAGCGCCGTCTCGCTTTCGGCGAGGTGAACCATTGCGCGCAGTCGAGCTTCGGACTCACTCTTCTTGCCGTGCGCCTCGTAGGCCTCAGCGATAGAGAGCAGCTTGTCTCGCTTGTCCGCGCTTTCCTCTGTCCGGGCGCGCCGTAGGCAGTCGGAAGCGAGGCCGAAAAACTCGCGGGCGGTCTCGCGAGCACAGCGCCACTCAGCGCCGGTCTCGTCTCGACGCCAGCGGCGGCCATCCCAGGCGTGCCAGCCGGCGCCCGGCACAAAACGCAAGCTCGGCTCATGCATCTTGGCAAACCGGCTCGCGTTCCCTACGTCGGTGAGCCGGGCGGCTTGATCGTCGTCGGCCGGTGCATCGTCGTCACCAGGAGGGGGCGGCTCGGGGTCGAGCGGTCCTCTCTTCTTGGCTGCCGCCGTCCGTATCTCGTCAAACCACGCGTCGAGCGTCTCTTCATCGAAGGCGGCTCGGATCTCTTCGTCGCCCGGGCGCTCTTCGCCGTTCTTCATTCGGCGGATTGCGTCCTGCCACTCGGCGAGAGCGACCTTGCGGCCAGGGGCATCCATCATCGCGCCTCACCCGCAAGCCGAGCTTCCATCTGCTCGACGGTTCGCAGGTCAAACCGGATGCAGCCGGGGCCTAGATGCACTGGGGCGGGCAACCTGCCTGCCTTCTCGAGCCGGTACGAGGTCGCCCTCGATATGGACCAGCGCTCGCACAGCTCGGCTCGCGTTATTAGCACCTTGGTAGGAGTCTGCATTTAGGCCTCCCAAAGCATGGGGGTGGCGTTCGCGCTTTCGCGCGTTGAAGCACTGCAGGGTGTGACGGGTGCGGCTGCCGGCGGGATGCCGGCGGCCGGTTAGCGCTCGGTCAGAGCGGCGAGACGGGCGACGATGCGCCGAAGAAGCGCGTCAACATCGACCACGATCCACGTTGACGCGTCGGTGTCCCGTTCGGCGAAGTAGCGGGTCAAGTCCTTGAGACTAAGGCCGTCGATAATGCCGAGCGATCGGGAGTCGTCATCAGCCATGAGCGGCTTCGCCCCAGGAAGCGGGCGGACAAGCGGGCGGCTCTCGACTACGAGATAACTCGGCTTGCCAGCATCAGCGCCGGCGGCCCGGTCGAAGAGAGCGGAGGTGAGGCGCTGCAAGAGATAGAAGCCGTCAGACTTGCGCCCGGACGCCCACGCCGGGGTGATTCCGTACCGAGTCAGCTCGGCGAGAGCGCAGGCCTGGAGAAGCTCGGGGGTGCCGTACTTCTGCTGAGACTTCATGCTCTCGAGCGTCTCGTCGATCCAACTCGCATCCTCGCCCTTCGCCTCCATTTCGCCCTTGACGCGAAGAGCCGTCTTGCGTCGCTGTTCCTCGACTTCATAGAAGCTCGGGAACAGCTCGCGGGCGTCGAGAAAGCCGCGTTCGGCCCAGCTCCGCAGGGTGCTACCGGGGATGCCAGCAGCGGCCGCAACGGTCGTCTGGTTGAAAGGGCCTGCAAGCTCTGGATACTTCAGTGCGGGGGTTGTCATGTCGGATGTCCTCTAAGTGTTGTTGAGAGGATAGTAGCGCATGTGCGCGGTGCGCGCAAGTGAACAATGCGCGCAAGTGCGCTCTTCTATTGCGGACACAAAGAAAAGCCGCCCGGTAGAGGAGCGGCTCTTCGATGTCGCCGATCGGCAGTAGGGGTCAGCCCATGATCTTATCGATCCAGGCCGCGTAAGCCTCCAAGGCGGCGCGCCGTTCGTCCAGGCGACTCGAGCGGTCGTAGGTGGCAGCGACCGCGCTACCGAGCATGGCATTCAGCGAGTGCCCGAGAAGTAGTTGTCCCACGTGCGGCGGGAATCCGAGCGTTTCTGAAACATGCGTTGCCAGGGTGCGGCGGAAGTCGTGCGGCGTTGCTCTCGGGATGGTGAGGGCGGGGGCGGGTTTCTCCTTGCCGGGCTCGCGTTCGGGCCTCCAGAGCCGGATCATGCCGCGGGCTAGTGATTTCCCACTGAGGCGCCCATCCTCCGATCGGCAGGAGTAGAAAACCCACTTGACATTCTTGGGCGTTCTTTCCCGAAGCGCCTTCACATGCTCCAGCGCCGGGGGCGAGAGGGGGACAACGTAGTCCTTCGCATCCTGCGCTGCCAGGAGTGTCAGTTTTTGGTTTTCAGGCCGAACCGTAACGGTTGCTGCATCAAGGTCAACGTCTCGCCACTCCAACGACAACAGCTCGTTGGTTCGCAATCCAGTCAGCGCCAAGAGCCAAAGCCCCCGCTTGACGGGTTCCTCCATTGTCGACGCATCGACAGCCCGAAGGACAAGGGGAATCTCCTCGACGGATAGGAAGCGGTCGCGCCGTCCTTCGTGGATCTTCAACTCTTTCGCCGTGAGGTATTCAGCAGGGCTGCGCTCCATGAGCCCGTTCGTGACTCCGAAGCGCAGCAGCCGCTTTAGCGCGGTGAGGGCAACAGCTGCGCTCCGGTGCTGTCCCCGGTCCCTGATTTTCGTCACGAGCCGCCGGCAAGCCAAGGTGTCGAGCGCGGCAAGCGGCACGTTGCCGAGGACCGGGACGATCTGATTGTCGAGCACCCACTTCGCGTCCTCGGGGCGCTTGCGGTGCTTGGCGATTTCTTCCTCGTAGAACAGCGCGCACAGCTGCTTGACGGTCCGCGGGCGCTCCTCGACCGCGGGGTCTATGCCCGCCTTAACGCGAGCCCGGTACTGGTCAAGTCGCCGATGGGCTTCGGCGAGAGTGATCGTTCCCTGGGAACCATCGCCGAAGGTGCCGAGCGTGAAGACGCGGTTCAGCGAGCGGCACGGCCAGCGGAAGGCCTTGGTTCCCGAGGGATGCACCCGCAGGCGCAGTCCCGAGCCCCGGCTGTCCTCGCCTCCTGCCTCTCGCACCTCGTAAACCTCCGCTCCCGGCTTGAGTGCCAGCAGGGATCGGGTTATGAATGCCATCTTTCGGGCCATGGGATTCCTCGCTGAGGTAGCAACTGAGGTAGCAACGAGCTTGAGTTAGGCGGAAACAGCCTGAGACAAACTGAAGCATAGGACGGCGGCTAACTCGGCGACAACTCAAAGGAAAGTGACACGTTCTGACACGGTGCGAGACAGCCTGAAATGCCCACTATTTTTGCCTTGGGCGCAGGTGGTCGGAGGTTCAAATCCTCTCGCCCCGACAGTTTTCGCGAAGGATTGGCGCCAGTAGCTCACCGGGATAGAGCAACGGCCTTCTAAGCCGTAGGTAGGGGGTTCGAGTCCCTCCTGGCGCGACGAAAGAAAATTCTCGCCCTCCGATCGCCGTTCGAGTATAGAAAGCGCGCTCCGCGCGGCAAGTTGGCCAGTGGGGAGAAGAAGCAAGGCTCTTCGAAGTAGAAGTTGCGGTGAGTGTAGCTCAATCGGCAGAGCACAGGACTGTGGCTCCTGGGGTTGAGGGTTCGATCCCCTTCACTCACCCTGAAAAGGCTCGGATGGCCGCATGGCTTTCCGAGCCTTCTCGCATGCGCCTGTAGCTCAACTGGATAGAGCGTCGGACTTCGAATCCGAAGGCCGCAGGTTCGACTCCTGCCAGGCGCGCAGTCGAAGTGGCCGGCTCTTTCGGGATCCGGCCTCTCGCGCATTCGCAGCCCGTTTCCTCGGAGAGCGCCCTGCCGTCGATGGCGGCTCGCGGTCGCTCGTGCCGATCCGGTGCGCGGCCGGCAGTTGCGGCGCCTGGCATCTCGCCTCCAGCCGTGAGGACAGAAAAGCCCCGACCGGTTTCCCGGCCGGGGCTCGTTCTGTCTCGGCGATCGGAGCTCTTGCTACTCGTTTGTCACGTCGATCATCGTGCTGTTGACCGTGGCGCTGCTGATGGAGGTGGTGCAGCCGTCGCCGACCGGGGTCGACTCGTAGGTGCCCGAGGCGATGTCCACGGTCTCGAACGTCACGTTGGTGAGCGTCGCCTGCAGTTGGCCGCTGACCGAGCTGATGGTGACGCTTCCGCCGGTCTGGAAGTACAGGTCGGTCGCATAGCCCTCCGCGTCGAGGTCGGTGAAGCCCAGGATGCAGATGCCGCAGGTGGCGTAGTTCAGCTCGCTGCCGGTCAGCGGGTAGGTCCCTGGGGCGATGCCCGAGCTGAAGACGCCGGAGCCGCTGTAGAGGCTGATGTCCAGCGCGTCTGGCGCCGCATCCTCGTTGAGCAGGGTCTGGACCTCGATGCCGCCGATCGTCGTCCCCTCTTCATAGGCGAAGTAGGCGTCGTCGGTGATGGTCAGCGTGCCGAGGCTCGAGGCCATCGTGCAGTTGCTCGAACCGCCCTCGCACACGAAGGTCGCCGGGTTGCAGGTCTGGTCGCTCGGGCAGGTTCCGACGCACTGGACACCGCAGCCATCGTCCGCGCCGCAGGTCTTGCCCGCGCAGCTCCCGGTGCACGAGCCCGGCTTGCACTGCCAGGTCGTCTGGTCGCAGGTCTGACCGCTCGGGCAGCCGGTGCACTTGACGCCGCAGCCGTCGTCCTGGCCGCAGGTCTTGCCCGCGCAGCTCCCGGTGCAGGTGTTCGCCTTGCACTGCCAGGTCGCCGTGTCGCAGGTCTGACCGCTGGGGCAGGCGTGGCACTTGCCGCCGCAGCCGTCGGGATCGCCGCAGTACTTGCCCACGCACTGCGGAGTACAGGTGCTGGGGAAGCTGCACATATTCAGGTTCGGGTCGCAGACCATTCCGTCCAGGCAGCACTCGCCATTGCACATCACGGTCTGGCAGCCCGTCCCCGCATCCTTCTTGCCGGCGTCCACCTTCACGCCAGCGTCGGCATCCTCATTCGTCTCCTCGCCACCACAGCCATAGGCCGTGAGCGCGAGGGCAAACACCAATCCAACTCGCAACAGGTTCTTCATCATTGTCTTCCTCGTGAGTTGTTGAAGCTCGAGCGCGCCGGCCAGAGCCGACGAACGGACGGCGCAAATTACCACGGTCTTCTCTCTTGATGCTCGCCCGGTCGTCCGCAGGACGTCTGCAGCGAGTCCAGAACTCCTGACCTACCCAGCGTGCGCACTGCGGCAGGGCGCAAGAATCGACGAAACGTGGTGGGCGGATTTCCGTCCGCTGCCGAGTCATTTCGCCCGGTGTTCGAGCAACCGTGCCGCCGACCAGGGCATCGGGTGTTTCATCACCAAGGTGAGGTGGCTCAGGAGTTCTGGAGTCAGGCGACCTGCCCGGAGGCGACCGTCCGAGGTGTCGGTGAGCGCTCTCTCCGCGGCCTTCGCGCCGCGGACGATCGGCACGCCGATTATCGACCTGACCGGCTGGCTTTCGCTCCCTGGCCGGGCAGTAGAGGGGTTGCATTCGCTCCCGGCAATTCCTCGGCGAGCTTTCCCCCTTGGTAGAAAAGACGCGCGGGCCTGCGAATGCAAAGCCTCTGCGGTCCGAGCGAATCGCAGGGATAGGCGTGCGGGTCTTCACCGGCAAATTGCGTCGCCGGGCAAGCCGGCCTACCCATGGCTCGGGACGCTCGATTCCTCCGAATCGCCGCAAGCTCGCGTGCCGGTACCTGTAGACGTCGGCCTCGTTGGACCGTGGCCTCGAGCCGGCCGGACGCGTGCCTTGGCGGCGCCATGAAGACCGGGCCGGGAGCCCGCATCGGTCCCCGCGGTCTCGCGGAACGGGGCCGTCGCCCGAGGGCCCTCGTGGGCGTCGCGAACAGCTTGACGGGCGACGGCGCCGAGGTGTGCGCGAGGCCGAGGCGTCTATGATGCCTTCGCCTCCCACGACTGGAGCGCCGGATGCCTTTCATCGATTCGCACACCCACACCTTCCTGCGCGGTCCCGAAGACCTCGAGGCGATGGCCATCGCCGGAATCGAGGCGGTTGCAGTCTGTGCCTTCCTGCCAGTCACGCTCTCGGGACCTTCGACCCTGCTCGACCACTTCCGCTGGCTCGACGAGGTGGAGAGGGCGCGGCTCGCCGAGCAGGGCTTGGCGATGCGGCTTGCCGTCGGAGTTCATCCCCGCTGCATTCCGGACACGGGCCTCGAGATCGTGCTCGCCAAGGTCGAGGTGCTGCTCGCCAGTCGGGCAGCGGTGGCGCTTGGCGAGGTCGGGCTCGAGACCGGCTCCGAACGGGAGCGAGAGGTGCTCGCCGCGCAACTGCGCCTCGCCAAGGCGGCAGGCGTGCCCGCTATCGTCCACACTCCTCGAAGGAACAAGGCCGAGGCGCTCGCCGCCGTCATTCGCCTCGTCGAGGTCGAGGGGCTCGACCCTTCCCGGGTCGTCCTCGACCACCTCTCACCGGACCTGGTCGCCGAGGCCGATCGCGTCGGCGCCTGGAGCGGGCTGACCGTGCAGCCTGGGAAGCTGACTCCCGAGTCACTCTCTCAGCTCCTCTTCGAGCGCGGTCCCGACCGGCTCATCGTCAACAGCGACCTGAGCCATGCGCCCTCCGATCCTCTCACCGTGGCGCGCGTCGCCCGGTTTCTGTGGCGGGCGGGCCATCCGGCCGAGAGCATCGAGAGGGTCACGCACCGCCACGCCGCTGAGGTCTTGCGGCTCCACGAGGCGGTTGCCGACGGCAGCTAACGCTCTCGAGGCGCGAAGGTGAGGCTTTTGCTGCCGGAAGGCGACCGCTCGGGCCATCGAAGCGGCGAGGACTGAATCGGCCCTTGCACAGAGGGCGCCCTCTCGCCGATTACCTTGGGTGGTCAGACGCGCGGTCGGGCTGCTCGGACTCCCGACAAACCACGAAATGAAGGGTATCGAAATGAATGACCAGTGCGAGATTGAGAAACGCGAGGCGCGGCCGGTTCTCGTGATGCAGACGCACGTCTCGGTGCAGCAGTTGCCGCAGTTCCTCGGCAGAGCCTTCGCGGCCGTCATCGGACATCTCGGGATGCTCGGCGAGGCCCCGGCGGGAGCGCCGTTCGTCGCCTACCACAACATGGACATGCAGAACCTGGAGATTGACGCAGGCTTCCCGGTCGCACACGAGGTCGCGGGCGCCGGCGAGATCAAGCCAGGCTTCATCCCCGGCGGCGACGCTGCGACCTGCCTCCACGTCGGCCCCTACGATCAAGTCGGAGCCGCCTACGAGGCGCTCACCCGGTTCATCGCCGCCAACGGCCGCAAGGCGAAGGGCGTCGCGTACGAGTTCTACCTGAACGACCCGACGACGGTTGAGCCCAGCAAGCTCGAGACGAAGGTCCTCTTCCCGCTCGAGTAGGGCTGCGTCGACCGCCCGGGGCGCCCGCGTTCTCGAAGGGGCGCGAAGAGCGCTCCTGAGCTCGTTGCGCCTCGTCCAAGTACCTTGGGCAACCCGGTCGTCCCGAGCGTAGAGGCGACCAGCGGGAGCCTCGGAGTCGATTCGCGGGGTTGCTCCCCAATCTGATTCGGCCGAAGTCCCCGGACGCCTCGCCCGCCGACTAAAAGCCCGGCCCGGTCACCAGACGCTGGGCGTCCTCGCCTGTGCTGGCAGCGCGGCCTACCGGGTGACCGCGCGCGTACACGTGCAAGCCCACGCTCGTGTCAGCCGATGCTCTTCGGTTGGGTGCCCTCCGAGAGCCGAAGAAACTGTACCCGCTCGTAGGCGGCCGGGTTCGAGCTGGCTGCCTGCCGCAGCTTGCCCCGGAAATCGCTCAGGCGCTCGAAGCCGTGCCGCTCCATCCAGGCCTCGAGGTCGGCGAGCATCACCCGAAGCAGCCCGGTGCCGTTGAGGTAGAGCGCCGAGGCGAGCTGCACGGTCGTCGCGCCCGCGAGGAGCATCTTGATCGCGGTCTTGCTGTCGTGCACGCCGGTCGAGGCCGCGAGGTCAGAGCCCGCCAGGCCCGAGGCGATGGAGATCCACCGCAAGGTGAGGCCGTGCTCCTCGGCGGTCGAGAGTCGGCTGCCGGCGGTCAGCTCCAGCTTCTCGATGTCGAAGTCTGGGGAGAAGGAGCGGTTGAACAGGGTCATCCCCTGGATCCCCGTGCGGCTCAGGCGCGACAGCAGGTTCGCCAGGCCGGAATGCTGCGAGCCGAGCTTCAGCGCTACGGGGATGCGGACTGCCCGTCGCACCTCGGTGGCGATGTCGAAGTGGAGCTTCTCCATCTGCTCGCCCGTGAGCCGGGTGTCCGACGTGAGGACGTGGACGTTGAGCTCCAGCGCGTCGGCCCCCGCCTTCTCCATCCGCCGCGCGAAGTCGAGCCAGGCGCCCGCGCTCGTGCAGTGCAGGCTGGCGATGACCGGAATGGACACGGCCGCCTTCGCCTCGCGAATCAGCTCGAGCGCCTTTTCGACCGCGCCCTCCTGGCCCTGGCGCTTCAGATAGTCGGCGGCTTCCGGGTGGACGAAGTGCCCGTCGCTCGCGACGAGCTGGTCGGCTTCGGAGAGCACCTGCTCCTCGAAGAGCGACTTGAGGATGACGGCGCCGGCGCCGGCCTTTGCGCAGCGCACGATGCCCTCCGTGCTGCTGGTCAGTCCGGACGAGGCGATGACGAACGGGTTCGACAGGGGAAGGCCGAGATAGCGGGTGGCGAGGTCCATGGGCTCTCCAGGCAGTCAGCAGGTTTTCCAGACGGTGGGGCCGGCGGCGCTTCAGCGCTGGCCATCTCGTTGGATGCACGCCTTCGCGGGGAGATTCGGATCCGGGGGAAAGCCGGGAAGGCGAGGCAGGCACGAGAGGCTGCCACCGCCTGCTCGCCCTTGACCCGGATCCCGAGTGTCCGGTTGCACGCTTCTACTTCAACCCGATGGTCAGCGGAGGTGTTCGATGCGTCGCTCGCTGGTGGTCCTGTCAATGGTGGCCCTCTTCTTGGCTGCGAACTCGTGTGGCGAGGAAGGCGAACCGGTCGGCCCGACCGCTCAGGACGCCGGAACCGTCGAGGATGCCGGGAACGTCGAGGACGCCTCGGTCCAGGAGGACGCGGGCGAGACGAGCGACGCCGGTGAGGAGCAGGACGCAGGGCTTGGCGACGCGGGGGACCCGCCGCCGCCCGCGGAGTGGAAGCCGGTCGCGAGCGGGACTACCGAGTGGCTGATGGAGGTTTGGGGCAGCGCCGCCGACGACCTGTGGGCGGTCGGCAAGGGGACCATCCTTCATTGGGACGGCGCGGCCTGGACGTCAGCTTCTTCGCCGACGACGAGCATGCTGCTCAACGTCTGGGGCGCCTCCGCAGACGAAGCCTGGGCGACCGGGTTCAGCGGCGCGCTGCTGCGCTACGACGGCACCGACTGGCAGTCGGCTGGCAACCCGGCCGGCTCGAGCCTGTACGGCCTCTGGGGCTCGGGCGCCGGCGACGTCTGGGCGGTCGGGCAGAACGGCGAGGCGATCCATTACGACGGCAGCGCATGGAGCACGGTGACGAGCGGCACCAGCGTCTGGCTCTGGAGTGTGTGGGGCTCGAGCTCGACCGCAGTCTGGGTGGTCGGCCACGACGGGACGCTCCTGCGCTGGGAGGGCAGCGCGTTCGAGCCGGCGACCAGCGGGACGAGCGAGCATCTCTTCGACGTCTGGGGTGTCTCGGCGAGCGAGGTCTGGGCGGTCGGCGCAAACGGCACCATCCTGCACTGGGACGGCAGCGACTGGAGCCCGCAGGCGAGCGGGACGACCGAGACCCTGCACGCGGTCTGGGGCCGGTCGTCCGACGACGTCTGGGCCGTTGGCAAGGCCGGGACGATCCTCCACTGGAACGGCACGAGCTGGGCGCCCGAGACGAGCGGCACCACCGTTTCGCTCTGGGACGTGTGGGGCATCGGCGATACCGCGTGGGCGGTCGGCGCCGGCGGCACCATCGTGCGACTCGCGGAGACGCCCTGAAGATCCGCTGAGAAATCCCTCTTTGTCCCCGTCCGCTTCCGCTCGCCCTCGACTTCGGCCTCGCAAGCTCGGCCTACGCTCGGGGCGAACGGGCGGGCGCGCCGAGCTCTAGGAGACTTGTCGACGCCTCTTGAGGCCTCGAGCCCGACCAACCCCGATCCGCCGAAAGCCTGCGGGTCCGGTGCGCCGCCGAGGCCTCTGGTCCAACGACGCGCCGGCCTGCGGTGAGCGGACGGTTCTTCACCCGAGCATCGGCCTCTGGCCGAGCGGTCGGCGCCGGCGCGGATGGATGTCCGTGCTGGCGTCCACGATCGGTGCCGCCACGCCGCGGCTTGCGGAGCGACGCTCCGCGCGCGACACGGCGCCCACACACCTGCTCTAAGGAGGGTTCGATGCCGTCCCGCAAGAAGCCCGTGAAGAAGCCGGCCCAGGTCAAGTTCGATCGCTTCGCCACCGTCAGCGCGACCAGGCGCGGTCCAGACCAGTTTCCGGAGTTGAAGCTGAAGAGGCCTGTCGCGAAGAAACCTGCCGAAACGAAGCAAGCCAGTAAGACCTCGGCCGTCCCCAAAGCCGATCGGTTGGTCGTCGTCAGCGGGAGCTGGTGCGTCTACTGCCAGATGCTCGAGCCGGAGCTGGAGAAGCTGGAGAAGAAGCACGGAATCGCGTTCGAAGTGCTCGACTACGACGACGACAAGCACAGGAGCCTCGAGCTGGTCGAGGCCGAGTCGGCCGACAGCCTGTCTCTGCCGACCATCGTGGGCTTTCGGAACGGGCGGAAGGTCTTCATCGAAGAGGGGTACATGAGCTGCCTGCAGCTCGAGCGCTTCCTCGGCCTGCGCCCGGCTCCGGCGCGCGGGTAGGCCGCTTGGTAGGGCCGCCCCCGCGGGGGCGCGGCGCCGCCCGCTCAGAGACCGGGGAAGGGCCCTCTCGGCCGGCCGCAAATCGCCGCGGATCTCGACAGCCCGCTGCCGCGAGTGGCCCTGTCGGCGCCAGCGCTCCCCGAGCCAAAGAAGAGCGCGGCCGGGCTCCCTGGTGAGGAGCCCGGCCGTGGATGGGAGTCGCTCTCTTCTGCGCTTCGGTTCGCTACTCCGGCTTCTCCGGGGCGGGCTTGACGCGGCGGCGCGACATGAAGTCGGTGATCGGCCCCAGGCGCTTGGCGAGGTCGGGGTCGCGCGAGGCCATCGACGAGAGCACCCCGTAGTAGCCGAGGAAGGCCTGCCAGGCCTCGCCGTAAGCGGCCAACCGCGTGTCGGCGGCGAGCTGCTGGGCGACGTTGAGCTCGCGCTCGATGCCCTCGGCGGCGCGGGCGACGGTCACGTCGGCCTTCATGTCCGAGATCGGCAGGGTGGCGATGTTGAGCGAGTTCTCCTCGGCCAGGTTGATCAACAGGTCGAACAGCTTCTCGCCGCCGATGCGCGGCTTGAGAAAGGTGCTGCGGTCCTCCGGCTTGAGAATGATGCCCCAGGGGCGGAGCTCGGCGGCGATCTGCTTCGCCGTGTCCTCAATCCGCTTCTGCTGCTCGGCGTTGGGGACGACCGAGCCAATCACGTTCGTGACGGCCATCGACGTCTGCCTCCTACGGAAGGGGGTTTGAACGCAGGAAACGGCGCCCCCCACGCTGGCTCCATCTCCCGATTGTCGAGTCCCATCAACCCGAGCGGGGCAGAAGGTAGGCGCCCCGCGCGGGTAGGCGCAACGGATAAATCGGGGGGTGGAGGGAGCTAGGAATAGTTAGTCAGGTAACAGAGCAAAGCTGCGCCGGTTCCCCAGAGCAGAAGAGCCCGGCCATCGAAGCCCGAACCCCCTTCGCGTCGGGAGAGGCGGGCCGGGAGTGAAGGGCCGCGGCGCGGTTGCTCTCGGGGGCGCCTCGGGTGGCGAGGGTTGCAGGCGCTCGTGCTGCGCTTCCGTTCCGCTCCCTCGAGGATCGTCGTCCCGGACTTCGACCCGCGCGGCAGCTTCCTTGACGTGTCGGAAGACCAGACAGCTTGGGTTGCGACAGCCTGCTTCGGCTGTGGCAGCACCGGCAGCCAGGTTCGGGACCGGGCGAACCAAGGTGAGAAGGCGAGCGTTTCGGGCATCGAAACCCGGAGTTCCGAGGATCGAAGCTCTGGGCTTCGAGAGTCGAAGTCGCCTGCTGGTCACCGGCAAGGAAGGGCCTTCCAAAGACGAAGCCGCCCACTTCTCGGGTCGAAGCGCCCTCCTATGAGTCGAGCAGGAGGCTGCCTCAAGCTCGAAGCCGCCTGCTTGTGGCCTCGTCGCGCGCGCTTCCAGGTGAGCCGTCCGCGACTTGGAGCCTTGCTGCTCGAGCAGCACCGGTTGTTGGGCATCCAGCAATCGGAGCTGTCGAGGCGAGCAGGCGTACGAGTCGAGTCAGCGCCGGCCACTGCGAGGGGCGCCGAACCGAACAGTGGCATGATGGCTTCTCCCTGCCCCGTTTGTGAGGTGATGCCCATGACCGCCCTTCTTCGCGGACTGCCCGTGGTTCTCGTCGCCTGCCTCAGCGTCGTCACCGTCGGATGCTCCGAATCCCAAGACGGGCCCGACAGCGGCGGCTGTGGAGACGGCGTCCGCGGCGCGGGCGAGAGCTGCGACGGCACGGATCTCGGCGGCGCGACCTGCGCAAGCCTGCAGCTTGGGGCCGGCGACCTGCGCTGCGGGTCCGACTGCCAGCTCGACACCTCCGGCTGTGCTCCCGCGGCGGCCTGCGGAGACGGGGTCGCCGAGGCGGGCGAGGAGTGCGACGGCGAAGACCTCGGGGGCGCGACCTGCGCGAGCCTGCAGCTTGGGACAGGCGACCTGCGCTGCGGGTCCGACTGCCAGCTCGACACCTCCGGCTGTGCTCCCGCGGCGGTCTGTGGAAACGGGGTCGCCGAGGCGGGCGAGGAGTGCGACGGCGAAGACCTCGGGGGCGCGAATTGCGAGAGCCGGGGCTGGCTCGCCGGCCTGCTGCGCTGCGCCGATGGCTGCCGCCTCGACGAGCGCTGGTGCTCTCGGCACCTGTGCGACAACCGCGTCGACGACGGCGGCGCGGGCCTGGTCGATTGCGACGATCCGGCCTGTCTCGGTCGGCTCGGATGTCCAGGCGAGCAATGCGGCGACGGGGTCGACAACGACGGCGACGGGATGACCGACTGCGAGGATCCCGACTGCGCGACCAACGCGCCGCTGTGCAACGCGGGCTGCACCTTCACCGAGAACGCCTCTTTCGGACGCTGCTCGAATGGCCTGGACGACGACTGCGACGGCCTGACGGACGCCGAGGATCCCGACTGCGCCGGGGCGCCGTTCATCCTCCTGGCCTGGGACCTCGACGGCGGGCGCGCGGAAGCGGGCGATCTGGTCTACGCGGCGGCGACGGTCCACGCCTCCGAGGCGCTCACTGACCTCGAGGTGCGGCTGGAGGTCCCCGAGGGGTTCGAGGCGGTTGCGGTCTACGACTCGGGCAGCCTCGAGGCGACCGGCGCGGCGATGGAGTGGCAGCTCGGCGACCTCGAGGCGGGGGCTTGGCGCACGGTGTCGGCCGCCCTGCGAATCGCCGCGCCCCCCGCTGGAGCCTCCCGCGTCTGCCTGCAGGCCGCGCTCTCGGGGAGCGCCTCCGGGCCGAGCGACGACCCCGACCTGGCGGGGGGGGCCGACCCGACGTGCCTGCGGTTGCCGTGACGGCGCGCGGGGGCGACCCGTCGCCTCGTTCGGCTACGCGGCCTTGCTCTCGACGCCGCTCCGCTCGATGTCGTCGAGCCTGTCGAAGTGCTCGAACGGATGCTCCATCCACTCGCGCAGCACCCTGGACATCACCGCGGCGTGGAACCCGTCGATGAGCCGGTGATCGAAGGTGACGTTGACCGACATCATCTGGCGGGCGACCACCTTGCCGTCTTCGGCGACCGGCCGCTCGCGCACCGCGCCGGTGGCGATGAGCAGGGGCACGCGCGAGTAGGGCACCAGCGGCACGAACGCCTGATCGAGCCCGAGCGAGCCGATGTTGGTGATCATCGCGCTGCCGAAGGCGTCCTTGGGCGCGCCGAAGCGGCGCAGGTCGAGGTTGAAGGTGTAGAGCAGCGCCGACGCCAGCCGCAGGACCAGGTTGAGCGCCAGGTAGGGCACCTTCAGGAAGGTCGCCCGCGTCTTCTCGAGCGACTCGTCTTGGCGCGCGCGCACTTTGGCCACCTTGGCCTCGAACTCGTCGCAGATCTCTACCAGCGACTTCTGCTCGAGATCGAAGAGGGTCGCGCCCGAGAGATCCACCTTCTCCGACCCCTGGTCGGTCATCGCCACCTGGAAGAAGACGCCGATGCGCTTGCGCAGGTAGATGCGGTTGAAGCGCAGGATGGCGTTGGCGTCGGGGCACTCGCGCAGCACCATGGCGACCGCCTTGGCCATCAGGTGCGAGACGGTGACGCGCCGGCCGCTGCGCTCGCGCAGCTCGGCGATGTAGCGCATCGCCTCGTCCATCCGCAGCTCGAGGGTGCCGTAGACCGACGGGTCGCTCGGCGTGCGCCAGGTGCCGATGGCGATTTTGCGGAAGCTGCTGATGTCGTCTTTGCGGGCGAGCTCGAGGTTGGGCATGGGCAGGCTCCAGATGCTCAGGGGCGGCCGGAGGTTAGCGTCTTCTCGCGGACAACTCTTTACGCGCTGCGGCGAAGAGGGCAGGCGCGCGTCGGCTCGCTCGGACTGGCGCCGGCCGTGGCCTGGTCGGATCGCTTGCCCATGGCGGGCGGCGGGAAGCCTTTTCGACTCCAGTCGGTGACCGACGGCCTTCCGACTTCCGCTCGGGCGCTCCGACGCAACTCGGGCCCCTCGACGTTGCGCGGGCTGATCGCAAGCCCTCCCCGCAGGCAGCGGAGGGCTGGAACCGAGCCTCAGAGCGCCGGCGCCGGCCTGACAGGCTGCTCGACACCGCAGGCGCGCGCGTGCCTCGACAGCGCCGCGTCGAGCGCCTCTTCGTCCAGACTGACCCCGGGCTCTCGCCAGATTCGATCGATGCGGAGGGCGCCTTCAACGAGCCGTCCCTCGAGCCGGCCGACGAAGCGGCCTCGATACAGCAGCGGCACGACGTACCAACCCCAGCGCCGCTGCGCCGCGGGCTTGTAGACCTCCCACACGTAGTCGAAGCCGAAGACCTCGGCGACGAGCCTCCTGTCCCAGAGAACCGGGTCGAGCGGGCCGATCAGGCGCATTCGCGCATCCGGCCGCGGGAATCGGCGCTCGCGGAAACCCGAGGGTGCGAGGTACCGGCGGGCCGAGCCTTCGATCACGGCCTCTTCGAGCGCGCCCTCTTCGATCAGGCGGTCGGGCAGGTCCGAGGTGCGTACCGCGTGCAGCATCGACCAGAGCGGGCCTCCCGCGCGGCAGAGCAGCCCCGCGGCCTCGACGCGCTCGAGCAGCGCCCAGCGAGCGAAGGCGGCCCCCGGCTCCGCGCCGGCGTGCTCGGGCAGCGCGCGGATTGGGATGTCGTAGCGTTTCGGATCGCGACCGCAGACGACCACCTGGCAGCGCGTCCAGAGCACCTCGAGCGCCATCGAGGTCGCCTTCGGGGTGCCCTTCCAGCCGTCCCAGTCGAGAGGCTCGACGCGCCCGTGATCGGCGAGCGCCGCGGCGCTGACCGGGCCGCGGGTGGCGACCTCCTCGAGCACCCGCTCGAGCACCTGGGGCGCCAGTCGCTCGAGCCGATCGCCCAGGCGCCACCAAGGTGTCTCGGCTGCCTGGCGCCGGTAGTAGGGAAAGGCGCTCGCCGGCAACAGGCAGCGCTCTTTGGCGAAGTGCTCGAACGCGTGTCCTGGCAGCAGGTGGCGGTAGACATCGCCCTTGGCGATGCCGTCCACGCGCGCGAGGGTGACCAGGTCGGCGTTCGTACCGAGCGTGTCGAGCGGATCGAGCTGGATGCAGCGAAGGCGGGCGAGCAGGGCGCGAACGCCCGCGGCGCCCTTCTTTGGCTGCGGCCTGTTGAGCGCGAGTTGGCCGAGCAGGTAGGTGCGCGCCTCGTCGCGGGAAAGGACGACTGGCTCGGGGCGAGCCCGCCGATTTCGCCTTCGGCGCTCGGACGCGAGGGGAGTTGCCTGGCTCGTGCTGGTCACGTCGTTCTCCTCGCGGTGAACCGACCGGCGCTCCTCGACGGAGAACCTGCGGGCCGCAGCCCGGATTTCGGCTCCGCATCTTGCGAGCTCGAGCGATTGCAGTCTTCTTCGACCGTCCGACCGGCCGGCCGTGACGGCTATCGACTCCCCGCTCGCACAATCGACCCGGCGAGCGCGCGGACTTCAACGCCGTTTGCGCCCGGCGGCGAGCTCCGAGGCGATCCCCCCGCCGGCGAGCAGCCCGATGGCGCCGAGCAGCGGTGGGAGCGGGACGGCAGCGCCGGTCTCGGCCCCGAGCCGACCGATGATGACGGCGAGCGGCACCAGGCCGACCAAGCCGACCGCGGGGACGGCTCTCATCGCCCAGCGCTCGCCGCGGCGCAGCGGGACGAGCGTGAGCACGAAGAGCGCGAGCGCGCAGGCGATGACCGCCACACCGCTGCCGCGCTGAAAGGCGAGAATCAGCCGCTGCGTGCCGGCGGGGATCGCCTCCCAATCGGCCCCGGTCACCTGCGCGTGGTAGGGCATGAAGCGCGGCGAGAAGAGGTAGACGAGGCCCATCGCGGCGGCGCCCAGGGCGACGACGAGATGGCAACCGACGGCAAGCTTCAGCGCTCTTGACATGGTGCGGCGCACGGTACACCGACTGTGCCGCCGGGGCCCGGCGCGAGACTCCGAGCGCTCGGAGAGCGGGCGGCCCGAAGGCAGAGAGCTGGCATGGGAGGCCAAGCTCGTCTCTTCATCGACCTTCCGAAGGCAACGCGGCTGGTTCGCACTGCATCCTCCTGCGCCTTCGGCCGAGGTCCGGCCGAAGTGCGCAGATTGATGGCGGCGGCATCCGATCAATGGAGGAGGAGACCGGCATGAAAGCGATCCGCGTCCACAGCTTCGGCGGACCAGACAAGGTGGCTATCGACGACATCCCCATCCCGAAGATCGAGAAGGGCAAGGCGCTCGTGCGCATGCGGGCCGTCGCGGTGAACCCGGTCGACTGGATGGTGCGCGAGCGCATCTACAACCCCGCGGGTGCCGACAAGCTACCCATCACGCTCGGCCAGGACTTCGCGGGCATCATCGAGAAGATCGGCCCCGGCTCCGACACCCGTTTCCGCGAGGGGGACGAGGTCTTCGGCGAGGTCTGGGGCAGCTTCGTCGAGTACGCGCTCGTGCCGCTCGAGGATCTGGTCCGCAAGCCACGGTCGATAAGCTTCCAAACGGCGGCCAGCGTCCCGATGCCTGGCCTGACCGCCTGGCAGGCGATCATCGACACCGCCCAGGCGCGGCCGGGGATGCGCTTCCTCATCCACGGCGCGAGCGGCGGGGTGGGCTCCTTCGCGGTGCAGTTCGCCAGGTGGAAGGGGGCCGAGGTCATCGCCACCGCGGGGCCGGAGAGCTTCGAGTTCCTGAACGACGTCGGCGTCGACCAGGTCATCGACTACCACCGCGAGCGCTTCGAGCAGCTCGTCCACGACGTCGACGTGGTCCTCGACCCGTTGGGCGGCGAGGTGCAGGCGCGCTCGTGGTCGACGCTCAAGCGTGGGGGCATGCTCATCAACCTCGTCGGCGAGCTCAACGAGTCGGCAGCCAGGAAGGCGGGCGTGCACGGCGTCGAGTTCGGGATGGAGTACGACACCGAGGACCTCGCGGAGATCGCCGACCTCGTCGCCCGCGGGGCTGTCAAGCCGCACATCGTCAAGGTGTTGCCTCTCGACCAGGCGAGGTGGGCGCTCGATTTGAACCAGAGGAACCAGTCGCACGGGAAGATTGTTTTGGAGGTGTAGGCGACGGGCGAGAGTCGAGAGTTGGTTGTGAATTGTGAGTGTGGCTGGACGCCCCTGGCCAGCGGCGCACAGGGGCCCGGGATCAGGCCCGACGCGACCGCTCGAGGCAGGGGAGGCGGCTGTTGAGCAAAGCTTGACTGCTCGAGCCCCACGCCCGTAGCGTCTGCTTCGGAACAGACGGCCCCCGGGCAGGGGCGCGGTCGGGCCCGGATACGGGCAGCAGGCCATGAGGGCGCTTGTGGGACCTCGGTTCATCGAGCCGTCGAGCTCGAGAGCGGAGCGACCCATGAGTCCCAACGAGAGCTGTAGCCAGAGCAGGGAAGGCGAGATTCGCCGCGTCACCGTGGTGGGCATGCTGGTGAACGTCGTGCTGACCGCCCTGAAGCTGGCCGCCGGCATCATCGGCAATAGTCAGGCCGTCGTCGCCGACGCGGTTCACAGCTTCTCCGACCTCGCCACCGACCTCGCCGTGCTCGTCGGGATGCGATTCTGGTCTGCGCCCGCGGACGACGAGCATCCGCACGGTCATGGGCGCATCGAGACGATGGTCGCCGCAATCATCGGAGTCGCGCTCGGTGCGGCGGGCGTTGGTATCGGTTACCAGGGCATCGTCACCATCGACGAGCCTCACGCAGAGGCCCCGGGGATGATCGCCCTCGCCGCGGCGGTCTTGTCCATCGTCTCCAAGGAGTGGCTGTATCGCTGGACGGTGAGCGTGGGTCGCAAGGTCAAGTCGCAGGCAGTGCTCGCCAACGCTTGGCATCACCGCTCCGACGCGATGAGCTCGCTGCCCGCCGCGGTCGCGGTCGGCGTCGCCGCACTCTGGCCCGCGCTCGCCGTCGTCGATCACGTCGGCGCGGTGGTGGTCGCCGGATTCATCCTCCACGCGGCCTGGAAGATCACCTCGCCTGCGCTCGGACAGCTCATCGACGGCGGCGCGCCCGCGCCGGTGCGCGCTGAGATCTCCGCAATCGTCCTCGCCACCCCGGGCGTGCGGCTCGTCCACGCCATCCGCACCCGCTACGTCGGCTCGGGGCTCCAAATCGACCTGCACATCCAGGTCGATCCCGAGATGAGCGTGCGCGAAGGCCACGACATCTCGGAGGAGGTCAAGCGCCGGCTCATCGGCGACGGGCCCGAGGTGCTCGATGCCATCGTCCACCTCGAGCCCTACGAGCCGGCCGAGGCAGATGCGAGCGAGCCCCTGCCACTCGGTGCGTCGGACGCGGGCGAGCAGTCGTAGAGAAGGCGGTCTGTCTCACGGACGGCTCTGTGCCTGGTTGAGTCGCGTTGGCACGGGCGCATGGCAATACGTCCCGGGGCAGAACGAGCCTCCGGCGGATAGGGCTCCGGCTTTGCGAGGGGGCTCGAGTGCTATCCGAAGGAGCCCGGCGTCCTCGAACTTCGAGGAAGCGCGGATCCTGGCAGTCGAAGCGAAGGCGTTTCCCGAGCCGATCTGCCGCGGGCGCCGAACGTTTGCTGAGGCGGCGATGGACCCGAGCGCAAGCGAGCCGCCGACCGGCGCTTCGCCATGGGCCCAAGCGAGCGTCGTGAAGGAGGGGCAGTCATGGAGAAGGAGCGACGGCTCGAGTTGGCCACGCGCGGCCCCTTCCAACTGGATGCGACTGTCCGGCTCCTGCAGCGTCGGCCGACGAACCTGGTCGACCTCTTCGAGAACGACCGCCATGTGCGGCTGTTCGAGACCGCGTCCGGTCCGGTGCTCGCCATCACGGAGAACGCCGGGACGGTCGACGAGCCGAAGCTCGTGGCGACGCTCCGGGGCCCGGCCGTCCCCGTTGCTGTCGCTCGCCAGCTCGAGTCGACGCTGCGAAGGATGCTCGGGCTCGAGGTGGACCCCGCGGTCCTTTCGACGCTCGGAAGCATCGACCAGCGCCTGGCCCCGACGGTGCGAGCGCTCCGCGGGCTCCGTCCCCCTCGCTTCCCGGACCTCTTCGAAGCGTTCGCCAACGTCATCCCGTTCCAGCAAGTGAGCCTGGATGCCGGCGTTGCGGCGGTGCGCAGGTTGGTAGAGCGCTTCTGCTCACCTCGCGACCTCGACGGGCGGCGCTTCTATCCCTTCCCGCGAGCCGAAAGGGTCGCCAGTGCGCGGGTCGAGACGGTGCGCGCTACCGGGTTGAGCGGTGCCAAGGCCCAGGCGCTTCATGGCATCGCCCGGCGGATCGCCGACGGCGAGCTGCGCGAGGAGGAGATGGATCGCCTCCCCACCCCGGAGGCCATGCGTCGTCTGGTCGAGCTGCCCGGGATTGGCCCGTGGAGCGCGGGCCTTCTGCTCCTCCGCGGATTCGGGCGGCTCGACTCCTTTCCGACCCGCGACGTCGGCGTTGCCCGCGGGCTCGCATCCGTCCTTGGACTCGCCCCAGGCACGCCTTTCGACCAGGCGTCTTTCGCCGCTCGCTTCGGTGACGCGAAGGGCCTGCTCTACTTCCTGTCACTCGGCTCCCAACTCCTCGGGCGCGGTCTGATCCGGCCGGCGGAAGAGGGCTCGCGCCGGCAGCGGAGAACCTAGAGCGGCGTTGACCCTCCTAGAGGAGACCGCTAGGTTGCGCGCCCATGTCGCTCACGTTCCAAGAACTGATCCTCAAGCTTCAAGACTACTGGGCCCGCCGTGGCTGCCTCATCGGCCAGGGCTATGACACCGAGGTGGGCGCGGGGACGATGAACCCGCAGACCTTCCTGCGCGCGCTCGGCCCCGAGCCCTGGCGCGTCGCCTACGTCCAGCCCTCGCGCCGGCCTGCCGACGGTCGCTTCGGCGAAAATCCCAATCGGCTCTACCAGCACCACCAGATGCAGGTGGTCCTCAAGCCGTCGCCCAAGGGCGTGCAGGAGATCTACCTGGGCTCGCTCGAGGCCATCGGCATCTCGCCGCTCGAGCACGACCTCCGCTTCGTCGAAGACGACTGGGAGTCGCCCACGCTCGGCGCCTGGGGCCTGGGCTGGGAGGTCTGGTGCGACGGGATGGAGATCACCCAGTTCACCTACTTCCAGCAGGCGGGTGGCATCGACTGCAGGCCGGTCAGTGCCGAGCTGACCTACGGGCTCGAGCGCATCGCGATGTTCCTGCAGGGCGTCGACAACGTCTTCGACGTCGTGTTCGCCGAGGGCCTGAAGTACGGCGAGGTCTTCCACCAGAACGAGGTGGAGCAGTCCGAGTACAGCTTCAACACCAGCGATCAGGCCCTGCTCTTCGACCTGTTCTCCAAGTACGAGGCCGAGTGCAAGCGGCTGCTCGAGCTGAAGCTGCCGATCCCGGCCTACGACTACGCCTTGAAGTGCTCGCACTCCTTCAATCTGCTCGACGCCCGCCGCGCCATCAGCGTCACCGAGCGCGCCGGCTACATCAAGCGGGTGCGCGACCTGGCGCGCGGTTGTGCGGAGGGGTGGCTCGCGCTGCGGGAGCGGCTCGATTTTCCGCTGCTCAAGGACCGCTCGAAGCTGCCGCCCAAGGCCGAGGCCGCGAGCGCCTGAGCGCGTCGGCTCGCCCCGCACCTTTCTTCGACTCGAGATCGCGCGCCGCGCCCTTCCCCGGGGCGGCGCCCGCTGAGGATTCAAGATGGCCAAGGACCTGCTCTTGGAGATCGGCTCTGAGGAGCTGCCCGCTTCGTTCGTCCTGCCCGCGCTGCAGGAGCTGAAGGAGCTCTTCGCCGCGAAGGCCGCTTCGGCGCGCCTGGCCCACGGCGAGCTCCACACCTACGGCGCGCCCCGGCGCCTCGCGCTGATGGTCGAGGGCGTCGCCGAGGAGCAGGGCGATCTGAGCGAGGAGATCCTCGGTCCGCCGGTCAAGGTCGCCTTCGACGCCGAGGGCAGGCCGACCAAGGTCGCCGAGAAGTGGGCCGCCGCGCAGAAGGTCGGGCTCGACGCGCTGCAGAAGAAGGAGACCCCGCGCGGCCGCTACGTCTTCATCATCCGCAGCGAGAAGGGCCAGCCGGCCGCCAAGGTGCTTCCGGGGCTGCTCGCCGAAATCGTCAAGGGCCTCCACTTCCGCAAGTCGATGCGCTGGGGCTGGGAGGAGGAGACCTTCGCCCGCCCGGTGCAGTGGATCGCCGCGCTCTTCGGAGGCGAGACGGTCGAGCTCGGCTTCTCCGACGTGAGGAGCGGCAACACCACGCGCGGCCATCGCTTCCTCGCCAAAGCGCCCATCGAGCTGGGCGCGCCCGCCGAATACCTGGCGAAGCTCGAGGAGGCGCACGTCTTCGCCGACCACGAGCGCCGCAGGGCGATGATCAAGGAGGGCATCGCCGCCGAGGCCGCCACCATCGGCGGCAAGGTGCTCGACGACCCCGCGCTGCTCGAGACAGTCACCTTCCTCGTCGAGCACCCGACCGCGGTCCTCGGCTCCTTCGACAAGGAGTTTCTCGAGCTGCCGCCCGAGGTCCTCGTCAGCGAGGCGAAGGGGCACCAGAAGTACTTCTCGGTCGTCGACGGCGACGGGAAGCTGCTGCCGGCCTTCGTCGCGGTCTCCGGCACGCCGATCAAGGACAAGGCGGTCGCGCGCGCCGGCTACGAGCGCGTGCTGCGCGCCCGGCTCTCGGACGCGCGCTTCTTCTTCACCGAGGACAAGAAGCGCCCGCTCGCCGAACGCGTCGACGAGCTCAAGCGCGTCGTCTTCCAGCAGAAGCTCGGCACCAGCTACGAGAAGATGGAGCGGTTTCGCGACCTGGCCGCCTGGCTCTCCGAGGCGCTCGGGCTCGGCGCCGAGAAGAAGACCGTCGAGCGCGCCGCCTACCTGTGCAAGGCGGACCTCGTCACCGGCATGGTGGGCGAGTTCCCGGAGCTCCAGGGCGTGATGGGCCGCGAGTACTCGCTGGGCGTCGAGACCCCGGAGGTGGCGCTGGCGGTCTTCGAGCACTACCTGCCGCGCGGCGCGAGCGACGCGCTGCCGACGCGCGACGCCGGCGCCATCGTCGGCATCGCCGATCGGCTCGACACCATCACCGGCATCATCGGCATCGGCAAGGGCCCGACCGGCGCCGCCGACCCGTACGGCCTGCGCCGCGCCTGCCTCGCGGTGATCAACATCGTGCTCGCCCGCGGCTACCGCTTCTCGCTCGGCCAGGCGGTCGACCAGGCTCTCGGGTTGCTCGGCAAGCGCGTCGCCGACCACGCCAAGACCCGGCGCGAGGTGCTCGACTTCTTCCGCGAGCGCCTGAAGAACCTCTGGGCCGAGAGCCGCCGCCGCGACGTGGTCGAGGCGGTCCTCTCGGCGGGCTTCGACGACATGGTCGACGCTTTGCTGAGGCTCGAGGCGATGAGCGCCATCGTCGGCCAGCCGGACTTCGAGCCGCTCGCCGCCGCGTTCAAGCGGGCCGTCAACATCATCGAGAAGCAGGCCAAGGACGTGGCGGCAGGCGAGGTGGACCCGGCGCTGCTCTCCGAGGAGGCCGAGCGCGGGCTGCACCAGGCGCTGGTGTCGACCCGCGGCAGCATCGACCAGGCGGTGCGCGCCAAGGACTATCCGACGGCGCTGCGGGAGATCACCGGGCTCAAGCCGGCCATCGACCGGTTCTTCGACACCGTCCGCGTGATGGCCGAGGACCCGAAGGTGAAGCAGAACCGGGTCGCGCTGCTCGCGGAGGTCGGGCGGGTTTTTGGCGGTGTCGCCGACTTTTCGAAGATCCAGGCTGGCGAGGGCAGATAGAGCACACGCTCACAGCGTCGGGGCGCCGAGGCCGAGCGCTCAAGACATGCCGGAAGTCTCCTCAAGCTCGGCCCGCCCACTCCGGTCACCTCGAGCAGAGTCGAGAGGCCCGAGCGTAGGCCGAGCCTGCGAGGCCGAAGTCGGGAGGGGCCCTTCGACTCCGCTCAGGGTGGGCGGAACAGGTCGGAGTCGAAGGAGGATCTTCTCGACGGGTCTTTACGGCGCAGCCGGCCGTCCGCGACGCCGACTCTGCCCGAGGCCGGCGGAGTGCGCCGCAGGAGGCACCTCGCGCTGCTCCGCTCACCGAGTCTGTTGATTCGGCAGGCGCGAGGCGCCCCGCTGGTGTGTGGCGCTCCGGGCGCTGCAGGTGCAGACCGCAACGCTGCCCACCGCGCCCGGGTTCGAGGCATTTGCCGGGGACAGGGAGCAGGCGCCGAGGCAGGCCAGATTGCCGCGAATTCGCGCCACATTTTGCTTTTCAATGGTTCGCGAACTGCCTATCCTTCGCCGCGTTTCGGCCCTAACCAAGGACGCAAGGCCAAAACTCGGGTCAACGTGGTGGAGGTCTCGCACCCCGAGGCAGCAGGTCGATTGCCGGCCGACAACGGCCCCGAGCAGCGACGCCGGTCTTTCCAACTGGAGGTTGTAAGCAAATGGCAAAGTTCGTGTACTTCTTCGGCAACGGTAAGGCGGAGGGCCGCGGCGACATGAAGGAAGTGCTCGGTGGAAAGGGCGCAGGCCTCGCCGAGATGACCAACATCGGTCTGCCCGTTCCGGCCGGCTTTACCATCTCGGTGCCCGCGTGCGAGCAGTACTACGCCAATGGCCGCAGGATGCCGAAGGGCCTCGACGTCGAGGTGAAGGCCAACATCAAGAAGCTCGAGAAGGCGACGGGCAAGAAGTTCGGCGATCCGAAGGACCCGCTGCTCGTCTCGGTGCGCTCCGGCGCCGCCCGCTCGATGCCCGGGATGATGGAGACCATCCTCAACCTCGGCCTCACCGACGTCTCGGTCGAGGGCCTCGCCGCGCGGACGAACAACCCGCGCTTTGCCTACGACGCCTACCGGCGCTTCATCCAGATGTACTCCACCACGGCCATGGGGCTCTCCAAAGAGCCGATGGAGGAGATGCTCCACCACATGAAGGAGCGCCTGAGCATCAAGAACGACACCGACGTCCCCGCCGAGGCCTGGAAGGAGCTCTGCGAGGAGTTCAAGAAGTTCTACAAGGAGAAGACCGGCAAGCCGTTCCCCCAGGACACCGTCGAGCAGCTTTGGGGCGCCATCGCCGCGGTCTTCGGTAGCTGGGAGGCCGAGAAGGCGGTCACCTACCGGCGCGTCGAGAAGATCACCGACATCCAGGGCACCGGGGTCAACGTCCAGCAGATGGTCTTCGGCAACAAGGGCGAAAACTCCGGCACCGGCGTCGCTTTCACCCGCGACCCCAACTCGGGCGAGAACATCTTCTTCGGCGACATGCTCATCAACGCCCAGGGCGAGGACGTGGTCGCCGGCATCCGCACGCCTATCAAGCTGTCGCACCTCGACGAGGTGATGCCCAAGGTCGCCAAGCAGCTCAACGACACGCGCAAGCGGCTCGAGCGCCACTACAAGGACATGCAGGACCTCGAGTTCACTATCGAGGACGGCAAGCTCTACATGCTGCAGTGCCGCACCGGCAAGCGCAGCCCGCGCGCCACCTTCGTCATCGCCGCCGACCTGGTGAAGGAGAGGCTGATCACCAAGGAAGAGGCGGTCCGGCGCATCACCCCCGAGGACATCGAGCGGCTCTTCTACCCGGTCATCGATCCGAAGATCGACAAGAAGGAGCTCGCCTCCAAGAAGATCGCCGAGGGCATCAACGCCGTCCCCGGCGCCGCCGCCGGCGAGGTGGTCTTCACCGCCGCCGAGGCCGAGGCGCTGGCCGCCAAGGGCAACAAGGTCATCCTCGTGCGCAAGGAGACCTCGCCCGAGGACGTCGCCGGCATGCACGCCGCTCAGGGCATCCTGACCGCCACCGGGGGCAAGACCAGCCACGCGGCGGTCGTCGCCCGCGGCTGGGGCAAGTGCTGCGTGGTCGGCGTCGACGCCCTGCGCATCGACTACGACAAGAAGCAGATGAAGGTCGGCGACAGGGTGATCAAGCAGGGCGACGCGATCACCCTCGACGGCTCCGAGGGCGCGGTCTTCCTGGGCAGCATGCCGCTGGTCAAGCCCGAGCTGCCGCAGGCCTACTACGAGGTCATGAAGATGGCCGACGGCATCCGTCGGCTGGGCGTGCGCACCAACGCCGACAACCCGTACGACGCCGCCAAGGCCGTCGAGATGGGCGCCGAGGGCATCGGCCTGTGCCGCACCGAGCACATGTTCTTCGAGACCGAGGCGCGCCGCGACGCCATCCAGGAGATGATCGTCGCCGACAACGAGGAGGAGCGCCGCAAGGCTCTTGCCAAGCTGCTGCCGTTCCAGCGTGACGACTTCATCGGCATCTTCAAGGCGATGGGCGGCCGCCCGGTCACCATCCGCCTCATCGACCCGCCGCTGCACGAGTTCGTCCCGCACGACGAGCCGCACCAGAAGGCGCTCGCCCAGAAGATCGGCAAGCCCTTCGACGTGGTGAAGCACCGCATCGAGCAGCTCCACGAGTTCAACCCGATGCTCGGACACCGCGGCTGTCGCTTGTCGATCACCTACCCGGAGATCGCCGAGATGCAGGTGCGGGCCATCATCGAGGCCGCGGTGCAGGTGAAGAAGGAGGGCCTGAAGGTCAAGCCCGAGATCATGCACCCGCTGACCCTCGACGCGAAGGAGTTCGGGATTCTCGAAGAGATCAGCCGCCGCGTCGCCGGCGAGGTGATGAAGGCGGCAGGCATCAAGGTCGACTACCTGGTGGGCACGATGCTCGAGATCCCGCGCGCGGCGCTGCTGGCCGACGAGATCGCGCAGAAGGCCGAGTTCTTCAGCTTCGGCACCAACGACCTGACCCAGATGGCGATGGGGCTGTCGCGTGACGACGCTGGTCGCTTCCTGCCGGACTACGTCAACCAGGGGAAGGCGGGCGTGTTCGCCGAGGACCCCTTCGTCTCGCTCGACCAGCACGGCGTCGGCAAGTTGGTGGAGATGGGCGTCGAGCGCGGCCGCGCCTCGCGCCCGAACATCAAGCTCGGGGTCTGCGGCGAGCACGGCGGTGAGGCCAAGTCGGTGAAGTTCTTCCACCGCGTCGGCCTCGACTACGTGAGCTGCTCGCCGTACCGCGTGCCCATCGCGCGGCTCGCCGCGGCCCAGGCGGTGGTCGAGGAGAAGCTCGCGGCCGCCAAGGCCAAGCCCGCTGGGAAGAGGGCGGCCAAGCCGGCGGCCAAGAAGGCGGCCAAGCCGGCCGCCAAGAAGGTTGCCCAGAAGGCTTCTGCCGCCAAGGCCACGGCCAAGAAGGCGGTCAAGAAGATCGCCAAGAAGGGCGGCGCCCGGAAGTAAGGACGCAGGCCACTGCGCCCGATCCCGAGAGGCGATCGGTTTGAGTGAGCGCGGGGTGGAGAGCCGAGAGGTTCTCCACCCCGTTTCATTTTGGTGCTCGCGGCCAGGGCGGCGTTGGAGGTGCCCCGAGGGCGCGACCGGCAAGCGGTCGGGCAGTGGGAGGTGGCGCTGTCGACGAGCCGGCTGAGCGAATCGGGCAGGCTTTGGGGCGTCGACCTGGGCATTTGCGCCGGCGCGTCCGCGACGGCTGGGGAGTCCAAAGCCCCTCGGGCGCCCGACGAGCTCGAGAGCTGTCGGGAAATCTCCTTGAGTTCGGCGCCGCCCCCTTCCGCCGCTCTCGCGTCGGGAGCCGACGCTCAGGGTGAGCGGGACTGGTCGGAGGCCGCAGAAGGATTTTTCGACGGGTCTTCAGGTCGATCGACACGCTCGCGCGAGGGAATCGTCGCGAAGTCTCCTGGCCTCCGGGTCGAATACGCCCGCCCGGCGCTCCAGAGTTCAACCTGGACTGAGGGTGCCTGCGGAGCTCCCGCCAAGGTCGCAGTTGCGAGCTCGAGCGGATCATCGACTCCGAGGCTCCCGTTGATCGCCTCGACCCTCGGGGATGACCGGGGTTGGTCCCGCCTTCCGGGACAAGGTTGGAACGTGCTCAGGCGCCCGGTTCACCCCGAGCGCACCCCGGGCTTGCGAGGCCGCAAGTCAAGCCTTCACGACGACCGCTTGCGGCTGACCGCCGCTGTCGCTCGAAGGGGATTCATCGACCTTGAGCGCGGCGCCCGTAGCCGAGCGCAGCGGTGCCCGCCTCTATTTGAGCTTCGCCGGCTTCAGCTCGAACCCCTCGAGCCTCAGCCCCGCGTGCGCCTCGGCGTCGGTGAGCAGCTTGGTCGGATCGGCGGTGAGCGCCGAGAAGTCGAGCGGGTAGATCTTGACGTCCGTGCCGTCGCCGATGACCAGCGACTTGCCGTCCGGAGAGAACGCCACGCCGACCGCCTCGCGCTCGGTGAGGATGATGAGCAGGGTCTCGAGCGTCGAGGTCGACCAGACGCGCACCGTGGTGTCATCGCTCGCGGTAGCCAGCAGACTGCCGTCCGGCGAAAAGACTGCGGTGTTGGTCCACTGGTTATGGCCGTGCAGGCGCCACTGCTCCCGGCCGTTGGCGAGGTCCCAGATGATGAGGAGCCCGTCCTTGCCGGCGCTCGCGAGCATCGTGCCGTCGGGCGAGAAGTCGACGCCGCTCACCCAGTCTTTGTGGCCTTCGAGCGACTTGAGCTCTTTGCCGGTCGCCGAGTCCCAAAGCTTGAGCGTCTTGTCGTAGCTCGCCGACGCGAGCAGCCGGCCGTCCGGGGAGAAGGCGACCGCGTGGACGACGTCCTGGTGGCCTTGCAGCACTCTCTGCTCGGCGCCGGTCTCGACGTTCCAGAGCCGCACGGTCTTGTCCATGCTCGCGGTCGCGAGCCTGTCGCCCGCGGGCGAGAAGGCCACGCCATAGACCACCTGGCTGTGTCCGCGGATGACGTGCAGGGTCTGGCCGGTGGCCGCGTCCCAGATTCGCGCGGTCTTGTCGCTGCTCGCCGAGGCGAGGCGCTTGCCGCTCGGGTCGAAGGCGATGGCGCCGTTGACGACGTCGGTGTGTCCCTGCAGCACCCGCTGTGGCGCCTTGCGCTCGAAGTCCCAGAGCCGGATGTCCTTGTCCCAGCCGGCCGAGGCCAGGCGCTTGCCGTCAGGTGAGAAGGCCAGGCAGTAGACGACCTCGCTGTGTCCGGTGAGGCGCACCAACTCCTTGCCCCGCCGCAGGTGCCAGAGCTTCACCTTCCTGTCGTAGCCCCCGGTGGCGAGCGAGGCTCCGTCGGGAGAGAAGGCGACCGCGTACGAGAAGTCGCCGTGGGCGGCGATGTTCAGCAGCGCCTGGCGCTGCTTGACATCCCACAGGCGCACGGTCTTGTCGTAGCTGACCGAGGCGAGCAGCCGGCCATCGGGCGAGAAGGCGAGGCGCGTCGGGCTGTCCTTGTGACCGGGCATCACGGCCAGCGACTTGCCGGTCGCCGGGTCCCAGAGGTGGACCTTCTTGTCGTCGCAGGCGGTCGCGAGCAGCTTGCCGTCGGGTGAGAAGGCGACCGCGGTGGCGCGATCGGCCTGTTGCAGCACGCGCAGCGGCGCTCCGGAGCCGCTCCACAGGCGCACGGTGCGGTCGTAGGCCGCGCTCGCGAGAAGCTGGCCGTCGGGCGAGAAGGCGACCTCGGTGACCCGCTCCTGGTGGCCGGCGAGCGTGAGCAGCAGGCTGCCCGACTCCACGTCCCAGATTCGGACGAGCTTGTCCCAACCTCCCGAGACGAGACGGCGGCCGTCGGGCGAGAACTTGATGGTCTGGACCGTGTCGGCGTGTCCCTGGAGGGTTCGCAGCCGCTCGCCGGTCGCGGTGCGCCAGAGGACGATCGTCCGGTCGCGCCCCGAGGTGGCGAGGAGCGTGCCGTCCGGAGAGAAGGCGACCCCGTAGACGCGGTCGGTGTGGCCTGCGAGCGGCGGGCGCTGCTCGTGCGTCGTCAGGGACCAGAGGTGGACCAGGTTACCCGCGCTCGCCGCGAGCAGCGCGCCGTCGGGCGAGAAGGCGACCTGCTCGACGGCCTCGGGGGTCGCCAGCTCCCTGCCCAGGCTCGCGATGGAGCTGAAGCCGGCGCGATAGACCTGCGAGGCCGCGGCGACGCGCGAGTTGCGGCTCCCCGCCACCTCGCGGGCGAAGGTGGGGCTGTAGAACGGGCTGTAGGGATGGGCCGGGTTATGGAGCAGCGAGGCGGACGAGAAGATCGACGCAGAGAGGAAGAGCTGCTCTTCGGCGAGCCGGTCGGCCTTCTCGGTATAGGCCTGGGCGAGGTGGTAGTTGGCCGTCAGGCGCTCCTGGTGCTCCTTGGCGCGTGCCGCCGACTCGAGCTTGCGGGCGGTCGTCTCGCGCTCGAGCGACAGGCTCTCGCGCCGCAGGGAGACCGAGACGCCGAAGAGGGCGACGACGATCACCACGAGCAGCAGCGCGGCGGTGCCCATGGCGATCTTGTTCTGGGCCGCGAAGCGCTTGAACAGCTCCCAGGAGCTGTACTGATAGGCGTTGACTCGCCCGCCGGTCATGAAGGACTCGACCTCGGCGGCCAGCTCCCGGGCGCTCTGGTAGCGGTGCTCCTTCTCCTTGCTGAGCGCCTTCTCGGCGACCGCGGCGAGCTCCGGGGGCGCCTCCGGACAGACCTCGCGCACCGGCGCAAGCGGCGTGCCGGTGACCTTCTCCAGCGTCTCGACGGCGGTCGGACCGGCGAACGGAGGGCGCCCGGTGAGGATCTCGTAGAGCACCGCGCCCAGGCCCCAGACGTCCGAGCGATCGTCGATCTCGTCGACCAGGCCCTTGGCCTGCTCGGGGCTCATGTACGAGGGGGTTCCGACCGTGGTCCCGAAGGCGGTCTCCTCGGCGCTCGCTCGCAGCTTCTCGAGCTCGCGGTGCAGGTCGCGCGCGCGGATGTCGCGCTCGCCCTTGAGCTTGGCGACGCCCCAGTCGAGCAGGACCGTCTCGCCGTACTCGCCGACCATCGCGTTGTCGGGCTTGATGTCGCGGTGGACGACCCCGCGGCTGTGCGCGAAGGCGACCGCGTGGCACATGTCCCAGAACGAGCCGAGCCGCTTGAGCCGCTCCTGCAGGCCGTGGCACTCGGCGAGCGCCTTGGCGAGCGTCCTGCCGCGCACCAGGCGCATCGTGTAGTAGAGCGAGCCGTCGCTGCGCCGCCCGACCTCGTAGACCGGGACGATGTTCGGGTGCTCGAGCTGGCCGGTGATGCGCGCCTCGCGCAGGAAGCGCAGCGAGCCGGGGGTCGAGCGCTTGGTCCTGGCGGGTTGAGTCCCCTCGTCGCTGCCCGGTTCGCGCAGGACCTTGAGGGCGACCTCGCGCTCCATCTGCTTGTCGAAGGCGAGCAGGACGCGCGCCTGACCGCCGCGCCCGTGGATTCCCCGCACCTCGTAGCGGCCCTCAAGCTCGAACGGCAGGGAGGCCTCCTCCGCGTCGAGCTCGTCGAGCAGGCATTTTGCGCGCTCGCCCTTCAGACCTCGGGCAGGCTCGGCGAGGGTCGACTGCGCGCCTGCCGATTTGAGCATCGCCCGCTCGACCGTGCGCCGTTGCTCTGCGCTGAGGACCGAGGCCTTGACCAGCCGCTCGGCCAACTCGCTCACCGTCGTTCCCCGACAGCCCGAGGCCGCCCGGGCGACGTCGGCCGCGGCGGCGAAGTCGAGCTCTACCGCGAGCAGGGCGAACAGCAGCTTCTCGGACGGTCCGTCGGGGGTGAGCATGGTCAGTTTCCGGCGATGCTTTGACGCAATACTGACAGAGAACCGCGCCCCCGTCTGCTTTCCCCACGACCGCTCGCAGCGGGCCGGGAAGCTCGCCCGCAGGACGGGGCGGCGGCCGAGGCGCCCTCGCGCGATCATCAGAGACTTCGCAATTTGATCGGGCAAAGGAGCCCCAAGCATGCGAGTCGCCGTCTTCGATACTCACTCATTCGACCGAAGAGCCCTAGAGGCCGCCAACCAGCAGTTCGGCCACGAGCTCGTCTTCTATGACACGCGCCTGTCCGAGGACACCGCAACCCTGGCGCGCGGCTTCGAGGCCGTGTGCGCCTTCGTCAACGACAGGCTCGACGCCCGTACCATCGCGGCCCTGGCAGACGAAGGGGTGCGGCTGATTGCCCTGCGTTCGGCCGGCTACAACAACGTCGACCTGGTAGCCGCCGAAACGCACGAGATACCGGTCGTGCGCGTGCCCGAGTACTCGCCCTACGCCATCGCCGAGCACACCTTCGCCCTGCTGCTGGCACTCGTGCGCAGGATTCCCCGGGCCGCCTCTCGGGTGCGCGACGCGAACTTCTCGCTCGACGGGCTCGTCGGCTTCGACCTGCACGGCAAGTGCTTCGGGATCATCGGCACCGGCAAGATCGGCGCTGCGGTCGCCCACATCGCCCACGGCTTCGGGTGCCGGCTGATGGGCTACGACCCGCGGCCAAACCCGGAGCTGGCGGAGTTGGGCCTGCGCTACGTCGGCCTCCCCGAGCTCTATCGGGAGTCGGCCGTCATCTCGCTGCACGTGCCGCTGCTGCCGTCGACGCACCACCTGATCGAGCGCGAAGCGATCGCTCAGATGAGGGACGGGGTCATCATCCTCAACACCGGCCGAGGCGCGCTCATCGACAGCCGCGCGCTCATCGACGGGCTCAAGTCGCGCAAGATCGGCGGCGCGGGCCTCGACGTCTACGAGGAGGAGGAGGGGCTCTTCTTCCGTGACCTCTCCGACGAGGTGCTCCAAGACGACGTGCTCGCGCGCCTGCTCACCTTGCGCAACGTCATCGTCACCTCGCACCAGGGCTTCCTCACCCGCGAGGCGCTCGCGGCCATCGCTCAGGTGACGCTCTCCAACATCCAAGCCTTCGAGCGAGGCGAGGCGCTGGTCAACGAGGTGCGGGCCGAGAATGTCGTGCGACCGGCGCCGCCCCCGGCGGCGAGCGAGCCGGAGGCGACGCTGCACTGATCCGAGACGCGTCGCTGCGCTGCGCGCTTGCGGAGGGCAGGCCCTCGTGCCGGGCGAGCCGGTGTGCTCGCCCTTCGGCGCGGGCGCACCGCTCTTCGCTCGTCGAGAGGGGCGGCCGGGGCTGGCTTGCCACCGGCTGTCTGGAGTCGGCGCGCAAGCGGATTCCCAAGCCCGCCTTGCGCTCCTTCAAGCGCTGCCCGCCCTCTTGCCGGGACACCTCGTCCGCGGGCGGTTGCGCCCGGCCCGTTGCGACGACGCTCGCCTGTCCTCTGCGGCCGTCGTCGTCGTGGGGTCGGCACCCATGCGCCTGTTGGAGGCGTTGATCAGCCGTAGGAACGCGTTCTGCGCCTGCAGGCGGCGCCGATCAGCCGTGAGAACGCGACCTTGCGCCTGTTGGAGGCGTTGATCAGCGGTGAGAACGCGTCCTGCATTTGCAGAAGGCGTTGATCAGCGGTGAGAAGGCGTCCTGCATTTGCAGAAGGCATTGATCAGCGGTGAGAAGGCGTCCTGCATTTGCAGAAGGCATTGATCAGCCGTGAGAACGGGTCCTGCATTTGCGGGAGGCGTGGATCACCTGTCCGGTCGTCGACGATCGTTCCCCGAGCAACTGCTTCGGCTGATGCGCGGCCCGGGCGAGCACTCGCGCCGACTTGGCTGCTTGAGCAAGGCCCTTCGGGCGCGAAGCGCGTCAGGACGCCTTCGCTTCGGCCTGCGCCCCTTCGCTCTTCGGCCCGCGTGCGAGCGAAGTGACCACGCCCACCGCGCCAAAGAGGGCGACCACGAGGAAGGTGATCCGGAAGGCGGGCACGAAGCCGGCCCCCGTCTCGAGGCTGCCGCCTTCGGCCGCCAAGGCCCGCGCGAAGAGCGCACCGGCGAGCGCGACGCCGAGCACCATCCCCACGTTGCGCGCGCATCCGAGCACCGCCGCTGCGATTCCCTGGCGCTGGCGAGGCGCGGCGCCGAGCAGCGCGCTGGTGTTGGGCGAGGCGAACAGGCCGCTGCCGATTCCGAGCAGGCCCAGCCTCAGGGCGATGTCGAGGCGGCTCGCCTCAGCGTCGAGGGTCGCCAGCAGCACCAGGCCCACGGTCACGACCGCCATGCCCAGCGAGGCGGGCAGCCGCGAGCCGATGCGATCGGAGAGGGCGCCGCTGAGCGGTGCGGTGATCGCCATCGTCAGCGCTTGCGCCGACAGCAACAGGCCGGCCTGGCCCGGGGGCATCCCTCGGAAGCGCATCAGGTAGAAGGGCATCAGGAACGTCACCGAATAGACGCAGATGTAGCTGAGCAGCGCGCTCACGGTCGCCGCGCGGATGATGCGCACGTCGAACAGCGTCAGGTCGATCATCGGGAAGCGCACGCGCTTCTCGACCGCGAGGAAGGCGCCGAGGAGAGCCAAGGCGAGCACCAGCAGGCCGATGACCTTGGACGAGCTCCAACCCCAGTCCTGGCCGTGCGAGAGCGCGAGCAGAAGTGCGGTCAACCCGCTAAGGAAGAGCAGGGCGCCGGCCGGATCGAAGGGTTCCCGCCGCTCGCGCTGGGCGTCGGGCGCCACGGCGAAGAGGGTGAGGGCGAGCGCAACCAGGCCGACCGGCACGCTGAGAAAGAAGATGGACGGCCATCCGAAGCGTTGCGTCAGCCAGCCGCCCGCCGTCGGGCCGACCATCAGGCCGAGATAGGTGAAGGTCGCCTGCAGCCCCAGGGCACGGCCGCGTTGCCGGGCGGGGAAGGCGGCGGTGAGCAGTGCGGGCGAGGTGGCCATCAGCATCGCCGAGCCGACGGCCTGGAAGCCGCGCGCGCCGATGAGCCAGCCGGCCGTCGGCGACAGGCCGCAGGCGACCGAGCCGAGGATGAAGAGCCCGAAGCCAGCCAGCGCGACGCGCTTGTGGCCCACCATGTCGCCGAGCCGCCCGAAGCTCAGCAGCAGACCGCTGACCAGCAGGAGGAAGACCATCGTGATCCACTCGGCGGTCGCGAAGTCGATGCGCAGCTCACGCATCAGCACCGGCATGATCGCGTTGACGATCGAGCCGTTGAGCGCGCTCATGAAGGTGCCGACCCCGACCGCGGTCAGCACGAGCCAGCGGCGGTCCGGACGCGCGGTCGAAGGGGTATCGGCCCGGGGGGCGAGCGCTGGTGTCGGATTCAAAGTCGTTCCCCTGGCCATTCTTGCTCGGGCCTGCGACGCCCGGGTTTTCGGCACTTCTCTCGAAGCGGTCGCACCGCTGGGGCGGGCGGCTTCGGATGGCCCGGCATCCGTCCGTCTGCCTGTCCGCTGAAACCGCGCGGGCGAGCGCTGCTGACAAATCGTTGCGGGCGCCTCGTTCTTCCCCGCAGACGAAGGGCCGGGCTCAACTGCTGTCGCGAGATCAGCCTAGCCTTGGCTCGCCACCTCCGGTCAGATTCCGGAGGGGCGGCCTTCGTGCCGGCCGCCGGGATCGCCCGCGCCTCTGCCCGATTCGTCGACGGGCGCATTGCCATGCGCCCCTACCAACCTGCGACCGATCGCTTGGGTTCCGGGCGAAGCCCGGGCTGTGCCTGTCGAAGGATTTCGGGCGGACCGGTTATCGCTCGAAGGATTCTTCGACACGCCTTCAATCGCCCGGCTCGAGCATCGCCTCGAGCTCCTCCACGCCGACCTCGAGCACCTGCTTCAGCGCGCCCTCGAGCCCGTGCTGACCGAGCGCGCGGATGAGGTCGAGCAGGCGCTCCTCGCCCCATCTTTCGACCATGAGCGTGACCAGCCGCGCCGACTGCCCGTAGATGTGGTGCTTGTCGGGCCGAGCGCTCCACTGGCGCTCCAGGGTCACCTCGCCGAGCCGAAGCGTGGGCGGCTCGAAGGCCGGCGGCTCGAGCGTGTTCGTGCAGTAGCGAAAGGCGACGTAGGAGGCGAACCCCTCGTCGAGCCACTTCGCCTGGCGGTAGGCCTGGCCGGAGAGCGCCTCGAAGAAGCCGTGGGTGAGCTCGTGGCAGACGTTCTCGACGAGCATGTCGGGCGGCACGTAGAGCTGGCCTCGCAGCGGGCGCGGGGCGCCAGAGCGCGCAAAGTAGGCGACCGAGCGATCGTCGAAGCCGCCCACGGTCTTCAGGTCCTGCAGGAACGGCTCGCGCGAACGGTAGATGCGCACCGTGTAGGGAGACGGCGCCGCGCTGGTGCTCTTCGCGAGGACGCGCCAGGTATTCGCGTAGCTTTCGACGACCGTGCGCACGCGCGCCGGGTCGGTGCCCGGTTCGACGATGACGGTTGGCTGCCAAGGCGAGGGCGCAATGTCCGGCCCGCGCGCCGTGGCGCAGCCGAACAGCGTGAGCAGCGGAAAGAGGAGCAAGGTGCGCATGTCAAAAGCCTCGTTGTAGGTGTAGGTCAGATTCCCCCCGCGTCGTACCCCGGCTGCCGATTCCATCAGGCGAGCCGCCGGTCGATCTCCTCGAGCTCGCCGCCGTCCGCCCAGATCCCGCCGCAGCCGATGCAGCGGTCGAGCTCGATGCCGGAGAGCGAGGCGTACTCGAACGGCTCGAGCCGGATGCCGCACGATGGGCATAGGCGCTCGGCCACCGCTGGCGCGGCCGGCGTCTTGCGGCTGAACTTGCGGGCGGCGATCCAGAGATCCATCTGCCCGTTCGCCAGGCTCTGCAGCTCGGCCTTGTCCAGCCAGACGCCGCCGCAGCCGGCGCATCCGTCGATGGCGGTCTCGCGGACGCGCTCGCGGCGCAGCTCGGTTCGACACACGGGGCACAGTCGCATGGGAAGCCTCGGAGAGTGGGTCGGCAGCCCTCGAGCGCGCGGCCGGCTTGCGGACGCGGACGAAGGGCTTCTCGGGTGGAGGGGCGGGAGCGGGGGCCTACGCGTTCATGTCGGACCACTTCTTCGCCATCTGGCCGAAGATCGCGAGCGCGATGATCGCGGCGACGCCGATGACGGCGAACGGGATCCAGACTGCAAACTGTGGCTGGTAGGTGTCCCACAAAAGCTGCGTCGCCCGAGCAGCGTCCATGCCGGTCACCTCCTGCAGCTTGGCGAAGGCCTCGACGCGGGTGACGCCCACGCTCGACTCGAGCGTCGCGAGCGAGCCGTCCCAGCTCTTGCCCTCGCCGAGACCGATCTGGGTCGCCAGGTACTTGAGCGACAGCGTCGCCTTCTCGCCGTGGTGGCCGTAGATGTAGCCGGCCATCTTCGAGCCGACGAAGCCGCCGATGCCGACCGGGATGTTCACGTAGCCGAGGTACAGGCCCTTCTTGCCCGGAGGCGCGATGAGCCCGAGGTACTCGTTCTTCTTCGGGCCGGTGAGCATCTCGCCCATCGAGAAGAGGACGATGCCGGCGAGCAGGATCCAGCCGTTGCTGGTCAGGCCGGCGACCAGGATGCCGCCGGTCGCCACGGTCATGCCGATGAGCATGCTGCTCAGCGCGCGGATTCGCCGCACGAGCCAGGAGACCGGGATGATCGCCACCACGATGAGCAGCGCGTTGAGGTTGAGCAGGATCTGCTGTGGGACCTGGCGGCCGCGGTCGGTGGCCCGCGACCAGTAGTCGGTCTGCGGCAGCAGCGCGGCGACCCCCGAGCTGTCGACCCAGTCCTCGATGAAGTTCGGGTGCAGGTCCCAGAGCTGGTACATCATCAGCCAGAAGCAGCTCATGATGAGCAGGAACGAGACCAGGCGCGGCTCGACGATGTTGGCCAGGGTCCGCTTCATCACCTGCAGCGGCGTCTCGGTCTTGCTCGCGCCCGAGGGGACGTCCCGGAAGGTGAAGAGCATCAGCAGGTTGAGCGAGGTGAACCCGGCCGAGGCGAGGAAGAGGTTGCGCCAGGCCTCGGCGGTGTGCGGCTGGCCGAGGATGGCGGTGGCGATGAAGGGCCCACCGGCGCCGCCGATGTTGACGACCCAGTAGAAGATGCCCCAGCCCAGGGAGCTGATGTCCTTGGTCAGGTTCTGGGCGAGCGAGCCCTGGATGCTCGGCTTGAAGAACGCGGTGCCGGTGGCGAGCACGGCGATGCCGGCGAAGAAGCCGGTGTAGCTGCGCAGGAAGGCCATCATCACGTAGCCGACCATGTTCAAGATGACCGAGAAGGCCATCGTCTTCTTGTAGCCGTAGCGATCGGCGTAGCCCCCGGTGAACATGGGCAGCACCGACTGGAGCACGAACCAGACCGCGTAGATGGTCCCCTTGTGCGCCGCGGTCAGGTGCAGGCCGCCCGGATCGTCGGCCTGCATGATGTAGAGGGGGACGACGGTGCGGACCCCGAAGTAGGCGAGCCGCTCCCACATCTCGATGGTGTTGAGGGTCCAGAAGGTGCGGTCGAGCTTGCGCATCCCGGTCTTCTCGACAGGGAGGGCGGTCGACCGGGGCGCGGGCGCCTGCGCGGGAACAGCGACGGGCGAGGTGTCCTGGGACTGCTCCTTGACCATGTATTTCTCCTGACAGTCCTCGGTCGCTAACACGGCAGGGATCGCCACTGCAAGCAAAGGGGGCCGGCCGCAGGCGGCAGGCCGCCGCGCCCTCGGGGAGGTCGGCGAACCGGGCTGGCCTGGGCCTTGGCCTGCAACCGGCCGGGGTCGCGCGCGGCGGGGCCGAGGTGTCGGGGGACCTTTTTGCGGCGTATCGCGCGCGGCGGGGACCGCCACAGTCTCGGCGGCCTGCGTGCGCGCAAGGAAGAAGAGGCGCTGACGCGAGGGCCGCCCCGGTCGCACGCGTCGGAGCCGAGGTCGGAGCCGTTGGCGAAGGGCCGAGGGGTCGCGCGCGGCGGCGCGGCCTGGGGACTGCGGCGAAGCGCTTTCGCGTATCGCGGCGCGCGGGCAAGGCGCGTGCGATTCCGCCTCTTGCGGCCGGAGTGCGTCCGCTTGCGCCCGCGCCGGCGCGCGCGTCGCAGGCGGGTCTCTCAGGAACGCAGCGGGCCGTCGGCGGTCGTCGCGTGCGCGGCGGCCCCGGGGGTTTCGACGGCCGCGAGCTGCGGCAGGCCCGCGTGCGTCTCATCGAGTGCCTGGGCGACCGCTGCGAGCTCCTCGCTCATCTGCTCGAGGCGAGTGCGGATCCCCGCGCCGGCCAGGTCAGCCGAGGCCGCGTCGGCCGACCGCACCCGCAGGAGCTGCGTGTAGAGCATCTCGAGCGAGTAGAGGATCCGGGTCCGCTCGGCCTCCAGCCGTGAAGCGGACGCGGCGAGCGCGGCGCGCTGCTCGAGCTCGAGGTCGAGCGCCGACGCCGCGCGCTCGAGCCGTTGGCGGCAGACCTCGTCGGCCTCGCGCTCAATCCTTCGCCCGAGCGCCGCGCGCTCGTACACCAGCCGGGTCTCGTCGCGGGAGGCGAGCGCGCCGCGCAGCTCCCGCTCGCGCCGCACGAGGATTCGACAGGCGCCCCGCAGCTCCTCGACGGTCTCCTCAGGTCGCCGCAGCGCCTCGCGCACCAGAGGTGAGGCGCGCCGCAGCTCCTGCTGCAGACGGTCGGCGAGTAGCTCGACGCGGCCGAGAGGGCCCGCGGGCAGGGCGTCGAGCTCGGTGGGCGAGAGGCGCGCGCGCTCGCGGGCTCGAAGCCACATGCGCACCGAGGCCTGGAGCAGCCCGAGCGCGGCGAGCCCGAGCCACCACAAGGCCGCCGGGCTGGAGGCACAGAAGACGAGCAGCATCGCGGCGACGACCGCGAGGACGAGCGCTTGCGGCCGGCTCGCCAGCTCGAGCTCCCGGGCTCTTCTGGCCGCGCGGCGTCGCGCGCCGCGCCGCGCGCTCGAGAGGACCCGCTGCCTGCAGAGGAGCATCGCCGCGCGCCCGGCGCGGCCGAGCCGGCGCTGAAGGGGCTTGAGAGGCATCTTCCTCCTCCCTGCGCTTTCTTTCGGGAAGCTAGTCGCGCCGGGGAGTCGAAGCGCGCCCGGTCGTTCGTAGAGCAGAAGGAGCGATGAGCGCCTGGTCGACACGGGTGCGGACGCCCGCCGGTTGCGGCCGCGCGCACGCTTCTTGGTGAAGGCGGCGCGCGCTTGGTCAGACCCTCGACGCCCGGCGAGCCTGCGCCGATTCCGGAGGGCCGGGCCGCGTGCCGGCCGTCGGGAACCGTCGCATCGCCCGCGCAACTTCTCGATTCCTGGACGGGCGCACTGCAATGCGCCTCTACCAACCTGCGACCGATGGTTAGGTGCCGGGGGAAGCCCGCGCTGTCGCCTCTCGACCGTCGCCAAGCCCGTTCGCGTTTTCACGACTCGGGCGGTTCGCGTTGCAGACCGCCTGGCGCGGGTATTCCTCAATGGGTTCCGAGAGGTAGCTTGCCTGGCCTGCTAGGTGGCCCCAAAAGGATTGACGTTTCGGGGGGTTGCGGATAGAAAACGCGGCGCATGCCAGGCTGTCTCTCCGCCCGGTGTCCCGCGACGGAGCGAGCATGAAAGAGGTGCTTGTCGCTGTTGTAGGTCCGGTCATTTCCAAGCTCGAAAGGAGCTTCAGATGAGCAAGGCAGTTGACGCATTTATGGCCGAAGTGGTGGCGAAGAACCCGTCCGAGCCGCAGTTCCACCAGGCGGTGCGCGAGGTCGTCGAGTCGGTCATGCCGGTGGTCGACGCGAACCCGGCCTACCGGCAGGCGAAGATCCTCGAGCGGATGGTCGAGCCCGAGCGCGTGATCATCTTCCGCGTCCCCTGGGTCGACGACAAAGGCCAGGTCCAGGTCAACCGCGGCTACCGCGTGCAGATGAACGGCGCCATCGGTCCCTACAAGGGCGGCATCCGCTTCCACTCCACCGTCACCTTGGGCGTGCTCAAGTTCCTCGGCTTCGAGCAGACCTTCAAGAACGCGCTCAGCGGCCTGCCGATGGGCGGCGGCAAGGGCGGCTCGGACTTCGACTCGCGCGGCAAGAGCGACAACGAGGTGATGCGCTTCTGCCAGAGCTTCATGACCGAGCTGTTCCGCCACATCGGCCCGAACACCGACGTGCCGGCCGGCGACCTCGGCGTGGGCGGCCGCGAGATCGGCTACATGTTCGGCATGTACAAAAAGCTGGCGAACGAGTTCACCGGCGTGCTGACCGGCAAGGGGCTCGACTACGGCGGCTCGCTGATGCGCACCCAGGCGACCGGTTACGGCGTCGCCTACTTCGCCGAGGAGATGCTCAAGCTCAAGGGCGACTCGTTCAAGGGCAAGACCTGCGTGGTCGGCGGCGCCGGCAACGTGGCCCTGCACACGGTCGAGAAGATCACCGAGCTGGGCGGCAAGTGCGTGGCCATCAGCGACTACGACGGCACGCTCGTCGATCCCGACGGCATCAACTCCGAGAAGCTCGCCTGGGTGAAGGACCTGGTCTTCAAGCGCAACAAGCCCGCCTCGGCCAAGGGCGGCTACCTGCACCACTACGTCGAGCAGTTCCCCGGCTCCAAGCTGCACGGTGACCAGGCGATGCCCTGGTTCGTCAAGTGCGACCTGGCGCTGCCCTGCGCCGCGGAGAACACCCTGCACGGCGAGGACGCCAAGACACTGCTCGCCAACGGCTGCAAGGGCGTCATCGAGGGCGCCAACATGCCCTGCACGCCCGAGGCTATCGAGCAGTTCATCAACGCGAAGATCCTCTTCGCCCCGGGCAAGGCCGCCAACGCCGGTGGCGTCTCGACCTCGTGCCTGGAGATGGCGCAGAACGCGATGCACTTGGTCTGGTCGTCCGAAGAGGTCGACGCCAAGCTGCACGGCATCATGAAGGCCATCCACCAGTCCTGCGTGCAGTACGGCAAGGACGGCGACTACGTCAACTACGTCAACGGCGCGAACGTGGCCGGCTTCATCAAGGTCGCCAACGCGATGCTGGCTCAGGGCGTGGTCTGAGCCGGCACCCCGGGGTGGGCCCCAACGGCCCACCTGCGGAGCCGACGCTCCGTGATTCGGTAGTCTGAGCGAAGCCGGGCGCGCCTGCGTGCGCCCGGCTTCGCTGTATCCGGGGGCTGCTCGATGGGCTCGAAGGCTTTCGAGAGGTGTCGCGAAATCTCACTGGCCTCGCCCCGTCGCCCGCTCACCCCGAGCTTTGCACCGGGCCCTCGGCCGGCTGCGGTCTCGTCAACGAACAGCGGACAGCAATTCTCAGCCTCGCTTCAGCGCCTCACCTTCATGCGCGCACGCAGGCCGCCGAGACGGCGGCGCTCCCCGCCTCGCGCGATGCTCGGTGGCTGTTGGTCAGGAGCGTAGCCTCCCGAGAAACGAGGGAGGCGGTGTCGAGGGGCCCTCAGCTTCGGCCTCGCTGAGCCTGGTCGAAGGGGCTCGGGCTGCCCGGTCTTCGCTCGAAGGATTTTGCGACACCTCGTCAGTAGAATCGCCGCCGCGAGTCAATCCTCGCCCCCCCGCTGTTGCCCTCTGAGTGACCCTCTTCCACGAGCAGGTATGAACCAGCCCCTCGCCAACCCGATTCCCGTCCCGGTGCGCAGCACCGACCCCTGGTACCGCACCTTCCACGACCTGATGCCGAACCGGGTGCGGGAGATCCTGCTCGTCTCCTCGCCCTACGACGCCTTCATCCTCGAGGAGGACGGCCGGCTCACCGAGCGCATCTTCACCGAGTACTCCGAGCTCAACCTCTCGACCGCCCCGCGCATCACGCACGTCGCGACCGGCGCGCGCGCCTTCGGGCTGCTCACCGAGCGGCGCTTCGATCTCGTGCTGACGATGGTGCGCATCGCCGACACCGACGTGAGCGCCTTCGCCCGCGAGGTCAAGCAGCGCTATCCGAGCCTGCCGGTGGTCCTGCTCGTGCTCACCGAGGCGGACCTGCAGCACCTGCCCGGCGGGGTCGACGCGACGGCCATCGACCACGTCTTTTGGTGGACCGGCGACGCGCGCATTCTGCTGGCCATCATCAAGCTCATCGAGGACAGCCGCAACGCGCCCCACGACACGGCCACCGCCGGCGTGCGGGCGATCATCGTGGTCGAGGACTCGGTGCGCCGCTACTCGTCGTTCTTGAGCCTGCTGTATGGCGAGCTGATGGCACAGTCGGGCTCGCTGGTCGCCGAGGGCGTCAACGATTTGCACCGCCTGATGCGCATGCGCGCCCGGCCCAAGCTGTTGCTCGCGCGCACCTTCGAGGAAGCGATGGGCTTGTTCGAGCGCTACGAGGAGTACGTCGTCGCGCTGATCAGCGACGTGCGCTACCCGCGCGGCGGCGAGGAGGACCCGAAGGCCGGCTTCGATCTCTCCCGCCAGATCCGCGCGCGCCACCCCGACCTGGCCATCCTGCTGCAGTCGGCCGAGCCCGAGAACGCGGCCCGCGCCGACGAGCTCGGCGTGCTCTACGCCGACAAGAACTCGCCCCGCCTTCTCAAGCAGATCCGCCACTTCGTCACCGAGAGCCTGGGCTTTGGCGACTTCGTCTTCCGCATGCCCGACGGGCGCGAGGTGGCGCGCGCCAAGGACATGTACGAGCTCGAGGAGAAGGTGCGCACCGTGCCGGCCGAGTCGCTTCTCTTCCACGCGACGCACAACCACTTCTCCGTCTGGCTGATGGCCCGCTCGATGTTCGTGCTCGCCCGTCAGCTCAAGCCCCGCACCATCGAGGAGGTCGGGGGCACCGAGGGGCTGCGCCGCTATCTGCTGCAGGTGCTCGAAGAGGCGCGCATCCAGCAGCAGGAAGGCGTCATCACCGACTTCTCGACCCGCCAGCCGTCTGGCGGCAACCGCTTCGTGCGCCTGGGCAACGGGTCCATCGGCGGCAAGGCGCGCGGGCTGGCCTTCGTCAACTCCCTGCTGGCGCGCAACGGCATGGACGAGCGCTACCCGGGCCTGCGGGTGCGCATCCCCAAGTCGCTCGCCATCCCCACCGACGAGTACGACAAGTTCTTCGAGCGCAACGCCATCGTCGAGAACGGGACGCGCCACAGCGAGCAGGAGATGCTGCGGCGCTGTCTGGCGGGCCGGCTCTCCGACGAGCTGCGCAGCAACCTGCGCCGCGCGGTCGAGCTGATGCGCGGGCCGCTCGCGGTGCGCTCCTCGAGCCTGCTCGAGGACTCGCAGCTCCAGCCGTTCGCGGGCATCTATGCGACCTACATGCTGCCCAACAACCACCCGGACCCCGAGGTGCGCTTCGACCAGCTCTGCCGGGCGGTCAAGGCGGTCTACGCCTCGACCTTCTCCGACGACGCGCGCGCCTACATCGCCGCGACCCCCTACTCGATCGAAGAGGAGAAGATGGCCGTCCTCATCCAGGAGGTGGTCGGCCAGCGCTACGGCGAGCGCTTCTACCCGGCGATCTCCGGCGTCGCGGTCTCCTACAACTACTATCCGGTCGGCCACCAGAAGGCGCAGGAGGGGCTGGCGATGGTCGCGCTGGGCCTGGGGGTGACCGTCGTGCAGGGCGGCACCGCGCTGCAGTTCTCGCCGAGCACGCCTTCGGTTCTTCCGCAGTTCGGCAGGCCCAGCGAGCTCTTGCAGTTTGGCCAGTCGCGCTTCTTCGCGCTCGACATGACCCGCGACACCGTCGACTTCCTGGCCGGCGACACGGCCACGCTCGTGCAGTGCGACCTGAGCGCGGCCGAGGAGGACGGCATCCTCGGCCTGGTCGGCAGCGTCTACAGCCACGACGACGACCTCATCCGCGACAACCTGAGCCTGCCCGGCACGCGGGTGGTGACCTTCAACAACATCCTGAAGTGGGAGGCGCTGCCGCTCGCCCCGGCGCTGGCCGATCTCCTCGCGGTCTTTCGCGAGGGGATGGGCTGCCCGGTCGAGCTCGAGCTCGCCGTGGACGCCGGGGACTGGGGCCGTCCGGCGCGCGGAGCCAAGCGGCGTCTGCCCTGCCTCTACGTCCTGCAGGTGCGCCCGCAGGCGACGCAGTTGCTCGAGCAGAACGTGGAGCCCGGGGAGCTTCCGCCCGAGCAGGTGCTCTGCTGCACCGACCGGTCGCTGGGCCACGGGGTGGTCGAGGGCATCCGCGACATCGTCTACGTCAAGCGCCAGGACCTCGAGGCGCACGAGACCCCGCAGGTCGCCCGCGAGGTCGGCGAGCTCAACGCGCGCCTGTCGGCCGAAAAGCGCCCGTACCTGCTCATCGGCCCCGGCCGCTGGGGTTCGTCCGATCCGCGGCTGGGCGTGCCGGTGAAGTGGGCGGAGATCGCCGGCGCCAAGGTGATCGTCGAGACCGATTTCCAGGGCCGGGACGTCGAGCCTTCGCAGGGCTCGCACTTCTTCCACAACGTCACCTCGTTTCGCATCGGGTACCTGACCCTCTCCAATGTGGAGCGGCGCGCGAGCGCCGAGCGTCGCCGCTGCGACTTCGACTGGCTGCGAAAGCATCCGGCTTGCGCCGAGAGCCCCGAGGTCTGTCACGTGCGGCTCGAGAGGCCGTTGCGGGTCTACCTCGACGGTCGCAAGAGCAGCGCGGTGATCCTCAAGCCCGCCTGAGCGAGCCGCGCGGAGCGAGGGAGAGAACGATGGAGAACCTACGCAAGCTGCCGAAGATGGATCGTCTGCTCGAGAGCGCGGCGGCGGCCGGGTGGGAGGCGCGCTACGGGCGCGAGCCGCTGCTCGACGCGCTGCGGGCCTCGGTCGAGGAGGCGCGGGCGCGGGTGCTCGAGGGCGAGCCGTGCCCCGAGCTGGAGGCCATCCTCGAGAGGGCGCGCCGCGGGCTCGAGCGCGAGACGCGGCCGACGCTGCGGCCGGTGATCAACGCCTCGGGCGTCGTCATCCACACCAACCTCGGGCGCGCGCCGCTCTCCGACGAGGCGATCGCCGCGATGGGCGCGGTCGCCCGCGGCTACTCGACGCTCGAGTACGACGTGGAGGAGGGCGAGCGCGGCTCGCGCTACGTCCACGCCGCCAGACTGCTCGCGCAGCTCACCGGCGCCGAGAGCGGCCTGGTCGTCAACAACAACGCCGCGGCGGTGATGCTGCTGCTCGCCGCCTTCGCCCGCGATCGGCAGGTCGTCCTCTCGCGCGGCCAGCTCGTGGAGATCGGCGGCGGCTTTCGCATCCCCGACGTGATGCGGCAGTCGGGCGCCGAGCTCGTCGAGGTGGGGACGACCAACCGCACCTACGTGCGCGACTACGAAGCGGCGATCACCGAGCGCACCGCGGCCCTGATGGTCGTGCC
>DHSB01000003.1:88984-89761 GCA_002408385.1 Myxococcales bacterium UBA5297
GATGGTCGTGCACCGCTCCAACTTCCAGCTCATCGGCTTCACCCACGAGCCGGCGCTCGAGGAGCTCGCCGAGCTCGCCCATCGGCGCGGGGTGCTGCTCATCGACGACTTGGGCAGCGGCACCTTGATCGACACCGCGCAGTTCGGCCTGCAGCACGAGCCGACCGTGCAGGCGCGCATCGTCGCCGGTGCCGACCTCGTCTGCTTCAGCGGGGACAAGCTGCTCGGCGGGCCACAGGCAGGGTTCATCGTCGGCCGGCGCGAGCTGATCGAGCGTCTCGAGCAGCAGCCGCTGTTGCGGGCGCTGCGGGTCGACAAGATCACGCTCGCGGGCATCGAGACCACGCTGCGGCGGTATCAGTGCGGCGACGTGCTGCTGCACCTACCGGTCTGGCGGTCGATCTCCATGTCGCTCGAGGAGATCGAGGGGCGCGCGCAGGCCTGGAAGGAGCAGCTCGGGCTCGGCGAAGAGGCGGCCAGCGTTCGCGACGCGCGCTCGACCGTCGGCGGAGGCTCGCTGCCGGGGATGACGCTGCCGACGCGAGCCCTGTGCTTGAAGGTGGACGCGCCCGATGCCTTCGTGCGCCGGCTGCGTGAAGGCGAGCCGCCGGTGGTCGCGCGCATCGAGGAGGACCTCGTCGTGCTCGACCCGCGCACCGTGATGCCGCATGAGGACGGGCAGCTCGTGAGGTCCGTGCGCGCGGCGCTGCGCGAGTAGCGGGTGGAGAGCGGAGAGCGGATGGACGGCAGAGAGCAGATGGACGGCGGAGCTCCAGC
>DHSB01000003.1:89857-97020 GCA_002408385.1 Myxococcales bacterium UBA5297
CTCCCCGAATCGGCGACCGACGAGCGGATGGACCGCGGAGAGCGGATGGACCGCGGAGAGCGGATGGACGGCGGAGAGCGGATGGACGGCGGAGCTCCAGCTCCGCCTCCCCGAATCGGCGACCGACGAACGGATGGACGGCGGAAAGCGGATGGACGGCGGAGCTCCAGCTCCGCCTAACGTGGTAGACGCACTTCGCTCGAGGTGACGGGACGGCCCCTCGACTTCGCTCCCACCGCTGGCGCGGCGGGAGCTACGCTCGGGGTGAACGGCAGCGGGGCGCCGAGTGGCACGACAACCACCGACCGAGGAAAGACCGCCATGACCGACCAAGTCCGCCTGACCAAGTACACGCAAGGCGGTGGGTGAGCGTGCAAGCTCCCCGCTAAGGACCTGGTCCAGGTCCTCAAAGGCCTTCCTCAATTCACCGATTCGAACGCGCTCGTCGGCACCGAGACCGCGGACGACGCGGCCGTCTACAAGCTCGACGAGAAAACGGCGCTCGTGCAGACCATCGACTTCTTCTCGCCGGTGGTCGACGACCCATTCGTCTTCGGGCAGATCGCCGCGACGAACGCCCTGAGCGATGTCTACGCGATGGGCGGCCGGCCGCTCTTCGCCCTCAACATCGCCGGGTTCCCGAACACCGAGCTGCCGCTGGAGGTGTTGCACGAGATCCTGCGCGGCGGCGCCGAGAAGGCAAAGGAGGCCGGCATCCCGATCCTCGGCGGCCACACCGTCCAGGACGCCGAGCCCAAGTACGGCCTGGTCGTCACCGGCGTCGTCGACCCGGCGCGCATCGCGCGCAACGTCGGGGCCAAGCCGGGCGATCTGCTCGTCCTCACCAAGCCGCTTGGCACCGGCATCGTCTCCAACGCGGTCAAGCGCGGCGAGTGCCCTCTCGAGTCGATGGAGGCGGCCGTTCGTTCGATGACCCGCCTCAACCGCGACGCGGCCGAGGCGATGCTCGAGGTCGGCATCGACGCCTGCACCGACGTGACCGGCTTCGGCCTGGTCGGGCACCTGCGCGGGATGCTCGTCGGCAGCGGCGTCGCGGCGCGGCTGCAGGTCGGGAGCTTCCCGCTGCTGCCGCAGGTCCGCGAGCTGGCAGAGAAGGGCTTCGTGCCCGGCGGCAGCAAGCGCAATCGCGACTTCCACGCGCCGCACGTGGAGGTGCGCGGGGCGAGCGAGGTCGACGTGGTGCTCGCCAACGACGCGCAGACCTCCGGCGGTCTGCTCATCAGCGTGGCCGAGGAGAGGCTCGCGACGCTCATTGAGGCGCTCGAGCGGCGAGGCACGCTCGCCGCGGCGCGCATCGGCGAGGTGTTCGAGGGGCCGGCGGGAAGGGTCGTTCTCGAGCCGTAAGGTGTTGGCAGGAAGGGGAAGAGCGATCGGGTTCAGCACGATTCGTCCCCGAAGGTCGCGCTCTGCTGGGACTCCCGCTTCTCGCCGACCTGAGGCGAGTGGTTGCGAAAACGCACAGCGGTAACCGCGCAGCGGGCCGACGGCGTTATTGAAGCAGCGGATAATTCCGTGCAGTGTGAGTGAAACAATCCGTCCTAAGCGGAATTGACGGGTACGTGGGCCTTTTGGAGGTGACGCGGACCCTTCTCCGAGGCTACGAGCCCTGATACGGCGTGCCTTGTTGGCAAGCCGACAACCCGTTTGATGCTTTGGAGGCGGAGATGGAGCTTAGGAAGCATTTTCGGCAGCACATCGGCCCAACGTGGCTGAGGCTTTGGGGGGCGGCTCTAGCATTGGTGTCCGCAAGCTTGGTTTCCGCGCCAGTGAGCGCATCGCCAGCCAGCAACTGCAACAGCCGGGACGGCGTGTTCATCTCCGGCGTGGACGTTGGGCCGTGCGCGAATCAGTTTCAGGAAGGTGTGGCGCCTGAGAACCATTGGAGGGAGGCAGGAACCCAGCTCGTGGCTGTTCGCAACTTCGACGGTTCGCATGTGGAGCAGCGGCAGGAGTGCTGGCCACTGAAGGCTGAAGGCGCAGCCGGCTACTCGTATGCCGGCGACGGCGGTGTGTGTTTGAGGGTAACGCCATCGGGCCGGTATGTATGGGATGATGGACCGAGCACACCCGAGGTTTTTGGCTCAACTTTCTCGATTGCGCTCATTGTGGAGTGACTGCGCTGCCTCGTTTCGACTGGAGGGTGCGCGAGGGCACGATTCTTACAGCACTCGCAGATAGCGCGCCGGGCCGTTTCGGTGTCGTTACGAGCTCTGGTTGGCGGCAAGAAGTGACGAACAACATCACAACTGGTCTGCGCGAAAAGCTCGGGAATAGCACAATTTCATGGGCCTCCTCCGCCGATGCGAACGCAGGCGTGTCTCCTGCCGATACACCGCTCGCCGTAGGGTTCGATAGTGCGGGCGATATCGTTGAGATGGTTTATGCGGGGGAGGGAGTTATCGGAGGCCTCAGCGACGCCGAGCATGACGAACGCTTTAGGGCGGTCGCGCCGTTCGCGAAAATCGTCGGAAACCCGGTGCCGGGTCCTGGACGCGTGAATGCAGCGCAGGTCTACTCTCGCAACGCAGGAGCCGTATTTCTGGTTGGCGGAAAAGGCACGAATGGAGGCGAGGAGGGAGAAGTCTGGGTATATGACCTCTTTTCTAGGATATGGAGGCGCGTAGGTGAAGATATAATGCTGGAGGGCGTGCTTTCTGCAACCTGGTTGTACGAAACACGCGATATCGTGTTCCTCGATTGGGATTCGGAAGATGCTGTCGTACGGCTTGGACGTGTCTCCCCCGATTACGATAATCCGGCGGTTGTCCACGAGCAGGACACGAAGAGCTTGGTTTTCGAGCAGAAATGGCTTATCGCTGACGCATCGGGCCGGGCAAATCTCGTTTGCTCGAGTCACGTGGCGGAAAAGGCGATGGTGGTCGCGCTTGACGAAAAATTGATGCCGACCCGACTCTGGCTAGGCAAGGATGGGGAGCTCGTCGCTCCGCCTGTTGCGGACGAGGCAGGTGTGCTATTGAGCGTATCTGCGGGTGAAGTGAATAGGCCGCCGAGAATGATACGCCTCTCTGAGTTGTCAAACCCAGCCACCCTTGAAGATCTCTATGAGTGTTTGAGGTAGTAGATTGGAATTGACAGGGCGGAGTCGCGCTGACTCCGCCCTGTGCCGATTGAGGTCCTCTCTTATCGAGGCTAAGAATGATGCTATCGTCTTCGAAACGAGCTTTCATTCTACTGTCTGTGGCGCTGGTGGCTGCCTGCACCGAGCCCTCAAGCAATGGCCCCAGCGACGGGGGCGCCTCGCCACCAACCGACGCTGCTGACCGTAGCGACGGTTCGCTCGACGCCTCGCTGGACGCTGGTTTTTGGGACGCGGCAGAAGACGCGCAAGATTCTGGACCATTCGATGGTGGAGGAAGCGACCCGGACTGGGAGCCGCTCGCTGAACCGTTAAATCAATGCGATTTTCAGATGGCGACCAATCCCGCGGCCGTAGAGCCGATCGTGTGGCAGGACTGTCCTGGTGTGCCATCCGAAAATGGTTGCAGGTACATGCGTCTCGATTGGTCCGATGAGCGTCGGCGGCTCTCGGATGCCGTTTCAACGCGGCGCGAAAATTGTTTTGTCGTTGCGGAGGCGGATGGTGAGGTGAGAAATGCATTCTTCTTGGAGGAATTGCCTTGCGTCGACTGCTTTCCTCCTATCTTGTTTGGTCTGAACGACGACCAATTCTCGCTGGATCTCCGGTCGTTTGAGTCTTGTGATCAGTGGGCCTCGTATCATGACGCTGTCGCGCTCGTTGGAGCGGTCGGAGGTCCGGTTGCCGCAGCCTTAAGTCATGAAAGGGTGCCGCCCGGTCGCGGATTTCGGTCACATGTATCCAATCGTTGGATTGCCGAGTGGGACGTCGCGAAAGCTGTGAGTGTAGTTGATCGCGAGACGCTCTTGGAGCAGCAGGTGTTTGGCCCGGGTGACGACCCTGATGGATTGGTGCCAAGAGAAGTCACGGTGAGCGATGAGGGTGTCTTCTTCGTAACCAGTGGTGGTTCAAATCGGAGCGGAATCATGTCTTGGGACCCGGTCGCGGGTACTCGACGCTTCCAGCGCTGGCCGGGCGATACAAGTCGTGGCGCGGGCAATTTCTCGACCGATGGAACCGACATGGTCTGGACGCTGAGCGAAGGACGCGATCCCGAGTTCTTGACGGATGGATACCCTGTGTCATCGATTATGACTGCTCCGTTTACAACGGACCCGGAGGTGGTTCAGGCGACCGGTAGGCGGCTTCGCTCGGACCCGGCCCGATGGCTCATTGGGCATTCGGAGACCTTCGTGGTCGGGTGTGGTTATGCGGCCCGGGCGTTCGGCGGGGATGGAGATGTCATCATCGTTCGCCTCAGCGACGGCGCCGCGTGGATTCCCGAATCGAGGCCCGAATTCACCTGGGTCGGGGTCGTCGGCGTTACGTGCGACGAGTTCTTTGGTTTGGCCGCGGGCCCGATCGAGGGCGCACCTCTTACCGTCACTATCGCGAGAATGAGGCTCGACGCGCTCGGGGAGCCGCTCCCGCCGGATTGATAGTCCGCTCGGGCGCCTTTCAAATCTGCCACTGGAGGTCCGAAGTGGTGAGCTTCAAGCTACACGCACGAGTCGCCGCGGCTGCGCTGCTCGCCTTTGCCTGCACGGAGGCATCGATTGTTGATGCCCCCAGCGATGGGGGCGCCTCGCCAGCAACCGACGCTGCGCACCTTGGCGACGGTTCGCTCGACGCCTCGCTCGATGCCGGTGTTGCGGACGCGGCAGAAGACGCGCAAGATTCTGGACCATTCGATGGAGGAAGCGACCCGGGCTGGGAGCCGCTCGCTGAACCGCTAAATCGATGCGATTTCCAGATGGCGGCCAATCCCGCGGCCGTAGAGCCGATCGTGTGGCAGGACTGTCCTGGTGTGCCATCCGAAAACGGTTGCAGGTTTATGCGTCTTGATTGGTCCGATGAGCGTCTTCGGCTCACTGACGCCGTTTCAACGCGGCTCATGGTTGAGTCGGGCAACCAAATGCCGGTCCTCGCCTTTACCCGAAGAATTACGCTCGGTTCGCGGCCGGGAGATTGTTTCGTCATTGCGGAGGCGGATGGTGAGGTGAGAAATGCATTCTTCTTGGAGGAATCGCCTTGCCTCGACTGCTTCCCTCCTATCTTGTTTAGTCTGAAGGACAACCAATTCTCCCTAAGACCTGCTGTCGTTTGAGTCTTGTGAGTTGTCTGCCTCGTATCATGACATGGTCGCGCTCGTTGGATCAGTCGGGGGCCCGGTTGCCATGGCCTTGAGTCATCAAAGAGTACGCCCCGGTCGCGAATTTCGTTCATATGTCTCAAATCGTTGGATTGCGGAGTGGGACGTCGCGAGCGCTGTGAGAGTGGTTGATCGCGAGACGCTCTTGGTGCAGCAGGTTTTTGGTCCGGGCGAGGACCCTGATGGATTGGTGTCTTCTTCGTAACCAGTGGTGGTTCAAATCGGAGCGGAATCATGTCTTGGGACCCGGTCGCGGGTACTCGACGCTTCCAGCGCTGTCCGGGCGATACAAGTCCGTGGCGCGGGCAATTTCTCGACCGATGGAACCGACATGGTCTGGACGTTGAGCGAAGGACGCGATCCCGAGCTCTTGTCGGATGGATATCCCGTGTCATCGATTATGATTGCTCCGTTTACTACGGACCCGGAGGTGGTTCAGGCGACCGGTAGGCGGCTTCGATCGGACCCGGCCCGATGGCCCATTGGGCATTCGGAGACCTTCGTTGTCGGTTGCGGGTATGCGGCCCGGCAGTTCGGCGGAGCTGGAGATGTCATTATCGTTCGGCTCAGCGATGGCGCCGCGTGGATTCCCCAGTCGCAGCCCGAATTCACCTGGGTCTGGGTCGCCGGGTTCACCTGCGACGAGTTCTTTGGTTTGGCCAGGGGCCCGATCGAGGGTGAGGTGACCACTATCGCGAGAATGAGGCTCGACGCGCTCGGTGAGCCGCTCCCGCCGGATTGATGCGCGAGCCGGTAGCGAAGGCCCGAACGCGGATGAGACTCGGGGATCGGGCAGGGCTTGCGAAAGTCGCAAAGATGGGGCAAGAGAGGATGCTCGTAGACGAAGGAAGCTACTCGGGGGGCCGTCTAGCAGGTGGGGCCTTCCTGTGCTGTTCAACGCTTCGGCCTGGTTTGCCGGCGTGGGCTGACGAATGGGGCGGGGCGATTCACTCGCAATAAGAGGAGGGCAATCGATGGCATTCGATTTCGAGTCCAGGATGGCTTCGTTGGATCCGGCCAGCCGCAACGTCCTGCCCGATATGCCTATCGGCACAGCGATTCGGGAGGCGCGCGGACTTTTCGATTTCGTGATGAATGGGCGCTATGAGAAGTATTCAGCGCTGCCGCGGTTCGACATGGAGCTGGTGGACGGGCTGCCGGTCCTTGTTGGCAAGCTCGACGAGGCAGAAGCCCAGTGGCAGACGCTCAAGATCCGCACTCAGCAGGCTACGCTGCGCCCGGTTCGCGAGGAGGGCGAGTCGTTCCGCTCCGACATGCTCGCCGCGGCCCGGTTCCTCCTCCGCGAGGACGAGGAGGCGATGGCGCTTGTCGACCGGATCGCCGAGGGAAGTGGAATCGACGATCTGACGCTCGACCTGAACAACCTCGCCCGCGTCGCCGAACAGCACGCCGACCTCTTCGCGACCGCCGAAGACCTGCCCAAGGACCTTCCGGCCTATGCACGCTCGCTGTCGACGAAGCTGTCGGCGCTTCAGGAGAGCCCGGAGTCGCGCGCCGCAATCGAACACCGCAACCAGGTCTTCTTCCTGCTTGACTTCGCGGTCGACGAGATTCGTGCCGCCGGGCGCTACTTGTACCGGAAGGACCCGAAGACGCTGGCGCTGTTGGCCAGTGCCTACGTCAAAAAGAAGAACCGCCGCCGGCGCCAGGAGAAGCCCTCGGTCGAAAAGTCCGAGCAGAAAGAGTAGCTCTCCGAGGGATTTGGTCGCCGAGGGCGAGCGTGCCCTCGGCGATCAGCTCCTTCTGCCGTTCGGCCGCCTGTTTGCCACTTTGACCTGCCCGCCCCGGCCCGAAGGCCGTCCGTGCCGCGCCGAAGGCCGTCCGTGCCGCGCCGAAGGCCGTCCGTGCCGCGCCGAAGGCCGTCCGAATCAC
>DHSB01000003.1:97221-102421 GCA_002408385.1 Myxococcales bacterium UBA5297
CGCCGAAGGCCGTCCGAATCACCCGAATGGCCGTCCGCATCGGTCCGGACGGCCTTTTCCTCCCCCAATTGGGGGGCCGGGCAATATCCGGCCCTCGGGCCAGCAAGCGACGCCGCGGCGCGGTCCCGGCTGCCCCCGCGTTTACCCTGGGTCAGCGGGCCGCTCGCCCTGGCGCGGCTCGCGAAGCGGTTCGCGCGGTTCTGGTCGGAGCGCCGGCGTTGCGCCGGGCGAAGGCGACCTTCAGAGCTCGACCTTCTCCGTATACGCCGCGATCTGCGCGCTCCAGCCCGGTCCCTTGGACTCGATCTTCGCCTTCATCGCGTCGAGCGACTTGCCCTCGCCGTGGACGCAGAACACGCGCTGCGGCGGCCCCGCGAAGCCGTCGAGCCAGCGCAAGACCTCGTTCGAGTCGGCGTGGGCCGAGAAGCCGCGGATGACGCGGATCTGCGCGGCGACGGGCACGTACTGGCCGTGGATCTTGACCTCCTTCGCCCCGTCGAGCAGCGAGCGGCCGCGCGTGCCCTCGGCCTGGTAGCCGACGAAGAGGACCGTGTTGTGCGCCTGCGGCAGCCGGTGCTTCAGGTGGTGGAGGATGCGCCCGCCAGTGACCATCCCCGAGGCCGAGATGATGATGCAGCGGCGCTGGTCGTTGATGGCCATCGAGTCCTTGCGCGAGCGGGTGAACAAGCTGCGGCGGGTCAGCAGCGGCTTCTTGCCCCCGTCGACGAGCGCCTTCATCGCCTCGTCGTGCTCCTCGACGTGGCGGGTGTAGAAGGGGGTCGCGTCCACGGCCATCGGGCTGTCGAGGTAGACCGGCATGATGGGGATGCGGTTTTCGTTCTCGAGCTCGCGCAGGTGGTAGAGCAGGTCCTGGGCGCGCTCGATGGCGAACGAGGGGATGACGATGGCGCCGCCGCGCTCGGCGGCCTCGTTGATCGCCTCGCACAGCGCGTCCTTGGGCGAGGTCTCGCCGTGGACCCGATCGCCGTAGGTGCTCTCGACGAGCAGCGTCGTCGCCTCGGGCACCGGCTCGGGGTCGGGGATGACCGGCGCGTCGTAGCGGCCCAGATCGCCGCTGAAGACGACGCGGTGCGGCGGCTTGCCCGGCTCCTCGATGTCGACCTGGATCGTCGCCGAGCCGAGGATGTGGCCCGCGGACCGGAAGGTGAGCCAGACGCCGGGAAAGACCTCGCGTCGCTCGTGGTAACCGATCCCGTCGAGTTGCTGGAGCGACCGGCGCGCGTCGTCCTCGGTGTAGAGCGGCCTGGCGGGATCGTGCCGCGAGAAGCGCTCCTTGTTCGCATAGGCCGCCTCTTCTTCCTGCAGCCGGCCGGTGTCGGGGAGCATCAGGCCGAGCAGGTCCTTGGTCGCCCGCGTGGTGAGCACCCGGCCGCCGAACCCGTCGCGCACGAGCAGCGGCAGGTAGCCGCTGTGGTCGATGTGCGCGTGCGTCAGCGCGATGCAGTCGATCTGGTCGGGAGGGACGGGCAGCGGCCTCCAGTTGCGCAGGCGCAGCTCCTTCTTGCCCTGGAACAGGCCCGCGTCGATGAGCAGGCGCTTGCCGTTCACCTCGAGCAGGTACTTCGAGCCGGTGACCGTGCGTGCGGCGCCGAGGAACTGGAGGGTGGCCACGTGTTCTCTCCTGGTTGGTGTTTGGTAGCTGGCGGGCAGGATAGCGCGTGCGCGGGCGGGAGGGCGGATAGACGGCGGATGGACGGCGGATAGAAAGCGGATGGACGGCGGAGCTCCAGCTCCGCCATCTCGCACGACGACGAAGCTGGAGCTTCGTCCTCCATTCTGTTGGGGAGCTCCGCCGTCCATCCTCCAATTCCCCCGACTCGCCGCCCCCTTGCATCCGGCCTCGCAACTGGGCCATGACCATCGGGCGAGCCTTTGTCGCGGAGATCCGATGCGCCCCGAGCCCTTTCCCACACCACCGTTGCCCGACCCGAAGAACGTGCCGCCCCGCCTCTCGCCCTCGCGCACCGATCCGCTCGGTCGGCTCGCCCAGCAGCTCGCTCAGCTCACGCCCGAGCCGGCGCGGGGCCTGGCGCGCAGGGTCCGGGCCGAGGCGCGCGCGGCCGCCATCGGCGCGTTGCCCCTGTCGCTCTACGAGGTCTGGAAGCTCGGGAGCATCGACCCCTTCGTCACCCGCGCGACGACGCTGTCGCACCGCACCAGCGGCTGGCACTTCCTCATCCTCGCCGGCGTGCCAATGACCGACAGCGGTGGCGGCCAGCGGCCCGCGCAGATCGCCCACGAGCTGCTCCACAGCGGCCATCGGGTCACCTACGTCTACCGCTTCCCCTCGCGCGAGTACCGGCGGCGGCGCCGCTCGTTTGCCCACGAGAGCCTCACCCACATCCACTTCGCCGAGTTCAGCGCGCGCCGCTTCTCGCTCGAGCGCGAGGCGCGCGAAAGGATCGTCGCCGTCTGCGAGATCCCCTTCGCCGAGTTTCGCGCCTGCACCCGCTACCTGGGCGCCCGCGGGGCGCGGACGATCTACGACTGCACCGAGGACTGGGAGGGCTTGCTCGACGGCAAGTGGTACGCCCGCAGCGTCGAGGGGCGTCTGCTCGCCGAGGTCGATTTCGTGATCGCCAGCGCCCGTGGGATCCAGGAGTCGATCGGCCAGCGCACCGGGCGCGACGTCACGCTGGTGCCCAATGCGGTAGACACCCGGCTCTTCGTCGCTGGACGGGACTACGAGCGCCCGGCCGACCTGCCGCGCGGCGAGGCGGTTTTCACCTACGTCGGCACGATGTGGGGCGACGGGTTCGACTGGGAGTCGGTCTTCGCGCTGGCGCGCGCCCGGCCTGAGGCGCAGGTGGTGCTCGTCGGCGACCATCGCGGCCAGCTTCGCACCCGGCTGCCGAACCTCCACTGCCTCGGCTTGCGCCCCCAGTCCGAGATCCCGGCCTACCTCGCGCACAGCGACGTCTGCCTCATCCCGTGGCGCCCCGACCGGCTTGCCCGCTCGCCCGTTCCCCTCAAGACCTTCGAGTACCTGGCGATGGGCCGGCCGGTCGTCTCGCTCGACCTGCCGGAGGTGCGCGAGCTGCCGGCGGTGCTCGTCGCCCGCAACCCCCGCGAATTCGTCGACCAGGTCGCGCGGGCCCAGGGGATCCGGCCTCCGGCCGAGGAGGTCGCCCGGTTCCTGGCCGGGAATAGCTGGAAGGTGCGGGTGCGCCAGCTCGAGCGCCTGATCGGCGCGTAAGCCTTTCGGCAGCGTGCGAATTCAGATAGAAGCATCGCCCGCATGATTGGCGAGCTCATCAGCAAGCGCGAGGTCCTCGCGACCCTCGTCGAGAAGGACTTCAAGTCCCGCTACAAGGCGAAGGCGCTCGGCCGGCTCTGGTCGATAGCCGACCCGCTGGTGATGGTGGTCATCTTCACCATCGTCTTCGCCCACATCCTCAAGGTCGCCCAGCCCTTCTTCCCCATCTTCCTGCTGCTCGCGCTGACGCCGTACCGCTTCTTCGCCAACTCGGTGAACGGGGCGGCCACCTCGGTGCTCGACAACGTCCAGCTCGTCAAGAAGGTGAGCTTCCCGCGGCTGATGCTGCCGCTGGCGGTGGTCTTCTCGCACCTGCGCCACTTCTTCATCGAGCTGATGCTGGTCGCCGCGCTTTTTCTCTACTTCCCGGAGGCCTTCCACCTGAGCCTGAACCTGCTGTGGCTGCCGGTGCTGCTGGCCGTCCAGCTCGTCTTCATCGTGGGCGTGGGGCTCACCGTCGCCGCGCTCAACGTGCGCTACCGCGACACGCACTACATCCTCAACAGCGCGCTGCTGGTGATGTACTGGCTGACGCCGCTGTTCTACGCCTTCAGCTTCGTGCCCGCGCCCTACGACCGGGTGCTGATGTGGAACCCGATGGTGGGCGTGGTCGAGGGCTACCGCTCGGTGCTGCTCGAGGGCAACGCGCCGAGCTTGATGCTGCTCGGGGCCGGCACGATCTCCGCGCTGCTGACGTTCGCGGTCGGCGCGGCAGTCTTCAAGCACCACGAGAGCAGCTTTGCCGACTACCTATAGCGACCGGCGCGCCTCGCGGAGACGAAGAGCTCGCGCGCCGGCGACGGGGCAGGGGACAGACCAGCGAGCTCGACCCGTGTGCCAGGTGTGGACGTGAGCGACCGGAGCGAAATGACTCAATCGACCCAGCAGGCGCCGCTCGAGGGGGCGAGGGACGGCTCGGCGCCGGTGCTCGTCGAGGCGCCGGTCGTCATCGAGGCCCGCGGCGTCGGCAAGCGCTACGAGATGAACCGGCACCGCACCATCCTGCTCAGGGACGCGGCGCGGATGGCCTTCGCCAAGGTCGAGAAGGACTACTTCTGGGCCCTGCGCGACGTGAGCTTCCAGGTGCGCAAGGGCGAGACCGTCGCGCTGGTCGGGCCCAACGGCGCGGGCAAGAGCACGCTGCTGTCGCTCATCGCCAAGACCGCGGTGCCCACCGAGGGCAGTATCCGGGTCGAGGGGCGCGTCTCGGCGCTGCTCGAGCTGGGGGCGGGCTTCCACTACGACTTCACCGGGCGCGAGAACATCTACATCAACGGCATCGTCATGGGCCTGACCCGGAGCCAGATCGACGCCAAGATCGACTCGATCATCGAGTTCGCCGAGCTCGGGCCCTTCATCGACGAGCCGGTGCGCAACTACTCTTCCGGCATGCTGGCGAGGCTCGGCTTCTCGGTCGCCGCCGAGGTGGATCCCGACATCCTCATCGTCGACGAGGCGCTGTCGGTGGGCGATCACTCGTTTCAGGAGAAGTCGTACGCGCGCATCCTCGAGTTCCAGAAGAAGGGCTGCACGATCATCTTCGTGACCCACTCGCTCCCTCTCGTCGAAAAGATCTGTCAGCGCGCCGTGCTCATCTCACACGGCCAGGTGCTCGCGGAGGGCTCGGCGAAGCAGATCTGCGCCGACTACAAGGACCGGGTCGCGGGCCACCAGCTCGACGGCGCGCGCTCGCCGTACGAGAAGGTGACCGTCTCGGTCTGGAAGCGGCTCGTGGCCTTCGCCGCCATCGCCACCCTGGCGGTCGGCGTGGCGGCCGCGGGGGTCAAGTTCGTGCTCGCCCGGGAGATGCCCGAGCAGCGGCCGCCGATTGCGGACAAGTACGACCGGCCGGAGTAGGGCGGGGGAGGTCGAGCCGAGTCGGAGATCAAGAGCCCGAGCCGGCCCCGGTCACCCCGAGCGTAG
>DHSB01000003.1:102688-103060 GCA_002408385.1 Myxococcales bacterium UBA5297
CCGAGCTTGCCGAGGGGCTCGAGATGACCGGGGCGCGGGCGCCCGCCGTGTCGCTCGTCAGCCGAGCCGCTCGGCGAGAAAGCTCGCGATCCTCTCGGCGGCCTTGCCGTCGCCGTAGGGGCTGCCCGCCGTCGACATGCGTCGATAGCACTCGGGGTCGTCGAGCAGCTCGACGACGCTGGAGACTATCCGCTCGCGGTCGGTGCCCACGAGCCGCGCCGCGCCGGCGTCGACCGCCTCGGGCCGCTCGGTCACCTCGCGCATCACGAGCACCGGCTTGCCGATGGCCGGGCCTTCCTCCTGCACGCCGCCGCTGTCGGACAGGCACAGGTAGGCCTTGTCCATCAGCCAGAGGAAGGGCAGGTAGGCCTG
>DHSB01000003.1:103175-103366 GCA_002408385.1 Myxococcales bacterium UBA5297
GGGCAGGTAGGCCTGCGGCTCGATGAGGTGCAGGCGCGGCAGGTTGCCGAGCCGCTCGAAGACCGGTCCCTTGATGTTGGGGTTGAGGTGGACCGGGTAGACGATCTCGAGGTCCTCGCGGGTCTTCGCCAGGGTGGCGAGCGCCTCGCACATCGACTCGACGCCGGGGCCGAAGTTCTCGCGGCGGTGGC
>DHSB01000003.1:103467-117163 GCA_002408385.1 Myxococcales bacterium UBA5297
GCCGAAGTTCTCGCGGCGGTGGCCGGTGACGAGGACGAGGCGCTTCGACGGATCGAGCCGCAGGCCGGGGATGCCGGCGACCTCGCGCGCGCGCGGCAGCGCCTGGTAGAGCGCGTCGATGACGGTGTTGCCGGTGACGAGGATCGCCTCCTCGGCACAGCCGGCGCGCAGCAGGTTGGCCCGCGCGCCCGCGGTCGGCGCGAAGTGAAAGTCGGCCAGGCCGCCGGCGAGGATGCGGTTCACCTCCTCGGGGAACGGCTGGAACTTGTCACCCGAGCGCAGGCCGGCCTCGATGTGCCCGACGCGGCGGCGGGCGTAGAAGGCCGCCAGCGCCACCGTGAAGGCGGTGGTCGTGTCGCCCTGGACGAGCACCACGTCGGGTGCGTGCTCGGCGAGCACCGGGCGCATCGACAGCAGCACCTTGGCCGTCACGTCGTAGATGTCTTGGCCCGGCGCCATCAGGTCGAGGTCGATGTCGGGCTTCAGGTCGAAGACCTCGAGCGCCTGGTCGAGCATCTGCCGGTGCTGCGCGGTGGCGCAGACGATGGTCTGGAAGTCGGCGGGGCGCTGGCGAAGCGCGCGCACCACCGGCGCCATCTTGATCACCTCGGGCCGGGTGCCCATCGCCACGAGGACTCGGAGCGGTTTGTCGTTCATTTGACGGCGCACCCTAGCAGAAGCGAGAGGGGCGCGGACTTGATCTCGGCCGGCCGGCGAACGAGGGAGGGAGCGTCCATCTGCTCGATTCCTGGACGGGCGCATTGCCATGCGCCCCTACCAACCTGCGCTGCGTGACAGTGCGGAGCGCCGCCGTCCTGACGGCCCGCGGGAGAGGGAGAGAACGCCGCCGCCGCCCGAAGCGCAGCGTCGTGTCGCCCATTGGCAGCCCGAAGCCCCGCCTTCCGGCCGACCCCAGCGCAGTATGTATAATGGTCAACCTTTCCAGGAGGCAGGTATGCGGCGGAAGATCACGGTGGTCGGCGCGATGATCGAGCGCAACGGCAAGTACCTCATCACCCAGCGCATGCCGACCGCCACCCTGCCGCTGCTCTGGGAGTTCCCCGGGGGCCGGGTCGAGCCGGGCGAGACCGATTCCCAGGCGCTCGCCCGCGAGCTCAAGGAGGAGATGGACATCAGGGTCGAGGTCGGCGAGCAGGCGATGCACGTGCAGCACGCCTACCCGGACTACGACATCGACTTTCGCGTCTATCGCTGCCGGCTGCTCGGCGGGGAGATCCGGCACATCAAGATCCACGAGCATCGCTGGGTCGCCGCCGAGGATCTCGACGACTACGAGTTCCCCTCGGCCGATCAGAAGACGCTCGAACAGCTCCTCGAGCTGCAGTAGCCGCGCTTACTCGCCGGTTTCTTCTCCGGCGACTGCCGCCGGCTCTGGCTCGGGCTCGAGGCTCTGAAGAAAGAGCAGCTCGGCCTCCATCGGCGAGGCGACCTCTCCGTCCGACATCCACAGCTCGACGCGCCGGCCGGCCGGCAGCTCGCGCTCGAGCACCAGCCGATGGTCGCGGCGCTGTTTGGGGTCGAGCACGTCGACCAGCGTGAGGCGCCCGCGCTCTCCGCGCTCGAGCAGCACGACGCGCGGCTCGCCTTGCTTCGGGACGAGGACGACGGCCGAGTGCTCGAGCTCGTCGACCGGGCAGACGAGCCCGACGTAGGTGCCGGCCGAGGTGCCGCGCGCGCTCTGTGCGGTCTTCTTCAGGCAGGCCTGCGCAAGCTCGGGAGGCAGCGCATGTCTGGCGCGCTCGGGCGCCTCTCGGGCTACCGGCTTGCGCGGCGAAGACTCGTAGCGTTCGGTGCTCGCCCAGAGCACGTCGCTGCGGGCGACCAGCGGCACGGGCGCGTCGAACCTCGCCTGCGCGGCGACTGCGCAGGGGCCGAAGGGGTCGGCCGCCGAATCGAGCGCCTCGATGCGCCCCTGCGCGACCCGCCGCGGGCCGAGGTAGAGCCAGACCGGTCGGGCGAGGAGCGATTCTCGCGCCGCTTCGAGCTCCTTCAGCTCGTAGCCGACCGGATTGAAGCAAAGGGCGGTCAGGCGCGGGTCCGCCTCGCGCAGCGTCAGCTCGGCGCCGTAGACCCCGGTGCGGCGCGCCAGCGCCACCTCGACGTAGGGCGGCGCCGCGCCGGCGAGGGCGGCAAGGAGTGGCAGCGCAGTGATGACGAGCATTTCGGTTGGTCTCCCGCGGGCGGCTGGTCGAGCGCCGGCGCGTGCTTGCCCAGAGTCCACAAAGCAACCCTGAGGCCAACCTTTAGCCCAGGACGGCCCTGGCCGCCTACCCCGGAATGCGCGGCCGGCCGGACGCACCGCCGTGTCCCGATGGAGGCGCGCAAACACCTGAAAACAGGCCTGTAGCGATCGCTCCAAGTAGGCGTTTCGGCTGAAATTTTGCGGGCCCGGGTGTCGCATGTTTACATGCCCAGCGGGGAGCCGAGCCCATGCTGAGATCGCTTGTAATGCTGGCCGCCGTGGCCGCCCTCGCCTTTCCGACCGACCTCGCCGCCGCTGCGAAAGCCTCGAGCGCCGACGAGGCCTTCTTCGCGGCCAAGGACGCATATCTGTCGCTCAAGGAGGACCCGAAGCGGCGCAAGTACCGCGACCAGTGGATGAAGGTCGCGAAGAGGTTCGAGAGCGTCGCCGAGAAGCACGCGGGCAGCCCGCGCGCCGCCGACGCGCTCTACAACGTCGCCAAGCTCTACTCGGACCTCTATCGGGTCTCGCTCGCGCGCCGGGATTTGGCCGCTTCGATCGAGGCCTGGGCGCGCCTCTACACGGTCTACCCGAAGTCGAACCTCGCCGACGACGCGCACCTCGAGCGCGCCCGCATCTTCCGGGACCGCAAGGGCAACATCGCCACCGCGCGGGCCGAGCTCGAGGCGGCGATCGCCCTCAACGGCGACCTGAAGGCCGAGGCGCGCCGCGAGCTCAAGGCGCTCGGGCCGGTCACCCGCGAGGAGCGCGCGCAAGCGGTCGAGATTCCGGGGCGCTCCAAGCCCAAGGTCGCCAAGGCCCCCGCGAAGAGGCCGCAGCCCAAGGGAGCGAAGGCCCAAGAGGACGAGGGCAGCCGCCGCGCGCGGCTGTTCGAGAGCATCGCGCTCGTCGCGAGCGGCGACGAGGAAACGGTCGACGGGGCAGAGGAAGAGCCGACCGCCGAGGACGAGGCGTCCGCCGACGGCCAGCTCGACAGGGCCCGGCTGGCCAAGCTCGAGGAGGTGGCGCACGCCTCGGTGCCGCTGTCGGTGCAGGTCGGGCTGAAGGTGAAGCGGGTGATCATCGACGCGGGCCACGGCGGCCACGACACCGGCGCCATCGGCCCCAAGGGGACGCGCGAGAAGGACGTCGTGCTCGCCATCGCGCTGAAGCTGCGCGACAAGCTGCAGGCCGAGGGCTTCGAGGCGCTGATGACCCGCGAGACCGACAAGTTCGTCGCCCTCGAGGACCGGGCCCGCTTCGCCAACCGCAAGAAGGGCGACCTCTTCGTCAGCATCCACTGCAACGCGAACAAGAGCCGCAAGCTGCGCGGGACCGAGACCTACACGCTCAACGTCTCCTCCGACCGCTATGCCATCCGGCTCGCGGCCCGCGAGAACGCCTCGAGCGAGCGCTCGCTGTCGGACCTGCAGTTCATCCTCGCCGACCTGGCCACCAAGGCGAACACCGAGGACTCGACCCGGCTCGCCAAGGCGATCAACGCCCGGGTCGTCGAGGCGATGGGCGACGGCAGGCGCAAGGGGCGCGACCTCGGCGTCAAGCAGGCGCTCTTCTACGTGCTGCTCGGCGTGCGCATGCCGTCGGTGCTGGTGGAGACGGCGTTCTTGTCGCACCCGCGGGAAGAGCAGGAGCTCAAGGAGCCGGCGCGCCAGCAGGCGATCGCCGACGGCATCGCCTCGGGCATCGTGCGCTTCGTCGCCGAGCGCGACGCGCTCGCCAGCGCGATCGTCGACTGAAAGCGGCGCCGAAAAGCCCCTCGCGTTGACCTCGCTCCGGCCGGCATTCGACAATCCGCTCTATCCACTCTTCACCGGGGGAGCAGATGAAGCGCGCGACCGATCGGATCTGCCGGCGGGCTCTCGCCAGCCTCCTGCCCATCCTGGGCGCTCTCGCGGCCTGCCCGAACGGCGCGCCGCAGCTCGTGCTCGTCGCGCATCCCGAACACGTCGCCGCCGACGGGAGCACGTTTTCTGTGGCGGCCGTTGCGATGAACGAGGACGGAAGCCCGGGTAACGGCACCGTGCGGTTCGAGGCCGACTTCGGGCGGTTCGACTTCTCGGAGGCCAGCGCCTTGGTCGAGCTCGCCAATGGAAGGGCGACGGTCGACTTTGGCTGCGACGCGCGAGAGGACCCGCGATGCGTCGGCCCGCGACCGATCCGCGCGAGCTGGAACGGGGCCTCGGCAACGCTGCAGGTCGTCTTCGTCGAAGCGCATGCTCCGATTCCCGATGCTGGTCTCGAAGAGCCCGATGCCGGCCTAGAAGACGCCGGAGCGGATGGGGACGCCGGGTTCGATGGAGGGACAGTCGGCGAGCCAAGCCTGCTGGTCGAAACCGCTCGCAGCGCCATCTACCTGGGCATCGCCGACTCGACGACGATCTCGTCCCTGCTACTCGGCGCGGACGGCGCGCCGATGGCGGGCCAGCCGCTCAGGATGACGACCACGCTCGGGCGGCTGGCCGCGCAGGCCGGAGGGGCCGGTTCCCGCGAGCTCGAGGCGACGACGGACGAGCGGGGTCGGGCCGAGGCGGTGCTGGTCGAGGACGGAAGCGAAGGGAGCGCGCGGATTACCGTCGAGGCGCTGGCCGGGTTGACCGCCTCGGCGGAAGTGGAGATCGCCGCGCTCGGCGAGCTCAGCTACGTGGAGACGCTCTGCGCGGGCGAGCCGTGCGACATCCTCGGCGTCCGCGGCTCGGGATGGAACGAGCGGGCCGAGGCCGTCTTCCGGCTCGTCGATTCGCGAGGGCGTCCGGCCGCCGGCGTCGTGGTCGGTTTCCGGATTCCTGACTCGCCTCGCGGGCTGACGACGGCGCCCTCGGCGCCGACGGATTCGGAAGGTGAAGCCTCGGCCGCGTTGGTCGCGGGAGACGGCACCGGCGCCTTCCGAGTCGCCGCGACGTTGGCTCCGGCCCAATCGCCGACCTACAGCGACACGCTCGCGGTCACGCTGGTTCGTCCTGCCTCGCAAGGGATGTGGTTCGGCTGCCGCCCGCTCAACCTGCCCGTGCTCGAATGGGGTTCTCCAGCGCAGCAGGTCGAGTGCACGGTCAAGGTGCTCGACCGGTTGAACAACCTCGTCCCTCACGGGCCACGCGTCTGCTTCGCCGACGAGGTCGGGATTGCGCACGCCTGCGTCGAGGTCGATCCCTACCGGTTCGGTGGGGACAACTCGAAGCAGGGGAGCGCCACGTTCACCTTCGAGTTGGCGGGCTTCTCTTCGCTTTCCAACGACGTCGAGCCGCTCGGCCCGGATCCCACGCAGTTGCCTCTGGCGCGCAGCGCGGAGCCTTTCGTCGCCGAGGGGAGCCGGGTGCGCAACCCGCGCGACGGCCTGGCGACCCTCATCGCCTGGGTGGAGGGCGGGGAGGAGTACTTCCAGGACGCGAACGGCAACGGAGCCTACGACTCGGGCGAGCTCTTCGTGGACCAGTCCGAGCCGTTCGTGGACAACGACGACGACGGCACGCGTGGAGCTTTCGAGTGGTTCGTCGACAGCGACTCGGACGGCGAGTGGGACGGGCCCAACGGCCTCTGGGATGGAGACGCCACCGTATGGGCAGAGACGCGCATCCTGCTCACCGGCGATCCCATGCTCGCGACCTCGCGGCTCGAGCCCGCGGACTTCGGCAGCGTCACCAAGGGCGCCTCGAGGACCCTTCAGGCCCATCTCACCGACCGGAACCTCAACCGGCCTGCCGCCGAAGGGCTGGCGCTCTCGGCGACGCACACGGCGACCAAGGGCGCGATCGATTTTCGACACCCGTCGATCTTGGACGCCTACGGCTTCGGGCTCGAGCGCCTCCTCGTCGACGCCGCGACGGGCAGCGCCTGTTCGCCGAGCTCCGAGCGCTGCGTCTGGCGGACGCTCTTCTACGATTGGAGCGAGGGCGTGATCGGCTCGCTTCGGATAGACGGTGCTCCCGAAACCGACACCTCGCCTCCGCAGCAGGATTTGGTCACCCTCCGCGCCGCCCGCGGCAGTCAGGTGCTCCTCCTGCAGGCGACAGGCGTCATCGAGTAGAAGGCGAGCGGGCTCGGCGCTCATCGCCCTTTCGACGGGTTGTCGGAGGGCCGATCGGCCGCCAGGGGGCCGCGAGTGGCCCGTGGAGCCGGGCGAGGCTCGCAAGCCCTACGAAAGCAAGCCTGAGCCCCTCGATGCGCCCTGAGGCCGATTCCGGCCCCCTGGCGCGATTTGCACGCTCGGGAACACGGGCGAGGAACCGGGCGCCTGCTCGCCGGTACCTGATCCGAGCCTCCGGCGGCTGGGGTGCATTCCTGCCCGCACCGCCGGGGGGGAGCGTCCCCGGGGCAGGCGCCGGGCCGCTCGCGCGCCCCTCGTGCCTCGCAAGCCCGAGAGCGAGACGGTGAGGGGGCAGCGTGCCCAAGCCGCTGGAAGGACGGGCTGCCTTGCATTGGCACGGTGCGTGAGCAAGTTTCGATCTGAAAAAACGCTTCACTCGCGGGAACTTGGACCAGGAGATGGGGCATCGGTGAGGTGGCGGGAGCGTGAGAGGCAAAGCCCTGCGGTTCGCGGTGGTCACCGCGTTTCCGTCCGAGGACTGGCACAGCGCACAAATCATCGAAGCGCTGGCAAAGCATGGGGAGTCCATCCCGGTCGATCCGGGTGACCTCGCGGCGAGCCTCGGCCGGCGCGGCCTGCAGGTGAGCGACGGCGCACGCGGGCACACCAGCTACGACGCCTTCGTGCTCGTTCGCGGCATGTCGCCCCGCGGCGACGCGGATGCGCAGTTCTGCATCTACCGCGCGCTCGAGGCCGCCGGGGCGCTGGTCGTCAATCGCCTCGGGGCGCTGCTCGACGCCCAGGACAAGTTCCGCACGAGCCTGTTGCTGCGCGCAGCCGGCGTGCCCACCCCGCAGGCGGCAATCGCCCAGTCGGCCGCCGAGGCCGTCGCCATCTTGCGCTCGATGGGCGAGGTGGTGCTCAAGCCGCTTGCGGGCTCGCTGGGCGAAGGGGTGCAGAGGTTGGTGCCGGGACGAGCGGGCGAGCAGCGCGCCGCCGAGCACGTCGCGCTCCACGGGGCGGCCTACCTGCAGGCCTGGGTGCCCAATCCCGGCTGCGACGCGCGGGTCTTCGTCGTCGGGGGCAGGGTGGTCGGGGCCGTCGAGCGGCGGGCCGGGCCGGGCGAATTTCGCACCAACATCTCCCGCGGCGCGAGCGCGCACCCGCTGCGGCTGACCGCAAGGCAGGCCGCGGTCGCCGAGGCCGCTGCCCGCGCCCTGCGCCTTGACTACACGGGGATCGACGTCATTACCGGGCCGCGCGGCCCGCAGGTCATCGAGGTCAACGGCAATCCGGCCTTCGACATGATCTTCCGGGCGACCGGCAAGGACATGGCGCTCGACATCGCCCGCTATGTCGCCGCGCGGGCCCGCAGGCAGCGAGCGCGGATGGGCGCGAGGCAGGCCGCAGCGCGAGAGGGACGCCCAGCCCACGGGAGGCGTCCGGTGTAGGGGAGGGGGAAGCCGCGCAGGTCGCGGTCTTCTCGAGGAGGCGAACCATGGCTGAGAAGGAACGCAAGGGCAGCATGACCGTGGCCGAGGCGGGTCGCAAAGGCGGCGAGACCGTTCGCGACGAGCGCGGCCGGGAGTTCTACGAAGAGATCGGCAAGAAGGGCGGCGAGACGGTCAAGGCCGAGCGGGGCCGGGAATTCTACGAGGAGATCGGCAAGAAGGGCGGCGAGACGGTCAAGGCCGAGCGCGGGGCCGCGTTCTACGAGGAGATCGGCAAGAAGGGCGGCGAGGCGGTCAAGGCCGAGCGCGGGGCGCCCTTCTACGAGGAGATCGGCAAGAAGGGCGGCCAGAAGGTGCGCGAGCTCATCGAGGAGGGCAAGCGCGCGGCCCGTGAGGCTGAGACGAAGAAGGAGTAAGCGGCACCCCGCGCCCCGCTTCGCGCCCGCCCTTTGGGGCGAGCAAGAGGAGGGCTAGGCCCGCTTCGGCCGGGCCCGCGAAGAGCACAGCGTGGTTGGAGGGAAGGTGACCAGCCTTGGCCGAGGCGGCCGGGTCGGTCGGTGAAGGAGAGAGACCATGGCCGATGAGGAAAAGCCCAAGCGCCCGATGACCGTCGGAGAGGCAGGAAGGCTAGGTGGCGAGAAGGTCGCGAGCGAGCGTGGCTCTGAGTTCTTCAGCGCCATCGGCAAGAAGGGCGGCGACACGGTTGCCCGGAAGCGAGGTCACGAGTTCTACGAGGAGATCGGTCGCAAGGGAGGCCAGAGGGTCAAGGCCGAGCGCGGGAGCGAGTTCTACTCGACCATCGGTCACAAGGGCGGCCAGAAGGTCAAGCAGCTCATCGAGCAGGCGAAGAAGAACCAGTAGCCGAACGCCATCGGGGCCAAGGCGTGCCGGGGGCGGGGTTTGCAGCGCGCCCGCCCCCGGCTTTCATGGTCGACCTGGACACGGCCGACCGCCGCCCGCAAGCGCCGGCCTTCGTGCGGCGGCGTGTCGGCGCGGCGGGCGGGGCGACTGAATTCGACCTTGTTCGCAGGGACTGTCAAAGCGCGCGAATCCATCGCCAGGGCGCGCAAATGCGCACCGACGCCAGCGGAGCGCGAACCGTGCGGTCCCGGGCTTTCGCGGCCCGCCTCGACCCTCGACCCGACCCGAGCGAGTTGCCCCGCGCTCAGCGTGCCGTCGGTCAGAGCCGCCGGGCGATAGCCGCGGCGCCGACCAGGCCGGCCTCCGCGTTGAGCACCACGCGCACCGGCGTCGCCTCGAGGACGTGGCCCAGGCGGCCCTTGTCGAGAAACGCCTTCATGAAGGTGCCGTCGAGCAGCTTGGGGAGGATCTTCGGCGCGATCCCGCCGGCGACGTAGACCCCGCCCCGGGCGACGACCTTGAGCGCGAGGTTGCCGGCCTCGGCGCCGAAGATCTCCACGAAGAGATCGAGCGCTTGGGCGCACAGCGACTCGGGCTCTTCCAGCGCCCGCGAGGAGATGATGGCCGGAGCGAGCTCGGGCGAACCGGCGATGGCTTCGCGCACGGTGGCGGGCTCGCGGGCGACGGCCCGCTCGAGCAAGAACTCGTAGATGTTCAGCAGCCCTGGCCCGGAGACGATTCGCTCGTAGGAGACGTGCCCGAAACGCAGCATCAAGAAGCGCAGCAGGTCGATCTCGAGCTCGTTGCGCGGCCCGAAATCGGTGTGGCCGCCCTCCGAGGCGAGAACCTCGAAGCCGTCGGCCGTCTTCAGCAAGACCGCCTGACCTAAGCCGGTGCCGGCGCCGATGACGACCCAGGGGCCGCGCGGATCGGGGCGGGCGCTGTTGAGCGCGGCGAAGTCGCTCTCGGGCAACTCGCGCAGGCCAATCGAGAGGGCGTAAAAGTCGTTGACCAGCCCGACCTTGGGAATGCCGAGGTCCTTCTCGAGGCCTCGAGCTTCGATCACCCAGGGCAGGTTGGTGGCCCGGCACGCGTCCTGGCTCACCGGGCCGGCGACGCCGAAACAGGCGCGCTCGATCTGGTGGCGGGGGCCAAGAAACTCGCGAACCAAGGCTTCGAGGCTTCCAAACCGGGCGCTCGGCAAGACCTCGCGGCGGACCACCTTGCTGCCGTCGTAGAGCGCAAGCGCGGTCTTGGTTCCTCCCACGTCACCGGCGAGCAGCGTCATGTCGTCTCCGTCTTGCGGGCCCTCGAAAGCCTGAGGTCGAGCGCACTCTAGCACCCGGTCACCATCGGAGGCAGCCTGTGTTAGCTTTGCGGCAAATGGGTGCTCCGATCCTCGCCATCGATCCTTTTCATCCGCAGCCCCGAGTCCTCGAACGGGCGGTCGTCGCCTTGCGCGAGGGCGGCCTGGTCGCCTACCCGACCGACACCTACTACGGCCTGGGCTGCGACATGCACGACAAGCGTGCGATAGACCGGCTCTACCTGCTCAAAGGACACGACCGGCGCCGCCCGATGTCGCTGATCGTCCCCGATCTCACCGAGGTCGCCCGCTACGCGAAGGTCTCCAACTACGGCTACCGGGTGATTCGCCACCTGACCCCGGGGGCTTTCACCTTCGTGCTGGAGGCGACCAAGCTGGTGCCCGAGGTGATGCAGACCCGGCAGAAGACGGTCGGAATCCGCGTGCCTGACTGCGAAGTCGCCCGCGGGCTCTCCGAGCGTCTCGGCCATCCGCTCGTCACCACCTCGGCCGCCACTCGCGAGGGGCAGGTGATGATCGGCGCGGACGAGATCCAGGAGGTCTTCGGCCACGGGCTCAAGCTGATTCTCGACGCGGGCACGCAGCACAACGAGCCGTCGACCATCATTTCGCTGGTGGGCGACCAGGTCGAGATCCTGCGCCAGGGAAAGGGCGACGCCTCGGACCTGCTCGGGCAGGCCTGAAAGAGGCGGTAGCGAAACCCCTCGCACCGAGGCCGGCCGACTCGCGAGTGGCTTTCAGCCGGTGCGCGCGACCGAGGGAGCCTCGAGGGTCGACAGGTACACCGCGTTGCGGGTGGACTCCTTGCCCCGGTACATCGCGCGATCGGCGCGCTCGAGAATCTCGGCCTTGCTCTGAGCGTGCTCGGGGTAGGTGGCCACTCCGATGCAGGCGGTGACCGACAGCCCGAGGCCTTCCTCAGCCAGGAACCGATGCTCCGCGATCGAGCGGCGCACCCGCTCGCCGACCCGCATGGCGCCGCGGGCGTCGGTGTTGATGAGCAGCAGGACGTATTCGTCGCCGCCAAAGCGGGCAGCGATGTCGAGGTCGCGCACGCAGCCCTTGAGCACCCCGGCCATCTCCACCAGCACCTTGCTGCCGACCAGGTGGCCGTGCGTGTCGTTGACCTCCTTGAAGCGGTCGAGGTCGAGGAAGAGCACGGAGAACGGCGCCCCGGTCTGGCGCGAATTGGTGATCTCGCGGTCGAGCGCCAGGTGCAGGTAGCGCAGGTTGAACAGCTTGGTCAGGTCGTCGAGGTAGGCAAGGTCCTCGGCGGCGCTGAGTCGATTGATGTTCTGGAGCGCGAGCGCGAGGTGGCTCGAAAGGAACTGCGCGTTCGCCGCGGCGAGCGCGTCGCGGGTCGCCGCGCGCAACAGGCAGACGCTGACCACCTCGCCCGCCGCCTCGGCGAGCAGCAGGCGGAAGGTCTCCCCGCCTATCTCCAGCTCGCTCTCCCGGCCGGTCAGCCCTTCGAGCTGCGCGAGCGCCTGGCCGTAGATGCGCTCGGCTTCTCCGGGCTCGAAGCCCTCGACCGCCGCGCGCTCGATGCGCCCGTCCGGACGGCGCGTCAGCAGCAGCGCCCCGCGAGCGAGCATCGTCTCGCACAGCGCGCGGGCGGCCAGCGGCAGCAGGCGCCCGCGGTCGAGCGTGGTCGCCAGCCTCTGGCCGGTCTCGACCAGCGCGAGGTGCTGGCGCAACAGCGCGTTCTCCTGCAGCAGGTGCCGGGTCGCCAGGCAGCGGGAGACCGAGAGCTGCAGCGATTCGCGGGGCACGGGCTTGACGAGGTAGTCGGCCGCGCCGCTCTTGATGGCGCGCACCGCGGGTTCGACCCGCTCGACCGCGGTGATCACGATGACCTCGACTCCCGGGTCGCGCCGCTTGGCCTCGGCGAGCACGGACAGGCCGTCCTGGTCCGGGAGGATGAGGTCGGTGACGACGACATCGAAGGCGCCGGTGGCAAGCGCCTGGGACGCCTCGAGCGCGTCGGCGGCGGCCTGGACGGCGTAGCCGGCCTCGGCGAGGTATTCGGCGTAGAGCTGACGGGCGAGTCGGTCGTCGTCGACGATGAGGATGCGGGTCTTCGTCATCGGGCGTGTCGAGGCGGGTTGCGGGGCGCACGGTCCGGGGCCCCGGGCTTGCCGGAGGTGGGTGTCTTGCCAAATCCGTGGGCGATTCTAGCCGCGAAACGCGCTGCCGCAACTCGCGGGCTCGTGGTAGGCTCGGCGGCGCAATGCAAGGCGAAAAGCCGCTGACGAAGGCGCAGCGCCTCGCTCTGGTCTTTCGGGGCGCCGGCACCCGTTGGGCGCTGCCTGCCTCGTCCGTGCTGGAGGTTGCGCCTCCGCCCGAACCGGGGCAGCAGGGGGCTGCCACGCGTCGGGGCCTGGTGACCGAGGACTTCTCTGGGCTGCTCGGCAAGCGGGCGCAGCGGGGGCTGGGCGCCGTCACGCTCGTGCTCGATCACGCGCCGCCTCGGGCGCTGCTCGTCGACGCGGTCGAGGGGGTCTCAGACCTTGCCACCGCCCCGTTCTTCCACTTGCCCGCTGCCCTCCAGGCGCCGGCCGGCGCGCTGATCCGTGGGGCGGTGCTCCTCGGCTCCGGACTGGTCCTCGAGCTCGTTCCCCAGAAGCTCGCCGAGCTTCAGCCGTGTCGACCGCCCAAGGCTGCTCTCGATGGGCTCCCTGAGGGGAAGCCGACCAGTCCGCCTGTCCGAGCGCTCGTGTTCGAGGCGGGCGAGGGAGAGCTTGTCGGCACCGCGCTGCCCCTGGTGACCGGCGTGCTGCGGGTCGCCGGGCTCTGCCCGGTGCCGCAGGCGCCTTTGGGTCACCTCGGGCTGCTGCACCACGAGCGGTCGTTGCTGCCCATCTACGACCTCGGGCTGCTCTCGGGCCGTGCCCGCGGCGGCGGCGACCTGGCGGTGGCCTTGGATATCGCCGGTAGCGCCGTCGGAGTCGCCGCCCGGCGGGTGATCGGGGTCGTGGAGGGATTTGCAGACCGACCGGAGCCGGCGCCCGGTGGCCAGGTGTGCACCGATGGCGACGGGAGGGCCATCTTCTTTCCGGCGTGGGACGCCTGGTTTCCGGGGGCGGGTTGAGGCCTTCGGCGAGCAGGCGCAAACGGGCTCCGATTGTTTGACAATCCCGACTGGTAGACGGTACTTAGACTGACTTTTCGGTGGCGAATCTCGACGGTGCGAGGGGCCTTACATGCCCAAGAAGCTTCTGCTGGCTGACGACAGCATCACGATCCAGAAGGTGGTCGCTATCACCTTCGCGAGCGAAGACTACGCAATCACCGCGGTCGACAACGGCGAGGACGCGGTCGCCAAGGCGCGTGAGCTTCTGCCCGACGTCGTGCTTGCCGACGTGGTGATGCCCAAGCGCAACGGCTACGAGGTGTGCGAGGCCATCAAGTCCGACCCCGCGCTCCAGCACATTCCGGTGCTCCTGCTCGCGGGCACCTTCGAGGCGTTCGACGAGGGCAGGGCCAGGGCCGCGATGGCCGACGGGCACATCCAGAAGCCTTTCGAGAGCCAGGCGCTCATCGACCGGGTCAACAAGCTGGTCGGTCTGCCGGCCTCTGCCCCGATGCCGAGCCTGCTGCGGCCGGTCCTGGGCGCACAGCCAGTCGCCCAAGCGCCCGTCCCCGCGGCGCCTGCTCCTGCAGCAATCGCCAGCGCCGCTCCTGTGGCTGCGCCCCGCCCGGCGGTGCCAGGGCCGGTTGCGCCCCCGGGAATGAGGCCTCCGGTTCCTGGTCCGGCGCCGCTGACCCCGCGGCCGCCGGTCCCCGGCCCGGTTCCCCCCGGGGCAGTCCGC
>DHSB01000220.1 GCA_002408385.1 Myxococcales bacterium UBA5297
CACTTCAAAGGCGGCGCCAAAGCCCAGGGCCTCTGGCGCGATTTGCGCCCTTCTCGACATTCGGGCGCTTTGGAGCCGGGGACGGGCTTGCCGTCGACGTACTGGCGGTGATCGCCCCGCAAAAGGGGCAGGCGCGGGCTGTCAGGGTCGATCGCTGTTTTCGGCCGTCAGGGGAGGGGATGGCACGGCCGCGCTGAAATCGAGCCCGGCGCGGCGACTTGGGGCGCTTCGTTTTCCTTGGGGCTGAAGTCTGAGGACTGAGGTCTGGTCTGCCGGCCGGGCCGGAGGTCGTCCTTTTCGGCTCCGGCTCGGCCGGTTTGGGGGGGGGCAACGAACCACGCCGAGGCCCCGCCGCTCGCCACGGGCGTCTGTGCCTCCTTACCCCGGCGGCACGACCCGGAAAGCCTTGCCATCCCGCGCGCACAGCATCTGGGCCAACGCCCGGCCGTGCAGCGCGCACGGCGGCAGCCCTCCGCCCGGCTCAACCCACTGCCCGACCATGTGGAAGCTCTTCAAGCCTGGCGCCTCGCGCGCGATCCTCGGCAGCGTGAGCATGTTGCCCAGCGGCATCCAACCTTCGTAGCTGCCCTTCCAGTTGCTCGTGTAGCGATGGAAGGTCGCGGGCGTAGCCACGTCGACGACCTCCACCGCCTCGCGCACTCCGCCAACCCGCTGCTCCAGCAGGTCGATGACCTTCTCCGCCACCTCTTTCTTGGCCTCGGCGTAGCGCGCGGGGTTTCCGGCGCGCAGCCCGCGCCAGTATTCGAATTCCCCGCTCTCGAGCATGACGGTAACCGCGGTGCTGTTCGCCGGCGCGAGGCTCGGGTCGTAATCGTAGGCGTGAATCGGCACCTGGGTGATGCGCGTGCCGTCCGGCAGCACCCATGGCTCGGGAAGCCAATAGCGCGTCATGTGGCACGCCAGCCCCAGCCGCTTGCGAATTCCCAGCGAGACGTAGACCAGAGACGGGTAGGGAGGCATCGTTTTCTCGGCGTAGAGCGCCTCCACCTCGGGCCTGAGAAAGCGTCCCCCCAGCGCCGAATAGTGCGTCCAATACCCGTCGGCGGCGGACACCACCACGTCGGCGCGCTCCTCACTGCCGTCGGCCAGGCGGACGCCGACCGCCACGTCGTTCTCCACCAGGACGGATTCGACCCGGGCTCGATACCGAATGCTCCCGCCCAATGCGCGGAATCGTTCCTCGAATCGACGGGCGAAAGCGAGCGACCCGCCCAGCGGAAACCCGCTGCATCGCAAGTGGTACCAGGCCTGCTGGAACAACAGAATGAGTAGCGTTGCGTTCCGGTCCCCGTACATCTTCTCGAGCGCGCGGCGCAAGAACGGGCTCTTGAGCCGCGCTCCGTACTGTTGAGGCGTCAGGGCGCCCCAGCGCAGCAGCAGGGGAAGCCTGGGCAGCAGCTTGACGATCGCGAAAGCGTCACGCCAGGTTCTACCTTCGGGAGGCGGGAGCACCGGAGGCAGGTTCGCTGGGAGGAGCTTGCGCGCGGTGCCGATCCAGCGTCGGATTTCGCGGGCGTCTTCGGGCGCGGCCTCGAGCAGGTAGCGCTCCTGCCTTTCGAGGTCGGCATAGAGGTGGAAGAAGGTGTCTCCCCGGGCGTCGGGGATGCCGACATCCAGATCCTGCACGTGGTCGTGATGGACGAACTGCACCGCATTCAGGTCGATGAGCTCTTGCCAGATTTCGTACATGGAGGTGCCCGGCCCCGAGCCGAGCAGCCAGTGGATGCAGCCGTCGAAGGTGTAGCCCTTGCGGCTCCAGGCGGTGCACAGGCCTCCGGGCGAATCCTGGGCTTCGAGGATCTGCACGGCGTAGCCGTTCATGCGCAGGTAGATTCCCGAGCACAGACCGGCCAGGCCGCCGCCGATGATGACCACGCGCTTCTCGTGCTCCATGGCGTCCTCCGATTCGCTCGCCGCGCGCCGTCGGCGAGGCGGCGGCGTAGAACGTGAGCGTGGGCGGCATCCTCCCACCTGCGACGGCGCAAGAGAAGCGCGTCGGCTCTCCGAGCAAGGGCCTTGAGCCGAGGAACCGAAACCGCGATTCCCCGAAGACCAAGGTCCGCCCGTCTCGGCGGCCGCGCACGGGCACATCGGATTTGAACGCGAAGGCCGCTTCTCCCGCAGGGGCGAGTAGGGGCCTTGTCGCCGCCCTCGACGCGATTGCTCCAAGGTCACCACGAGCCGGTAGGCGCTGCCCTCGAGGCCGCCGATGTAGTCGACGAAGACGTGCCAGATGCCCGCGGGCAAGGCCTCGATGGTGAGCGTCGCCAGCCCGTCATTGCAACACACTCCCGCTCGTTGTCCGGCTCGGTGCCGCCGCAGCTCTTGCGCGGGGAGCCATCCCGGCTCGACCGCCAGGCGCTCATCGCCTCCTACGGCAGCAACTTCGTGCGCTCGGTACCCGAGCGGCTCTGTGCCGGGAAGGGCAAGGGCGTCTCGGCAGACGAGCGGGCGGTGCCGCTCGGCGGCTTCACCAGCAGCCGTCAGCCGGCCGCCTTAGCCGAAGGACCGCGGGAGGAGCCCTCGGCGCGCCGAACCCACAGCCGCCGCGAACTGTGCAGAAGCCTGCATTGCCGAAAAGAAGCCCTACCGTGATGGATAGGGCCCATGGTGTGGGGGCCGAGGGAGGAAGACAAGTGGCACGCAAGACCAAGGGCGACATGACCGTGAAGGAGGCCGGGCAGCTAGGTGGCCGCAAAGTCGCCGACGAGAGGGGCCGGGAGTTCTACGAGGAGATCGGCCACAAGGGCGGCCAGCGGGTTCGGGAGCTGATCAACGAGGGCAAGGAGGCCGAGAGGAAGTAGTCCCGACTCCTGCGGGCAAACGCGAGGCGGGCCGGGCGCGCTCCAGAACGCGCCCGGCCCGCCTTTCGTCACCCTGGCATCCGGGCGCTGGCAGGGCGGGCAGGACGGCTTCCCTTTGCGGCCCAAGACCCGATTGGCATGTTTGCCCTGCGGCAATTTGGAGGGCCGAACATGCCCTCTGGAACTGGAGAGGAAGGGTTGCCCGGTCGGAAGCTCAGCCAGAGGTCGAGGGCCTCACGGGCGGCTCGAGGGTGGGAACGGCGAGCATGGAACGGCCTCCTCTTTCCGCTGCTGTGCAAGCCCGTCGGCTCGAGAGGCAGCGCCTCCCGAAGCCGCGCGGCCGCTGGCCAAGGACGGCGCGTCGCGATCGCCTGGCCCACCGTCGACCTCAGGCACAGGGCCTTTCACCGGGCGCCCGTACTCTCTAAGTTCCGAATGTGGCAAAGGCCGCTATGTCAGACCTGCAGCAAGGGATCGGGCGCGCAGCGGCGTGAGCCCGAGAGGAGGAGAGAGATGAGGCGACTGATTGCAGCGACGACGCTCGCGCTGTCGCTGGGGCTCGTTCCGAGCCTGGCGAATGCGCAGCAACAGCAGCAGCAGCAGGACCAGGCCTCCCAGCAGGACCAGCAGCAGATGGGCCAGCAGCAGATGGGCGGGCAGATGGAGATCCGCGACCAGCGGCCGACCTCCATCGTCGCGGTGGCCAAGGGCACGGTGACCGGCCTGAACCTGTCGCGCGGGCTGATCACCATCAGCACCGGCCGCGGCAACCTGACCCTGAACGCCCTTCCAAGCCAGATCGCCGACCTGAACCCCGGTGACCTGGTGGCGCTCAGCTACAACAACTACAACGGCGTGCGCTGGCTGGCGCTCAACCAGTCGGCTGGCGGAGGCATCGGCGGCGCGGGCGCGACCTCGCTCGACCCGCAGGCGTTCGGTCAGTACGGCGTGGTGACCGGCTACGTGACGCAACTGAACAAGAACAACGGCACCATCACCGTCCGCAACGTGCCGTTCCGCACGCACCCGCAGTTCCTCGAGAACCTGCTGCCGGGCCAGTTCGTGAACGTCACGTTCGCGCAGGTCGGCAACATCAACTGGGCACAGCAGATCAACCCGGTCGGCGCGCAGGCCCCGAGCCTGCCTGGTCAGCAGCAGCAGGGTGGCCAGCAGTAGTAGCGCCAGCCTAGCTCGATGAAGCGGCAAGGCGAGGAGGGGCTTCGGCTCCTCCTCGCCGCGCGCTGGGTGACCCCAACCCTCACCGTTTGCGCTCTTGGCGCCGGCAAGCGCTCAAGCGGCTGGGCAGAGCGAGCGGAGCCAGCGCCGGCCCTCGATCCGAACGAAGTCGACATCAAGCACCTGGCCCGGCAGCACACCCCGTAGCATGCTCGGGTGGCAGTGATGGACGCGCCCGGCAAGCACGATGAGGCCTCGGGCCTTGTCAATCGAGGTGACGACGCCGCTTGCTCTGCCAGAGCGACCGAAGCCCTGGAGGCTGTCTGAGCAGCTCGCGCCGTCGAGCAGGAGCCAGCGCTGGTCACCAAATTCGCCAAACCAAAGCTGGGCGATCTCTCCCGGGACGAGATCGGCAAGCTGGCCCGGGGTCGCCCGAAGGCGGTAGGGGCGGCCGTTCACCTCGAGCGTGAGCCTGCCGGCTCCGAAGTCGAGCGCGAGGACCTCGCCGCGCAAGTGGACGACCAGGCCCAGGTCGGACTTGGCGGGCTGGGCCCCGCGGTCGAGGTGCGAGACGAAGTCGCGCACGAGGGGGCAGGCGATTGAGAGTTCCGGCTGCTCGAGTGCGCGGCCTGAAGCAGCAGCGAGCAGCACCGCGAGCGCGACCAGGATTGCTGGTGCGAGTCGGCCGGTTCGCCTTGCGCGGGTGTGAGTGCGAACGCCTTTGGTTGCCATGCGAGCCCGTGCTTCGCCGCCGCCGAGTGTCTCTTCTGCCTCTCAATGTTTCTATTCGCACAGCGTGGGCGCCAGCGTCGGGCGGGTGCCGGGTCGCGGCGGCTAGGAGTCGGCCGGAAGGGCGATCGTCAGCGTGTGGCCAACCGTATCGAGGATGAGCGTGGCCTGGGGCCACAAGCCGTTGCCGAGCAAGCCCGCAAGTCCGAGCGCGCGGCCGCCTGTCATCGAGCTGCGAAGGGCCTCAGCGTGCGGCTCGAAAGTTCTGCCGCCGAGCTCCACCGGCATGCCGACGAGCAGCTTGCCCACGGCGCCTCCGCCCGCGCCGCTCAGCGCGATCTCCCGTGCAGCCTTCGCGGCGCCCGGGTACGCGGGCCCAAGCGAATAGGCCGAAGGCATGCCCGTGTCGATGCCGAACAGCGCGGGAGGGCCCGCGCCGACCCGAGCAACGACCGCAAGGTCGAGGCCCGCCAGCACATAGGGAACAGTGACCGCCTGAGCCCCCGCGGGAGCCGGGGGTGGCCGCTTGCTGACGGACATGAGCGAGTCGCGCAGAGCCAGGGTCACCGCAAGACCGGCCAGCGCCTGCTGCGGCGAGAGGATGACGTGGATGTTCGCGCGTTCGAGAGCAGGCAGGTCGATGACGAGGACCGGAAGGTTGCGGACCGCCAGTGCACCGAGGGTAACCTCGCCAGCGACGGCCAGCCGCGCATCGGCTCGCCCGGCGCCGGCGGCGACGCCGACCGGGAAGCTCGCCTCTGTCAGCGCGAGGCCCAGCTTGCGAGCGAGGCTCGCCGAGACGACCGATTCGCTCGCCCCGGTGTCGATGATGACTCCGACCTCCTGCCCACCGATGCGGCCGAGGGTGAGCGGAATCGGAGCTCCACGCGCCAGGCCAATCTCGACCCGGGCGCCCTTCATCTCGACCTGCCGCGCAGCCGGCCTGCGCGCCCGGAGCTGCGCCTCGGCGCAGGCGCGGCCCGTCACATCGCCGAGCGCGCAAAGGGCGGAGGCGGCCCGCTCGAGCCGCTCGTTGCCTTCGGCCCGGTGCGCGAGGTGCCATTCGAGCTCTGCGGCGCGCCGGCTGCCCGCGGGCAACGTCGACTTGAGCCGCTCGGCCCTGTCGTTGTCGAAACGGGCGAGCGCCACCCAGGCCTCGAGATAGCGAGCCTCTTCGGGACCGCTGCTCCTCAACGAGAGAGCACGATCGATCTCTCCGCGTGCGAGCGCCTGTGCGGCCGGCGAGCCGGCAGAAGCCAGAACCGCGGCACCGCAGAGGGCCGCCCAGAGCGAAAGCATGTTCCTCCATCCCCGCCCGCCCGGTCTAGTGGCAATCGCACGTGGCGAGCGCCCCTGGCAACAAAGGCAGGGAGGAGGGCCTGGAGGCTCCGCTGGCGGATGAAAAGGCTCGCTAGCGCTCGGCCAACAGCGCCTTGAGCTGGCGCAGCCGCTGATTGACCTCAGCGCGATCGAGCTTGCGGAAGGAGTCCGGGAGCAGCGCTCGGCTCGTGCACTCCTGGACGGCGGCGAGGTTCTGCAGCTCGATCTCCAGCGGATAGCTCGGAGGGATGAAGTTGGCGAGGACCGCGGTCAGATCCTCGGTGGCCACCGAGGTGCGGCCGTCGGCCAGGGCGCGAAACTTCGCGCGCACGAGCGCGGCTTCGATGTCCGCTCCGGAGCAGTCCTTGAGCTCGGGCGGGACGACCTTCGAGTACGATTCGACGCTGGCGATCTCGACCTCGCACTTCTTGGCGACGACGCGGAACAGCTCGTCGCGCTCGGCGTCGGTCTGCGGGTAGAACAGCGCCACGTGCTCCTCGGCCCGGCCCTGTCGCTTCAGGTCGATGGGCAGCAGATCGGGCCGGCAGGTGAGCAGGAACCAGATGATCTTGCCGCGATATTCGGTGTTTCCCATGAAGGAGGCGATGGCCGCGAAGACGCGGCTCGAGGTGCCCGAATCGCCGCCCGCGTCGCGATCGCCGAGAAAGGCGTCCGCCTCGTCGATGATTACCGCGACGGGCCACATCGCTTTGAGCAGGTTGAAGATTTTCTCGAGATTGCCCTCGGTCACCCCCTGCCACTGGCTGCGGAAGTTGAGGAACTTGACGCACGGCACGCCGATGTCGCCGGCAAAGCAGGTCGCGAGGAAGGTCTTTCCCGTGCCCACGGGGCCACTGAACAGATAGCCCATGGGCAGCACGTCGGTGCGTCCCTTCTTGAGGGCGTTGGCCGCGCCGCGAAGCAGCGACTTGGCTCCCTCGTGTCCGGCGACAGCCTCCAGGTTCCACCTCGGCTCGATGAACTCGAGCAGCCCGTGGCATTCGGCCTGGATGATCTCCTTTTTTCGCTCCTTGAGGCTCTCGGTCGTGATGCGTAGGTCGCGCTCGAAGGCCTCGGTAAAGATTCGATCGAGGTGGATTCGCGAGAGGCCCGCGGTCATCTTCGCCAGGCCTTCGAGCGGGACCTCGGAGACCGACTTGATGCGTCGGCCGTCGAGCTTGCTGCGGATGAAGTCCTTGCGCTCGGTCTCGTCGGGCAGCGCGATCTCGATGGCCGCCGCGTAGGGGTTGCGCGCCAGGCGCGGCGAGAGCTCGGCGAGGTTCTCGACAATCAGGCAGACCGAGACGTCGGCCGACAGGAACTGAGGGTCGTGGGCCCACTTGGTGAGGGTCACCAAGCTGAAGCGATCCTCCCCGCCCATGTGGGAAATGTCGCCCGCCGGCGCGAGCGTTTCGGCGAAGTCGATGACCAGAGCGATCGACCGGCCGTCGGCGACCCGCAGGCGCATGTAGTTTTCGAGGATTTGCAGGGCGCGGGCCGGGTCCTTCGGCATCGCCTTGGCGAAGTCGCTGCCGTACATCGCGTCATAGCCTTCGACCGCGCGCAGCAGGTCGCGCTGCATCTCGGGAGTCGACGCGCGGATGCCACTGGAGCGGTCGTAGAACAAGACGAGGTCGCGGCTGCCGAACAGCTCCTCGGCAAGATACGTCTTGAGGGGAACGAACCGCTGGCCACCCTCCGCACCGTCCATCGGCTGCAGATCGCGCACTGCGCCGTGCAGCAGGAAGGTGGCGACCGAGCGGGTGTAGTAGCGCTCGGCGAGCCTCTGCGCCCAGCGGGGAAAACCTTCGAGAGGATTGGCGGGCCTGCGGCGGATTTTGGGCATCGCGGCGTTCCTCGGGCGGAAATAGGAAGAGAGGGCCGTTGCGGCCCTCTCTTGGAAACGAACGAAGGAGCAGAGAATAGACTGCGGTCAGTTGCAGGAAGTTTTCTTTTCTAGCTTCTTGTCGATGGTGGGATTGCCACCGCCCGGCATGATCGTGTGGGTGGCGTCCTCGTAGCAGCGCTTGCGCAGCAGCACCGCATGGGTCGCCGAGGGATCGAGTGATTCGACGGTCAGGGGCGTCGCTCCGAGGTTCTTGCCGTTGACGATGATATCGGCGCCGGTCGGAGTGGAGGTGAACTTGACCACGAGCTTCATGCGCCGGAGCGGGCCGGCGAACTCGTTGACCTGTTTGTCGGAGGGGAGGGGCTGGAGCGTCCTCTTCCACGGCTCAAAGCCCGGCTTGGAGACGACGACCTCGTAGGTCTCGCCGACCGTCAGCTCGTCAGAGTAGAGGCCGGAGCGTCCAAGCTCCTTGACGACCTTGCCGTTGATCTTGATCTCCGCGTCGGCCGGGTCACAGGCGATGACCGCGCTGATGTTGACGACGAGGGGCTTGAGCTTTACGTCCGGCGCCCTGCGGTAGATGTCGCCGGCCGGCACCAGGACATCCTCGACATGGGTGACGAAGTTCTCCTTGCGGATCTCGAGGCGATGAATTCCCGGCGGAATCTTGCTGGAGATGCAGGCTGAGCTCGCGCAAACCTGGACCCCGTCGATGAAAGTCTTGGCGTCGGGCGGATCGTAGGCGACGAACACCGCCCCGTCTCGCCCCAACAGCATCATCACGAGCGCGAGCGCGGCGACAACGACCGCGGCGGCGCCGGCTGCGACGAGGACCAGCTTCTTGCGGCCGTCGCCGCTGACGATCTTCGCCTCCTGCATGCGCGGCTTGTAGGTCGATGGAGGCGGCGAGGGTTGAGGTCGCTGCGCACTGGCCAAGACCGGGCGGGCGCCCGGCGGCGGAGGCGGACGAGCCGGAGCGAGCGCAGGAACCGCGCCTGCGGTCGGGCGCCGCGACATCGGCGCGGCGGGGGCCGCCTGTGGGGCAAGTGAGGGCGCCTCGGTGCGCCCGGCGCCGTTGCCAGGAGGCAGCGTCTTCTCGTCCTCGAAGAGCGCGCTCAATCCGCCGCCGGAGGGGATCGGCGGCGGCGGCGGGGCGTCGCCGAAAAGATCGTTGCCGTGGACCACCGCGGTGCTCTCGACAGCGTTGGGCCCGGCGACCGGAGGGGCTGGCCGCGCAGGGGGAGCCGCGCGAAGGGGCGGCGGGGAAAA
>DHSB01000020.1:0-7517 GCA_002408385.1 Myxococcales bacterium UBA5297
GCAACCAAGTTCGCGGCGAGCACCCTCGTGTGCGGGCCGCTGGGAGGGGAGGGGGCGGGCCAACGGTGCCGGCGACGGCCCCCTTACTCGGATCACACCACCTCAAACCCTATCCGAAGCGGGCTTCGTCGACTGTCCCAACCAGTGAGTGCCGCAACGAAGAGCGCCCCGACTTCGGGGTGACCGGGGCTCGGGCTTCTGGCGGGGCCACGACGCCGACACAAAGGTCGGCGATCCGAACCAGTGAGTGGCGGGCCAACGGGTACGGCGAACCGACTGCGCACCTACGGCGGGCACGGCCGCGACGGCTCTCCTGGCGCGAGCAGCGGCTTGTGCGACAGCGCCTCGCGGAAGCACAAGGTCAACGACGGGTGAATCTCCACCGGATAGTAGGAGAGCTTCGCCTGGCGCAGTCCCGGATCGTCGAGGTCCTCCTCGCGGTTGATGAGCTCGAAGCCCTCCTCGAGGATGACCTTTGCCGTCTCCTGGTTGACGACCTGGTAGAGCCCCTTGTAGTCGCGCAGCGCCCGCTCGTAGTGGACCACCGCGGTCGTCGGGTTGAGCGTCTCGTAGACGGAGAACGCGACCGGCTTGCCCTCGACGCGCAGCAGCGTGCCCCGCTGGCCGAGGCTCGCAAAGTGCCTGAGCGTGAAGTCGAGGGTTCGCAGCTCCTGCTCGAGCGTGCCGCGGACGTCGAGCTGCTCGGTGCGGCAGATCTCCTCGAGGAGCGCCCGGCAGTCGGAGAGATGCTCCGGGCGCAGCGGCTCGACGGTCCACTGGTAGAGCCGGTGCGCCTGCGCGATGAGGTTGCGCTTCTTCGAGAACCGCTTGCCGGCGAGGGTCGCCAGGTCCTGCGCGCGGTAGACGTAGTTGGCCGCGGCGCGGTTGTCGGTGACCGCGAATGCTTTAGCGAATTCGGGCTCTTCGGCGACGAAGTCGGGGCTGACGCCGACTACCCGCAGCCGGTAGTCGAGCTCGGCGATGCGCTCGACCAACGCCTCGGACAGCGCGCGCCCGATGGGGCCGACCGGCTGCAAGAGGTTGGGGGGCGGTTCCCCGTCGCCCTGGTAGCTGATGAGCAGCAGCTCGGGGGTCGGCTGGGCCCAGCCGTAGTGGAAGACGCTGTCCCAGGCCGCCAACGTGGCGAAGGTGAAGCCCGACAAAGGCTGCGGATGCCGCTCGAGGATGGGCCCGAGCCTCCCGACGTGATCGCGGGCGAGCGGCTCGAAACGAAAGCCTAGAAAGTCGAAGGCCATCTAGCCTTGCTTCCCGTAGAGCATCGGGCGGAAGCCCTCGAGCGCGCGAAACCCGAGCGACTCGTAGAAGGCCTGCGTTCCCGGCTCCGCGACCAGACCGACCCAGCCGATGCCTTGCTGGGAGCAGTACTCGGCGAGCCGCTTGACCAATTCGCGCCCTATCCCGCGCTTGCGCACTTCCTCGAGCACCACGACGTCCTGGATGTAGGCATCGCTCACCCCATCCGAGATGGCGCGGCCCATCCCGACGAGACGCCCGTCGCGGCTGCGCGCGACCATAAAGCAGAAGCTGCCTGTGATCATCCGCGGGATGATCGCCCTCCACTGCTCCGACTCCTGCCACCAGCCGCCGGCTTCGTAGAGCGCGACGATGGCCTCGACCGGCGCCTCGGAAACGACCTGGTATTCGATCTCGTCCATGGACTTTTTGGCCCGTAGCGTTGGGGGTTCGCTGCGCGCTTGATAGTCCAACCGCCCGCGGCGATCACCCCCCGCGTGCAAAGCGGACCGATCGCGCCACGGGCAAGGACTCGCGCTTGAGATTCGTCACGGCGCGGAATGATTCGAGATTTTCGGCGCGGAGCGGGTCGAAGACGAGAGGCCCGTCGGCCTCGCAAGCTCGGCCTACGCTCGGGCTGACCGGTTATCGCTCGAAGGCTTCCTCGACACGTCTTCTGCGACGAACCACGCGGGTTTCTTGGTAGAAGCGCCCACCTCGCTGTTAGGTTCCGCACCCCATGACCGACCTCGCGATCCACTGCCGGCAGCTCGTCAAGCGCTATGGCACCGAGGTGCTGGCCGTCGACGGCCTCGACCTCGAGGTGAAGCGCGGCGAGTGCTTCGGGCTGCTCGGGCCCAACGGCGCCGGCAAGACGACCACCGTGGAGATCCTCGAAGGCCTGCTCGAGCCGACCGCGGGCGAGGTCGAGGTGCTCGGGATGCACTGGGCGCAGGACGCCGATCGGCTGCGCGAGCGGCTGGGCATCACCCTGCAGCAGACCTGGCTCTACGACCGGCTGACCGTCCGCGAGCTGCTCGAGCTGTTCCGCGCCTTCTTCCCCAAGGGCCGCACGGTCGACGAGGTGCTCGGGCTCGTCTCGCTCGAGGAGAAGCGCAACGCCTGGTTCGAGAAGCTCTCCGGCGGTCAGAAGCAGCGGCTCGCCGTCGCCTGCGCGCTGGTCGGCGACCCCGAGCTGCTCTTCCTCGACGAGCCGACGACCGGGCTCGACCCCCAGTCGCGCCGCCAGCTCTGGGACGTCGTCTCCGACATGAAGGCCGAGGGGCGCACGGTGCTGCTGACGACCCACTACATGGACGAGGCCGAGCGGCTGTGCGACCGGGTCGCGATCATCGACCGCGGCAAGGTCATCGCCCAGGGCACCCCGCGCGAGCTGATCACCCGGGTCGTCGGCCAGGAGGTCGTGGAGTTCGCCCCGCCCGGCGAGGTCGGGAAGAGCGACGGGCTCGACGAGCCGGCGCTGGTCGCCTTGCCCGGGGTCCTGGGCGCGCGGCATGTGCCCGACGGCTGGGCCCTGACCGTCGACCGCGCCCACGTCGCCATCCCCGCCCTGCTCGCGCACCTCGAGGCGAAGGGGCTGCTGCCGCTCGCCCGGCTCTCGACGCACTCGGCGACCCTCGAAGACGTCTTCGTGACCCTGACTGGACGGAACCTGCGTGACTAGCCGCTCGCCTCTGCTGCTGCTGACCGTCGCCCGGCTCAAGCTCTTCTTTCGCGAGCCGAGCGCGGTCTTCTGGAGCTTTGGCTTCCCCATCCTGCTGTCCATCGCGCTGGGGATAGCCTTCCGGGACAAGCCGCCCGAGCCGATAGCCGCCGCGGTGCAGGCAGGCCCAGGCGCCGAGCGCGTGGTCGCCTCGCTGGAGGCGAGCGGCCAGGTCAAGGCGCGGCCCCTCGAGGCCGACGCGGCCAAGAGCGCGCTGCGCACCGGCAAGGTGGCGATAGTCGTCCGCCCCGGGGCGACGCGCACCTACGCCTTCGACCCGACGCGGCCCGAGAGCCGGCTGGCGCGCACCGTAGTCGACGACCTGCTGCAGCGCGCCGACGGGCGCGTCGACCCGACCCCGGTCGCCGAGGCCAAGCTCACCGAGCCCGGCTCGCGCTACATCGACTTCCTGCTCCCCGGGCTCATCGGCCTGAACATCATGTCGAGCGGGATGTGGGGCATCGGCTACGTCATCGTCGAGGACCGCACCCGCAAGCTGCTCAAGCGCATGCTCGCCATGCCGATGAAGCGCAGCCACTTCCTGCTCTCCTTCGTCTTCATGCGGGTGCTCTTCCTGGCCATCGAGCTGCCGGTCTTGATGCTCTTCGGCTGGCTCGCCTTCTCGATCACCATCCGCGGCTCGCTGCTGCTGCTCGGGCTCATCGCGCTGCTGGGGGCCTTCGCCTTCGCCGGCCTGGGGCTGCTCGTCGCCTCGCGGGCGCGCAACACGCAGACGGTCGGCGGCCTGATGAACCTGGTGATGATGCCGATGTACGTGCTCTCGGGCGTCTTCTTCTCCTCGGCCAACTTCCCCGAGCCGATGCAGCCGTTCATCAAGGCGCTGCCGCTGACCGCGCTCAACGACGGGATGCGGGCGGTCATCAACGAGGGCGCCGGGTTCGCCGCGGTGGCGCCGCAGGCAGGCATCCTCGCGGCGACCGCGCTGGTCACCTTCGTCGCGGCGGTGAAGCTGTTCCGGTGGAGCTGACGCGCCGACGGTAGGGGCGCATAACAATGCGCCCGGCCCCGCAGGCCCGGTGCACCGTGGTGGAGGGCGGAGCTCCAGCTCCGCCAGAGAGCCGGCTGAAGCGACGGCGCTGATGGAGGGCGGGAGCTCCGGGTCGAGTCCATGAGCGAGGAGCCCGCTTCTATCGCAAGCGTCACGGACGAAACAATCGCCACGGCTCTGCTTTGGGGCGGCGCGGGGGCGGGCCACATCGCCCTCGAGGCCCTCGGCATCCATCCGAACGCCGTCCCCATCAACCCGATAGCCGTCCGGACCAGTCCGAAAGCCGTCCGCATCACCCCGAAGGCCGTCCGCATCGGTCCGAAAGCCGTCCGCATCGGTCCAGCTCCGCCAAAGGGCCGGCGGTCCCCGCCCCACGCGAGGTCGATGCCCGGCAGCTCATCGGCGGGCATCAACCGAAGGCGCACCTCAGGGCGCGGGCGAGGGACCGGCGGTCTCTTGGGCCTTTCTGAAAGGCCACGCCATCAGCGCTACCCCGAGCATGAGGAGCACGTCGGCGACGTTGAAGATCCCGGTGCGCAGCGACCCGAGCCCGAGCTGCATGAAGTCGACGACGCGACCCTCGTTGGCGATCCGGTCGATCAGGTTGCCGAAGCCACCGGCGACAATCAGCGCGCCGACGACGAGCCCGCCCCACGACAGCTCTTTGCGGAGCAGCAGCGTCAAGAGCCCGGCGACGAGTGCGACACCCACCCCGACGACGAAGAGCCAGAAGCGAAGCTGTGGCCCCAGGCTGTTACCCAGGCCCAGGAAAGCCCCGGGGTTCTCCACGTAGACGAGCTTGAACAGCCCACCGAGGAAGATCGACGGACCCTGTCCCAGCAACTCCCGCTGCGCGAGGTCCTTGGTCGCCTGATCACAGCCGATGAGGGTCAGCAACAGCGGTGCGAGCAGCAACGCGCGAAGGGAACGGGGGACCGGGGCCATGGGAGTCCTCCTGGTAGGCGTCCGAACAGGTGGCACGACAGTCTATTCCACGCCCGCCGGCGCTTCGGCGGCCGTCACGAAGACCCTCCGAAAGCGGTCGCCGCAGGTCGGGCCCGGCGCCTCAAACGCCTTGCAGTCGCCCCCGGCCGCCTTCATCCTTCGCGCGCGATGGCGAGCAAGGGACGTCCGTACCGCACGGTTGTCGTCGAAGGCTTCGAGGTCCTCATCGGACGGGCCAGCGAGGACAACGACTACCTGACCTTCAGGGTGGCCGAGCCGAACGACCTCTGGCTGCACGTCGGCGGCGGCACGCCGGGCAGCCACGTCGTGGTCCGCAACCCCGAGCGCGTCGAGGTGCCGCAGTCGGTGGTCGAAACCGCCGCGGCCGCGGCCGCCTGGTACTCGAAGGCGCGCGGCGCCCCGAAGGTCGAGGTCCACGTCTGCCGGGCCGGCAACGTGTCGAAGCCCCGCGGCGCGCCGGCGGGGCTGGTCGAGATCTCCAAGTTCAAGCGGGTGAAGGTGAAGCCCGCGGCTCCGGCGGGCGCCGAGGACGGGCCGGCCTGAAGACGTATCGAAGAGTCCTCTGAGCGATGACCGGAAAACCCGAGCCCCTCCGACGGGCTCAGCCCGGGCTTCGAGCGGAATCCGAGCGATCGGCCGCAGGTCGGTAGGGGCGCATGGCAATGCGCCCGGCGAGGAATCGAGCAGAGGCGCCCGACTCGAGGGCTCCCGGCCGCCAGCACGAAGGCTGGTGCTTCGGACCTCGTAACAGCCTGCCAGTTCAAGGTCACAGCCGGGAGGGGGCCGGGCCACGGCATCGACTATCATGCCGCTCCCATGTCGGGCCCCAGCCTCGTCCTCTCCTCCGGATTTCTCGCCTTCGCCCGCCACGCCGGCGTCGCGCTCGGCCTCGAGAGGCTCGCGGTCCGACCCTCGCGAATCTGCGGAGTGAGCTCGGGGGCGCTCGTCGGCGCGTTGCTGGCGGCGGGGCACTCCGCTTCGGCGATCTCGGGCCTCGTCGCCGGGACCACGCCGCGCTCCTACCTCACCCCGCGCTTCCCGTTCGCCGGCGGGAGCCCGGGGCTCTTCTCGCTCGATCCGCTGGTGACGCTGCTGCGCGAGAAGCTCCCGCCGCGCTTCGAGGACTTGGAGGTCCCGCTGGCGGTCGGCGTCGTCGAGCGCGCGACCGGAGAGCCGCTGCTCCTCGAATCGGGACCGCTGCCGGAGGCGGTCGCCGCGAGCTGCGCGGTACCGACCCTCTTCGCCCCCCGCGAGATCGACGGCCGGCTGCTGCTCGACGGAGGCGTCGCCGATCGCATCTTCCTCGCCCCGCTGCTCGAGCGACATCCCGCCGAGCACGTCGTCGTCCATCTCGTCGCGCCGTCGCGCTACCGCGCCGAGAAGCGCCAGGCGAGGGTGCGCGCGCAGCTCGAGGCCGCGGCGGCGCAGGCGCGGGTCACGGTGATCGAGACCGGGCGCAGCGAAGCCTCGCTCTGGTCGCTCGGCGATGTCCCCCGGCAAATCGAGGAAGCGAGCGCGGCGACGGTCGCGGCGTTTCAGACGGAGGGAGCGGCGGACTGAAGATCCCTCGAGAAATCTCTCTTCGCCTCTCGACTTCGGCCTCGCAGACCCGGCCTACGCTCGAGGTGAGCGGGGGGGCAGCCGTCATCGAGTGACGGCCGCGCCGCCGAGGGGCGTGACTAGAAGCGCTCCCAGTGCAGCACCTCGTTGAGCGGGCGCTTGGTCGAGATCTGGGGTTGGGCGTCGCTGTAGCCGAGCGCGATCATCGAGACGAGCTTGTAGTCGTCGGGCGCGAACAGCAGGGTCTTGATGGCGTCGGCGTACGGCTTCTTCTCGCCGGCGACCCAGCACGACTGGATGCCCAGGGCCGCGGCCGCGACGAGCATGGTGCCCGCCGCGAGGCAGCCGTCCTCGAGGTAGTACTTCGTCGGCTTGCTGAAGATGGCGATGCACGCCGGCGCCTCGGCGATGAAGCTGCCGCCGCCCTCGGTCAGCTCGGCGATGCGGCGACGGGTGGCGGCGTCGGCGACCACCACGAACTCCCACGGCTGTTCGTTGCGGGCGCTGGGCGCGGCGCGGCCGGCGTTGACGATCGACTCGAGGTCGGCGCGGGAGAGCGGCTTGGAGGTGAAGCTGCGCGTGCTGTGGCGGGTCGCGATGGCGGTCAGGGCGTCCATGTCTTCTCCGGCAAAAGGTTTCGGGCTGTGCCCTATCACGGCCTCGCGCGAGATGGGAGCGCGAGCGTCTTCTTGGCCGTGGGCACGGTGCATGGGCGCGCCGGCCGCCGAGACGGCGGCCCTACCTTCCTCATCGACGCCGGCCCGCCCCTCCTCAACGCGACGCGCCTTTCTGCAACGAGCCTCACATCTGTCACGACCGCGCAGGCCACCGGGAGGGCGGTGGCCCCTTCTCGACGACGGCGCCCTCGCGACGGCCGACACAAAGGTCGGCCCTCCGGACCGAAGACGCCGCGAACCCTTCTCGACGACCGCGCCCGCGACGGCCGACACGAAGGTCGGCCCTCCGGACCGAAGACGCCGCGAACCCTTCTCGACGACCGCGCCC
>DHSB01000020.1:7712-8556 GCA_002408385.1 Myxococcales bacterium UBA5297
CGAAGGTCGGCCCTCCGGACCGAGCCCCCACGAACCCTTCTCGACGACCCCGCCCGCTGATGGCCGGCCCTCCGGCAGCCGATGCGGCGCGCCGGGGCGAGCCCCGAACGAGCGGCAGATTTGCCTGCAAAATTCGCTCGTTGTGCATTCCGGGAAGCGAGCGGATGATTCGGCGGTTTGCTTGCCCTACCCCAGTGCACTTGTTAGAAGGGCCACCTCCTTTGGGCTTGGGATTGGACCCATCTTTGCGACCCTGCGTTCTGCTCCTCGTATTGGCTTTTTCCGGGGCCGCCTTTGGGCAACCGCCCGCCTCCGCCGCATTCGATCTCGAGGCTTGCCGCAGCAGCGCCCGCGACCAACACCCTCGGCTCGCCGCGGCCCGGGCTCAAGCGGCGGCCGCCGAAGCCCGCAAAGCCATCGCCTTCTCCGGGTTCCTGCCCAGCCTCTCCGCCGAGGGATCCTTCACCGCCGTCCGCGGCGCCGGCGGCCAAGCCTCTTTGCGACCGGCTGGAACCGAGCCGAGCACGAGCCTGCTCGGCGCTCCGGACTACGAGGTCTGGGGCGCGGGGCTCACCCTGCGGCAGACGATTTGGGACTTCGGACGCACGCTCCACGCGCACGGCGCGGCCGCCGCCGCGCAACAGGCCGCCGAGCAGGACGAGCGCATCCTGCTCGAGACCCTCGACGTCGAGGCCGAGGCCGCCTTCCGCACCGCGATGGCCGCCGACCAGCTCGTCGTGGCGATGGAGGAGGCGAGCGCCCGCGCGGCCTCTCACCTCGCGCGCGCCAGCGCTCGGACCGAGGTCGGCCTGCGCCCCCGCTACGACGTGAGCCGCGCGGAGGT
>DHSB01000020.1:8692-14917 GCA_002408385.1 Myxococcales bacterium UBA5297
GGAGGTCGAGGTCTCCAACGCGGCCCTCGCGCTCGTCGCCGCGATGAACGCCCGCGAGCTCGCCCGCGCCCAGCTCGCCAACGCCTGCGGGCTGGCCGAGCTGCCCGCCGACAGGCCCCTCGTCGTGCCCCCGGCCCGCGCGGTTCCGGAGCTGCCCAAGCTCGAGGAGGCGCTCGCCGACGCGCTCTCCCGCCGCTCGGAGATCGCCGCCGCGCAGGCGCGGGTCGAGGCCGCCGAGCGCGCGCTCTCGGCCTCCCGCGCGCTCCACCTGCCCTCGCTCGCGGCCACCGGGACCGTCAACTACCGCGGCTCGGACATCCAGGAGCTCGGCGGTGGCTGGAGTGCGCTCGTGCAGCTCAACGTCCCGCTGCTCGCCGGCGGGGCCGACAGCGCGCGGGTGCGTGAGGCCGAGGCGAACCTCGCCCTGGCGCGCGCCTCGCTCGAGAACACCCGCCGGCTCGTGCGGCTCGACATCGAGTCGGCCTTCCTCGCGATGCGCGAGGCGGGCGCGCGCATGGCGGCCGCCAAGGCGCTCGAGGTCTCGGCCTCCGAGGGGATGCAGCTCGCCGAGGTGCGCTACGAGACCGGCGCGGGCGACGCGCTCGAGCTCGCCGACGCGCAGGCGGCCTTCGCCTCTTCCCGCGCCACCACCGTCCGGGCCGCGCTCGACGCCTCGGTCGCTGCCGCCCGTCTCGAGCGCGCGCTGGGACAGCGCTCGCCCCCCCCGCGAGAGGTGGAACGATGAACCACGGTTGGCGTCTGGCCGGCCCTCTCGGCCTGGCCCTGATCCTCGTTGCCGGCTGCACCGGCGACCAAGGGCAAGCGGTGAGGAAGGGCCCGAGCGGTCCGCTCGCCGTCCGCACCTTCGAGGTCCGCCCGGAGATGGTCGAGCAGGAGATCGAGCTGACCGGCACCCTCGGCGGGCTGGAGGAGATCCCGGTTTCGGCCGAGGTCGAGGGACGGGTCGAGAAGGTGCTCGCCGACCTGGGCGACAAGGTGAAGGCCGGCGAGCCCATCGTGCAGATCGCCGCCGCCGAGCTGCGCCTGAAGGCCGAGCAGGCCGAGGCCGACTACCTGCAAGCCCTCGCCATGCTCGGCGTCGACGAGCAATCCCTCGACCGCTTCGACGCCTCGACCACCGCCGCGGTGCGCCGGGCGCTCGCCGATCTCGAAGAGGCCCGCCGCAACCTGCAGCGCGGCGAGGAGGTGATGCGCCGCGGTCTGATGGCCCAGGGCGAGCTCGACCTTCTCCAAACCCGGCTCCGCGTCGCCGAGGCGGCGCACCAGGCCGCGCTCGAGGAGTCCCGCTCTTCCTACGCCACGGCGCGCAGCCGCAAGGCCGCCGCGGGCCTGGCGCGCAAGAAGCTGCAGGACGCGGCGGTCCGCTCACCGGTCGACGGGGTGGTCGCCAGCCGCCTCGTCTCGGCCGGCGAGTACGTGCGCGCCGCGCAGGCGGTCGCGGTGGTGGTGGTCACCGACCCGCTCAAGCTCAAGAGCGACGCCCCGGAGCGCTACGCCACTTCGGTCAAGCCGGGGATGGCGGTCACCGTGACCGTCGGCATCCCGGGCGGCGGCGGGCACGCCGGCAGGCTCTCGCGCGTCGGGCCCGCCGTCTCGGTCAGCTCGCGCACCTTCCCGGTCGAGGCCCTGGTGCCCAACGAGAGCGGCGCCCTCAAGCCCGGCCTCTTCGCTCGCGCGCGGATAAGCCTCGGCCAGTCCGAGGAGGTCTTCGCCGTGCCCGAGACCGCCATCTCCAGCCTCGCCGGGGTCACCAAGGTCTTCGTGCTCGAAGGCGAAAAGGCGAGCGAGCGCAAGATCGAGATCCTCCGCAAGCGCGGCAGCGACGCGCTGCTGGTCGGCGAGCTGAAGGGGGGCGACCTGGTCATCGTCACCGGCATCGCGCGGCTGCAGGACGGCCTGAAGGTGCGCGTGGACGGCGGGCCGCAGAGCCCCGGGGAGAGCTGATGAACCTCCCCGAGCTGAGCGTCCGCAGGCCGGTCTTCGCCACCATGCTCACGATGTCGCTGGTGGTGCTCGGGGCCTTCTCGTACCTGCAGCTCGGGGTAGACCTGCTGCCCAACGTCGAGCTGCCCACCGTCACGATCTTCACCACCCTGCCCGGCGCGGGGCCCGAGGAGATCGAGAGCGCCATCACCCAGCCCATCGAGGAGCAGCTCAACACCATCGCGGGCATCGAGGAGATGCGCTCGATCAACCGCGAGGGCCGCTCGGTCATCATCCTCACCTTCAGCCTCGACCGCCGCCCGGCCGAGGCGGTCCAGGACGTCCGCGACAAGCTCGCGCTGGTGGCCCGGCGGCTGCCCGAGGAGACCGACCCGCCGGTGGTCAGCACCTACGACTCGGAGTCGACGCCGATCTTGGCGGTCGCGCTCTCGGGCAAGCAGTCGCTGCGCGAGCTGACCGAGTTCGCCGAGACCCGCGTCAAGGACCTGCTGTCGACCGCCCCCGGGGTCGGGCAGGTGACCATCGACGGCGGGCGCCGGCGCGCCATCAACATCTGGCTCGACGGCCCGCGCCTGCAGGCCTACGGCCTGACCGCGGCCGAGGTGAAGCTCGCGCTTCAGGCGCAGAACGTGGAGATCCCCGGCGGGCGCGTCTCGCGCGAGGACCGCGAGGACATCCTGCGCACGATGGGCCGCGCCGAGGACGTCAAGGCGTTCGAAGAGTTCGTCGTCGCCACCGCCAAGGAGAGCGGGGCCCCGGTGCTCTTGCGCGACGTGGCGGTGGTCGAGGACGGCACCGAGGAGCCGCGCGGCTCGGCGCGCCTCAACGGCACCGACGCGGTGGTGCTCGTCGTCCAGAAGCAGAGCGGCGCCAACCTCCTCGCGACCGCCCGCGAGCTGCACCGGCGCCTCGACGACCTGCGGCCGAGCCTGCCGGCCGGCAGCGAGATGCTGGTGCTGCGCGACTCGGCGGTCTTCGTCGGGCAGAGCGCCAACGAGGCGGGCAAGCACCTGGTCATGGGCGCCATCCTCGCCGCGCTCTCGGTGCTCCTCTTCATGGGCTCGTGGCGCTCCACGCTCATCGCCGCGGTGGCCATCCCCGCGAGCCTCATCGCCACCTTCAGCGCGATGCGCGCCTTCGGCTTCACGCTCAACAACATCACCCTGCTCGCGCTCACCCTGGCCATCGGGGTGGTCATCGACGACGCCATCGTGGTCGTCGAGAACATCCACCGACACATGACCACCCGGAAGATCTCGGCGGTCCAGGCGGCCATCGAGGGCGCCAAGGAGATCACCCTCGCGGTCACCGCGACCAGCTTGTCGCTCGTGGTCATCTTCCTGCCGATAGCCTTCATGTCCGGCCAGATCGGCGAGCTCTTCTCCTCCTACGGCATCACCGTGGCGGTCGCGGTGCTCGTCTCGCTGTTCATCTCGCTCAGCCTCACCCCGATGCTCGCCTCGCGCTTCCTCGGCAAGGAGCGCCACCACCAGCCGACCGGCATCGCCGCCCTTCCGAACCGGATGATGGCCCTGCTCGACGGCGTCTACGCCCGGCTGGTCGGCTGGTCGCTGCGCCACCGGGCGGTCGTCGCCCTCGCCGCGCTGGCGTGCGTCGGGGCCACGGTTCCGCTCTTCACCAGCATCGGCAAGGACTTCCTGCCCGAGGACGACCAGAGCGAGTTCGAGATCACCATGAACCTGCCCACCGGCACCTCGTACCAGGCCGGTGACCGGCTGATGCGCGAGATCGAGCCGCTGGTGGCGGCCCTGCCCGCGGTCAAGGACGTGCTCGCCACCGTCGGCGACACCCGCGGTACCTCCGGCGTCGCCACCCGCGCCAGCCTCTACGTCGGCCTCGTGCCCATCGCCGAGCGCGAGCAGTCTCAGCAGGAGATCATGGGGCTCGCCCGCCGCATCTTCGCCCGCTACCCGGACCTGCGCGTCTCCATCCGCGGCATCAACACCGGCAACCTCGGCCGCGGCCACGGCGGCAAGGTGCGGGTGGCCCTGCGCGGCCCCGATCTCGATCAGCTCGAGGAGTACCTCGGGCGGCTCGTCCCCGCGATGCGCGAAGACCCGGCCTTCGTGGACGTCTCCAGCGACTCGGCCGACCGGCTGCCCGAGGTGCAGGTCCACCTCGACCGACAGAAGGCCGCCTCGCTCGGGCTCGATCCCCAGGTGGTCGCCGAGACGCTGCGCACCTTGGTCGGCGGCGAGATAGTCACCTGGTATCGCGAGGGTGACGAGCGCTACGACGTGTGGCTGCGCGCCCGCCTGGAGGACCGCGACGGCATCCCCACCATCTCACGGCTGCCGCTGCGCACCCGGGACGGCAGCCTCATCCCACTCGAGAACCTCGCCACGCTCGAGGAGAAGGCTGGCGCGACCGTGATCTTGCGCCTCAACGGCATGCGGCAGGTCTTCGTCTCGGCCAACCCCGCTCCCGGCGTGCCGCTCGCCGACGCCGTGGCCCGAGGCGAGCAGCTCGTCAGCGAGCTGAACATGGCGCCCGGCTACGACCTGCTGTTCCTCGGCGACGCGGAGACGATGGCCGAGACCGCGACCGAGTTCATCGCCGCGCTGCTGCTGGCGCTGCTCTTCGTCTACATGGTGCTCGCCGCGCAGTTCGAGAGCTTCCTGCACCCGGTGACCATCCTGCTGGCGCTGCCGCTGACGCTGCCGTTCGCGCTGCTCGCGCTGCATCTGACCGGCGAGACGCTCAACGTCTACTCGATCCTCGGGCTGTTCATGCTGCTGGGGATAGTGAAGAAGAACGGCATCCTGCAGGTGGACTACACCAACACGCTGCTCGCTCAGGGCCTGGCGCCGCGCGAGGCGATCCTCGAGGCCAACCGCGCGCGCCTGCGACCGATCCTGATGACCACGCTCACCCTGATCGCCGCGATGACCCCGATGACCCTGGGCACCGGCCCGGGCTCGGCCTCGCGCGCCGCGCTCGCCAAGGTGATCGTCGGCGGCCAGGCGCTCGCGCTCTTGATCACCCTGCTCATCGTGCCGGTGGCCTACTCGTTCTTCGACGAGGTACAGCGCAAGATCGCCCGGCGCCGCGGGCCGACGGCGCTCGACGAGCCTTCCGACGAGTCGATGCCCCGGACGGCGTAGGCGCGCGCCGTCCCATCAGCCCCAGCGAATCGAGGGCGCGCCCGTCCGAGAGCGCCTCGCGTCGAAAGTGGTCCGCGGGCGATTCGGAGAGCCTCTCGGCTCCTGCTCGTCGAACCGGAACACGCGAAAGCCAGGCTCTCCAAGCCCACCTTCGTCCGGGACCGGAGACGAGGTTGCTCGAGCCGGATCGGCCGTGGCCGGACCTAACGTCTCGTCCGCCTCGCTACCGCACGGGCGAAATCGCCTTGGAGGTCCTTGCCCCGGTGGAAGCCGCGGCGCTCGACGAGCTCGAGGGCCAGTCTGGCCTGTTCGAGCTCCTCCTCGCCGCATCGTTCCAGGAGGGAGCGGATGTCGGCTGCGTCCTGCGGCCGGTCCTCGTCGTGCGCCAGAACCTTGAGCGCGAGGAGGTGGGCGCGCGTCGCAACCGGCACGACAAGACCGGGCAGCAGCTCGAGCGAATCAGCCTGACTGACAACCTCTTGCTCGATTCCTGACGAGGCAAAGAGCAGGTCGAGCACCACCCCTCGGGGCCCGCTGCCCGGACAAGCGAGGCGGATGGTCGCGAGCCGTTGCTGTGCTTCCTGCTCAACCGAGGCGAGGATCCGATAACCGCGCTGCGCGAGAAGGAATGACAGCCGCTCGGCCTCTCGATCGCTCTCCACGGCGACCGCGACGTCGACGTCGCGGGTGAAACGCGGCTCGCTGCGAGCCGAAACCGCCAGGCCCCCGACGAGCGTCCAAGGCGCAGCTCCGATCTCATCGAGGTCTTCGGCAATCCCGCGGAGCGCCCTCTCGGCCCGATTCACGGCAACCGCCCCGGGCGTCCCGGGGCGTCACCGTACTCGGCGCCCGGGCGCTTCTGCAGCCAGGCGACGAGCAGCTCCTCGATCTCGGCCTCGCTGGCCTCCGGGTGCTCCCGCCGCAGGTTCTGACGCATCATCGCTTCGCCGAGCTCGTACAGATCCATCGTCAGCTCGAAGCGCTCTCGAATCTCTTGGCGTTCCTGCTCGATCATCGGCGGCATTGTAGCCGTACGGCCTGCCTGCAAGCGGCCCGGTTCAAGGTCGCAGCCGGCAAGACGACCGACGAAGGGATCGGGGCGATCCGGCGGGCCCTCGGCTTCGGCCTCGCAGGC
>DHSB01000020.1:15043-33404 GCA_002408385.1 Myxococcales bacterium UBA5297
GGCCTCGCAGGCTCGGCCTACGCTCGGGCTGAGCGGGGGGAGCCGGGCGCTCGTCGACTGCCCTGTCAGTTCAAGGTCACAGCCGGGCGGGGCCCGGTGCAAAGCTCGGGGTGAGCGGGTGGCGAGTCGGAGGATGCGCTCTCCGTCCTGCCAGGCCGCGGTCCACGACGACCACGTCTAGTCTGCCGACCGGCCGGGCTCGGCCGCCGAGCTGCAGATTCACCGATTGGCCACCGATGCGGCTCACCTGGCCCAGCGTCGCCTGGATAGGCACCGACCAGCGTTCGCCCTCGGGGCTCTCCCAATCGACACGGCTCTCCGAGTCGAGCCCGAGGTTCACGCCGTTGGGGGTCGTGTAGGCGACCGTTGGGCGGATGACGCTCCGCTGCACCTCCTTGCGGCCCGCGCTCTCGCTCACCGAGCGTAAGTGCTGGACGAGGAGGCTGCCGGTCCATGCTTCGCCTTGGAAGACGACGGTGCCCGCGCCTCCCAGGCCGAACGCCCCGGCACCGAGGGCCTGCCGGGTGGCCGAAGGGACGAGCATCGCGGGGCCGACCCCCCACCGCAGCCACTTCGTTTCGACGGGCGCCAACAACAGCCGCAAGACCGCGTCGCCCAAGCCGTTGATGCGATCGCTCTGCGGGTCGGGTGGAGGCGCCGATTGGAGCGGGAGAACGCCCCACACGATGAGCTTCAAGCTGCGCCCGAGGTGCAAGGGGAGCTGCGGCTGGGCGGTGAGGCGAATGTCGCTCACACCGGTGTCGCCGACGCCGAGGTCGACGTCGTGAAAGAGGGCGACTTGCGCCAGGTCGGAGACAGGATCCTAGAGCTGCTCGGCGAGCCTTCCCTCTTCGGGCTCGGAAGGTGCGGCGGCGACGGCCGGTAGCGCCACGAGAAGAAGGAAGAGCTGCCGGGACGCCATGCCGAGGAGGCTGCGACCCCTCGTTGATCCCTGCAAGGCTCCGCCCGGCCGCGCGCGGTCAGACCGGGGCGGCAGAAGTCCGAATGGACGGCGGAGCTCCAGCTCCGCCACCCGCGACTTCGGACCGGCGCCCAGCGTAGGGGCGAATGGACGGAGGTCTGGGGGCAGAGGCTTGGCGTGGGCTCGCTCGCCCAGGTGAGCGCAGGTCCGGGACGAAGAGGGGTTCTTTCACGCCTCGCCACGACCCGCGCGTCGGCTGCTCGTTGAGAGGGGCGCATGGAGATGCGCCGTCCGTCGAGTAGGCGAACAGATGCGCGGCCAGTTCGAGGGTGATCGGCGGCCGGCACGAAGGCCGGCCCCTCCGGGCGCCCAGACCCCGGCTAACAGACGGCGGGCGCTTGCCGGTGCTCCGGCCTCTCTCCACCTTGGCGCGCAGCGACAGGGAGGAGAGATGGCGAAGAAGAACGAGCAGAGCGGCTTTCCCACGGTGGTCGACGAGAGCACCTACCCCAAGCCCCCGCACCGCTTCGAGCAGGCGCGAATCGGGATGACCTGGGAGAGCTCGCGGCCCGACTACCCGCCGATGCCGCGGGCGCCGGGGCACGCCCCCAACGTGGTCATCGTGCTGCTCGACGACGCGGGCTACGGGGTGGCGAGCGCCTACGGGGGCCTGGTGCGCACCCCCACCGCCGAGAAGATCGCCCAGCAGGGGCTGCAGTACTGCCAGTTCCACACCACCGCCATCTGTGCTCCCACGCGCGCGGCGCTGCTCACCGGGCGCAACGCCCACAGCGTCTCCCAGGGCATCGTCGCCGAGTACGCGACCGGCTATCCGGGCTACACGGGGATCATCCCGCGCAGCACCGCCTTGCTCAGCGAGATCCTCTCGCCCAACGGCTACGCCACCGGCTGGTGGGGCAAGAACCACAACGTCCCGGACAACTGCATGGGGCCCGCGGGGCCCTTCGACAACTGGCCGCTGCAGCGGGGCTTCGACTATTTCTACGGCTTCCTCGGCGGCGAGACCGACAACTTCTACCCGGCGCTGGTGCGCGGGAACACCCAGATCGATCCGCCGAAGAAACCCGAGGAGGGCTACCACCTCACCACTGATCTGGCCGACGACTGCATCACCTGGATGCGCAACCAGAAGGCCATCGCGCCGCAGCGGCCGCTCTTCGTGCACTTTGCGCCGGTCGCCGCCCACGGCCCGCACCAGCCGCCGGCCGAGTGGCGAGGCCGAAACAAGGGCCGCTTCGACATGGGGTGGGACCGCTACCGCGAGGTGGTCTTCGACAAGCAGCGAGAGCTGGGGGTCATCCCCGAGGGGACCAGGCTCACGCCGCGGCCGCCGCAGATCCCCGCCTGGGACGACTTCCCTCCGGAGCAGCAGCGCCTGTTCGCCAGGCAGATGGAGACCTTCGCCGACTTCCACGAGCACGCCGACTATGAGATAGGGCGCATGGTCTCCGCGCTCGAGCAGATGGGCGAGTTCGACAACACGCTCTTCATCTACATCCTGGGCGACAACGGCTCGAGCGCCGAAGGCAGCCTCGTCGGCACGCTCAACGAGACCGCCACCATGAGCGGGCTGGACTACCCGGTCGAGAAGTCGCTCTCGCGGATCGACGAGATGGGCCTGCCCGGCACCACGCCCCACTACGCGGTGGGCTGGGCGTGGGCCGGCGACGCGCCCTTCCAATGGATGAAGCAGGTCGCCTCGCACTTCGGCGGCACCCGCAACGGCATGGTCGTCTCCTGGCCCGCGTGGATAGCCGATCGCGGCGCCAAGCGCTTCCAGTTCCACCACGTCGTCGACATCGTGCCGACCATCCTCGAGGTGGCGGGCATCGCCGAGCCCCACATGATCAACGGGGTCACCCAGAAGCCCCTCGAAGGCACCAGCCTCGCCTACACCTTCGACCGCGAGAACGCCGAGGCGCCCAGCCGCCACACCACGCAGTACTTCGAGGTGATGGGCAACCGCGCCATCTACCACGACGGCTGGATAGCGAGCTGCCGGCACGGACGGCTGCCCTGGAAGACCTCGGGAAGCGCCGACTTCGACCAGGACGTGTGGGAGCTCTACGACGTGACCAACGACTACAGCCAGTCGGAGGACCTCGCCCAGAAGCACCCCGAGAGGCTGCGCAAGCTGCAGGAGCTCTTCTTGGTGGAGGCGGCCAAGTACGACGTGCTTCCCCTGGACGACAGGTTCGTCGAGCGCGCGGACATCACCCTGCGCCCCAACTTCTTCACCGGTCGCAAGCAGCTCGTGCTGCCGCCCACCCTGCGCTTTCTGCAGGAGGGCGCGGCGCCGAAGTTCAACAACGTCGATCACCTGCTCGACCTCATCGCCCACATCCCCGACGGCGGCGCCGAGGGGGTCCTCGTCGCCATGGGGGGCGACGGCGCGGGCTGGTCGCTCTTCGTCGACGGGGGCAAGCTTCGCTACCACTACAATTTCTGCGACATCGAGCGCTATGACGTGGTGGCCGACGAACCGCTGCCCACCGGGCGGGTCGCCATCCGCCTGGAGTTTGTCTGCGACGACCCGAAGAGCGTGGGGGCTCCGGCCACGGTGCGCCTGCACCTCAACGGCAAGCAGGTCGCCGAAGGGCGGATCGCCAAGCAGATCCGCGGCCGCTACGCCTTCGGCGAGTGCCTGGACGTGGGGCGCGACAGCCGTTCGCCGGTCTGGCCGGGCTACCGCAGCCGGCTCCCCTTCGAGTTCACCGGGCACATCGAGGGCGTGCGCGTAGAGCTCGGGGAGGCGGCCGAGCGCACCACCGGCGAGCTCATCGAGGAGCACCTGCACTTCGAATAGGCCGAGGAGCCGCTCGCCCGCGGGCGTTGGCGACGGTTGGAAGGAGGTGCTTTTCGATGCGCGAGCTCTTCACGGCGATCGTGCCCTGGGCGACGCTGGTCTACGCGGTGAGCTCGATGCTCTCGGTGGGCCTCGGCCACTCCTTCTCGAAGATCATCGGCCCGCTCAAGAACTGGCCCTGGATGCTCCTGGCGCTGGCGGCGAACTTCCTGCTCGCGCCGGCGCTCGCCTATCTGCTTGATCGCGCCTTCGGCCTCGACACCCCGCACGCGGTGGGCCTCTTCTTGATCGGCTCGGCCGCGGGTGCGCCCTTTCTGCTCAAGCTCACCCAGGCCGCGAGGGGCGACATGGCGCTCGCCGCCTCGCTCTTGGTGCTGCTCCTGCCGCTCACGGTCGTCTTCGTCCCCCTGGTGCTGCCCACCGTCCTCCCGGAGGCGCAAGTCTCGGCAGGGGCTATCGCGCGGCCACTCGTCTTCTCGATGCTCTTGCCGCTGGCCGCTGGGATGTTGCTGCGGCCGGTGGCGCCGGGCTTTGCCGCCCGGGCCTCCCGGCCGCTCAGCGACCTGGCGACTGTCGCGCTGGTCGTGCTCTTGGCGTCGATCGTCGTCGCCGACTGGCCCGAGCTGATCGGTATCGGCGCGCGCGCCATCCTCGCCGCCTTTGTTTTCATCCTGGGGGCCTTCCTCATCGGGCTGGCGCTCGGGGCCCGGCATCGCGAAAGGCGCACCGTGCTCGCCTTTGGGACCGCTCAGCGCAACATCGCCGCGGCGACCCTGGTCGCAACCCAGACCTTCGAGACCCTGCCGTCGGTCGTCGTGATGGTGACCGCCGCCGCGGTGGTGGGGATGCTGCTGCTCTTCCCGCTCGCCTTCGGCTTTCGCTGGCTCGCGGTGCACCCGGGCACAGCGGGCTTCTTACGCCGCCGACATGCCTAGGATTTTGACCGTCTTCTGGTCATTCCGGGCCTGGAGGCGACCAGGGAAAGCCTTTGAATCGAGGCACGCGGGTGAAGGGCAACGCGGCCAGCTTCGGCCAGTCCAAACCGGCCGCGAAAACGAGCTCTGGCTGCAAGCGCCCGGACTTCGCGTGGTTGCCAGCCCATCGCCTGGAGCTGCACGAAGAGTGGTGCTCGACCTCGACCCGCCTCGCGCTCCTGAGCTCGGTCAACCTTGTCCAAGCCACTTGGGCGCAGCCCGGTCATCGAGGGAAAGCCTGCTCGATGAGCGCGATGGCCTCGCAGTCCCGCGCTGCTCAGACCCGAAGTGGGCCCGAAGGACGATGGAGCGGTTTGCCGACTCGATGCCAATTCGCATGAGGAGTACGCACCCGATGAACAGAATGGACGGACGGGTAGAGAATCCGGGACTCCGGCAGGGCATCCACGTGGTCGCAAAACCGGTAGGCCCTCTCTGCAACCTCGACTGCGGATACTGTTTCTACCTCGAGAAACGCTCCTTGTTCGGGACGAACGCCAGTTACCGGATGTCCGACCAAGTCTTATCGGCCCTGATCCATAACTACGCGGTCTCCCAGCCCACGCCGACAGCAGAGATCGTCTGGCAGGGAGGCGAACCCACCCTCGCCGGGCTTGATTTCTTCAAGAAAGCCGTCCGGGAACAGAGGCGGTACGCGAGCCAGAAGACCTTCAAGAACTCCCTGCAGACGAACGGCACAATGCTCACCGACGAGTGGTGCGCCTGGCTGAAGCAAAACCATTTCACCGTGGGGATAAGTCTCGATGGGCCGGAGGCCATCCATAATGCCTACCGCGGTGACCGCCGAGGGACCGGCTCATTCAAGAGCGTGTTGCGGGGGTTGAGGGCCCTTCAAAAGCACGGCGTCGAATACAACGTGCTCGCCTGCGTGGCGAGGGATACCGCGAAGAGGCCGTTGGAGGTCTACTCCTTCCTAAAGAACGAAGGGGTGGAGTTCATCCAGTTCCTCCCGGTGGTCGAGCGTATTTCCGGCGAGGAGGGCTCGCCGCGAGGCTCGCGTCTGGCCGGCCCTGCGCACTTGGACGAGGCGGAGAATCAGCAGGTCGCCCCCTGGACCGTCGTTCCCGAAGAATACGCCGATTTCTTGATTGCCATTTGCGAAGACTGGGTCCGGCACGACGTGGGCGCGGTCTTCGTCATGAATTTCGAGTGGGCGCTCAACGCCTGGATTGGCAATCCCTCGCCCGTCTGCGTTCACGCGCCGCGATGCGGACGCGCCGTGGCCGTCGAGCACAACGGCGACGTGTACGCCTGCGACCACTTCGTCTACCCGGAATACTTGCTTGGAAACGTGGCCGACGACTCGCTCGAGCAGATGGTGGAGCGGTCATTGACAAGGGGCTTCGGCCTCTCGAAGCAGCACTCGTTGCCCGAGCAGTGTCGGGCGTGCCCTGTATTGAGTGGCTGCTGGGGAGGTTGCCCGAAACAGCGCTTCGCGACGACTGCCTCCGGTGAGCCGGGGCTCGCTTACCTGTGCGCGGGTTACCGCAAGTTCTTCCTCCATATCCGAAAGTATCTCCAGCCCCTGGCACAGTTGGTGGCGAAGGGGCTTCCAGCTTCGAGAATAATGGATTCAATTCCAAGGTCGGCCGGATAGCCTGATTCCAGAACCCCTGAGCCACCTCACCTCGGTGATGAAACATCCAATGCCCTTGTCGGCGGCGCGGTTGCTCGAACGCCGGGCGAAGCGCGGGTACCAGCGGACCGAACGCCGCGGCCACGTTTCATCGATTCTTGCTCCCTGCTGCCGCCGGTCGCTGGGAAGGTGAGCAGCCCTGGATTCCCGTCTTCGGCGAGCAGGAGCTGCCGGCGAGCCGCTCGACGGGCTCTGGACGGGCGAACCCGGTCTCTTGCCTGCGAGTTGGACGCGTCCTCAGGCACAGCTCGGCGCCGAGAGCGCCGACGGCGAGTGGCTCGAGGAGGAGGAGAACGGGTTCTTGCGCGACTCCGAGGCGCGCGCCGACCTGCTTGGAAGCCAACCCGTCGAGCCCCAGGTCGGGCAACGTGGCGGCGGCGGCGCTCTCTGCGAGCGCCGCGTCGCAAACCCGGCGGGCTTCGCGGAACGCCTCTGCGGCCTCCTCGAGCGTGCCGTGAGTCGCTCTGAAGCTTTCCAGACTCGCGGGGAGGCTGCCGGTAACCGTCTGGCCAGGCGCGAAGGCCGCGGCGCCCTGAATCCGCTGGTCGATTCGATATGACCCCGAAACGGTGAGTGCGGCACTCTCCGGCCGGACCGCAGGCGCCGCCAACCATCCCGCCCCCCGGGAGGGGGTCTTCCTCACATCCCCAATGGGAACGGGATCCCGGATCTCGGAACGTCATTTCTGCGCGCGGAAAAGCCGTTCCGAGGACGGGAATGGCCTTTCCGCCCTGCAGATCGGCGTTCCGAGGACGGGAATGGCCTTCCTGACCCGCAGATCGGCGTTCCGAGGACGGGAATGGCCTTCCTGACCCCGCAGATCGGCGTTCCGAGGACGGGAACGGCCTTCCTGACCCTGCGGATCGGCGTTCCGAGGACCGAGCTGGCCTGCCTGGCCTGGCGAGAGAGCCGGTTCGGCGACGCGGATAGGGCTCGTGTGACTTGGCGGCGCACGCGCCGGAGACGGCCGCAGCAGCCAAGCCCATCGAGCCTGTTGGCTCCAATCGACCGACCGCGAGCCCGAAGCAGGAAGAGCGCCGGACAACCGTAGCGCCGCTAGCTTCTACGCAGGCGAGCTCACGACCACCGCGGCCTCGCCGTCAGAGTCCAGCCTTTCCGCGTTCGCAGGCGCCTGATCACTCGGGAGAGATCGCAGCCTGCCCGCCGCCGGCTTCCCTTTGCGATGGCGGCTCTTCCTCAACGAGGTCCGGCGGCAGCTCGAATCGCTGCAGCTCGACGCGGTCGTCACGGTCCACGACGAGCGCCACATGCCGCCTCCCGACTGCCGCGGCGAGCAGGTTGGTGCCGCACGACTCCTCGTAGCTCACCTCGTAGGTGCCGCCGCCAACTCGCGCCAGCAGAAGACGCCCGTGGTTCCACGCCGCCACCGCCTCCCCAGGGCCGCGGGCAATCTGCGAGAAGTCGCCCCTCCAGGTCTGCTCCAGAACCTGCGCCCCAGGCTTCAACGGTACGCGCCAGAGCCAGGTGCGCTCGTCCGAGCTGCTCAGGCAGAGCGCCTCCGCATCGCCCGGGCGCCCGGCGGCACAGCTCAGCGTGAGCGCGGTGCCGACGACCGCGGGCGGCGCGTCGGCCGCGAGAAGGGACACCGCAAGAGTGCCCTGTCCCATCGCCGCGGAGAGCATGTCGGCGACCTTGGCTGACTCAAAGCCTGCGGACGAAGCCACGAATCCTTCCTCCAACCCGACGAAAGCCATCGGGACGAGTCGCTCCTCGCCCTCGGTCGCAAAGGCGAAGCGCCGAGTGTGGAGCCCGGGGCCGTCGAGCTCGCCTCCGACGGAGAGGAGCTGCTGCTTTGCCCAATCCACGCCGTCGCCACGCCAGCCTGGAGTCGCGGCTGAGAGAGTGCTCAGGCTCGCGGGAACCTCGACCGACCAGAGCTCCCGCGTCCCCGAGGGCTCGACCGCCAACAGCCGCACCCGGCGCTCGGCCTCTCCATCCTCGAGAACGAGCGCACGCCCCTCGGCCGGTAACGCGACGCTCACCGCCTTCACGGAGTGGGTCCAGCCGTCGAAGCTGCCGACGAGGTACTCGTGCTCTTCTTCCTCGGTCGGACAGGGTCCCGTCGCGAAGAGCGATCCGTCCGGGGAGAGCCTCAGCTCGTAGGCCGGACATTCGAGCGTCGCGCTCCCCGCGAGCTTCAGGCCGATGGCCGAGGTTGGACCGGCCGCGCGGGGCCCGAAGAACGGGTCCTGAACCCAGAGACCGGAGGTCGCCGGCAGCCCGGCGAACAGCAGCGCGCCCGCCACCGCCGCGGCCGGAAGCCAGAAGAGCGCGGAGCGGCGAACTGCCCACAGCCCTACCGCGAGCCCCAACAGGTGCAGCGCGCCGGTGAGCCAGTCGTTCGCGGTCAGGTGCGCCGTCAGCAGCGTTCTGGGCGGCAATATCTCCACGGCCACGGCACCGATGGCGAACGCCGCCGCCGGGACCAGCGCAGCCACGGCCAGGCGCTCCAAAGGCGCCGGCGATTCGTGCTGCCGCGCGGCACGAATCCCGAGGCCGGCACAGAGCAGGCCGAGGACGATCAACGTCGCGCCGGCCCCGATGCCGATCCCGCTCTCCGATTGGCCGGCCAGGCCGAGCAAGCCGACCCCGGCGCCGACGACGCCCAGGCTCGTCTGCGCGAGCGGCCCCGGCTTGAAGAGCGCGGCGAACGCGGGGAGCAGCACGGCGAGCGGGTTCCCGGCGACGACCGTCGCGAGAAAGGTGAAGGACGCTGCCAGCCGCGCCAGCGCCCGGGTCCCTGCGCCCTCGCTCCGGGCGAGCTTGCCGTCGAGTGCGTTGAGCGCCTCCTCGGCCCGGCGCGCCTCCTCCGGACTCAGGGCCAGGCGCAGGACCTCGTTGCCGCGCCGCGCGTGAAGCTCGATTCGCCCGCGGCGAGAGGCGATGCGCAACTCACTGAGCTCGGAGAGCGCGTAGCTTCGGACGAGCCGCGCGGCCTCCTGAAGCGCGGCCGGCGTGGAGGCCGTGCCGTCGGGCACCCCTTCCAGCCAGCGAACGCGCTCGGCCTCGAGGACGACGAAGGAGCCCGGGGGGCTGGACGCGAGGACGACGGGCTCGGCCAGAGCGCGAGGGGCATCGCCGCGCAGCGCCTGAAGCCGCCGCGCGAGGCTCGGGTGCGTGCTCAGGGCCTCGGCCCCCTCCTCCATCCGCCGCGGCACCTGACCGAGCTGATGGAGCTTCACCAGCGCGCTCGCCATGGCGCCCCGGTCGCCGCACAGCTCGGCAGCACGAAGGTCGCTCTTGGTCTCGTCGCCTTTGCGCGACGCCATCCACGCGAAGATGGTGAAGAAGAGCGCGGCGCTGACACCGCCGCTCGCCCACCCGGACTCGACCTCCCAGAGCCTCAGGAGAACCGGAGCGGCCACGGCCGCGAGCGTCACTCCGTACGAGAAGGCGATTCCCCGCGCGAGTCGGGCTCCGCGATGCTCTTCGAGGTGCGCGACCTCGTGCGCGTAGATCGCGCCGGTCTCTTCGGGCTCGAGCCGTTCGAGGAGCGTGCGGGCGATGAGCACGGTGGAGCGGCCACGAACCTCGGGCAGCGCGAACGCCATCGGCCAGGTTCCCTGCTCGGGACCACAAGCGAAGACACGAGGTGCGAGGACGGTAGACCTGGCGCTGATGACCGCAAAGCGCTCTTCGAGCTCGGCCCGGTCGAGCGGCCTCGCGTACATGAGCTTCGCGAGCAGCCAGCCGTACCCGATGTTCCAGGCAACGAGGAAAGCGCCGTAGGCCGCAGCCGGTGCCCACCGGCCGTCGAGGAACGCCGGCGCGCTGGCCACCGCGATCCAGTAGCCGAAGTAGCCCAGCAGGAACCGCAGGGAATGCGAGAGGTAGCCGGCCAGGCTCCAGGTCTCGCGAAAGATGACCCGCCGCGCGGGATACCAACCGACAAACCCGCCGACAATCGAGAGCGCGACGAGGAGCGAAACGGCGCGGTCCGGCAGCACCATGGGTAGGAGAATCGGCACCGCGATCGCCACGGCCAGAACCTGGGGCAGGGCCGCCTGGGTCCTTTCGGCGAGCGCGGGGGCGTCGAGCGACGCGACGAGACGCCTTCCCTTCCAATAGGCAACCGCACCCGGCGCGACCACCAACAGCATTCCGATCAAGAGTCCGCTCAAGACTGTCTCCCTCAGGCGCGAGGCCTGCCCCGAGTCGATGGGACAAAGCGAAGCTACCCGGAGCACGCCTTTTCGCAAGACGGCGGACATGGGAAAGACCGACGCGCGGCCCGCATCTCGAGAGGTGTCGGGAGAGCTTCCGGGGCCTGTCGGGCGCGGCGTACGACCGCCGCCGTTAGGTGGCTCTCAGGCTGGCCGGGGCAATCGCGACCGCTCGAGCAACCGATCGCGACCGCTCGACCAACCGATCGCGACCGCTCGACCAACCGATCGCGACCGCACGAACCAGGTTTTCCCGCCGCATTGGACGAGACGGAAGGAGTGTTCGCGGCCAGGTTTGCGCCGTGACCGCTGGCCCGCCCCTTCCCAGTCCGGCGCGCACTCCACCGCGCTCCAACCCTGGCCTGCACGAGCGATTCGGCGATGTGGGCGCGCTTGGGACCTCGAACGGTCTCGATGAGAAAGGCGCCCCCTCGAACCTGAGGGGGCGCCTTCGACTTCCAGGGTTGGCCGGGGGGCGCGCGGAGCTGGGCGGCCGCCCGGCTTCCGACTCAGTAGACCGCGTAGAGCTGCACCGTCCTCGCCTCGAGCTCGCCGGGGAAGACGCCCGCGGTGACCGTCACCACCGGCGGGTTGAGCGGGTTCGACTCGTAGAGCGCGCCCCAGGGGCCGGTCGCCGAGATGAAGACCCGGTAGACGCCCGGCGCGAGCACGTAGAGGGCGGGGCCGCTGTCGCAGGGCAGCATGTCGCTCGAGCCGGAGAAGACCAGGTTGCCGTCCATGTCCTCGAGGTCGATGTAGACCGTGTCGATGCCCGCCCCGTAGCAGCTCTCGCCGAAGACGCCGTCGGTGAGCTGCCAGGCGAGCGCCACGCCACCGACCGACCACCGCAGGCTGTACTCGGCGGCGATGGGGGCGGCAACCCAGGTCTCGAGCTCGCTCTGCGCGAAGAACCAGTCGTAGCCCCAGTCGTCGAGCGCCCAGATCTCGATGCTGTGGCGGCCGGCCGAGAGCATCGGCGTGCGCACGCCGGGCTGGTACATGCCGTCCTCGCAGCGGTGCGACTCGAAGGCCCCGCCGTCGATGCTCAGCACCACCGTCTCGATGCCGGCCTGCGAGCAGCTCTGGCCTCCGGGCAGGCTCCAGAAGACGTAGGCGTAGCTGTTGGGGCCGAACACCGGCAGCAGGTCCACGCCGACCGAGACGCTGCCGTCGATGCGGAAGGAGCCGGAGGCCGAGAAGAGCTCCTCGTTCGCGTAGCCGAGCGCGCGGACGCTGAACGAGTAGAAGCCGGGCGCGAAGTCGGCGAGCCGGATGCCGTCGAAGCCGCCGCTGCGGCAGGAGTAGACCCCGCCGTTCTCGAGCCCCTCGCCGGGGATGCTCACGACCACCGAGCGGACCTCGGAGATCTGCGCGCAGCTTCGGCCACCGAAGCTCCAGCTCAAGGTGAGGTCGCCAGGCAGGGCCGAAGCGGGAGGGTTGGTGTAGCCGCCGCCGCCGTGACCCGGGTTCTCATAAATGATGCAGCCGCCGAGGGAGAGGGCTGCGACAAGGGCCGTCAGGACGCGCGCTTTCATGGTCTCCTCCGCTTCGGTTCGCCGGACTGTTTCTCCGGTCGCGTTCACGAACCGGCTGACGGCGGGGCGTGCGCCTTGATTCAAGAAATGTCAGACCCGCCGGCTGATGGCTGTACGCCCGCGCTGCGAACGACAGATCTCATCCTGCTGCTTTCACTCGCCTTTACGCCTGTCGACTGACCGGGGCGCGACATCGCTGTCATATCGGTCGGCGCCGCTCTCGGCCCCGAGAATCACTCCATCTGGCGCGGGTTCGCGAGCAAGGGCCGGCCCGCGCACGCGGGCCGGCTCGCCGCGCGCGCCCTTGGCGTGAGCGCCCCCCGGCGCGGCACAAGGTCGAGGCCAGTTTCTTGAGAGCGCTGTCGGCGCGGGCGTATCGTCGCCGTATCCTTGAGCACTGCGAGCTGCCAATGACCGACAACCTCTCCCCTCGTGTTCTCGCCGTCGTCGATGACGACAAGATCACCCTGGCCCTCCTCAGCGAGGCGCTCACCGGAGCCGGCTACCGGGTGATGGGCTTTCGCAGCGGCGAGGACGCCCTGAGCGCGCTCTGGGACAACGGGGTCGATCTCGTGGTGGTGGACCTGGTGCTGCCGCGGATGAACGGGCTCAAGCTGGCGCGCGAGCTGCGGCGCCGCCCGTGGGCCGACGGGCTGCCCATCGTGGTCGCGAGCGCGCTCGAGCTTGCGGGCGAGGAGATAGTCGATCACCTCGCGAGCGGCCTGGTCGACGCGGTGCTGCGCAAGCCGCTGGGGCCCAACGACCTGCTGCCGGTCATCGAGGAGCTGCTCGCGGCCAGGCCCCCGAGGCCCCAGACAGCCGCGGTGCTCCCGGCGCCTTCGGCCGCGAGGCCGGCCGGCCGGGTTCACCTCGACGTCCAGCTCCAGTCGGCGCGCGAGTACATGGTCGAGTATTCGGACAATCTCGCGCTCGGCGGCATCTTCGTCCGCACTTTCGATCCGCTCCCGTCGGGCACCGAGGTGAGCGTCGGACTGACCCTGCCCTTCCGTTTTCGGGTCGGCGCCCTCACCCTGCGCGGCCGCGTCGTGCGCTCGGTCTGCGCCGACAGCCCGGGGGCCCGCACCGGTCAGCCGGGGATGGGCATCGCGCTGCTCGACATGCCCGAGGATCTCAAGGTCGCGATGGACGCCTACGTCGCCGGGTATCGGGCCGGCTGCATCGCCAACGCGCCGCCGCCGCCGTTGACCGGGGTGCTGCTCGTCGGGCTGCAGAGCCTGTTGCCGGGGGACGTGCGCGCGTTTCTGCGGCGAGCGGGCGTCTCCTGCGCGCGCTGCGCGAAGCTGGCCGATGCGCCGGTGGCCATCGCGCGGGTCCGGCCGAAGCTGGTCGTCGTCGACGGCAACGACCTGGGGAGCGACCCGAGAGCGGCGGTTGCCCCGCTGACAGCGACAGGCACGCGGCTGCTGGTCGTGGCCCGGGGCATGTCCGAGGAGCTCTCCGGCGAGGTCGCCTTCCTCGACCCCGGCGAACCGCATCGGCTGCTCGACCAGATCGCCGAGGCGGTCGAGCTGCTGCAACGGCGCGCGACGCGCATCCCGGTGAAGGCGCCGGTCGTTTGCCGCAGGCCCGACGGCCCGCTGAACGGTGTCATCGACAACGTGAGCCTCACCGGCGTCTCGATGCTCCTCGAAGGCGACTGCGCGGTGGGCGAGAAGCTGAGCATCGGCTTCAAGTTGCCGGGGGTTGGCGACGAGCTGAAGGGGCAGGTAAGCATCCTGCGGGTCGGGCGGGCCGCCGGTGAGCCACCGATGGTCCGCGTCGGCGCGCGCTTCGAGGCGCTCGACGAGGACTCGACCGAGACGCTGCGCCGCTTCGTCGCGACGAGCTCGGGGATGAGGGCCTACGTGCGGTTCTCCGAAGCCGAGGAGTGAGCGGCCCGGGTTTCTAGGCGCGAGGACCGACCTGCTGAACGGCTCCGAGCGCTTGGTCGATTTCTCGGCTTCCAGCAAAGGGCGGGACCGTCTTGCGGCCTGCGGTCCGAGCGTGGGGCCTTGCAGCCGAAAGCTTTCCTCGGGAAGCAGAGCGACCGGCGGCAAGAGGCGCGCGCGGCCACGCGAGCACGCAGCTTGCTCGCTGGGCCGAGGCCTTGCCTCACAGGGGCGTGGCCTGTAGAGGATGCCGCGCGATGGACATCTTTGAATCGTCGAGCTCCAGCCTTCAGCGCAACCGATCTTTGGTAAAGCTTGCCCGCCCGATAGGTGGGGTCGCCCTACGCCTCGTGCTCGTTCTCCTCGCCGCGGCTGCCGGCACCGTCGCCTGCGAGGTGCTCATCCGGTACGCGGTCGACGGCAGCCTCGGCAGGCTCCAGTTCCTGCAGGTCCCGCCTGTCTTTGTGGCGACAGGCGCAGTCGCCGCGGTCATCGGCTTCGTCTACGGGCTCTCGAACCGGCTGCTGCTCGCCTGCACCTTCGGCTGGGGCGTCCTCGCCTTCATCGGTGCCTCCCACGTCAACAAGTCTCGGGTGCTCGACAGGCCTTTGGCGCCATGGGACCTGCTCGAGTGGCGACAGATCTTCGCGCTGCTCGGCTCGGTGGCCTCCGGAAACGAGTGGACTTTCGTCTTCGGAGCGCTCGGGGCGCTGGTGATCCTCGTGCTCTTCGTCGTCTCGATGAGGCGACGCCCGCTGCTGCCCCTGCACTGGTGCATGCGCCTGCTCTCCGTGATCCTGGCGGCCGGCTACCTCACCGCAGTCGTCGGCTATCGGCACCCGGAGGTCGCGCCGTACTTCTCTAGGCTCAAGATTACGAACCTGGTGTGGGAGCCCAAGGAGAACATCGTTCGCAACGGCCTCATCTTGTCGCTGCTGATGAACACCCGGGCCCTGCTCGTGCACCACTCCGGGTATTCAAAGAAGGCGGTCGAGACAGCGATCGCGCCCTACCGAGACCGGATCTCGAGCGCGCCAGAGGAGGCTCCCGACATCATCGTCTATATGGGCGAGGCGCTCTGGGACCCGACGAAGCTCGGCGTGCGCTTCAGCACCGATCCCATGCCGAACCTGCGCCGGCTGATGGCCGAACACCTGTCCGGCTCGCTGATTTCACCGGCCTACGGCGGCGGCACCTCGAACGTGGAGTTCGAGGTCCTCACCGGGATCCCGATGGCGATGCTGCCCTCCGGCTCAGTTCCGTACCAGAGCTACGTCAAAGAGCCGCTCGAGGCGCTGCCGTCGATCCTCAAGGGCCACGGCTATCGCACCGTCGCCGTCCACACCTTCCATCGTTGGTTCTGGTCCCGCGACGAGGTCTACCCACGCTTGGGCTTCGACAGGTTCATCGCTCTCGACGAGTTCCCGAACATCGCCTGCGAAGGCCCCTACCCTTCGGACGAGCCGCTGGTCGACCGGGTCATCGAGCAGGTGAAGGAGGACCCGTCGCGGCCGCTGTTTCTCTTCGCCATCTCGATGGTGACGCACGGGCCCTATCAGTACGAACGCTCGAAAACTCCGGAAGTGACCGTCCTCGACTCGCTTTCCGAGCCGACCGTCCACGACCTCGAGAACTACGCGAGCGCCCTCTTCCGGGCCGACAAGGCGCTCGGCCGGCTCGTGGATTTCCTCGCGTCCCGGGAGCGCAAGACGCTGCTCGTCGTCTTTGGCGACCACCTGCCTTCGCTCGGCGCGAACCTCTCGGTCTTCACAGAGACGGGCTTCATCTCGCAGCCGCAGACCCGCGAGGACTGGCGAAGGATGGCGACGGTGCCGCTCGCCCTCTGGACCAACTACCCGACGCCCAAGCGCGACGTCGAGAGCGGCATGCCCTTTCTTTCCTTGGAGATCTTGCGCAGCGCCGGGTTCAATCCCCCGGGCTACTTCGCCTTCCTCGACAGCCTGTCCAAGAGGATAGTGGGCTTGCGCCCGGACTTCGTGGTGACGGCCGACGGCACGGTCCTTGTTCAGCGTTCCGAGAGCCTTCCCGCAGGTCTTCGGCGCGACCTCGACCAGATGTACCTGCTCGGCTTCGACCGGCTGCTCGGAAAGAACCATGCCGCCGGGGTTGCCCCGAACCCCACCGGCTTCGCCGACAGCGCCGCGGCCTTGCCGGAACAGTTGGGCGAGTAAGGCGCGCTGGCGGGGCGGCCTCGGGAATCGATGGTGGAGCCTCGGCTGCGCCGCCTGCTCGTGCCCCGACAGAAGGCCCAGGCGCTCGTGGCTCGTCCGCGGGTCTCCTCGCGACGGAAGTCGCCGCGCGAGGCCCCGGTCCCCTCGGGCGCAGGCCGATGAGGCGCGAGGAGAAAAAGTCGAGAGGACCTTCGATTCCGCCCCCGGCGCTGCCGCGGCGAGCCCAGCGCTCGGGGCTGAACGGGAGGGAGGAGACGGCCCCGTCACATCGTCACCCCGCGCTCTGCACCGGGGCCTCGCCCGGCTGCAGTCTCCTGAGCGAAGAGCGGACTCGACGCTGAGCGCGCGCAAGCAAGTGGAAGTCCCCTCGCCCACGCTTGCGCGGGCGAAGAAGGGATCCAGGCGAGAATCTGAGCAGACTCGCAAGAAATCGGCCGTCTGGCTGACCTTGGGCCTGTGGCCTAAGGACTCGAGCCATCCGGCCAGCACAGACGCTGGACCCTCTTGGTTCCGGCTTGGCCGGCTCAAGAGGTGTCGGGAAATCTTCCGAGGCCGATTGCCGCGAGGCGGGGACCGCCGCCGTCGCGGCGTGCGTGTGCGGATGAAAATGAGGCGCTGAAGCGAGGCTGAGAAGAATCACTCGCCAGACCTTCAGCGGGGAGGGAAGGCTGGCCGCAATCGGTCGATGAGAGGCCTCCTATCGGCTCGACGCTCGTGCGCGAACCTCGACCGAGTATCGGTGGCCTTTGGTTGGGAGCGCAGGCCGCAAGTGGCGAGGCAGCAAGTCGAGAGGCCCCTCGATTTCGGTCGGGCCTGACCGATTAGCCGCCTCGTCGGTTTGGAGCTGCGCGAGAGCTCAGCCGCAGCTTCATTGTCTGCCTGGCTTCGCCCGCGCGCTCCGACTGCCCTTGCCTCAGGCAGGGGCACACGGGCCTGAGGAGCACGCCTTCCGCCGCGGCCGAACAGCGTCCATTTTCAAACCGAGACATGGTGGGGATCGGTGTCCGCGAAGCAGGAGGGCACCTGGAATCGAGGGGGCGGGCTGATGCCCAGGCGCGAATTCGACAAGGAGAAGCATCACGGCCAGATGACCGTGCGGCAGGCGGGCGAACGGGTGCGACAGCTCATTGAAGCCGGCAAAGTGAAGGAGCAAGAGGAAAAAAAGGAGCAAGAGAAGAAGTAGGCGTCCTCCTCTCCCGGCGCAGCCGGACGGAGGCCGCCAGACGGAAGGAGGAAAGCGATGCTAGAGCTCAACAAGCGTGAGATTCCGTCGAACGAATGGCCAGAGTTCTTCGACCAGTTCAGCAAGGACCACCTCGGCGCCCTCGTCGACATCGAGACGAGGGCGGACGGGCAGCACCAGTTGCAGGCGAGCTCGATGCCGCTCGAGGGCATCACCGGCGACTTCGAGGGGACCCGCAGTCCAGCCGTCGAGGTGATCGTGGGGACGGAGACCGACCGGGGCCTGACCCGCATCATCCACAACCCGAGCAAGGTGCTGGTCGCGGTGCGCGACGGGGTCGAGGAGGTCTTGGAGATCGACTCGGAGGATGAGGGGCCGACGCTGCTGCACTTCAAGAGCGGGCCGAACCCCAGTCTCGTGAAGAAGTAGCCCACGGACGATGGCGGCAAAGGCCAGCGAGGGCATGGTGCCTTCGGCTGGCCACGCCGTCCTTGCTTCAAGGGCCCGAGGGAGTGAGGTCGCCCCGGAAGCGCGCCCACTGGTCGTCGGCGCGCGCTCGCTGGCGAGGCTGGTGCCCTGAAAAAGTGCCGAAGAGTGCTTCGAGCGATAGCCGGTCAGCCCAAAGTCCCTGCGGCACCCTCGGCGCAGGCCGAAGGACAAGGCCTCCGGCGTTCGCGTTTCCTTGGGGAGAGTCTACGCTCGGGCCTCTCGACTTCGCTCGAGCCGATCGGAGGGGGCCTGACCGAGGTTAGGGGGTTTCGCGACAGAGCTTGAGCGGCCCTCGGGCGGCCGGGCTCGGCGCGGCCGGCACTCGCGGCGAGGGCTCTTCATCAGAAGACCCGGCATCGAGAGGTGCGACGAGGGGAATCGCCCCGGGGGCCTAGCGGATCCTCCGCCGTGCTCTGCGAGGCGGCTGCGCTCGACGACCGAGCGCCTCCATCGCGCGCCGATACCAGGGGGCGAGCTCCGGGTCGGCCCAACCCGAGTTTGACAGTCGT
>DHSB01000141.1:0-223 GCA_002408385.1 Myxococcales bacterium UBA5297
GCAGCAGCCGCACCCAGTGCTCGGCGCCGGGCAGGTCGTTGCTCGGATAGTGAAAGAGAGCGCGGGTCACGGGATCGAAGTAGCAGTGCCCGTCGGAGAGCCACACGTAGAAGCCGTCCGGATACTGCACCTCGGGAACGACAATCTCGGTGGGAGCCGCGCTCTCGCGGCTGCCGTAGCGCACGAGGAACTCGCGCTCCGGGTCGACAGTGCCCTTGTCGGG
>DHSB01000141.1:371-571 GCA_002408385.1 Myxococcales bacterium UBA5297
GTCGACAGTGCCCTTGTCGGGATCGAAGTAGTGGAAGGTCGAGTAGAAGTGCGTCTCGATGGGCTTGCCAGCGAGGGCCCGCGCGTGGGGGCGGCTCCAGGCGAGCTCGGAGCGCGGCTGCCGATCCGGGTCGATGATCGAAAAATCCTCTCGGTTCCAGCCGTCGCCCCGCTTGTAGTCGTTCTCGGGCGAGTAGCACC
>DHSB01000141.1:695-15734 GCA_002408385.1 Myxococcales bacterium UBA5297
TTCTCGGGCGAGTAGCACCAGAGCATCCGCGAAGAGAAGGTCTTCTCGAACGCCTCGTAGAAGTTGTCGAGCAGATGCGAGCTCGCCACGTACTCTTCCTGGCGCGAGTTGTAGATCCCGCCAAAGTTGAAGTAGGTGCCGAACTCCCCGAAGAGCACCGGAGGGTTGCCGAGAGAGCCGGAGGCGGCCCTCGCGGCGTGTTCGAGCGCCGGGACGAGGTCGCGGTAGCGGATCTGCGTCGCCGTTATCGGCCGGGGCGCCTGGTTGAAGCCGATGAACGGGTAGATGTCCTGGTAGTGGTGCGGCGCGTAGACGACCTGCGGCAGCTCCGGCCGGCGCATCGCGACCTCCCACTGGCCTCCGATGCCGCCGAGCGCGCGGCCGAACAGGTTCTGCGCGCTGGTGCTGCTCTCGAAGAAGAAGATCGCCTCGGGATCGACGGCCAGGATGGCCTTGCCGACCCGCTCGTAGAAGGGCCGCAGGTGGTTCTCGTCGAAGCCGTAGTTGAGCGCGAGCGCGGCCGCGGCGTCGAGCTTGTCAAGGCCGTAGAGCCGCAGCGTCTCGGGCTCGGTGTCCGGCGGCAGCACGCGCAGGTCGGTGATGAGGTCGAAGAGCTGCTCGCCGAGCTCCTGTCCGGCGAGCGCTGCGAGCGCGCCTCGCACCGCGTCGACCCCTCCCCCCTTCATCGCGGCGGCCGCGGCCAGGATGAGGAAGTTGCCCGACGGCTCGTTCATCAGGTCGTAGCCCAGCACGTTCGGCAGGTCCGCTACCCGGCTCGCGAGCGCGGCCCAGGCGCCGGCGTAGGCCTGCTGCAGGAGCTCCTCGACCGGCTTGCCGTCCTTCTTCAGCCCGGGGAAGACCTCGTTTCCCGCGAAGAAGCACGCGTAGGCCCGGGCGACGTCGAGCGAGAGCGCGTGGGCGACCGACCAGTTGGTGAACGGCAGCAGATCGGTCGATTCGTTCGGCGGGAAGGGCGCGGGCTTCTCCTTGAGGAAGGCGACTATCCAGTCGATGGAGCCGGGCTGCGCGGGCTGCCCGGCGGTCAACCTGGCGAACAGGTTGTAGATGTTGAAGAGCGCCGGCTCGTCGAGCCCTCCCAAGATGCGCGGTGTGCCCCAGTTCGGCGACGAGAGGTCCTTCTCTGGCAGGCAAGCCTCCAGCGCCCAGCGCGGAGCGCCGTCGCCCTGGACCGACTCGCTGTAGGGCGGCAGCAGCGCGAAGAGCGTGTTCTCCAACGAGCCGGGTTTGCCGTGCTTCGGCCGGTCGTTCAAGCGCACCATCAGGTGCCGGCTGAAGATGTCCTGGTGCATGTCGAGCAGCACGTAGAGGCCGTGGTCGCCGGCGAGCTCGACCATCTCGCGCACGTAGTCGATGTACGCGCGGTCGTAGCGCCCCGGCTCGCTCGGCTCGAGCCCCTCCCAAAGGACGAGGAGCCGCACCGCGCTGAAGCCCATCTGCTGAAGCCGCCGGAAGTGCTCGGCCGCCTCCTCGCGCGCGAAGGGCCGTCCGACGTAGCTCGGCACCCCGTTCTGGGCGATCGACGCGGGCACCTTGCTGCCGCCGCCGACGTTGACCCCGTGGAAGAACACGTAGCGGCCGTGCGCGTCGCGCAGGTACGTGCGCTCGGTCTTCAGGCGCGTCAGCTCCGGCGGCGCCGGCGTCTTCTGCGGGGTGCAGGCGGCCATCAACGTCCCCGCCAGCAAGAGCGCCAAGCTTCGCATACCCATTCCGTCCTCGGTGGTTGGCTCGTCGGCGCCTGAATACCAGAAGTGAACAGGGGCTCGCCAACCATGTGTAGGACGGAGCGAGGCTCCGGTGGGCGCCTTCCCGGGCTCGCGCTCGAAAGCCTGGATTGCCCACGCGGCGCGCCGCCGCGACCCGAGAGCCGGGGAATCCCGCCACCCGCGCTGCGTTTGAGTCTTTTGCCCTCCGCTCGGCAGGAATCGCCTCGACCGGGCGTATCCACGAGCTGCTGGGCGTCACGAGATAACCGCTGGCCGCTCTGTCGGGGATGCGCTAGGACCTCGTGCAGAATTGCGACCAAACAGGCAGCCGGAGGAATCGACATGCAGAGCACCGCCTCACTGGGAAGACCGTTCGACGAGCGCGCCTATGTCGCTGAGCTCATCGAGCGCATCGTGCGCGAGTGCCCCGAGCGCGTTCCGACGAGCGAAGACGAACGCAAGGCGCAGGAGATCATGAGCGCCGAGCTCGCGAAGCTCGGCCTGGCGATCGAGGAGCATCCGTTCGCCTTCAACGACAACCTCTACGCCAACCTCGTCCTCCACTTCGGTCTGGCCAGCGCCGGCACCGCCGTCTCTGGCCTGTTCCCGCTCGCCGGGCTGCTGATGCACCTGACCGCCGGCGGCTCGTACCTCGCCGACTCCGCGCGGCGCGCCTACCTGCTGCGGCGCCTGCTCGGCTTCAAGCCGGCGCGCAACATCCTCGCGACCCTTCCGGCCAAGGGCGAGCCCAAGCTGCGCATCGTCCTCGCCGCCCATGCCGACGCGGCGTTCACCGGCCTGCTCTTCTCCCCGACGCTGGTCAAGCAGATGGTCGGCCGCCGGCTTCCCGGGATGCTCGAGCGCTTCCTCGCGCTGGCGACCTACTCGAACTTCGCGCTGGCCGGCTTCGACCTGCTGCGCGTCTTCCTCGGTCCCCTCACCCTGCCCTTGCGCCCCCTCGAGGCGCTGCTGACTGTCCCCAGCGCGCTGACCTTCCTGATCAACGCCGAGGTCGCGCTCCGCAAGCGCGTGGTCCCCGGCGCCAACGACAACCTCAGCGGCGTCGCCGCGCTCCCGGTGCTCGCCTCGCGCCTCGCTGAGGTCAAGCCTCCCGAGGTCGAGATCGTCTTCGCGGTCACCGGCTGCGAAGAGGCGAGCATGGGCGGCGCCGACGCGCTCGCCCGCGACAGGCTGAAGGAGTGGGACCGCGCCCGTACGGTCGTGCTCGCTCTCGACAGCATCGCCAACGGCGAGCTGCGCTACATCGACGTCGAGGGCGAGGTGGTACGCCGGCCCGCGCCCTCCTGGTTGACCGAGACCATGGACGAGGTCGCCCGCTCGGAGCCGCGCTTCAACGAGGTGCAGGGCTATACGCCGCCGGTCGGCGGCACCGATGCGGCGGCCTTCCTCGCCCATGGCTACGACTCGATCGCGCTCATCTGCGTGGACGAAGAGCTCGGCTGCCCGCGCCAGTACCACCTGCCCACCGACGACCCCGAACACCTCGAGATCGAGCCGCTGATGAAGTCCATCGACTTCACCGAGCGCTTCGTCCACGCGCTCATCCGCCGGCGCTTGGGCATCGACTCGCGGCCCGCGGCAGCCAAAGTCGAGCCGGCGCCCCGCAAGCGGGTCGTGGGTCCGCGAAAGGAGCCGGAGGGCAACGCGCAGAAGACACCGGCCAGCCCCCGCGCCGCGCCCCGACGGAGCCGCAAGCCCAAAGCGTAGCGGCGGTCGAGAGTAGCCCCGGGTTGCGCCCCGAAACCCGACCGATCGGTCGCAGGTTGGACGGGCGCGTGGCATTGCGCCCGTCGAGGAATCGGGCAGACGCGCGGGCGACCCGGGGGGCCGGCACCAAAGGCCGGCCCCCCGGAGAGAACCCAACTGCTTCGGTGACTCAAGGCGGCTGACGCCCTGCCCGCCCCTCGGGCAGCTCGCTTCGTGGCGAAGACGAAGATCTGGCTCGCGAGCAGGTGCGCCCCTCCGGCGAAGAGATCGTGCGTGCCGCCCTCGACCGCGTGGAAGAACGCCCGCGGGAACGCCGCCGAGAGCCGCTCTGCCATCTCGAACGGCACCACCTCGTCGTCGCTGCCGTGGATGACGAGGACGGGGACCTCGACGCGCTCGGCCTTCGCCAAGGTGTCGAAGCGGTGGCGCACCAGCAGCCTCCCCGGCAGCAACGAGGTGACCAGGCGCGCCATCTCCGGCATCGACGTGTAGGGCGTCAGCAAAACCAGCCGGGCGCCGTGGCCCCGCAGCGCCATCTCCGCGGCCACGCCCGAGCCTATCGACTGGCCCTGCAGGACCGTCTTCGAGGCGGGCACTCCCAGGTCCCGAAGGTGCCCGAGCGCGGCTTCGGCGACCGCGTAAAACGACTCCTCGGACGGCTCTCCGGTCGCCTTGCCGTAGCCCGGGTATTCGACGGCGAGCACGCCCAGCCCGAGGGCGTGAAACCGCTCGAACAGCGGGGTCCGGTCCGCGAGCTGCTCGGCGTTGCCGTGGAAGTGCACCAGCGTCGGAGCCCCGGCCGGCGCCGGGTAGTGAAGGGCGAGGCTGCGCCAGCCCGCGCCCGACAACTCGACCACCCCGGCATCGGTGCGCGGCTCGAGCGCGACCTCCGGGGCCGGGAAGATCAGCCGGTCCTGATAGATGAACGCGAAGAGGCAGAGGGCCAGGTACCCGACCCCGAAGGCCATCGCGGCGATGGGCACCAGGCGCATCTCGGCCTCCGGTCGCGTGCCCAACAATTGCCGTTGATTCAACAGCCTCAAATGCTAGCATCGCGCGCCTTTTGGGGCGGGATGGATGGAGGGCGAGGAGCAGATGCGGGAAGTGGCGCGAGCCAATGATGTGACGAGTGCGTTCAATCTGGCCCGGGTCGCAGGCCTGTCAGCGAGTGAGGCATCGACGCTGACGCCCTTCCATCAGCGGCTTCTCGCCGAAGAGCTCGCCCTTCGCCAGAGCGGCACGGCCCGGCTCGCCAACGCCCTGAGCACCGCCGCCGTCGACCTCAACCCGCATCAGATCGAGGCCTCGGCCTTCGCGCTCGACTCGATGTCGCGCGGCGGCTGCGTGCTCGCCGACGAGGTCGGCCTGGGCAAGACCATCGAGGCGGGCATCATCATCGCGCAGATGGTCGCCGAGGGCCGCGGGCGCATCGCCATCCTCTGCCCCGCCCCGCTGCGCGCCCAGTGGCAGTCCGAGCTGCTCGAGAAGTTCGGGATCAAGGCGATCTGCATCGACGGCGACTTCGCCCGCAACTTCCGGGCGAACCCCTTCGACCAAATGTGCCCGGTGATCTGCTCGATCCAGTTCGGCGCCAACCGCGCCGCCGACATCGCGCGCATCCCCTGGGACCTGGTCGTCCTCGACGAGGCGCACCGGCTGCGCAACACCTGGAAGCCCAACAACAAGACCGGCAAGGCGCTGCGCACCGCCCTCGAGGAGCGGCCCAAGATCCTGCTGACGGCGACCCCGCTGCAGAACGACCTGATGGAGCTCTACGGGCTCATCGCCTTCCTCGACGAGTCGATCCTCGGCCCCGAGCACGCCTTCCGCGCCCGCTACTGCAACCTTGGACAGGACAAGGACGGGGCCAACCCGCTGCTCGAGCTCAAGGGGCGCATCGCCCCGGTGGTCCACCGCACGCTGCGCCGCCACGTGCGCGAGTACGTCAAGTTCACCGCGCGCCGCTCGATGGTCGAGGACTTCGTCCCCTCGCCCGCCGAGCAGGACCTCTACGAGAAGGTGAGCGAGTACCTGCGACGCGCCGAGCTGCTCGCCATCGAGCCGGGCAAGCGCACCCTGCTCACCTTGGTCTACCGCAAGCTGCTCGCCTCCTCGACCTACGCCATCGCCCCGACGCTGCGGCGGCTCGCCGACAGCCTCGAGGAGCGCATCCGCGCCGCCAAGGCGGGCAAGGAGTTCGAGCTCACTCTCAGCGAGAGCGTGCGCGAGGAGCTGCGCGAGTACGAGGAGGAGCTCGAGGAGTTCGACGACCCCGAGGGCGACCACGACCCGGGCAGCGAGCGCAAGAAGCCCACCCTCGAGGCGCTCGAGGGCGAGCTGTTCGAGCTGCAGCACTACGCGGATCTCGCCGAGTCGATCAAGGCGAACGCCAAGGGCGAGGCGCTCTGCCGCGCGCTCGAGCGCACCTTCCAGGTCGCCGCGGGCTACGGCTGGCCGCAGAAGGCGGTCATCTTCACCGAGTCCAAGCGCACGCAGGCCTACCTCTCGGACCTGCTGTCGGCGCGCGGCTACCGCGGCAAGATCTCGCTGCTCTCCGGCGACGGCGCCGGCCCCGAGGAGCGCCGCCAGCTCGTGCAGGACTTCCGCGAGCGCACCCAGATCTTCATCTCCACCGAGGCGGGCGCCGAGGGGCTGAACCTGCAGTTTTGCAACCTGCTGGTCAACTACGACCTGCCCTGGAACCCGCAGCGGGTCGAGCAGCGCATCGGCCGCTGCCACCGCTACGGCCAGACGCGCGACGTGCTGGTGCTCAACTTCGTCAACCGCACCAACGCCGCCGAGGCGCGCCTCTACGAGCTGCTCGAGAAGAAGCTGACCCTCTTCGACGGCGTCTTCGGCGCCTCCGACGAGATCCTCGGCGCGCTCGAGAGCGGGGTCGACTTCGAGCGCCGCGTGCTCGACATCTATCAGTCCTGCCGCACCGAGGCCGAGGTGAACAAGGCCTTCGACGCCCTGCGCGCGGACATGGAGGGCCGCATCGGCGCCCGCATGGCGCAGGCACGCGAGCTGCTGCTCGACCGCTTCGACGGCGACGTACGCGCGCGCCTGCGGGTGGCCGACTCGAACGCGAAGTCGGCCATCGAGCGGCGCAAGCGCAACAGCCGGGCGCTCGCCAAGGCGGTGCTCGGGCGCGAGGAGGTCTCGCGCGCCCAGCTCGAGCAGGCCGCCCGCGAGGTGCGCGGCAAGCCCGCGCCGGCCATCAGCTACCTGCAGCTCGACGCCGCCGAGCTGCCCGCGCGCATGGCCTACCTGGCTGGCAGCGAGGGCTGGTGGTTCGTCTATCGCTTCGAGATCGCCGGGGTGAAGCCTCCCGAGCGCCTCGTCCACCTCTGCCTGGTGCGCGACGGCAACGCCTACCGCGGCCTGCCCATCGCCGACGGCGAGGCCATCGCGCGGCTCTCCGGCAAGGAAGCCCGGGGCCGCTCGGCGGCCGCTCTTCCGGTCTCCGCCGCACAGGAGAAGGCGCTGCAGAAGGCGCAGGACGAGGTCGTCGCCCTGGCCCAGGAGATACTCGACCGCGAGAACGACGCGGCGCGCGAGAAGGCGATGCGCTGGGCCGAGGACTGCCTGATGGCCGCCCGCGAAGCGCTCGAGCGCGCCCGTGCGAAGTGGGAAGCCGCGCGCCGTGCCGTCGCTGAGGAAGAGGACCCCGCCCTGCGCGTGCGCGCCCGCGGCAACCTCGACCGCGCTGACCGCGAGTACCGCCGCCGCCAGAAGCAGCTCCGCGAGGAAGAGGACAGCCGCTACGCCGAGCTCGACCGCACGTTGACGATGCTCGCGGTGCGCGGCAAGGTGACCGCGACCCGAACGCTCATCGCGAGCGCCTACTTCTGGCTGACCTGAGCTGCCGGCCGCGCGCCCGGCCGGCCGCTCTGCTTCTAAACGGCCCTGTCCCCGCGCGGCGAGGCCCCGTCTCGTGAATCTCTGCTACCTTCCCCGGAAGGACCGCCGGTCAAGACACCATGGAATGGCTCACTTCGCTCTTTACTCCCGGTTCGCCCGCGCAGGGCTCGGCTGCGCAGTCGATGTGGCTGCTCGGCCTGGTCATCGCGACCGGACTGGCGCTCGGCAGCGTGAAGGTCTTCGGGATCTCGCTCGGGGTCGCCGGGGTGCTCTTCGCGGGGATCGCCGCCGGGCACTTCGGGCTGAGGCTCTCGCCCGAAGTGCTCGAGTTCGCCCGTGAGTTCGGCCTCATCCTCTTCGTCTACACCATCGGTATCCAGGTCGGGCCGGGCTTCTTCGCCTCGCTGCGCCGCCAGGGGCTGAAGCTCAACGCGCTCGCCGCCTCGGTGGTCTTGCTCGGGGTGCTCACCGCCCTGATCATCCACTTCGTCGCCGGGGTCGACCTGCCCGCGGCGCTCGGCCTGCTCACCGGAGCCACCACCAACACCCCGAGCCTCGCGGCCGCGCAGCAGGCGATGCGCGACAAGGCGATCTCCGACGCGCTCTACCCGCTGGCCGGCCTCGGGTACGCGCTCGCCTATCCCTTCGGCGTGCTCGGGGTGATCCTCGCCATGCTCTTGCTGCGGCGGCTGTTTCGGGTCGACGTGGCCGAGGAGGGCAAGGTCTTCCTGCAGGCGCAGGGCACACAGAAGCCCACGCTGGGCGCGATGAACCTCGAGGTGCGCAACCCCAACTGCGACGGCCTGTCGCTCAAGCGCCTCCCCATCCCCGCCGACAGCGGGGTCGTCATCTCGCGCGTGCTGCACCAAGGCGTCATGCGGGTGGCAACCCCCGAGACCTCCCTGGCCGTCGGCGACACCGTGTTGGCCGTCGGGCCGCGCGAGCAGCTCGATGCCGCGCGCATCGTGCTCGGCACCGAGAGCGAAGTAGACCTCGAGGACCTTCCCGGACCGATCACCGCCCAGAAGGTCATCGTCACCAACAAGCAGGCCCTGGGCAAACAGATCTCCGCGCTCGACTTCGGCCGCCGCCACGGCGCGGCGATCACCCGGGTCATCCGCGCCGATATCGAGCTGCCGGTCGGCCCCGAGGTCGAGCTGCAGTTTGGCGATCGGCTGGTGGTCGTCGGCGAGCCTCACTCCATCGAGGCAGCCCGCGCGGAGCTGGGCGACTCGGCCAACGCGCTCAACCACCCGATGCTCGTGCCGGTCTTCGTCGGCATCGCGCTCGGGGTCGTCCTCGGGACGATGCCCATCCAGATACCCTTCGCCCCCGCCCCGGTGAAGCTGGGGCTTGCGGGCGGACCGCTGCTCGTCGCCATCGTGCTCAGCCGCATCGGCCGGATTGGGCCCTTGATTTGGTACATGCCCAGCAGCGCGAACTTCGTCCTGCGCGAGGTGGGCATCTCGCTCTTCCTCGCCTGCGTCGGGCTGCGCTCGGGAAGCGGCTTCGTCGCCACGCTGACCGAGGGCGACGGGTTGAGGTGGATCCTGCTGGCGGCGGCCATCACCGCCATCCCCGTCTTGATCGTCGGCGTGGTGGCCCGGCTGGTATTCAAGCTCAACTACTTATCGGTCTGCGGGCTGCTCGCCGGCAGCATGACCGACCCGCCGGCGCTCGCCTTCGCGTCCAGCGCCTCCGGCTCGGAGGGCCCGTCGGTCGCCTACGCCACGGTCTACCCGCTCACCATGTTCCTGCGCGTGCTCTCAGCGCAGTTCCTGGTGCTCTATCTGCTCTGAAAGAGGTGTCGAAGACTCCTTCGAGCGATTCCCGCCCAGCCCGAGCCCCTCGGCAGGCTCGGGGCAGGCCGAACTCGAGGGCGCCTCTCACTCGGCCTCCTTCCTTCCGCGGGAGGGCTGCGCTCCGGGGGCGCGCGGTACGAGCGCCAGCCTTCGTGCTGGCGTTCCCGGCGACAGCTCTTGAGCCTGCCGCGAAGAGGCGCGCCTCTGCTTGCCGAATGAGCTGACCCTTAGGATTCACCGACGCCGCGGCCGATAGGCGCCCTACAGTGCCGCAGCCGGCTCGCAGCGCCCCTCGACACACGCGGCGCCCGCCTCCGGCCCGTACCCGCACTCGACCATCCCTTCGCCGAAGCAGGAGACGCTCTCGGCGAGCGCCTCGACCTCAGCGGCACGCTTCGCGTTTACCGGCGAGGCGCAGGTGCAGTCGAGCCCGCCCGCGAAGACACAGGTGTCGCCCGGAGCGCAGGCCGCTGCCTCCTTCTTCAGCTCGCTCAGGTCATCGAGCGTCGCGAAGCAGGCGGTGAGCAGCAGCGCGCCGGCCGCGGCCAGCAGGTGCGTCGGCTTCATGGCAGGTCCCTCCAATCCGGTCTGGGGATAGAAGCGTCGAGGCGTCAGTCGATCTCGTCGTGGATGGCCTGTTCGATGCGCTCGAGCGGCTCGATGTACTTCTCGACGAGCGTCAGCGGCCGGGCCGTCTTCCCCATCGCCTTGAGCATGTCGACGAAGGTGCGGTAGCCGCGCTTGTCGATCATCACCTTGGCGGCCACGCTCGCCATCACGTAGGCGACGTGGACGTCCGGGCCGAACCGGACGAACTGCGCGTCGAGTTGGGCGAGCGTCGGCAGCCGGTCCTGCTTCTTCAACCCGGCGAGCATCGCCAGCTCGCTCCCGAGCGGCTTGCCGTCACGGCCGCTCGCCTTCAGGCGCATGTGCTCGGCGAGCCCTTCGTTCACCCAGCGTGGCACCCGCCCGTGGCCGGCGAGGTCCGTGACCAGGGCGTGGGTGAACTCGTGCACCATCACCTCGGCGAATCGATCGTCGACGGTGCTGCCGCCGTTGATCACGATCTTTTGCCCGTCCCAGAACCCGGCCGCCTGCGCCTGGGGCGTCGCGCCGTAGGCCGCCATGTACTCCTCGCGCGAAAAGAGCTTCACCTCGGTGCGCTTCTCCACCCGGTGCCCGAGCTCGCCGCAGACGAAGTCGTAGGTCTTCTCGAGCAGCCGCTCGACCTTCCTCTCGAAGTCGGACATCTGGCGCGCGTTGCGCTTTCCGGCCAGGTAGGTGAAGACGAAGTTGTGGATCTCCTGAACGCGCACGCCGTCGGGCGCGAGGCGGCGGCGCTCGGACTCCTCGGCCTCCTCCTCGATGATCTGCTTCATCCAGTCGCGGGTGGCGCTCTTGGCCGCCTTGGCCACGCGCACCTGGATCTCGGACTCCTTCTGCTTGAGGTCGGCGACCTCCGAGCGCGCCTTCTCGAGCGAAGCACGCGCCTCGGCGAGCTTCTTCTTCGCCGCCTTCGCGCCGGCCGCCCTGGCGCCCTCGTAGTGGCGCACCGCGACCTCGAAGTCCCGCTCCTTCACCGCGAGGTCGGCGCGGGCCATCAGCGCCGGGACGCTCTTGGGCGCGATGGCGACTGCGCGGTCGAGGTGCCTGGCGGCGCTGCCGCGTTGATCGAGCTCGACCTCGAAAGCTGCGAGCAGCACGAGCGCATCGACCGACTCGACCAGCTCGTTCGAGCGCGCGGCGAGGCTGATGCCGATGAAGGGGTCCTTGCGAGTGGCCTGCGCCGCCTTCCGCAGCGCCTTTGCGAGCCGCGCGCGCTCCGCCTCCTGATAGTCGTCGGCCTTGACCGAGCCGAACTTCAGGAAGAGGGCCTCTGCGTCGCCCTTGGCTGCGAGCGCTTCGGCCTCGGAAACCGGCGGCGCGGCGGCCTGCAACAGCGCCAGCAACAGTGCGAGCGACATCTCCTCACCTCGGTGTCTCAGGTCCGCCGCATTGTGCGTTTTCGAGCGCGTGAGGTGCAAGGCGCGAGAGTCGAGAGCCGAGCGGGCCAACCGCGGCGGCTCATCGGGCCGAGTCGGTAGGGGCGAACAGCCTCTCGCCCGGCCTTCGCGGGCCCAAAGTGCGGCGCCGCCGGTCACCTCGAGCCGAGCCCGAGAGGCCGAGCGATGCCCCTTGCGCGCGCTGGGGACTCGCTACGCGCAGGCCGCCGGGCTCGCCAGGAACTCCTTCGCAAACGCCGAGAACCTGCCCTCGTCGAGGGCGCGCCGCACCTCGGCCATCAGCGTCACGAAGAAGTGGACATTGTGGATGGAGTTGAGGCGCATCGCCAGGATCTCCTTGGCCGCGAAGAGATGGCGCAGGTAGGCCCGGGTGAAGTTGCGGCAGGTGTAGCAGGAGCAGTTGGGGTCGGCCGGGCCCTGATCGCGCGCGTACTGCGCGTTGCGGATCACCACCTTGCCTTGGCTCGTGTAGAGCAGCCCGTTGCGCGCGGTGCGGGTCGGCAGGACGCAGTCGAACATGTCGACCCCCGCCCCCGTGCAGGTGACGAGGTCGATGGGCGTGCCGACGCCCATCAGATAGCGCGGCTTGTCGGCCGGCAGCAGCGGCGCGCTGAAGGCGACACCCGCGTGCATCGCCTCGGGCTCCTCGCCGACGCTGTAGCCGCCGAGCGCGAAGCCCGGCAAGTCGAAGGCGCAGACCTCCTCGACGTGCCGCTGGCGCAGGTCCTCGTGCAAGCCGCCCTGCACGATGCCGAAGAGCGAGGAGCGCTCGCGCCTCCAGGCCTCGGTGCAGCGCTTCAGCCAACGCGTGGTGCGGGCGAGCGACTGCTCGAAGTAGGCGCGCTCGCTCTTGGCCGGCGGGCACTCGTCGAAGGCCATGATGATGTCGGCGCCCAGCGCCTCCTCGATGCCGATGACCTTCTCCGGCGTGAACAGGTGCTTCGAGCCGTTGAGGTGCGAGGAGAAGGTGACGCCCTCCTCGGTGATCTTGCGCCGCTCGGCGAGCGAGAAGACCTGGAAGCCGCCCGAGTCGGTGAGCATCGCGTTGGGCCAGGAGATGAACCGGTGGAGCCCGCCCATCTCGCGCACCAGCTCGTGCCCGGGCCGCAGGTACAGGTGGTAGGTGTTGCCGAGGATGATCCGCACGTCGTCCTTGGCGAGATCGTCCGGGCCGAGCGCCTTGACCGAGCCGACCGTGCCGACGGGCATGAAGACCGGCGTCTCGACGACGCCGTGCGGGGTGTGCAGCCGGCCGCGCCGGGCCTGGGAGTCGGGATCGGTCTTCAGGAGCTCGTAGCGGACGAGGTGGTCGGACACGGGAAATCCTCTGGCGCAGCGCCGGGCGACCCGGCCGAAGGTGCGGCCCTCTTCTAGCTTTCTTCCATTCGGTTTTCGACCCTGGCGGCGCCCGATACCAAGAGCTCGCCCCTGCGTGGCCCGGGCCCCGAAGTGGCCGGACGCTTTCGCGTCTGGAGGGATCCACGCCTCCGGCACGGCGGACATTCCCCCGAATCCCCCAAACGGGCGAGAAATCGACCGCGCAGGGCTCCGCGGGAGCCTCGCACGAAGCCCGACCGACCGTGCAGGGCTCCGCGGGAGCCTCGCACGATGCCCGACCGACCGTGCAGGGCTCCGCGGGAGCCTCGCGCAAAGCCCGACCGACCCTGCAGGGCTCCGCGGGAGCCTCGCACGAAGCCCGACCGACCCTGCGGGGCTCCGCGCGAGCCGCGCGCTAGACCCAACCGACCCTGCAGGGCTCCGCGGGAGCCTCGCACAAAGGTCGGCCGGCAGTACGCAACTACGTCCGGCAGCGCGTTCGGCCTCGGGCTATTGCGACACGCCCCTGCCTGCACACGCTCGTCGAGGCGACCTGCAGCCAAGCGATCAGACGATCAGCATCGCGTCGCCGTACGAAAAGAAGCGGTAGCGCCGCTCGATCGCCTGCGCGTACGCGTCGCGGATGCGGTCCCAGCCGGCGAGCGCGCTCACCAGCAGCAGCAACGTCGACTTGGGCAGGTGGAAGTTGGTGACCAGCGCATCGACGACCCGGAACTCGTAGCCCGGGTAGATGAAGAGCTCGGAGACGCCCTCGCCTGCCTCGAGCTTGCCGCCGGCCGAGGCCGTCTCGAGCGCCCGCGCCGCGGTCGTCCCCACGGCGACGACGCGGCCACCCTCGCTCTTCGTGCGCTCGACCGCCTGCACCGCGTGCGCGGGGACTTCGTACCGCTCGGCATGCATGCGGTGCTCTTCGATCACCTGCGTGCGCACCGGCAGGAAGGTGCCGGCCCCGACGTAGAGCGTCACCTTGGCGGTCCGCACACCCGCCGCCTCGAGCTGCGAGAGCAGCGACTCGGTGAAGTGGAAGCCGGCCGTCGGCGCGGCCGCGGCGCCGGGGTTCTTCGCGAAGACGGTCTGGTAGCGCTCGCGATCGGCCGGGCTCACCTCGCGCCGGATGTACGGCGGCAGCGGGAGCTGGCCCACCCGCTCGAGCGCCTCCTGCAGGTTCTCGCTGTCGAAGCGCACCTCGTAGCTGCCGTCGCCGCGCGCGGCGAGCACCTCGGCGCCCAGGCCGTCGAAGTCGAGCTTCATGCCCTGCCGGATGGCCTTCGAGGCCTGTCCGATGCAGCGCCAGGTCGCGCCGTCGGCGCCGGCGAGCGGCATCGTCAGGACGAGCTCGACCTTGCCGCCGGTGTCGACCTTGTGGCCGAGCAGCCGCGCGGGGATGACCTTGGCGTCGTTGACGACCAGCAGATCGCCCGCGCGCAGGAACGAGAGCAGGTCGCGGAAGCCGCGGTGCTCGACCCGGGCGGCCTTGCGGTCGAGCACGAGCAGGCGCGAGGCGTCGCGCTGGGCGAGCGGCTCCTGGGCGATGAGATCTTCGGGGAGCGGGTAGTCGAAGTCGTCGAGGTTCATTCAGGTGGCTCGCCGGGCGCGCCCCCGTTGCGGCGGTGCTCAATACATCTTCCGCAGCTCGGAGCCCAGGTAGTAATGCGCCAGGATGCGCCGGTAGTCCCAGCCCTTCTCCGCGAGCCGGCGCGCGCCCCACTGGCACATCCCTGCGCCGTGGCCGTGGCCCCGACCCTCGAAGACGAAGCGGCCGCCCTTGCGCTCGACCTCGAACCACAGGCTCTTCAGCTTGCTGTAGCCGACGACCTGCCGTAGCTCGACCCCGGTGACGACGCGCCTGCCCTTCTTCGACTCGAGCTGCACCCGGTCGGCCCGCCGGGTCGGCGTGCGGCGCTGGACCTCGATGTCACGCACCCCTGCGAGCAGGCGCTTGAAGTCGTCGGCCTCGAGCCTCGCGGTCCAGCGCGTGTGCGAGTAGTCCGAGCAGGGGCAGTCGACCGGCGTCAGGTACGGCAGGTTTCGCCCGAGCGCGTGGACGCCATCCTCGGTGCGCCCGCCGCAGGAGGAATGGAAGTAGGCCTCGACCGGCTCCATCTTCCAGACCAGCACCTCGCCCTCGGTTGCCTTGACCGCCTCGAGCGTGCGCGGGTCCTCGGCCCGAGCGCCCCCGTAGACCTGGTGCAGCACCGTCGCGCCGAGGTGATAGGGCTTTCCCCAGGCCCCAATCTTCTTGTGGACCGCGTAGGTGCGCGCCGCGACGGCCTGGGCCCGGAGCGCCTGGGGAGGGAAGCTCGCGGGCATCTCCGAGCCGAGGACCGCGGCGAGGTAGTCCTCGAGCGGGATCACGTTGATGGCGATGAGCTTGCCCTTGCCGTTGGGCCGGACCTCGATCTCGCCGCGCACCGGCTTGTCCGCGACGCGCACGAAGCCCTGGGAGCGGTATTTGACGCCGTCGACGGCCCTCACCGGCGCGCCGTCGAGCATCATCTCGCCCTTGGCGAGATAGACCACCGAGCGGCCGCCGGGCGCGGGCGCGTACCTCTCCCCGACCTCGAGGTGGCGCACCTCGAG
>DHSB01000141.1:15869-17864 GCA_002408385.1 Myxococcales bacterium UBA5297
GAGGTCCTTGCCCGCCAGCGTGATCTGCGTGGCGCCGTCGACGATGGCGATGCGCACCGTCTCCGCAGCGCGCGCCGGCAGGCCGAGCAGAAGGACCAGGAAGAAGAGGAAAAACCGCACCCTCAGGATTCTAGGGGCGCAGGCGAGGCCCGCAAGAAAGCGGGCCTGCGCCCAACAGTCCGGCAGGTCACTCGGCGGCCGCGAGGCCCTGCACCGAACCGAGCCGGGTGACGACGTTGTACTTGCGGCCGACCTCGAGCCGCTGCCACTCGTCGAGCTTCGGCGTCCACTCATGCTCCTCGCCGTCCGCGTCCTTGAAGAGCGCACGGTAGGTCTCGACCTTCTTGCCGGGGCGCTGTTTGTCGGTGGCTGAGACGGCCGGCCAGTCCGGCGACTTGTCGGAGCCGGAGGCCTTCTCGACCCTGTCCTTGACCCATTTGTCGATCTCGTAGCGGCACCAGTCGGCGTACACCGGGTCCTCGCGGTAGACCGGCTCGTCCTCGGTCACCGTGCGTTGGCGGGTCTCGTAGACCGGCTCTTCCTTGAAGAGGTCCTCGAAGTAGCCGTTGCCGAGATCCTTCTTGCCGACCTTCACCTTTTTGGTGCCGGTCTGGACCTTCTCCTCGACGGTCTTGGTGACCGGGCGAGTGCCGGTCTGGACCTTGTCGGTGCGCTCGAGCTTCCTCTCCGTCGAGAGGATGCGCGCGCCCTCGGGCAGCCTGTCGCGCCAGTGCTCCTCGACGACGGTCGTGTACTTCTCGACCTCGACGGTGCGCTCCCAGGAGACGCCCGCGAGCGTCATCGACGCCTCTTTGGCGCGGCAGAGCAACAAGCCGCCGGCGATGGCGAGCAGGCCGATGCCCGCGAGCACCAGGCCGGCCTTCGACTTCTTCTTGGGCGCGGGCGCCGGCGCCTCGGGCCGGTCGAGGAGCTCCTTGACCGCGCGGCGCTTCTCGGTGCGGTCGGCCGAGCAGCCTCTGCAGCGCTTCTGGTCGGCCGGCGTGGTCGCCCCGCAGAACTCGCAGATCCAGTCGGCGCCCGCCTTCGCCCGGGCGAGCGCGGCCTCGTCGGTGACCTCCGCCGCGTCCTCGGCGGCGTAGAACTGGACCTCCTCGGCCCGAACCCGGCCGCAGGCCGGACACTTGAGCTCGCTGCCCCGATTTCCCTGGTTACCGCATTGCGGGCAGTCCCAACGCCCTTCGCGAATCGCCATCGCGTCGCCTCCTCAGGTGAGCGGGGGGATTCTACCCGGAGGCCGGCGCGGCTTCCCGGAGTGCTCTCCGTGCTACACTTCCGGCCCCTCAACGAACTCAAGCTGGAGCCGATCATGTCGCGTCTCTGCGTGCTTTCCGCCTCCCTCTGCGCCTTGCTGTTCACCCCTGCCCGCGCCCTCGCGCTCGATCCGACCGAGGCCGGCGTCATCAACGCCGAGCTCGCCGAGAAGGAGAAGGCGATCAAGGAGGAGTACGGCAACCGCACGATCAAGCAGATGTCCCGCGACGAGCGCAAGGAGATGGACCAGAAGCTGCGCGATGCCCGCCAGGAGGTCCTCGAGAAGCACGGCACGACCGACAAGGAGTACTCGAAAGGCATGGTCAAGCTCGGGCGCGACGGGCTCAAAGAGGCCCAGCGCTCGGAGAAGGAGCACGCCACGAAGCTCGAGGAGGCGAAGAAGGGCGCCCAGGGCGGCAAGGACGACGGCAAGGGCGAGATCACGGTGCAGCGCGGCTTCGGCGATGAGGCTCCGGTGGTCGTCGAGGAGGACGGGATTCAGGTGCAGCGCGGAGGCGGCAAAGAGGGCATCGAGATCCCGGTCGGTGGCGGCGAATAGCCGTCCTCCCCAACCGCGCGCGGCCGGGCGCTGCTCAATCCGGACGCCGCTGAGCAGCGCGACCAGGCCGAATACCGCTCACCGGTGCGCCGGCGCCCAGCCCGAGAGCCGAACGTGCTGTCGAGCGGCGCGACGAGGACGCAAGCCGAGCAGCGCGCGCCCGG
>DHSB01000141.1:18217-22622 GCA_002408385.1 Myxococcales bacterium UBA5297
TGCCGTTCCACCGGCGCGGCGGCTCAACCTCGCTCGCCGAAGTACTTGTCTTCGTACGGGCACCTGCAGTCGCTGTCGGCCGGCTCCGGATACACGTAGCGCTCGCCGCGATAGTTGCGAAAGGTCGCGCCCCGCGCGTCGCGCTCGAGAAGGTAGCGCGGTTGCAGGGTCACCTTGCCACCTCCGCCCGGCAGGTCGACCGCAAGGTGCGGCACCGCCAGGCCCGAGGTGTAGCCGCGCATCGCGTCCAGGATCGCGAGGCCGGCCTCGACCGGCGTGCGCAGATGCTCGGTCCCCTCGGCGACGTCCATCTGATGCAGGTAGTAAGGGCGCACGCGCATCGCGAGCAGCTCGTGGCTCAGGCGGGTGAGGATGCGCGCGCTCGAGTTGATTCGGCGCAGCAGCACGCTCTGGTTTTCCACCGGGATCCCCGCGTCGACGAGCGCCTCGCAGGCCGCGCGCGACTCGGGGGTGATCTCTTTCGGATGGTTGAAGTGCGTCACCACGAAGAGCGGGTGGAAGCGGCGCAGGGTCGCGACGAGCGCGGGCGTGACGCGCATCGGGTTGGCGACCGGCACCCGGGTCCCGATGCGCAGGAGCTGGACGTGGGGGATCGCCCGCAGCTCGCCGAGCAGCGCCTCGAGCCTCCCGTCCGAGAGCAGCAACGGATCGCCGCCGGAGACGAGCACGTCGCGCACCTCGGGGTGCGCGCGCACGTAGGCGATCCCCGCCTCGAGCGCCTTGCGATTCAGGGGCGCCTCGCCCCCACCGGCGATGCGCCGGCGCGTGCAGTGCCGGCAGTAGACCGCGCAGCGGTCGAAGGCGAGGAAGAGGACGCGGTCCGGATACTTATGGACGATGCTGGCGACCGGTCGATGCGAGTCCTCGCCGAGCGGGTCGCGCAGCTCGCCCGGCCGCACCCTCGACTCGGCGAGCCCCGGCACCACCTGCATGCGCACCGGACAGGCGGGGTCTTCGCGGTCGGCGAGCGACAGGTAGTAGGGGGTCGCGCCGAAACGGAATAGGCCCTGCGCGCGGCGAATTCCTTCGGTCTCTTCGGGACTCAGGGCGAGCTGGCGCGCCGCCTCGTCGAGAGTGCGTACGGCGTGGCGCTGTTGCCAGCGCCAGTCGCGCCACTCGTCTTCACGGGCGCCAAAGCGTTCCCAGGGCTGGGGATTGATGAGGTTGGCAGACATCGATTCGCCCCGAGGGGCGGCGCAGGATAGGGACCGCGCCATCGGGGGTCAAGGAACCGCCCGCTCCGCTCGGCGATTTCCGCCCGGAGGCGGCGAAACGACCGAAAACTCGCTCGATTGACAGGTGAACTGACGGACTTTAGGGTGCGGCTCTCCGCGCGCCGTTCCATGCACGCTGCCTGTCATGCGCCCGGAGACTTCAGGCTCGCGCGCGGGGAGACCTCGCGCCCAGGCCGTCCCAACAGGCATCTGGAGGCGAAATGGCCATCTCGCAAGACATTCTGAAGTCCGCGCCCGGCGCACAGGGCGTCCCCGAAGCCAATCGCATCATCGAGGGTGCGCCCGCCATCGCATCGCCCATCCGGACCCGCTTCCCCGCGTCCCTGCGCTCGATCTGGAAGGAGACGCCCGACTCCGACTGGAACGACTGGCGCTGGCAGCTTCGCAACCGGGTCACCGACCTCGCGACGCTCGAGAAGGTCGTCGAGCTCACCCCGGAGGCCCGCGGCGAGTTCGAGCGCACGACCGCCGAGTTCAACATGGCGATCACGCCCTACTACGCCTCGCTGATGGACCCGAAGGACCCCCACTGCCCGGTCCGCATGCAGAGCGTTCCGGTCGCCGCCGAGCTCAACGTGCTGCCGACCGACCTCGAGGATCCGCTCGCCGAGGACCGCGACATGCCGGTGCCGGGCCTGACGCACCGCTACCCGGACCGCGTGCTCTTCTACGTCTCGCACAACTGCCCGATGTTCTGCCGCCACTGCACCCGCAAGCGCAAGGTGGCCAACCCCTCGAGCGCCGCGGCCTCCAAGCAGATCGACGACGGCATCGCCTACATCGCCTCGAACCCGAAGGTGCGCGACGTGGTCGTCTCCGGCGGCGACCCGCTGACCCTCAGCGACGAGCGCGTCGACGACATCCTCGGCCGCCTCCGGGCGATCCCGCACGTCGAGATCATCCGGCTCGGCACCCGCTGCCCTGTCACCCTGCCCCAGCGCATCACCGAGGATCTGGTGAAGGTGATCCGCAAGCACCACCCGCTCTTCGTCAACACACACTTCAACCATCCGAAGGAGTGCACCGCCGAGTCCTTCGAGGCCGCGCGCAAGCTGTCGGACGCGGGCTGCTCGGTCGGCAACCAGATGGTGCTGCTCAAGGGCGTCAACGACGACCCGAAGATCGTCAAGGCGCTCAACCAGAAGCTGCTGATGATGCGGATTCGGCCCTATTACATCTACCAGTGCGATCTCTCGAAGGGCATCGGCCACTTTCGCACCGAGGTGGCCAAGGGCATCGAAATCATCGAGAACCTGCGCGGCTGGACCAGCGGCATGGCTGTTCCACACTTCGTGGTCGACGGCCCGGACGGCGGCGGCAAGATCCCGCTGATGCCCAACTACGTCGTCAGCCACGAGGGCAAGCACCTCGTGCTGAGGAACTACGCAAAGAAGCAGTGCACCTACGAAGAGCCGTAGGCGTTCGCGAGAAAGCAGCTCGCCGCGGGAGGCGCGCCTGGAGCGGGCGCGCCTTCTTTTGGTCGAACCCGCGGAGGCGGGGCACGTGCCATCTGCGAGCTTATCGAAGGGCTCGGGAGGACCGGACTGCGCTCGAGCTGCTTGGGCAGAGGTGCGACGAGCCCTGGCCCCCGCGGGCTCCCTCCACGGCGCCTGGCCGCATGGAGCCGAGGGCTCGCTCGGTCGGTCGCGGGCCTTGCTACCTACGACCGGCATCGGTCGAGGAGCGGCTGAGTCCGACGGGGAATTTCTCTGCTTTCCAGGCATTTGCATGCTCCGAGGTGCGGCAACCCGCCCGACGGCTCGTTCGCTCCAGTGTCCGCCGCCTCACTGCGCCAGAAAAAGCACGTTGCCTGACACCCCTTTCATCACGCACAATGGCCGCCCCGAGGCCGAACAAAACCCGGCTACCTGCCTATCGACTGAACCCGCCCTGAGAGCCAAAGGGCGTTCCCTCGACGACCCGTCAGCCGGCCCTCACCTGAAGGGAGCCCTGAGCGCATGGCAGCCGTGACGTCCCAGATGGCCTTCCAGATGCGCCGGGTGACGGCGCTCATCGGGCCGTACGGCAGTGGCAAGACCGAGCTGGCCATCGGGCTGGCGCTCAGCGCGGCCCAGCGCAAGACCTCGGCGTGGAAAAAGGTCGTCCTCGGCGACATCGACGTGCTCAAGCCCTACTTCCGCTCGCGGGAGGCCGGCGACCACCTGAAGCACCAGGGGATTGAGCTGCTCGCTCCTGCCGGTGCCCTGGCGAGCGCGGACCTGCCCATCCTCACGCCCGAGCTGCGCGGCAACGTCGCGCGCCCCGACGTGCAGATGGTCCTCGATGTCGGCGGCGACCCGGTCGGCGCCCGCGCGCTCGGCTCCATCTCCGATGTCGTCGGCGCCTCCGACTACGACCTGCTGCTGGTGCTCAACCGCTACCGGCCCTTCATGGACACGCTCGCCACCGTGGTCGAGCAGGCCGAGAAGATCGCCTTCGCCTCGCGCCTGCAGGTCACCGGGATCATCTCGAACACCAACCTTCTCGAGCACACCACCGCCGAGGACGTGCTCTGGGGCCTGGAGCTGTCGCGCGAGGTGGCGCAGAGCCTGGGCACCGAGGTGCGCCTGCTCGCGGTCTCCGCGCACCTCTCCGAAGAGTTCGCCGAACGGCCGGACTTGCCACCTGTCGTGGTGGTCCGGCGCAGCATGATGCCGCAGTTCCTGGGGGGCGTGGTGCTCGCCTCGGGCCAGCCCCCGCTGACAGAAAACACGAACAGGAGCGATTCATGAACCGCCTGGTCATCGACATGGACAGGTGCAAGGCCTGCCGGCTTTGCATGAAGGCCTGCAACAGGGCTCTTCTCGACCTCTCCGAGGATCTCAACGCCAAGGGCTACCACCCGGTCGGAATCAAGGAGATCGAGAAGTGCACCGCCTGTGGCCTGTGTGCCGTGGTCTGCCCCGAGGGCGCGATCTCGGTCTACAAGGCGCTGAAGAAGGCCGGCTAGGCGCACTTTCGAGCAACGCGAGATGCGATAACCGGTCGCCGCCGCACCCTGTCGGCCGCGACCCGTGCGTGGAGACAAAGATGGCCCAGCAAAGGATGTTGATGAAGGGCACCGAAGCGATCGCCGAGGCGGCGATCCGCGCGGGCTGCCGCTACTTCTTCGGTTACCCGATAACCCCGCAGAACGAGATCCCCGAGTA
>DHSB01000141.1:22746-23658 GCA_002408385.1 Myxococcales bacterium UBA5297
CCGCAGAACGAGATCCCCGAGTACATGTCCAAGCGCCTGCCGCAGGTCGGCGGCACCTTCCTGCAGGCCGAGAGCGAGCTGGCCGCGGCCAACATGATCTACGGCGCGGGCGGCGCGGGCGTGCGCGTGATGACCTCCTCGTCGAGCCCCGGGGTGGCCCTGATGAGCGAGGGCTTCTCCTACATGGTCGGCGCCGAGGTGCCGGCGGTCATCGTCAACATCATGCGTGGCGGCCCGGGGCTCGGCGACATCGCCCCGTCGCAGGGCGACTACCTGATGATGACCCGCGGCTTCGGTCACGGCGACAAGCAGACCATCGTCCTCGCGCCGTCGACCGCGCAGGAGGCGGTCGACCTGATCTCTCTCGCCTTCGACCTCGCCGACGAATACCGCTCGCCGACCGTGGTCGCGGGCGACGGGGTGATCGGCCAGATGATGGAGCCGGTCAGCTTCCCGGAGACCACCCCGAAGAGCTTCGACCGGAGCTGGGCGACCACCGGCAAGCCCGCAACGCGCCGCCCCAACGTGATCAACTCGCTCTACCTCGACCCCGAGGAGCTCGAGCGTCACGTCCAGCACCTCTACGAGAAGTTTGGGCGGATGAAAAAGGAGCAGCGCTGGGAGGAGCACCTGCTCGAGGACAAGCCCGGCATCGTGCTGTGCGCCTACGGGACCACCGCGCGCATCGCCAAGACCGCCATCCGCGAGCTGCGCAAGCAGGGCATCGCCGTCGGCCTGTTCCGGCCGATCACCGCCTGGCCTTTCCCGACCGAGCCGCTGAAGAAGCACATCGAGTCGACCAAGGTCTTCTTCACCATCGAGATGAGCATGGGGCAGATGCTCGAAGACGTGAGGGCGGCGGTCGAAGCCAAGCGCCCGGTGAAGTTCTGGGGACGGGTGGGCGGGGTGGTG
>DHSB01000141.1:23822-23981 GCA_002408385.1 Myxococcales bacterium UBA5297
CGGGGTGGTGCCCACCGTCGAAGAGATCGTGGCCCAGGTTAAAGAGCTGCACGCGGCCCTTTGAGATTCAGGGAGATTGACCATGTCTGAAGAGAAGGTGGTCTTCGAGAGGACCAAGGTCCTCACCGACAACTACTTCCACTACTGCCCGGGCTGCAC
>DHSB01000164.1:0-197 GCA_002408385.1 Myxococcales bacterium UBA5297
GACGCGACGGCGCCGCCTTGTCATCCCGCTCTCCGCCCCGACCCCGCCCCGGGCGCGGCTGCTCTTCGGCACCGCGCTGCCGCTCCGCGCCTCGAGCCCGCCCTGGAATCGGCTGCCGCACGGGCCCCCTCTCCTCGCGGCCCGTCCCCGGCCCGCGCCCCCGCCGGCGCGGCCCCGTGCCTTCGGAGGGAAGCCCT
>DHSB01000164.1:350-541 GCA_002408385.1 Myxococcales bacterium UBA5297
TTGAGGGAAGCCCTGCGGCTGGCGAGGGCCCCGGCTCCGGCGGCACCTGCTCCTCCGCTCCCCAGGCACGGTGGTGTCGGGGCGGCAGCTTCAGCTCACCGCCGGTCCCGCCTCGGCCTCCGCGCTGGAGCATGCCGATCTCCGAGGGCGTCAACTCCCGGAACTGGCCCGGCTTGAGCCCCTCGGCGCTC
>DHSB01000164.1:691-1053 GCA_002408385.1 Myxococcales bacterium UBA5297
CCCCGCCGTAGCTCGGTCGATACAGGCGCACGACTGGATGGCCGATGGCCGCGCAGAGGCGCTTGACGAGGTGCGGTCGCCCCTCGGACAGCACGAGCTTGAGCCAGGTGTTGCGCTCGGCGAGGCTCTGGACCTCCACGGAGTCCGGGCGCGCCATCCCGTCCTCGAGCATGACCCCTGAGCGCAGCTTGGCGAGCGTCGCCTGGTCGGGAACGCCCTTGACCTTGGCGAGGTAGACCCGCGGCACCCCGTAGCGCGGGTGCATCAGCCGGTTGGCGAGCTCGCCGTCGTTGGTGACGATGAGCGCCCCCTCGGCATCGAAGTCGAGCCGGCCGACCGCGAAGACCCGCTCGCGCACGCCC
>DHSB01000164.1:1206-1670 GCA_002408385.1 Myxococcales bacterium UBA5297
CGAGCAGGTCGCTGACCGTCGGGCGCCCCTGCGGATCGGAGAGCGTGGTGATCACGCCGGTCGGCTTGAAGAGGACGAAGTAGACCTTTCGCTCGGTCTCGAGCACCTTGCGGTCGACGCGGATGATGTCGCGCCCGGGATCGACCCGGGTGCCAAGCTCGGTGACGATCTCCCCGTTCACCTCGACGCGGCCGGCGGCGATCAGCTCTTCGGCCTTGCGGCGCGAGGCGATCCCGGCCTGCGCCAGGGCCTTCTGCAGACGGATTTCCATAGGTTCTTTCTTGGGCTGTGCTGCCGCCGGGGGCGGGGTTTGCGTCCGCTAGTCGTCCGAGTCCTCGCCCGCCTCGTCGTCATCACTGCGCGCAGGCTTGTTCGTGTCCGGATTGAGCACGCGCGCCGTCTCTTTGGCCTTCTCGTCCGAGTCGGCGAGCGCCAATTCGAGCTCGGCGAGCGCCTCGTTGGCC
>DHSB01000164.1:1791-4840 GCA_002408385.1 Myxococcales bacterium UBA5297
GCTCGGCGAGCGCCTCGTTGGCCTCGGCGGTCGTCTCCTGCAGCTTCAGCTCGAAGGTGTTGTCCTTGAGGTCGGCGACGATGCTGTCGGTACCCTTCGGTGGCTGGGCCGCTTCGCCGGTCTCCTTCTCGACGAACTCGCGGTTCTCCTCGGACAGCTCGTGGAACTCGCGCAGCGTCGGCAGGCTGCCCAGGTCGCGCAGGTTGAAGAACTCGAGGAACTCCTGCGTGGTGCCGTACAACAGCGGCCGGCCCGGCTCGTCGCGCTTGCCGATGATCTTGATCAGGTGCCGCTCGAGCAGCGCCTTGACGACCGCGCCGCTGTCCACCCCGCGGATGTCCTCGATCTCGGGCCGGGTCACCGGCTGGCGGTAGGCGATGATCGCCAGCGTCTCGAGCGCGGCGCGGGTGAGCCGCTGCGGCTTGACCTTGAGGAAGCGGCGCACGAACTCCGAGTTGGTCGGGTCGGTGCGAAATTGCCAGCCGCCCGAGACCTCGTGCAGGACGATGCCGCGCACCCCGTCGCGATAGTTGCCCTGAAGCTTCTCGAGCTGCTGGTGGATGACCTCGATGGTCAGGCCCGTCACCTGGCTTATCGCCTGCTCGCTCAACGGCTTGTCGGTCACGAACAGCAGCGACTCGAGGATGGTGCGAATCCGCTCGGGCGAGAAGCGCTTCGCCTTGGAGGCGAGCTTCTCGAACGACGTGTCCATCTCCTCGTCGACCGGCGCCTCGATGGTGGCGGCCTCGATGTCTTGAAACGCGTCCGGGTCCTTGGGCTCGGCCTTCTTGCGCGTGGGCAGGCTCGCGACCTCGGCCGGAAGATCCTCGTTGGCGGCCGCTCCCGCGTCGCCGGCTCCGAACCCGGCCGAAGCTGAGCCCGAGCTCGCCGGCTCCTGAGCCTCCTCGGGCGCATCAGTAGCCCCGAACGCCGGTTCGTGCGCGGGAGCGCCGGCCTCCGCCTCGGGTGCGCCCGCCTCCGCCTCGGGAGCGCCGATCTCCGCGTCGGGTGCGCCGCTGTCGGAGGCGGCCTCGTCCGAATCGCCCTCCTCCTCAGGCTGAGCTCGAAGGTCCTGCTCGACCTGAGGATCCTGCTCGGAAGCGAGCTCGTTGACCGGCTTGTCGTGCGCCTCGTCGGCCCCCTCGACCGCGCCTTCGCCCTCCTCCCCGGAGCGCTCCTCGCCTTGACCCTCGGCGCCGGCCAGCTCGCGCGTCTCGTCTGCCTGTCCGGCCGAAGGCTCGGCGCTCTGCTGCCCGTCCGTTGCCAGCCCGCTGGGCTCCTCGCTTTGGGGCGCGGCGCTTGCGCCGTTGTCGACGACGGCGGTGCCGCCCGGCTCGGCCTGCGCTTCGGGCGCGCAGTCCTGCGACTCCTCCGGTCGAGAAGCGGGCGCGCCTCCCTCGAGCTCTGATTCACTCACGGGTCTCTCCACTACTTGTAGTCGTCCTTGATCTCTTCGGGCGCGACGCCCAGCAAGTCCGGATCTCTGGCCCAGACGAGAATGTCGGCCCCGTCTTCTTCCTGGTAGATGCGGATGAGGCCGAGCTTGGCCATCTCGAGCAGCGCCAGGAACGTGATGACTATCTGCGGCCTTTCGCGCGCCTGCTCGAGGATGGTGAAGAACGAGGTGCGCGGTTCGACCCGCAGCTTCTCGACCACCTCGTTGATGGTCTCGCTCAGGCTAATCCGGTCGACGACGACCTGGTGCGGGGCCTCGAGCTTGGCAGTCTTCAGGGCGCCATCGAGCGCCTCGACCAGCTTGAAGACCGAGACCTCGACCAGCCCGACCTCGCCCTCGGCGAAGGGGATCTGATCGATCCGCGCCCGCCGGGTGAAGACCTCGCGGTCGAGCAGGTCCTGGCGGGCCAACTCCTCGGCGGCGGCCTTGTACTTCTGATACTCGAGCAGCCGCCGCACCAGCTCTTCGCGCGGGTCGCCCTGCTGCGGCTGGTCCTCTTCGGGCAGCGGCTCGGGGTCGGGCAGCAGCATGCGCGACTTGATGTGCGCGAGCGTCGCCGCCATCAGAATGAACTCGCCGGCGATGTCGAGATCCATCTCCTTCATCGCCTTGAGCGCTTCCAGATACTTCTGCGTGATCAAGGAGATGGGGATGTCGAGGATGTCGATCTTGTGCTCGCGGATGAGGTGGAGCAGCAGATCGAGCGGACCTTCGAAGGTGGGCAGCGCGACGCGAAAGGCGGTCGTCGGGCTCGAGGGAGCGCCCTCGCCCGTCGCGGCGACTGCGGTACCCTTCGGCACCTCGCCCTGCTGGCCGGACGTGCCGGCTGCCTCGCCTTGTTCGGTCGCCATTCCTCAGGGGCTCGCTTGCCCGACGCGCATCGTGCGCTTCGGCGGGATTTTGATGCGGACCGGACAAAATAGCCCATTGCCGGGGCGCGGTCAGCTTTCCGGCCAGCCGAGGAGTTTGGCCCAGGCCTCCTGGGGAGGCAGAGCGGGAAAACCACCGTATTTCTGAACCCTTCCGCCCGCGGCGCTGATGAGCCGGCACCCGCCGTTCCCGGCTGGCCGGCGAGCCCCTGAGACGTCTTGGCAGGTGAGTTTCGCCCGCCCGAGGTGGCCGCAGAGGGCCCCCTTCCGCCCCCGATCAGGTGTCAGAGTGACGCCGGCGAGCGAGGGCGACGGCGAGCGCTCATCGACAACGGCTCGGGGATGGACCTGGGCACCGTGCGCACCCTTCGAGGCCATGGCGTCAACCCGATGCCCGCCCGCGCCCGAAGGAGCCGCGCCCGCCCCGGGGCGCTTCGGCTGGCACGACCGGCAGGAGGCTTTGGCGCCGGCCAGCCCGAGATCCACCTAACGGCGGCGACAGGATCCACCGCGGACTGAGGCGGAGTCGATCAGTGCGGCGGCCAATTCGCGTGAGGTTGCCGTGCGAGCGAGCGTCCAGGGATGGGCGCGAAGCGAGAAGATAAGCGGAAGATCTGCGTGGTCTGCGGACGCAAGTACCTGCCGACCAGCCTCGACATGACCGACAAGGGCTTCGGACGCCCACAGGTCGTCCGAAGAGACTCACAGGTTGTCCGGAGGAACC
>DHSB01000070.1:0-204 GCA_002408385.1 Myxococcales bacterium UBA5297
GTTGCCGCCCCCGCGCGTTCGCGCCGGGCCCGTCGCGCCGCCCCCGCGCGCGAAAAGGCTGGCGGAGCTTCCCCGCCGCGGGCCGGAGGCGCAGCGCGCGCCCTGTCCCGACAGGTGCCCCTTCGGCTCAGCCTTCCGAGACGAAAATCGCCGAGAGATCCTTCTCGGTCTCGCTTCAGCACCTCTTCTTCATGCGCGCACGCA
>DHSB01000070.1:319-23441 GCA_002408385.1 Myxococcales bacterium UBA5297
CCTCTTCTTCATGCGCGCACGCAGGCCGCCGAGACGGCGGCGCTCCTCGCCTCGCGCGGACAGGCCGCAGAAGGTTTTCCGACACCTCTTGAGTCCGGGCGCCCGCCCCGCCGGCTGCTCCTTCCTTTGACGGTCCTCGGCTTCGCCATTACGCTTTTCCCTTCCCAACGAGTCGGCCGCCCATCCTCCGCCCCACGGAGACGAGGTTCGCTCTTGCGCCTCCACCCCGCTCTGCTCGCAGCAGCCGCTGCCTTGGCGCTCGCCATCCCGGCGCACGCCGCCGACGATCCGCTCGCCCGCGGAATCGACCCACTCGGCACCAAACCTGCCGTCGGCCACGACGCCCTCTTCAGCACCGAGGGCGCCCGGTTCGCTCCGGCCCGCTCCTATCACCTCGACCTCGCCCTCGACTTCGCTTCGGGCCTGATGGCCTTCCAGCTCGGAGACGAGAAGGTCGGCGACCTTATCCGCTCGAGGCTCGACCTCCACCTCCTCGGCTCGTACGCGGTGACCGACTGGGCGGAGATCGGCCTGGACCTACCCTTCAGTGCCTGGCAGGCCGACGGCTTCGAGGACCTCGAGCGAGCGACCGGCTTCGCCCCTGCCCGGCCAGCCGCCTACGGGTTGGGCGACGTGCGCGCGCTCGGCAAGGTGCGCTTGCTCTCGCAGGCGAGTGCGCCGTTGGCGCTCGCGCTCCTCGCCGAGCTGCGCTTGCCGACCGGGGCCGACCAGGACTTCCTCGGGGAGCGCGGCCTGGTGCTCGCTCCGCGCGCGGTTGTTGAGCGCACTTTCTTCGACAAGCTGCGGCTCGGGCTCGAGGCGGGCTATCGCTACCGGCAAAAGCCCGGGCGCTACGTCAACCTCTACGTCGGCGACGAGCTGACCCTCGCGGTGGCCGGCTCCTATGAGCTGCCCAAGCTGTTGTTCGAGCGCTGGTTCGCCTTCGGCGAGCTGCTCGCGGCGACCCCGGCACGCGCGCCGTTCAACGGACCGGCCTCCGACGCGCTCAAGACACCGCTCGGGCTGATGCTCGGCCTGCGCGCGCAGGTCTGGGGCAACCTTCACGCGCTCGTCGGCGGCGGCACCGGGCTCGCGACGCAGTCGGGGTTCGGCCGCGAGTCGTTTCGGCTCTTCGCCGCGTTGCGCTACCAGCGCATCTTCCTCGACCGCGACGGCGACGGCATTCCCGATGAGAAGGACCGCTGCCCGGACCAGCCCGAGGACCACGACGGCTTCGAGGACTCGGACGGCTGCCCGGATCCGGACAACGACGGCGACGGCATCCCCGATGAGAAGGACCGCTGTCCGGACCACGCCGGCCCAAAGAGGTTTGAGGGCTGCCCGGACCGCGACAGCGACGGCACGCCCGACGACAGGGATCGCTGTGTCGACCAGGCCGGCCCCCCCGATCTCGAAGGCTGTCCCGACAGCGACGGCGACGAGGTGCCCGACCTCGACGACGACTGCCCGACCCTCCCCGGCCCGGCGGACGAAGAGGGCTGCCCGGGCAAGCCGCTGGCCACGCTCGACAAGAACAAGCTCGTCATCAAGGGCGCCATCACCTTCGACACCGGCAAGGCGACGATCAAGAAGGAGTCGTTCATCGTCCTCGACGCCATCGCCGAGCTTCTCGGCGCGCACCCCGAAATCAAGCGCCTGCTCGTCGTCGGGCACACCGACGACGTTGGCAGCGCGGCGCTCAACCTCGACCTGAGCAGGCGCAGGGCACGGTCGGTGGTCCAGTATCTCGTCGGCAAGGCCATCGAGCCCGGGCGGCTGCGGTCCGAGGGGTTTGGCGAGTCGCGCCCGGTGGCGCCGAACACCACACCGCTTGGCCGCGCGAGAAACCGGCGCGTGGAGTTCACCGTGGTCGAGTAGGGCGTAGACTGCTCGCCCATGGCGCCCAGACCCGAGATCTGCATCATCGGCCGCGGCCGCCTCGGCGGAGCGCTCGCGCTCGCGCTGCGGCGCGCCGGTTTTCAAACCCGTGCCTTCGGTCGACCGAAGAACGACCGCGAGGCCGCACGGGCCGCGGCCGCGCTCGCCCAAGCCGGGGTCGTGCTCTTGTGCGTTCCCGACGGCGCGATCGCCGAGACCGCACGCTCGCACGCCGAGCGCTTCCATGCTGGCCAGGTCGTCGCGCACTGTTCGGGCGCGCTCGATCTGTCGCCGCTCGCGCCCGCGCGCGCCGCACACCTGGGCTCGCTGCACCCGCTGTGCGCCGTCCCCTCGCCACGAGCCTCGCTCACCGGTGCGTCGGCCGCCGTCTGCGGCGACACGAAGGCCTCGCGCGCGCTCCGGCGGCTGGCTCGCGCGGCAGGGATGAAGCCCTTCGACTTGCCCGTCGAGGACCGCGCGCTCTACCACGCCGCCGCAGTCCTCGCGTCGAACGGCCTCGTCGGGCTCGCCGCGCAAGCCGCAGACCTTCTATGCCGCTGCGGGCTCGAAGAACATTCGGCGCTCGAGGCGCTCTTGCCGTTGATGCGCTCGGCGCTTTGCGGGCTGGAAGCCAATCGGCTGCCCGGCGCGCTCACCGGCCCCATCGCTCGCGGCGACAGCGAGGTCGTGCGGGCTCACCTGGACGCTCTTTCGTCGCCCGCCGATGCGCGCACGCTCGTGCTCTACCGCGCGCTCGGCGCGCCGCTGCTCGCCCTCTCACAAAGGCTCGGCCGCGCTTCGCCGGACCAGGTGCGAGACATCGCCGCGGCGCTCGCCAGGGCGCGCAGCCGGGGAGGTCGCGGTCGCTAACCGAGTCGGGGTCCCGCGGGCTTGGGGGGGCGGTCGCGCCCCCGGGCCGCACCCGCTCGCGCTCTCGGAACCTCTGCTCCCCGTGGCGTTTTTCGTCCGGCTCGAGGCGAATGCTCCAAGAGCCGCGCCTCCTCACCGTTCTCCTCGTTCGCTCGAAGGCCCCACAAGGCATACCTCTCGGCAAAGCTCGATTTTCGCTGCCCGTACGGAGGCGCCGACGGCGCCGGCGCCCATTTCAATGACCCTGTATTCTTCCGCGCCCATTGAAAAAGCACAGTGACTCTCGGGACTTAGCAGGCAAATCGTTCAAAATCGGCTAGAATGCGCCTGTCGCAGTTCAGGGGATCGGGCGCCCAATGGATTCAAACCATGAAGTCCTGCTGCGCTTCTTCTATTTGACGAGCGTCGCGGTAGTCACCCTCGTCTCGTTCTGGCTCCGCGGCAGCTACCGACACCACTTCTTCGCCAACTGGTCCTGGGCCTATCTGTGCTTCTCGACGACGGCCGTACTGGACACCGCGACCACGGTCGTGCCGGGGTATCCGCCCATGTTCCTGGTGGCAGTCTCTGCCGCGGCCCTCATCCCCTATTTCCTCATTCGCACTGGGCTCGAGATGGGCGAGCGCAGGGCGAGCAGATGGCTGCTGGCGTGCCCCCTCCTGCTCTTCGCCCTCGCGCTTGGTCTGCGATTCAACTCTTCCAACGAGGCTGCGTTCGTGCCGCCAGCGCTCGCCGTCGCCCTCGCCTTCGTCTGGCTCGGCTGGGTCTTCTTCCGCGAGCCGCTTTCGCGACACTGGTCGCTGACCTACGTCCTCGGGCTGCTGATGGTGCTCAAGGGGCTGTGGGCCATCGCCTACCCCATCCTCGCTCCGCAGGGCAGCGGCTGGTTGGGCTACTGGGTCGATGCGGTGCTCCACTTGCTCATCGGGATGGCGATGCTCGTCTTCGTGCTTGAGCGCAAAGCCGAGGAGCTGCAGCTACTCGTCGAAAGCAACGTCAACCATTCCTTCTTCCTCGCCAATCCCCGGGGCGAGATCATCAGTTGGAACAGCGGCGCGCGGCGGCTGCACCGGTTCGCCGAGAAGGACGTGCTCGGCAAGCACTTCTCCGACCTGGAATGCGCCCAGCATCCGTCTCGCCAGCTCCTCGAATCGGCGACGGGCAATCCGTCCGGCTGTGTTGAGCAGGAGGGCTGGTTTCGCCGCAAGGACGGCACCCGGTTTTGGGCGCGGGTGGCTGTGTCAGCAGTTCGCGACCACAAGCAAGACCTCAGAGGATTCGCCTTCCTCGTCAATGACTTGAGCGATCGCCGGCTCCTCGAGGAGGAGCGCACGCGCTTGAGCGTTGCAGTCAGGCAGTCGGTCGAAGGCGTGGTCATCGCCAACGGAGAAGGCCGCATCGAATACGTCAACCCGGCCTTCGAGCGCAGCCGGGGAATGACGACGGCCATGCTCCTCGGTCGTCCTCTGCATCAGGTCGACCTCGGCGGAGCGACCGACGGCCTTGCCGAAGCCATCGCGCGCAAGGACGGCTGGTACGGGCGCCTCGCCCACCACGAGGACGGGCAGCATGAGGTCGTCGAAGACCTCGTCCTGTCACCAACGCACGACGCCACTGGCGGGGTCGAGCTTTTTGTGCTTCGCATCCACGACGTCAGCCGCGAGATCGCCCTTCAGAAGCAGGTCCACGAGACCCGCAAGATGGAGGAGATAGGCCGTCTCTCCGGAGGGATCGCCCACGAGTTCGGCAACCTGCTGGCGATCATCGTCTCCTACAACCACCTGCTGAAGAAGCGGGCAGACGACCCGCTCGTCGCCAAGAGCGTCGAGGCCATCGGACGCGCAACCAGCCGGGCAGATCGCCTCATCCGGCAGCTCCTCGCGTTCTGCCGGCAGGACGTGAAGGTGCCGCAGACGGTCGAGCTGAACGGGTTCGTCTCCCAACTCGTCAGCGTCGTGCGCCGGGTGGTCCCCGAGACCATCGCCCTCCGCGCGCTTCTCGATCCCGCGGTCGACAAGATTCGGGTCGATCCCGAGCAGCTCGAGCAGGCGCTGATGAACCTGGTGCTCAACGCCCGCGACGCGCTGCCCGACGGAGGGACGATCTCGCTGCAGACTCGGGTCGTGACCCTCAGCGGCGATGAGCAGGGCTGGAGCCAGTCGCCCGCAGCCGGCGAATACTTCGAGCTTGTCGTCTCCGACGACGGGTGCGGCATGAGCCCCGAGACCCGGGCAAGAGTCTTCGAGCCGTTCTTCACGACCAAACCTATCGGCAAAGGCACGGGGATAGGCCTCTCGGTCGTCGACACCTTCGTGCGCGAAGCGGGCGGAGCGCTGCAGCTCGAGAGCGAGCCGGGGCGCGGCACGACCTTCCGCCTCCTGTTCCCGGCCTCGCCGTTCGAGGCCACTCCGAAGCCCACCGAGCTCTCTCGGCTGTCTCAAGACCCTCCGGTCACGGTGCTGGTGGTCGATGACGAGCCGCTGCTCGGTCAGGCCGTGCGCCGAATTCTCGAGGGGCAAGACTTCCGCACGTTGGGGGTGACGACCGCGGCCGAAGCGCTCGAGCTGAGCCAGCGCCATTCGGGCCCTGTCGATCTGCTGCTGACCGACGTGTCGATGCCCGGCATGAGCGGGCCCACGCTCGCAGAGCTGCTTCGAGGGGTCTATCCGGGAATGAAGACCCTCTTCATGTCCGGACACACCGAGGATCCCGTCGCACGGCACGCCCGCAAGAAGGGCGGCAACTTCATCACCAAGCCGTTCGAGCCGGAGGAGCTCCTCCGCATGGTTTCCGAACTGGTTGGAGGGGACAGACAAAGGAGAGGCCATGAGGAGGACATCGGACTATCTTGACGTCGTCGACGCGATGGTCAGCGACGGGTGTAGACGAGGGGTGGGCTTTCGCACCATCGACGACGGACCGGTCGACGGGCGGACCATCGGGCTCGACGGCCGCAGGCTGCTGCACTTCGGCTCCTGCAGCTACGTCGGACTGGAGCTCGATCCGCGGCTGCGCGAGGCGATGGCGCAGGCCGCGGCACGCTACGGCACTCAGTTCGCCTCCTCTCGCCCGTATCTCTCCATCCCGCTCTACAGGGAGTTCGAGGATCTACTCGAGCAGCTCTTCGGGCTCCCGGTCCTGACCACGCAGACGATGACGCTCGCCCACGCGGCCTCGCTGCCGGTCCTGATCGACGAGAAGGACGCGGTCCTCCTCGATCAGCACGTCCACAACAGCGTCCAAATGGCCGTCAACCACGTACGGGTCGCGGGCACCGCGGTAGAGGTGGTGCGCCACAACCGCATGGATCTTCTGGCCGAGCGAATCGAAGACCTGCGGACCAAGCATCGGAAGATCTGGTACCTGGCCGACGGGGTCTACAGCATGGCTGGCGACCTCGCGCCCATCGACCGGCTTGTCGGCCTGCTCGACCAGTACGAGCAGTTCCAGGCCTACGTCGACGACGCCCATGGCACGAGCTGGGTCGGCGAGCACGGACGGGGCTGGCCGTTGAGCCGCGGCCCACTGCATCCGCGCATGGTGGTGACCGCCTCGCTGTGCAAGGCCTTCGCCGCTGCCGGGGCCGCCATTCTACTGGCCGATCCCGAGCTGCGCCGCCGCATGAGCCGGGTGGGCCCGACGCTGCTCTTCTCCGGGCCCATCTGGCCTCCGATGCTTGGCGCGGCCATCGCCTCGGCCCGGATCCACCTGACCGATGAGATCGAGGAGCGCGCCGCGGCGCTGCTCGAGCGCGTGCGCCTCTTCAACGAGCTGATCGGACAGACCGGTCTGCCGCTGATTTCCAGGGCAGAGACGCCCATCCGCTGCGTGGCCGTCGGCGTCCCGCGGGTCGCCTACAGCATGGTCGCGCGGCTACAGCAAGAGGGGTTCTACACCAACCCGGCCGTCTTCCCGGCCGTGCCCAAGGGCCGGGCTGGCATCCGGATGACCCTCACCCCGCATCAGACGCTCGACGACGTGCGTGCGCTCGTCTCGACCCTGCAGCGGGTCTTTCCGGAGGTCGTCGAGGCCGACGGCTACTCGCTGGAGCGGGCGCGCCGGGGCTTGAGGAGCGGCAACGTCTGGGCCGGCGCCTCGCGCGCGGCGCCGGGGCTGCGCCTGCAGCACGAGCAGTCGGTGACCCGGTTCGATCGCGAGGAATGGAACCGGCTGCTCGGGCACGAGGTCTCGTGCAGCTACGACGCGCTCTTGCCGTTCGAGGCCACCTTCCGGGGAAACCCCAAGGCGCACGACAATTGGCGCTTCCACTACTTCGTCGCGCGCGACCGCAGCGGCAAGCCGGTGCTCGCCACCTTCTTCACCGACGCCATCTGGAAGGACGACATGCTCTCGCCGACCGCGGTCTCGATTCGGGTCGAGGAGCGCCGGCGCGACAACCCGATGTACCTGACCTCCCGGACACTGGGCATGGGCACGCTCTTGACCGAGGGCAACCACCTGTACCTCGACCGCAGCGCCGATTGGCGCAAGGCGATGCTGCTGCTGCTCGAGGCGGTCGGAGCCGAGCAAATCCGTTGCTGCGCGACCAACCTGGTGCTGCGCGACTTCCCGTCCGAGGACGCCGAGATGGACCGTTTCCTTACCGAGCAGGGATTCCTTCGCTTTGCGCTGCCCGAGAACTACGTGCTCGACCTCGGCTGGCAAGACGAGGCCGAATGGCTCGCGGGCCTCTCGCGAAAGGCGCGCAGCCTCATGCACGAAGCGATCGAGCGGTCGGCAGACTACGAGGTGGAGATCCTTCGGCACAGCGGGAGAGAGCCGAGCAGTGCCGAGCTGGAGTACTTCTTCTCGCTCTACCGCAACGTCAAGGCGAAGGCCGTCGCCATCAATACCTTCGAGATGCCGAGCCAGTTCCTCCGGCACGTCCTGGCCGTCCCGGGCTGGGAGCTGATGGGGTTGCGACTCAAGCCCTCGAGCGGCGGAGACCCGGAAGGTCGCCCGGTCGCGATGGCAGTAAGCAACTCCAGCCGCGAGCAGTACGCCGGGCTGATGGTCGGGATCGACTACCGCTTCGTGCCCGAGCACGGTGCTTATCGGCAACTGCTCCTGCAGGTGGTGCGGCGAGCGCATGCGAGCGGCGCGAAGAAGCTCCACCTCGGCATCGGGGCAAAAGGAGAGAAGCGGCGCCTCGGCGCGCTGCCTCGCCTGGCGAACCTCTACGCGATGAGCGCCGACTCGTACCATTCCGACCTGCTCGCACAGCTCATGTCGGACAGGGCGGCGGCCTAGCAGAGGCATCTTCGTAGCCTCAACGAGCAGAGGGCCGGCAGCGGGAGCTAGACGCCCGCTTCTGCCGGCTTGCTCAGCGGTCGGCCCGCGGGCCCCGATAGAGGCCGTGGTCGTCGATATAGCTCAGCACCTCGCGAGGCACCTGCGCCGAGACGTCCTCGCCGCGGGCGAGCTTCTCGCGCACCTCGCTCGAGCTCACCTCGGGCAGCGCGGGCCCGCGGGCGAGCGGCGAGGGGTAGCCGGCGCGCGGGATGACGACGACCTCGGCCATCTGCTCGATGCGATCGAACTCCTTCCACTTCGAGCGCTCTGGGAGGATGTCGCTGCCGATGACCAGGCTGAAGCGGTGCTCGGGGTGACGCGTGAGCAGCAGCTCGAGGATGTCCACGGTCTTCGAGCCGGGCGGCGCGAGCTCCTCGATGCGCGTCACCTCTATCCCGCCCGCAAAGCGCGCCGCGGCCCGCTCGCACATGCGCACCCTGTCGTCGAAGGGCACCAGCACCTTGGCGAACGGGTGCTGGAAGACGGGCATCAACCAGACGCGATCGACCTCGCGGGTGGCGAGCACGTAGTAGGCGTTCATCAGGTGGCCGACGTGCGGCGGGTTGAAGGAGCCCCCTAGCAGCGCGATGCGCACCGGCAGACCTCACGAGCCCTCAGCCCAACACTGAGTTGAAAGCTCGAAGCTGGAAGTTGTCACACGATTCGTCCATCTCCGCCCTACCGCAGCGACATCTTTCGCCGGGTCGCGAGGCTCATCGGAAACCGCTTGAGCTCTCGCCCGTCGAGCCCGAGGGCGACGAGCTCCATCGAGGCCCCTTCGCCGGTGAGCAGCGCGAAGGACGGGCGCGGCACGTGCGCCAGACTGCCCGGAGTCACGAAGAAGCGCGGGCCTATCTGCACCACGTTCGGCTCGGCGCTGTTGCCGTGGAAGAAGAGGGCCGCGGTCTCGACGTTGTCGCGCTGCAGGTCGGCCTTGTCGTGGACAAGGCAGGCGATCTTGTCGCCGACCAGCTCGGGGAGAATGCGGGCGATCGCCGGGTCGCGGTACTGGAAGCTGGCGCGGTCGGGGACGCGCGCAAAGCGCGCGATGTAGGTCTCGATCTCGTCCTTCTGGAGCCTTTGCGCCACCCCGCCCTGCTCTGCGGCGGCGCTCTTGGCGATGAAGGAGGCGACGTCGGCGAGGAAGTCGACGTCGCTGTACTCGGCGCACCCGCGCCTCTCCTCGCGCTTGCGCTGGAAGAGCTCGTCGGCATCGGCCCAGCGGCCGCCGAGAAAGAAGATGCGCTCGGCGCCCCTCTCGTCGACGAGCAGATCGCACGCGTGCTCGAGCGCGTCCACATCGCCTTGGCTGTCGGCAACCAGTCCGATCTTCACCTTGCTCCTCTCCGAGCGTGCGCGGCCTTGGCCCTCTCTTCAGTAGAGCAAGTAACGGGCGCGCACTGGAAGGAAGCCCTTCAAGTCCTCCTCGAAGCCGGCCATGCAGCCGTCGAGATCACGCCCGGCGTCGATGCCCAGGCGCACCGAATCAGTACCGCAGAGCAGGTCGATCGCGGGTTTGTCGTCGATGAACTCGTAGCGCTCGGTACGCCAGCGAAAGGCTTCTTTGGCCACCTGCCTGGCCGCGCGCAGGACGGCTATCCCGGTGCGCACCGGCAAGAAGCTGTCGCGGTCGCGCACGTGGAGCATCGCGCCGCCGCAGCTCTTGCCCGCGTGCTTCTGGAACGTGGGCCTGAAGCTCAGCGGGCGAAAGGCGACCCCCGGCAGCCGCTCGGCGCGCAGCGCCTCGCAGAAGCGGTAGGGGTCGAGAAAGGGCGCACCGATCACTTCGAACGGACGGGTCGTGCCCCGGCCCTCGGAGAGGTTGGTGCCCTCGACCATGCACAGCCCGGGGTAGACGCACGCGGTGTCGACCGTGGGCATGTTCGGCGACGGGGGCACGAAATCGAGCCCGGTCTGCTCCCACCACCCCTCGCGGCTCCAGCCCTCGCAGGGCACGACCGTCAGCTCGCAGCCGATGCGCTGCTCCGCGTTGAAGTAGCGGGCGAGCTCGCCGGCGGTCATGCCGTGACGGTTGGGGATGGGGTACATCCCGACGAAGCTCTCGAAGCCCGGGTGGACGAGGTTGCCCTCGACCTGCGTGCCGCCGATGGGGTTGGGCCTGTCGAGCACGTAGAAGGCGAGCTTTTCGCGCGCCGCGGCCTTCATGCACAGGGCCATCGTGTAGACGAAGGTGTAGTAGCGGCTGCCCACGTCCTGGATGTCGAAGACCAGGGCGTCGAGCCCGCGCAGCGACTCCTCGGTCGGCGAGAGCGACTCGAAGCGCTCGCCATAGAGCGAATGGACCGGCACCCCGGTGCGCGGGTCGACCGCGTCGCCGACGCCGACCATGTCCTGCGCCTCCCCGCGAACCCCGTGTTCGGGCCCGAAGAGCGCCGCGAGCTCGACCTGAGGAGCGGCGCGCAGCAGGTCCGCGAGGTGCTCGAAGCGCTCGTCGACGCTGGTCGGGTTGCAGACCGCCCCGACCCGCTTGCCCGCGAGCGGCGTGAAGCGTTGTGCGGCCAGGACCTCGAGGCCGGTGCGCACCCGCGGCCCCGGCCGAGTTTGGGCTCTCATCGACTGCCTCCGTCCCTCAGCGGGCGCCGGCCAGCACGTACTCGAAGGTGACCGTGCGCGGCTTTTCCTTCGGATACGCGGCGTCCTTGAAGCTGAAGTAGACGAGCGCGGCGAGCACCGGCTCGTGCACCGTGTCCTCGATGAGCTCGACGCTGGCCGCCTTCTCGCCCTCGCCGATGGTCACCTTGACCCCGAACTTGCCGCCGAGGTTGCGGTTGGCCTCATGGCGTGCCTGGAACTCCTTGTTCAGGCGGCGGAAGACCTCGTTGTAGAGACGGTTGATGCCGCCGCTCAGGGGCTTGTCCGGCAGGCAGGCGGTCTTTTCGAGCGCGGCAAGCTCCTGGTCGACGCCCTCGGCGCCGCGCTGCCTGGCGGCGCGATAGGCCTCGATCGCGCCGACGAGGTCGTCGCGCTGGCGCAGCAGCCGCGCGAGCGTCAAGTGGATCGTCGCGTCGTCGGGCTTGCGCTCGGCGGCCTGGCGCAGCGCGGTCTCGGCGCCCTCGAGGTCTTTGTCCGCCTGGCGAAGCTCGGCGACCCGAAGCAGCGGCGCGGGATCGGCCTCGTCGTACCCCGCGAGCCGCTCGAGGACCCGGATCTCGTCGGGCGCCCGCGTCAGCTCCCGGTAGGCGCCGGCCAGTGCCTGCGCGGTCTCCTGGTTCGGCGAGGTCTCCATCGCCGCCTCGAAGTCGGCCGCGGCGCCCTCGATGTCGCCCTTCTGCAGCTTCATCCGGCCCACCGCGACCCGCGCCTCGGCGTTCTGCGGATCGAACTCGAGCAGCTTCGACTGCAGGGCGATGGCCAGGTCGGCGTCCTTGGCCTCGACCGCGATCTTGGCGAGCGCGCGGATGGCCCGCAGGTCATCGGGGTCGACCTTCAACGCCCGCTCGAAGAGCCCCTTCGCCGCCGGATCGCCCAGCTTGTCGAGGGTCAGGCCGAGGCCGACGAGCGCCTCCTGCCACTCTGGTGCCTTGGCGAGCACGGCCTCGTAGGCGAGCTTCGCCTCGGGCAGCCTCTCGCGCTTGCGCAGCAGGTCCGCCATCCCCACCTCGGCGGGGACGAACCCGGGCACGGCCTTCAAGGCCCGGTCGAACTCGCCCTGCGCCTGCTCGAGAAAGCCCTTCCACTCCAGGTAGATGAGGCCGAGCGCGGTCCACATCCAGGGGTCGTCGGGGTTGAGCTTGGCGAGCGCATTGATCTCCTGCCATGCCTCCTCGCTCGGCGCCCCTATCCAGGCGAGGTAGAGCTTGAGCTTCGGGTCGCCTTGTATCTGGGAGGCCTGCTCCTCGAGGCTCTTGCGGACCTTGGCGGCTTCGCCCTTGTGCACTCGGGCGGCAATCGCCCTCAGGGTCGTCGCCACGCTCCTGTCTGCCTCGAGCCGGCGACTGACAGGCGTCTCGGTGGGTACCACCTCGGGTCCCGAGGCACAGGCGACGGAGGTCGCGAGGAAGAAGAGAGCCGCTTTTCGCATGGAGTTCACCCCGTCTGTCGTCGCTCCGCCCGAGAGGTTCGGGCGCGGTGCTTGTTCGATCCTACTAGTCCCTGTGCCCCCGGTGATGCTCGCCTTTACACGCTCGCCGCCGAGGCGGCGCGCCCGTGGCCCCCTGGGCAGCCAAGGCCCGCTCGGCCGTGCGGGGTTATCCGGCCTGGGCGCGAGCGTCAATTTCCTTTCCTCTTCAGGTGCCCGAGAGCCTCGCGCGCAGCCCTGCGGCTGTCGCAGCCGAACAGCGCGTGCAGGACTCCATCGCCCGACTCGTCGGCAAAGCGCGCTTGCTCCAGGCTCTCGAGGGCCGGGAGCGCGCGGGGGTCGCCGAGCCGGGCCAGGCTTCGCGCGGCGTGGGCGCGTGCCTGGCACTTGGCGTTCTCGAGCGTGTCGACCAACCGCTCGAACGCGAGCTCTTCTCCGCCCTTCGCGGCCTTCTCGTAGCGCCTCAGCGCCCCGTCCCAGTCGCCGCGCTCCTCATGCAGCCGCCCCTCGAAGAAGAGCTTGTGCGCGCCGGGCTCGAGCTGTTCGATGCGCTGCCGGGCGAGCTCGAGGTCCCCCTGGCCGAGGGCGCGCTCGATCGGGTTCGACGCCACGGCGAAGAGCAGGCCAACCCCCAGCGCGCCGGTGGCGAGCGCCCCTGCGCCAAGGCGCACGGGCCGGGGAAGGGCGCGCAGGCGCCCTGCGAGCACACCGGTGCGCTGGCCCGCGCTCTTCAGGCCCCGTGCGGCGCCTTGCGCGAGCGCCCCGAGGTGGGCACGCAGCTCGTTCGAGCCCTCGAGGCTCTCCGGGTCGGGCGGCGGAAGATCGTGCAGGCGAGCGAGCGCGAGGCCGCCATACGGCGGCCCCTCGTGCGCCGGGCCTTCCGGCGGCGCGCCGCCCGCAGCGTCGCTCGGCGTCAAAGCCGCCGGAGAGGCCGCCGCGAGCCGGTAGTCGCCCTGCGGCACCCGGTAGACGCGCACCTTCTCCGGGATGCCCTTGAGCTGGTGGCAGCCGCGCTCCTCGGAGGGCACCTCGGCCTTGTTCATCGCCAAGTAGACCGCCTCGGTGAAGAGGACCTCCCCGGCCTCTGCGAGCCCCTCGACGCGGGCGGCGATGTTGACCGGCTCCCCGAACACATCGCCCTTCTCGACCCGGACCTCGCCCATGTTGACGGCGACCCGGACGTGGATGGCCTCGGCCGGGCCGACGCGCCGGTTGTAGTCCCAGAGCCGATCCTGGATGCCGACGCCGCACAGCACCGCCTGCGTCGGCGACTCGAAGACCACCAGGAAGGCGTCGCCGATGGTCTTGATCAATCTGCCGCCAAACGACTTGAAGACGGGCATCAGCAGGGCGTCGTGCACCCGGAGCATCCGCTGATTCTGCTCGTAGGTCTGCTGGCTGGTGCGCGCGGTAAAACCCTTGATGTCGGTAAAGACGATGGCGAGGTTCGCGGTTTTCATGGGCAATCGGGCAGCGGGCCGGTGGCGATGCTAACAGAAGCCGGCCCGGACGGCCCCCCGGGCGCGCCCGGACGGCGCGGCCGATTTGTGTAATCCACCAAGAGCTACTGATTTCCCGACGCTTGGTCGACCGGCTTTCTACTGGACCTTCCCTCGGGCTTTTGATAGCTAGCTGCTCTTCTTTTCCCGGGCACTTCCCGCCCAGCCCGGACCAGGAGCCTGGATGAACACCGAGACTTCATCAGGCGCGCCCAAGCAGAAGAGATTTCGCGGCGTGGTCGTCATCAATCGCGACAACTGCAAGGGTTGTGCGTTCTGCGTCGAGTTCTGCCCTACGCACGCGTTGGAGTTGGACAAGGCGTACAACGCGAAGGGCTATCACCCTCCCGTCTTCGCCAAGCCCGAGGCCTGCAACGGCTGCGACATGTGCGGCCTGTACTGCCCGGACTTCGCCATCTTCGGCTACCGCGAAAAGGCCGAGGAGACCGCCTAGGAGAGCGCCATGAAGGCCGATCCCAAGGGAGTTCTCACCGGAAGCCACTACCTCGACGGCGATCACGCGTGCAGCGAGGGCGCGCTCGCCGCCGGATGCCGCTTTGCCGCCGGCTACCCGATCACCCCGTCGACCGAGGTCGTCGAGCGCATCGCGGCCCGCTTCCCGCTCGTCGGCGGCACCTTCATCCAGCTCGAGGACGAGCTCGCCGCCTCCATCGCCGTGATCGGCGGGGTCTGGGGCGGAGCCAAGGCGCTCACCGTCACCTCCGGCCCGGGCTTCTCGCTGATGATGGAGCACATCGGCTTCGCGGCGATGACCGAGACACCGGTGGTCTACATCGACGTGCAGCGCGGTGGCCCTTCGACCGGCCTGCCGACGCTGGCCGCGCAAGCCGACATGATGCAGGCGCGCTGGGGCTCGCACGGCGACTACCGGCTCATCGCGCTCTGCCCGAACTCGCCGCAGGAGTGCTTCGACCTGACGCTCGAGGCCTTCAACCTCGCCGAGCAGTACCGCGTGCCGGTGGTGGTGATGCTCGACGAGGTGGTCGGCCACATGACCGAGAAGGTGGTCATCCCACCGGCCGAGCAGCTCGAGGTCACCCCGCGCCGCTGGACCGACAAGCCGCCGGGCGAGTTTCTGCCGTTCGCCCCGCGCGAGGACCTGGTCCCCGACCTGTGCATGTTCGGCGAAGGCTACCGCTTCCACGTCACCGGCCTGACGCACGACGAGCGCGGCTACCCGGCGATGAACGCGCCGACACAGGAGCGGCTGGTGCGGCGCCTGGTCGACAAGATCGAGAAGAACGCCGACAAGATCCTCCGCTGGGAGGAGAAGGACACCGAGGGTGCCGAGGTGGTCATCGTCTCGTACGGCATCACCTCGCGCGTCGCCCAGCGGGCCGTCGAGATGGCGCGCGAGAAGGGCGTCAAGGTCGGCAGCTTCCGGCTGATCACCGCCTGGCCCTTCCCCCACAAGCGCATCGCCGAGCTGTCGCGCTCGGTCAAGTCGCTCGTCGTCCCCGAGCTCAACCTCGGCCAGATGTCGCTCGAGGTCGAGCGCACCGTGGCCGGGCGCTGCCGGACCATCCCGGTGCTCCACGCCGGAGGGGCGGTCCACCGGCCGGAGGCCATCCTCGAAGCGATCATGGAGGTCGCCCGATGAGCGAGCAGCGCGAGCATCCCGTCAACAAGTTCTTGCGTATGGACCGCATGCCGAGCATCTGGTGCCCGGGCTGCGGCATCGGCACGACCGTCAACTGCTTTACCCGTGCGCTCACCGAGTGCGACAAGGACCTCGACAAGGTCGCCGTCGTCTCGGGCATCGGCTGCACCGGACGGGTCGCCGGCTACCTGAACCTCGACTCCTTCCACACCACGCACGGCCGGGCCCTGCCCTTCGCCACCGGGCTGAAGGTGGCCAACCCCGAGCTCGACGTCGTCGTCTACTCGGGCGACGGCGACCTGTCGGCCATCGGCGGCAACCACTTCATCCACGCCGCCCGCCGCAACAGCGACATCCTGTGCATCTGCGTCAACAACTTTACCTACGGCATGACCGGCGGCCAGGTGACGCCGACCACTCCCGAGCCGGCCATCGCCTCGACCACCCCCTACGGCGCCTTCGAGCCGACCTTCAACCTGCCGCACCTGGCCGCCTCGTCGGGGGCGACCTACGTCGCGCGCTGGACGACCTTCCACGTGCGCCAGCTCGCCAGGTCGATGCGCGATGCCCTCTCGAAGAAGGGCTTTCGCTTCATCGAGGTCATCGCCCCCTGCCCCACCCTCTACCTGCGCCGCAATCGGCTCGGCGAGGCGCTGCACGAGATGCGCTTCTATAAGGAGAAGAGCGTCATCAAGCACGGGGCCGACACCCGCGAGGCCGCTCTCGACTATCGCGGGCAAATCGTGGTGGGCACCTTCGTCGACACCCGGAGGCCTACCTGGCTCGAGGCGATGAACAAGCGGATGAGCACCGTGCTCGGCGAGAAGTTCGTCCCCTACGCTCTGCCCACCCGGGAGCCGAAGGTCTGAGGAGAGAAACGATGGCCCTCAACGAGATCAAGATCGGTGGTCTGGGCGGCCAGGGCGTCATCCTCGCCGGGATCATCATCGGCAAGGCGGCCGCGCTCTACGACGACAAGCACTCGACGCTCACCCAGGCGTTCGGCCCCGAGGCGCGCGGCTCGGCCTGCAGCGCTCAGGTGGTCATCGACGACCAAGCGATCGCCTATCCCTACGTCACCCGGCCCAGCTACATGGTGACGATGTCCCAGGACGCCTTCGCCAAGTTCAGCCCCGAGCTGCGCGAGGACGGCGTGCTGATCATCGACGAGGACCTGGTCAAGCCGACCGGCTTGCCGCCCGGCGTGAAGGTCTTCGGCATCCCGGCGACCCGCTATGCCGAGGAGATCGGGCGCAAGCAGGTGCTCAACATCATCATGGTCGGCTTCTTCACCGCCGTCACCGGGCTGGTCAGCGAACAGGGCACGCGCAAGGCGGTCGCCGAGTCGGTCCCCGGGAACACCGTCGAGCTGAACCTGCGCGCCTTCGAGCGAGGCTTCGCCTACGGCAAGGAGCTGCGCGCGCAGCGAAGCTGAAGGCGCGGCTCGGCCCGACCAACCAGGTTCCCATCGGCCCCCTCGCTCATCGCGAGGGGGCTTCGGCTTTTTGCGGGCGCAACCCGCGCACCCGAGTTCAGCGCCAGCCGCGGGTCGGGCCGAACCCTGACGCTCCCTCTATCCGAGGGGGCTTTGCTTTGGGGCGCCCGAGAAAAAGCTTCTCCCCCTGCCAGACCTCACCGACCAGAGGGAGCACGGCTCGCGGCCTTTGCGCGCCCAGGAACCGGTAGCTACCCTCTCGCGCACCCCTGCCTCTCCCACCCTCGGCCACCTTCGGGAGAAGGCGCAGCGAAGGAGGCCCCACGTGCCCAGGCCCTGGACCCGCTGCTACGAGCCGCACGTTCCCGCAGCCCTCGAGCTGCCGTCGACGCTGCTCTCCGACCGCCTCGTCGAGAACTCCCGGAGCTTTCCCAAGCGGGCAGCGACCATCTTCTTCGGCACTCGCCTCACCTATCGCGCGCTCAACGAGGCGGTCGACCGCTTCGCGGCAGGGCTGCAGCAGCTCGGCGTGGTCACGGGCGACCGGGTCGCGCTCCACATGCCCAACTGTCCCCAATACGCCATCGCCTACTACGGAGCGCTGCGCGCCGGGGCCATCGCGGTGCCCTGCAACCCGCTCTACGTCGCCCGAGAGCTGCAGCACCAGCTCATCGACTCGGGGGCGAAGGTGGCGGTGGTCCTGAGCTCCTTCTACAACACCCTGCAGAGCGTACGGGCCTCGACCCCGCTCGAGCACGTCATCGTCGCCAACATCAAGGACTACTTCCCCCTCCACCTGAAGGCGGCCTTCACGCTGCTCAGGGAGCGCAAAGAGGGCCACCAGGTCGACCTTCGCGGCGAGCCGCGCACCCTGCGCTTCCCCGAGCTCCTCGCGCGCGCCCCGCGGCGGCCTCAGCCGGTCCGCGTCGCTCCCGAGGACAGCGCCTGCCTGCTCTACACCGGCGGCACGACCGGCACGCCCAAGGGAGCCGAGCTGACGCATCGCAACCTGCTCGTCAACGCCCTGCAGTGCCACGTCTGGTTCAAGACCAACATTGGCAACGAGGTCATCACCTGCGCCCTGCCGTTTAGCCACGGCTACGGGATGACCACCTGCCTCAACTACGGCGTCTTCGCGGCCTCGACGCTGTTGCTCATCCCCAATCCGCGCGAGCTGAAGCAGGTGCTCGAGACGACGCACAAGTACCGGGCGACCTTCCTGCCCGGGGTCCCGACGCTGTTTCTCGCGCTGAGCAACTACGAGGACGTCGCCCGCTATGACCTGAGCAGCGTGCGCGCCTGCATCAGCGGCGGGGCGACCCTCAGCCGCCAAATCAAGGAGCGCTTCGAGGCGCTCACCGGCGGCAAGGTCGTCGAGGGCTACGGCCTGAGCGAGGCCTCACCGGTCACGCACGCCAACCCCGTCCACGGCGGCGGGGTCGTCGGCGCCATCGGGCTGCCGTGGCCCGAGGTCGACTGCAAGATCGTCAGCACCGAGGACGGGACGACCGAGCTTGGCCCGGGCGAAAGGGGCGAGCTGTGGATCCGCGGTCCGCAGGTGATGAAGGGCTACTGGAAGCAACCCGACGAGACCGACACCGTCCTCTGCGACGGGTGGCTGCGCACCGGCGACATCGCGAGCATGGACGAGCAGGGCTACTTCGTCCTGCACGCGCGCAAGAAGGACCTGATCATCGCCGGGGGCTACAAGATCTACCCGGGCGAGATCGAAGAGACCCTCTTCCAGCACCCGCACGTCTACGAAGCGGCCGCGGTCGGCGTGCCCCATCCCTACCGCGGCGAGACGGTGAAGGTCTTCATCGTCCCCAAGGAAGGCGCCGCGCTCAGCGAGCAGGAGATCATCGGCTGGTGCAAGGAGCGGCTGGCCAAGTACAAGGTGCCGACCGCGGTCGAGTTCCGCCCCGAGCTGCCCAAGTCGGCGGTCGGCAAGGTGCTGCGGCGCAAGCTGGTCGAGCCGGCCTCGGCCGCCCGCGCGCTCGGCGCGCCTCCCGCGTGCTGAGGGAGGCTCCGCTCCGAACGAACAGCCACCTCGCGCGATAGGCCGCGGAAGGTGTTCCGGCACCTCGTCAGGCCCTCGCTTTGACCGAGCTTCCCTCCCTAAGCCGGCCAAGCCCAAAAGAGTCCAGCGTCTGTGCAGGCCGGCTGGCTTCAGTCCTTAGACCACAGGCCCAGGGTGAGCGAGCCGACCGGTTTCTTGCCAGCCTGGTCAGACTCCCGCCGGCAAGTCCCAAAGCCCCCTCTTCCTGCGCAAGCGCGGGAGAGGGGACTGTCTCTTGCTCGCGCGCGGTGGCCGGTGGACGCCCGCCCGCGAACCGTCCGAACGACGGCCGGCGCGCCCGCAGGCCGCTAAATCAGTCATGAGCCGTGGAACATCCGACCTCGGAGCGGCTGTTTGCACCACGGACCCGGAGTCTCGCAGGGACGCGTGCGCGCACCCAACGCGACGGAAGAGGCCTAGGAATGCACCACGACCAGGAGCGAGCGGCACAGCAGCCCCCGGAGCACCTCGAGTCGGTGACTATCCGGTTTGCGGGCGATTCGGGCGACGGCATGCAGCTCGTCGGCATGGAGCTCGCAAAGGCGTCGGCCCGGCAAGGCAACGACCTTGCGACCCTGCCCAACTATCCGGCCGAGATCCGCGCCCCCGCCGGCTCGCTGTCGGGCGTCTCGGGCTTCCAGCTCCAGTTCGGCGCGCGGCGGGTCTACACCCCGGGCGACAAGCCCGAGGTGCTCGTCGTCATGAGCCCGGCCGCCTTGAAGGTGAACCTGGGCGAGCTGCGCCCGGCCGGCATGATCATCGCCAACCGCGACGGCTTCAGTGACCGGGCGCTCGGGCTGGCCGGCTATTCGAGCAACCCCCTCACCGACGGCAGCCTCGCGGGCTACGCGGTGCACGCCATCGACCTCGGCACGCTCGCCGAGACCGCGCTCGACGGGCTCGGCCTGGCGCACAAGGAGGTCGCGCGCTGCAAGAACTACGTCGCGCTCGGCCTGCTCTTTCGCATGTACGACCGCGCTCCGGAGCCCGAGCTGGCGAGCATCCGCGCCCGCTTCGCAAAGAAGAACCCGCTCTTCGGCGAGGCGAACGCCCGGGCCTTCCGCGCCGGCTTCGACTACGCCGAAAACACCGAGACCCTGCCGCGCTACCACGTCCCGCCGGCCTCCATCCGGCCGGGGCGCTACCGCCACGTCACCGGCAATCAGGCGACCGCGCTCGGCCTGACCGCCGCCGCCCACTTGGCGGGGCTGCGCCTCTACCTCGGCAGCTACCCCATCTCGCCGGCCACCGAGATCCTCCACGAGCTCGCGCTGCTGCGGCAGCACCGGGTCATCGCCTTCCAGACCGAGGACGAGATCGCCGCGGTCACCTCGTGCATCGGCGCCTCCTTCGGCGGCGCGCTGGCCGCCACCAACACCTCCGGGCCCGGCCTCGCCCTGATGAGCGAAGGGCTCTCGCTCGCCGTGATGCTCGAGCTGCCGCTGGTGGTCGTCGACGTGCAGCGCGGCGGCCCCTCGACCGGCCTGCCGACCAAGACCGAGCAGGCGGACCTGCTCTTCGCGGTCCACGGCCGCCACGCCGAGAGCCCGCTGCCGGTGCTCGCCGCGGCCACCCCCGCCGACTGCTTCGAGATGACCATCGAGGCCTCGCGCATCGCGCTCAAGTACATGACCCCGGTGCTGCTGCTGACCGATGGTTTCCTCGCCCTGAGCGCCGAGCCCTGGCGGATCCCCGAGCCCGCGGAGCTGCCGCGCTTGAAGGTGAGCTTGCGCACCGATCCCAAGGGCTTCGCGCCCTACCTGCGCGACCCCAAGACCCTCGCCCGGCCCTGGGCCGTGCCGGGCACGCCCGGCCTCGAGCACCGCATCGGAGGCCTGGAGAAGGACTTCGTCACCGGCGCCATCTCCTACGACCCGGTCAACCACGAGCGGATGGTCGAGGTGCGCGCCCGCAAGATTGCGGGCATCGCCGACGACATCGCGCCGCTCGAGGTCCAGGGCAAGCCCGAGGGCGAGCTACTCGTCCTCGGCTGGGGCTCGACCTACGGCGCCATCTGCGCGGCCGTCGGGGCCGCGCGCGCCGCGGGCAAGCGCGTGAGCCAGGCCCACCTGCGCCACCTCAACCCCCTGCCCCGCAACACCGGCGAGGTGCTGCGCCGCTTTCGCCGGGTGCTCGTCCCGGAGAACAACGCCGGTCAGCTTGGCCGCTTGCTGCGCGAGGAGCTGCTGGTCGACACGGTCGGCCTCGACGTCGTCCAGGCCCGGCCGCTGAAGGTCGGCGAGATCGCCGAAAAGATCGAGGAGCTGCTGCAGCCATGAGCGACACCAACCCCACCCCGAACCTTCCCCCGCTGACGCGCAAGGAGTTCGAGAGCGGCCAGTCGGTCCGCTGGTGCCCGGGATGCGGCAGCTTCTCGGTGCTCGCCCAGGTCCAGAAGACGCTGCCGACGCTCGGGGTGCCGCGCGAAAAGTTCGTCTTCGTCAGCGGCATCGGCTGCAGCTCGCGCTTCCCGTACTACCTGAACACCTACGGGCTGCACACCATCCACGGCCGCGCTCCGGCCATCGCCACCGGCCTGAAGCTGACGCGCCCGGAGCTCGAGGTCTGGGTCGCCACCGGCGACGGCGACGCGCTGTCGATAGGCGGCAACCACCTCATCCACGCCCTGCGCCGCAACGTGGGGTTGAAGATCATCCTCTTCAACAACCGCATCTACGGCATGACCAAGGGCCAGTCCTCGCCGACCTCGGTGCTTGGACAGAAGACCAAGTCGGCGCCCTTCGGCAACATCGACCTGCCGCTCAGCCCGCTGTCGCTGGCGCTGGGGGCCGAGGCCACGTTCGTCGCACGCAGCATCGACGCCGAGCCCAAGCATTTGGGCGAGATGCTCGAGCGGGTGGCGCGCCACCGCGGCACCGCCCTGCTCGAGGTCTTCCAGAACTGCGTCGTCTTCAACGACAAGGCCTTCGGCGGGCTGCTCGACAAGGACACCAAGGCCGACCGCCAGCTCGTCCTCGAGCACGGCAAGCCGATGCTCTTCGGCAAGGAGCGCTCCAAGGGCCTGCGCTTCAGCCCGCGCACCTTCACCCCAGAGGTCGTCGAGCTTGGCCGCGACGGCATCACCGAGGCTGCCCTCCTCGTCCACGACGAGAGGGCGACAAGCCCGGGGCTCGCCTTCATGCTGGCGGGCCTGACGCCGCCCGACTTCCCGACGCCCCTCGGCGTGCTGCGCGCGGTGGAGCGACCCGTCTACGAGCAGGTGGTCCACGAGAACGAGCGGATCGCCGTCGAGACCCAGGGGCTCGGGAGCCTCGAGAGCCTGCTCGGCGCAGGCGAGAGCTGGGAGGTTCGGTAGAGGCGGCGACAGTCGCGAGTCGGCAAAGGCGCACAGCAGTGCGCCCGGCCGGAAATCGAGCACGGTCGACCGAACGCGCGCCCGCGACGTCGCTCGGGACCCATCGCCGCGCTGCCGCCCGGTCACCCGGAAGCTTGTTTGCCTCTCGGGCGTTCTTACGGTCTGCAGCGCGGCCGGCCTTCTTGAAACCTTCAGCCCGCTCGCTGCATCCAATGGTCGAATTTCTACAAGAAGGAGCGACCATGGCGACCACCAAGCCCCGTTTCAGCGTCAGAACCGGCCCGAAGGTACGGCATGCGCACCGACCGGCTCGAGTCAGTGGGATGTCCGGCTATTTCAATGGTCTTGGGCGCTACCGCCATCTCACGCGGGAAGAGGAGGTCGAGCTGTCCCAGCGGGCACGCCGCGGCGATCGCGCGGCTCGCGACGCGCTGATAACCGCCAACTTGGCGTTGGTCGTCTCGATCGCCCGCCAGTACGCACGTGGCGGTGCGCACCTCGACGATCTGATTCAGGAAGGCAACGTCGGGCTGCTCAAAGCGACCGAGCACTACGACCCGAAGAAGGGCACGCGCTTCGCCACTTACGCGGTTTGGTGGATTCGCGCCTACCTCCAGCGCCACCTGCACGACAACCGCAGTCAGGTGCGCGGCGGCGAGAACCAACGCGCCGGCATGACCGACCTGTCGCTCGATGCCACGCTCGAAGGCTGTGAGGTCACGCACCTCGAGAGGCTGGTCGACGAGCGCGACTCGCCCGAGGAGCGCTGCGTGCGCAGCCAGAGCGATGCGCAGGTCCGCGAGGCGCTCCAACGGATGCGCAAGCGACTCGGGGAACTCGGCTGGGACATCCTCGAGCAACGGCTCAAGCAGGACTCGCCGCGAACGCTCGAGGAGATCGGCAAGCGCTGGGGCGTCTCACGCGAGCGGGTGCGCCAGGTGGAGCTGCGCACCAAGAGCGTGCTCTCTCGGTACCTCGAGCAATTCGCGGCGTAGCCTGCTCCCTGCGAGTCCCGCCGTCGGAGACCGGGTCCGCGCCTGCGCCGAGCCGCACGACGCTCGTGCAGGGCTCGGCCTCTGCCTCGCGCGAAGGCGCGGCGGCCGTGCAGGGCTC
>DHSB01000084.1:0-2641 GCA_002408385.1 Myxococcales bacterium UBA5297
GAAGAGACTCGCAGGAAGTCTGGCGCCCGACCCCTCGCTCAGGCCGCTGGCGCCCGAGCAGGCTCGCCGTTACCCAAGAGCCAGCCGCAGCTTCGCTCGGCTGAGCTGGGCTTGTCCGGGCGCCAGGCCGTCGCTTTGTGTCGGCGCGCCCTTGGCCTAGAGTCGCGCACCGGCGAGCGCCAGCAAACGCTCGCCCGGAGACCCCACCGTGTCCTTCTCCGCCCTGGTCCGCAGCGAATGGTTCGCGCTCTTCGGCGTGCCCCTGCTCATCTTCTTCGCGCGCATCGTCGATGTGACCATCGGCACGATGCGCATCATCTTCGTCGCCCGCGGGCTCAAGCTGCTCGCGCCGGTGTTCGGCTTCTTCGAGGTCCTCATCTGGCTCATCGCCATCGGGCAGGTGATGGCCAACCTGACCAACTGGCACAACTACATCGCCTACGCGCTCGGGTTCGCGGCCGGCAACTACGTCGGCATCTACCTCGAGAGCCGCATCGCGCTCGGCAACCAGCTCATCCGCATCATCACTCGGCGCGACGCGACGGCGCTGGTGGCCTATCTGCGCTCGGCCGGCTACACGGTGACCGCCGTCGACGCCCAGGGCGACACCAGCGCGGTCAAGGTCATCTTCACGGTCATCTCCCGGCGCGACCTGTCGAAGATCGTCGCGGCCATCAAGCACTTCAACCCCCGTGCCTTCTACTCGGTCGAGGACGTGCGCTTCGTGAGCCAGGCGGCGCTGGTCGCCCCGAAGAGCGCCTTCGCTCCGCACTTCGAGGCCTCCGCCGAGCCCGGATCTCCGATAGGCGAGCTGCCCGACGTGGGCGAGGTCGTTCATCAGGAGCCGCCGCCGGGCCTCAGGCCCACAGCCGCGATCAAGCGCGTCTCCGGACTCGCCGTCACCTGTCGCCGCGCCCGATGAGCCGGTTGGCCGCGCGGAGGATGCTCTCCTTCACGGCGCCGGGACAGGCGCCCGCGTCGACCCAGATCTTCAAGCGACGGGGGGAAGCTCGATCTCGTCCTTGATGCCCAGGCGAGCGCGCTCTTCCTTCTCGAGCTTGCGTTGTTTGCGCTTGGCCTCCTTCTCTTGCTGCTTCTCTTTGCGAGCGATCTCTTTCTGACGCTTGAGGAACGAGGGGTTTTGAGCCATGGGGTCTCCTTGTCAAGAGCGTTTGTTCTAACAGAACGCGCCCAGTGGCGCCGAAGTTCCTCCGAGGCGCCGGCCGCTGTCCGGTGAATCGGGCCGCGGCAAGGCTGCCGGGGCCCGGCCTCAACACGCACGCGTCGGCACCAAAGCCCCTGCGCGGCGAAGCGAGGAGGGCTTCGGGGCGCGGCGACTTGAAGCGAGACGAGCAGGGAGGACGCGCGGTGCTGCGGCAGGCCTGCCCTCGGCCCGGACGGCGTGACTCGAGCGGTCTCGACTCGCTCTGGAATGGGGGCGCCCGGGAGCGTCGCGCGCTTGCCTTCGGGGAAGGGAGGCGGATGAGCCCTGCGCCGGGGCTGTCTCGATTGGCGCAACCAGGCGATGCGGCGGCGCGAGGCTCCCGGGACCCCTCTTGCGTTAAGTTATGGACAATAGCGATTTAGTGACTTGAATGACTACGGCGTTTCGTGCTGTCCTTGCTCTCGTTCGTCGACTGCGAACGGCCATCGGGGGTCCGGCGGTTCGGCGATCAGGAGAGAGCAACGATGCCTAGCAAGCAGGTCTCGGATCGCGCGAAGGCGGACACCTCGGTCAGGGCCGCGCTCAGCGAGAACGAGAAGAAGATCGTGGAGGGGGTGCTCAAGCAGTTGGGCCTGGCACCCGAGGTCATCAGCGCCCTGCTCCAGGCGATGAGCAGCACGCTCGAGAGCGCGACCGGGACGATGGTCGCCGCCGACACCGCGCACATGAACGAGCTCGGCGACGACGCCGCGCCGCGGGTCGAGCGCGACCAGCAGGCCGAGCGCGTCGCCGACGAGCTCTCGGCGCTCCGCGACGCGGTCACGGTCGCCTACGGCGCACCGGCGCTGCGCACCCTGGGCTTCGACGGCCGCACGCCCGTAGACCCGGTCCAGCTCCAGCTCCTCGGCAGCCAGGTGGTCGAGAACCTGGGCAAGTGGAAGGCGCCGGGCCCGTCGCGGCTGCCGGGCTTCGAGCTGCAGCCGGAGCTCTGGAGCGCGAAGCTCAACGCGCCGCTCGTCTCGTTGTCGTCCGCCCTCGAGTCGGTCGCGCGCGAGAAGCGGGAGGCCGACACCACGCTGGTGGCCAAAAACCGGGCGATCGAGGACTGGGACAAGACCTTCTCGCTGACCGCCACCATCTTGAGCGCGCTGCTCGAATTGGTTGGTGAGCGCGAGCTCGCCCGCCGCGTGCGGCCCTCGCGACGCCGCCCCGGCATGACCCAGGGCCAGGCCGACGAGGTCACGCAGGTCACCGAGGAGCCGGCTCCCGCCAACGGCTAACGCGTTCGGCACCCACGGGCCGTTGCGCACCTCGGCGAGAGGCGCGCAGCGGCCCGTTGCATTTGCGGGCCGTAGGAGCGCCTCGTTTTGCGCGGGCGAGGCGTCGATCTGCCGTCGGAGCGCGCCCCGCGCCTGCAGATGGCGGCGATCAGCGGTAGGAGCGCCTCGTTTTGCGCGGGCGAGGCGTCGATCAGCC
>DHSB01000084.1:2942-28602 GCA_002408385.1 Myxococcales bacterium UBA5297
CGATCAGCCGTCGGAGCGCGCCCTGCGACTGCAGATGGCGGCGATCAGCGGTTGGAGCGCCGCGTCTTCCGCGGACGAGGCGTCGATCAGCCGTCGGAAAGCGCCCTGCGACTGCAGATGGCGTCGATCAGCCGTAGGAGCACCGCGATTTGCGCGGGCGAGGCGTCGATCAGCCGAAAGAACGCGCCGTGCGCCTGGAGCAGGTGCCGATCAGCCGTAAGAACGTGTCCTGCACCTGCAGGCGGCGCGGATCAGTCGAAATGAGAAGGGCCAGGGGGTGCGCCCTGGCCCTTCTCGTGCGAATCGCGGGCGGCCCTACGGCGCCGGCGTGCCGGCCCCGGGGGCCGGCGCGGGCGCGGGCTCGGGCGCCTTCTGCGGCTGTGGCGCGCCCTGGTGACGGTCCATCACCCGCTTCAGGCGCGGCAGCATCAACGCGACCAGCAGCGCGGCGACCGAGGCGCCCACGAGATTGATGATGAAGATGGTCGACTTGTGCTCGAACTGCGTCAGCAGGCCCGAGAGGATTCCCGAGAGCTTGTTGCCCACCGAGGTAGCCAGGAACCAGCCGCCCATCATCACCGCGGTCAGGCGCGCCGGGCTTAGCTTGGAGACGAGCGACAGGCCCATAGGGCTCAAGCACAGCTCGCCCAGGGTGATGATCCCGTAGGTGCCGACCAGCCACAGCGGCGAGGCCTTGGCCTCGCCGTTATGGGTCGCGAAGGTCGCGGCGATCATCACCAGCGTCGAGACCGCGGTGATGAACAGGCCCAGCGCGATCTTGGCCGGCGTCGAGGGCTCCTTGCCGCGCCGGCGCAGCCAGCCGAAGCCGAAGACGACCAGCGGAGTCAGGAAGACCACGAAGAACGGGTTGATCGACTGGAACAGCTCGGTGGAGATGAGCTTGACCGGCGTCCCCTCGGCCGGCCACTGCTCGCGCGGCAGGTTGTTGAAGTAGGGGTGCGGCCCCATGCCGACCAGCGTCTTGCCGTCGGGGCCCTTGAGCGCCACGCCGTGGCCGTCGAGCTGGGGGACCTCGCGCGGGCTCGTGTCGACGCTCTGCACGATGCCCAGCGCCCCAGCCGCTCCGGCCACCGCCGCCGGCGCCTCGCGGTGCGTGTACTTCTCGGCCCAGATGGTCAGCGCCGAGCCGTTCTGGTGGAAGATGGCCCAGAAGACGATGACCACCGCGAAGATCGACAAGAGCGCGCCGATCCCGTCGCGCTCCTCGCCCTTCGCCTTGCGCCAGACCGAGACGTAGAACCAGACGACCGGGATGCAGGCGAAGAGGAAGGCGTCGTTGGAGCGCGAGCCGAACAGCGTGTTGCCGCTGCCGAGCACCAGCGAGACGCCGAGCCAGCCGACGACCGCGAAGAGGACGGCGGGGCCGAAGACCTTGGCGAGGATGCGGCCGACCGGCTCGTCGTCGGGCCGCGCGGGCTTGCGGATGTCCGCTTCGGCGGTGTGCTTCATGCCGATGAGGAACCAGGCGACGCCCACGAACATCCCCACGCCGGCGGCCGCGAAGGCCGCGCCCCAGCCGAACGAGTTGCGCAGCACCGCGGCGACGAAGTTGCAGACGAAGGCACCGATGTTGATGCCCATGTAGAAGATGTTGAAGCCCGAGTCCTTGTTCGCCCGGAACCGCTCGTTGTCGTAGAGGTTGCCGACCAGCGTCGAGATGTTGGGCTTGAACAGGCCGTTGCCGAGGATCACCAGGCCCAGCGAGATCCAGAAGAGCGCGTTGCGCCCGGAGGCGGCCAGCCCCAGGTAGCCCAGCCCCATCAGCACCCCGCCGATGACGATCGCCTTGCGGTAGCCGAGGATCCGGTCCGCGAGCAGGCCGCCGACGAACGGGGTCAGGTAGACCAGCGCGATGTACGTGCCGTAGATGTCCGCGGCCTCGGCGACCGACAGCCCCAGGCCGCCGGCCTGTCCGTCGATCATGTAGAGCGTGAAGATGCCGAGCATCAGGTAGAAGCCGAAGCGCTCCCACATCTCGGTGAAGAACAGGACGGGCAGGCCCTTGGGGTGGTTCTTGAACATGCGCTCTCTCTGTGGTCCGTCTGCGTGATGGCCTGGTCGAGACCGTGCCGGATGGCGGGCGCCGCTCGGAGCGGCGCCTCGCCCGCCGGGTGGGCGGTGGGGAGGGCGGCCTCGGAACGAAGCGTTGACCGGTGAAAACGAGCGCCCACGATACACGCGCTCGACCTGCAGGAGAACCGTTGTCGAAGCCGGGCATTTCGCGGGCGCAGGGGCGCGGGGCTTCGCTCTTGGCTCGACGGGCAAGCTCGCTCAGGGAGCCCGTCCCACATCGGGTCGGCTCGAGCGGAGGCCGAGCTTGCGAGGTCGAAGTCGGGCCCTTCGACTCCGCCCCCGCCGCTGGCGCGTCGGGGGCTACGCTCAGGGTGAGCGGGGGGGAGCCTCGAGTCGCGCCCGCGCGAAGGCAGCCTTCAGAAAATCGCGGCCGCCGCGTCCGGTTGGTGTGCGAGGTGGGCAGTTGCTATCGTGCGCCGTTGCGCCGGAGGCGTCGGAAGTGGCCGTTGCCAAGAAGAAGATCCCTGTCTCGCGACGCCGGCGCCCCTCGCCGCTGGTGGTCTGCGTCCTCTCGCGCAAGAAGACGCTCTACTCGACCCGCCGGCTCGTTCAGGCTGCCAAGCTGCTCGGTTACCGGCCGCTCGTGCTCGACACCCTGCGCTGCAACGTGGTGGTCGAGAGCGGCAGGCCCGTGCTGCGCTATGGCACCGAGCCGGTGCCGCCTCTGGACGTGGTCGTGCCACGTATCGGGGCCTCGATAACCAGCTACGGGCTCGCGGTCGTCAGTCAGCTCGAGATGATGGAGGTGCCGGTCCTCAACGACGCGAACGCCATCGCCAGCAGCCGCGACAAGCTGCGCTGCCTGCAGTTGTTGGGGCGCCGCGGCGTGGGCATCCCCACGACGCTGATGGCCCACCGGCGCACCGATATCGGGCCCCTCGTCGAGCAGGTCGGAGGCTTGCCGGTCATCGTCAAGCTCATCCAGGGCACCCAGGGCATCGGGGTGATGATCGCCCGCACCTTCGACGAGGTGGAGACGCTGCTCAACACCTTCTGGGACCTTGGCCACGACATCCTGCTCCAGCAGTTCATCCAGGAGTCGGAGGGCAAGGACATCCGCGCCTTCGTCGTCGGCGACCGGGTCGTCGCTGCGATGCGCAGGCAGGCGAAGGCGGGCGAGTTTCGCTCCAACATCCACCGCGGCGGCGAGGGCGTGCCCATCGACCTCTCGGAGGAGCTGACCGCGACCGCGGTGCGCGCCGCGCGCATCATCGGCCTCGAGGTGGCCGGGGTGGACATGCTCGAGTCGAACCGCGGGCCGATGGTGCTCGAGGTCAATTCGAGCCCGGGCTTCGAGGGGATAGAGGGGGCGACCCGCCTCGACGTCGCCGGCAAGATCATCCGCCATGCCGCGCAGCTCGCGCTCGCTCACAAGGCGGGCTTCTGCAAGCGCCGGGTCGTCTGAACAAGAGCTCTGCTCGTGGACTCGAGAGCGCGTCTGCGCGCGTTGACGCGCTCGTTTTCCCAGCCCTACAGTGACGGCCGGCCCTTGATAACAGCGAGGACACCATGACCACCCGCTCGACTATCGCGCTCGTGCTGCTTCTCCAGATGGCCACCTCCGGCTGTGGGGAGCTCGACCTCGGTGGCCCCGGCGACGGGCAGAACGTGAGGTTCTCGGCGGGGTACGCGTTCGTGCGCGACGGGGAAGTTCACGTCGCCGACAAGGCGGACTACCAGGCGGCCAAGCGGCTGACCGACAGCGGTGCCAATAGCCAGCCAGCGGTCTCGGTCGACGGTCGGGTGGTCGTCTTCGTGCACACCGACTCCGAAGGGCTGACCAGTCTGCGCCGCGTCTCGCCCGCGGGCGGCGACGAGAGCGAGATCGTCCCGGCCTCTGGCGATCGGCAGGTCGCGCACCCGGCCCTATCGCCGACCGGGAGCGTCGTCGCCTTCATCTCCAGGTTTTCCGACGGCACCGCCTCGCTGGCGACGGTCGATCTCGACGGCGCCAACGAGCAGACTCTGGCCTCCAGCTCGAGGGACGCTTCGCCCAGCTTCTACCCGGACGGCAAGAGCGTTCTTGTGCTCTCGGGCGCCGATGCGCTCAGGCACGACGAGATGGTCAAGGTCGAGCTCTCGGCCGGGGTGCGTGCGAGCAGGGTCGCGGGCTTGGGCGACCTGGGCGACAGGGCCGTGGTCTCGCCGGACGGGTCGATGATCGCCTTCGAAATGCGCAAGGACGGCGCAAAGCGCATCTTCGTGATCGACGAGTCGGGCGCCCCGACCTCGCTCCTGCAGATCACCAGCACCGACGGCAACGACGCCTTCCCGACCTGGATCGGCAACGACCGGCTCGGCTTTGCCTCCGATGCGGGCGGCGCCTGGAACGTCTACGAGATCGACGTCAGCGTGGGTTTGAGCGGGTCTGCGTACCTGACCGTTCCTGCCGCAGGGGAGTGCAGCTTCGGCGGGACGCCGTAGCCCGTCGCCCGCGGCCTGCCGCCTCGCCTGAAGAGCGATGTCTGAGCTGCGCCGGGTCGCGCAGGCCCGCCACCGGCGCGCCTGCCGTGCGAATCTCCGGGGAGGGGAACGCTGCGCCGCCGCGATTCGAAGGCTCGGAGCGCCAGCCTTCGTCCTGGCGGTCCGGAGGATCGCCGCGCCGCAAAAGGCCGGCACCAAGGCCGGCGCCTCCGAAATCGTGGCCCGGTGCAACGAACCTCAAGGGTTGGCTTCCCGCCCATCGACCTTTGCGGTAGGGACACGGGCCGTCGCCAATGCCTCGGCCTGCCTCGATGAACCACACTGTCTCCGACGCCCTGCCTGCCGAGAAGCCCGAGCGCGCGAGTCTGCTCGCGATGACGATCCCGCGCGTCCTGGTCGAGGTCGCGCTGCCGGCGACCGCGAGCTTCATGCTCAACACCGTCTTCGGCCTCGTCGACGCCTTCTGGGTCGGCCGCCTCGGCGCGCAGGCGATGGCCGCGTTGTCGGCGGCGAGCGTCATCACCTGGATGCTCTACTCGGTCGGCGCGGTCGGCCAGGTCGGCGGGCAGGCGATCGTCGCGCAGGCCGTCGGCGCGGGGGATTCGGGCCTTGGTCGCCGCGCGGTGATGGCGGCGCTGCTGCTGCACGCGGTCGTGGCGCTCGTCGTGCTCGTGCCGCTCTACTTCCTGAACGCGTCGATCTTCGGCGCGATGGGCCTCGAGGCGCCCGTCGTCGCCGGCGCTTCGGACTACCTGCGGCCCTTCCTGTGGGGCATGGGGTTCTACTTGCTGGGCATGGTCGGCGTATCGGCCTTCCATGCGACCGGCGACGCCAAGACCCCGGCCTGGCTCCTCGCGGCGGCGCTCGTGCTCAACGGCCTGCTCGACCCGCTCTTCATCTTCGGGCTGGGACCGCTCCCCGCGCTCGGGCTCTTCGGGGCGGGGCTCGCCACCGCGGTGAGCAAGCTGTTCTTCAGCGTCGGCGTCCTCGTCCTGCTGCGCCGGCGCGGCCTGCTCGACCTGCGCGTGAGGATTCGCTCCCGCGCGATGCTGCGGCTGATGGGCCGGGTCTTCGGCATCGGGTTTCCCATCGCCGCCAACGGCACGGTCTTCGCCGGCGTCTACCTCGTGCTCATCAGGATCCTCTCGGTCTACGGCGCCGTGCCGGTCGCCACGCTCGGCATCGTCCACCGCATCGAGGGCGTCGCCTGGTACGCCTGCGTCGGCTTCGGCGTGGCCGCCGCGGCCCTGGGCGGACAGTTGCTCGGCGCGAACCGCGCGCGCGAGGCGGTGCGCGCGGTCTGGCACGTCAACCTCTGGCTCTCCGCGTTCCTCGCGGCCGTGAGCCTCGCCTACCTGCTGTTCGGCGGGCAGATCATCGGGCTGTTCATCGCCGACCCCGAGGTCATCGCCGAAGGGGCGCGCTACCTCTTCGTCATCGCGCTGTTCGAGGTGCTGATGGGCTGGGAGGTGATCTTCCAGGAGGCGCTCGGCGCGGTCGGCGACTCGAAGCTGGCCTTCCTCGTCGCGACGCCGCTCACGCTGCTGCGCATCCCGCTCGCTTGGCTCTTCGCGGTCTACCTGGAGGCGGGCGTCAGCGCGGTCTGGTGGGCGATCTCGCTGACCACCGGGCTCAAGGGCCTGGGGCTCGCCGCGGGGTTCAGCTTCGGTCGGTGGCGCAGTCGCAGCTCGGCTGTCGCCGAGCTCGGCGGCTCGGGCGGGTGAGCGGCTGCCTCGGGCGCTGCTCGCGGCCCGCTCTCGGTGGCCCTTGCGCTTTGAGTGGAGCGAGCGCCTGCGCTGCCCGCGGGCCAGCCCTTCCACGCCTGGTCGGCATGCGAGCGCGCATCCTCGAAGAGCTCCCCGGCGCGGCCTGCGCTGGTGAGCGGCCCCGCTCGCTCGCTGCCTTGTTGGCCCTGGCGCCAGTGGCCAATCTCAATTTCGCCGTGCCGTACATCGTGCGGCAGGCCGCGCGGGCGGCCTCCAACTAGGCAGGCTGGCCGCTCGCCAAGGGTGGCGGGCGGCAAGGTGGCGGGCGACGCTCGATGATCTTTCCCCTGAGGCTCTGCCTCTCGCTGACCCGCCACATCGCGCTCAACGGCTTGCAGGGGCGGCGGCGCTACCCGCTGGTGCTGATGCTCGAGCCACTGTTCCACTGCAACCTCTCGTGCGCCGGCTGCGGCCGGGTGCGCGAGGCGCGGGAGATCGGCTTCCGGATGCTGACGGCCGAGGACTGCCTGGCCGCGGCGCGCGAGGCCGGCGCCCCGGTGGTCAGCGTGACCGGCGGCGAGCCCCTGCTGCACCCGGAGATCGGCGAGATCGTCCGCGGCCTCGAGGGGCAGAGGCGCTTCATCAACCTGTGCACCAACGGCATCCTGCTCGAGCGCTCGCTGCACAAGTTCAAGCCGAGCCCCTACCTCGGCTTCGTCGTCCACCTCGACGGGCTCGCCGAGAAGCACGACCGCATCGTCGGGCGCCAGGGCGTCTTCGAGCAGGCCGTCGCCTCCATCCAGGCCGCCAAGCGCGCCGGCTTCCAGGTGCGCACCAACACCACCGTCTTCAAAGGCAGCGACCCGCGCGAGGTCCGCGAGCTGTTCGAGCTGCTCGACGGGCTCGGGGTCGACGGGATGATGGTCGCCCCGGGCTTCAGCTACGAGGCGGTCGAGGAGGGCCTCTTCCTCGCGCGCAGCGAGGTCGAGTCGCTCTTCTCGCGGCTCAACCAGGACGCGGGGCGCTTTCGCTTCTACAACACGCCCGTCTACCGCCAGTTTCTGGCCGGCCAGCGCGGCCTGCAGTGCACGCCGTGGAGCACGCCGACCCGCAACCCGAAGGGCTGGAAGAGCCCCTGCTACCTCATCAGCGACGGCTACAAGGACTCCTTCGAGGCGCTGATGAACGAGACGCCCTGGGAGCGCTATGGCGTCGGCCGCGACCCGCGCTGCGCCAACTGCATGGTGCACTCGGGCTTCGAGGCGAGCGCGGTGGAGGCGACGCTCAAGAGCTGGCAGGACATCGTGCGCACGGTGCGCTGGTTCGCGCTGACGCGCTGAGGGGAACGGTCGACGGCGTGATCGGTCTTGTCGGAGCGCTCAACGAGGAGGTCGGCGAGCTTCGCCGGCAGTTCGGCCTGAGGTCCATCCCCGCCGCCCGCGGCATGCGCCTGTACAAGGGTCGGCTCGGAGGCGAAGAGCTCTTCGTCGCCCAGACCGGCGTCGGGCGCGACAACGCGGAGCGGGCGACCGGCTTTCTGCTGCGGCGCCATCCGGTCCGGCTCGTCGTGGCGCTCGGCTTTGCCGGTGGGCTCTCGCCCGCGCTTCGTCCGGGAGAGCTCGTCCTGTGCCTGCGCCTGCACTGCGAGAGCGCGCCGGGCGGCTGCTGCCGGCCGGACCCGGGGTTTCTCTCGCTGGCCGCGCGGGCCTCGAGCGCCGAGTCGCTGCAGGTGCGCCTGGGCAACAGCGTGACGGTCGCCAGGCTCGTCACCCGCTCGAGCGAGAAGCTCGCGCTGGGCCAGGCCTACCGGGCGCAGGCGGTCGACATGGAGAGCTACTGGATCGCCCGGCTCGCCTGCGAGCACCGGGTGCCGTTCATCGCCGTCCGGGCCATCTCCGACCCGCTGGGCGGGCCGATGCCCCGGCTCGAACGGGTGCTCGGGCCCGCGGGCGAGCTGAGCTGGGCAAGGGCGCTCGTGCGCTTCGCGACTCATCCGTGCGAGCTGGCGCGCCTGCCGCGGCTGGGGCTCAACGCCAGGGCCGCCGCACACGCGCTCGCCGCCTTCGTCGGGGCCCTGGTCGCGAGGCTGTGAGGGGGAAGAAGAGGATGAAGGCGCTCGTCACCGGCGCGACCGGGTTCATCGGGGGCAACGTCGTCCGCGCGCTGCTGCGCCACGGCTACGAGGTGCGGGCCCTCGTCCGTGCGGGCAGCGACAGGCGCGGGCTCGAGGGGCTCAGCCTGGAGGTGGCCTTGGGCGATCTGCGCGACCGCGGCTCGCTGCGCCAGGCGATGCGCGGCTGCGAGGCCGTCCTGCACGTCGGGGCGGCCTACACGCTCTGGAGCCGCGACCCCGCGGCGATCTACGAGAGCAACGTCGGGGGGACCGAGAACCTGCTCGAGGCGGCCCGCGAGCAGGGCGTGCGCAGGGTCGTCCACACGAGCAGCGAGTCGACCATCGCCATTGCCCGCAACGGCTGCCTTGGCAGCGAGGTGGGCGACAACAGCTCCGACCAACTCCCCGGCGACTACAAGAAGTCCAAGCTCATCGCCGAGCGGCTCGCGCGCAAGGCGGCCGAGTCGGGCCTGCCGGTGGTCATCGTCAACCCGACGACCCCGATCGGCGCCGGGGACCTCAAGCCGACCCCCACCGGCCGGATCGTCGTCGACTTCTTGCGCCGGCGCCTGCCGGCCTACGTCGAGACCGGGATGAACTTCGTCGACGTCGAGGACGTCGCCGAGGGCCACGTCCTCGCGCTCGAGCGCGGAAGGGTGGGCGAGCGCTACCTGCTGGGCCACGAGAACCTCAGCCTGCGCCAGGCGCTGCAGATCCTCGAGCGCATCTCCGGGCTGCGGGCCCCGTCGCTGCGCCTGCCGCTGTGGCTCGCGCTGGGGGCCGCGCACCTCGACGAGCGGCTCGCCGCGCGGCTGGGCCGGCCGCCGCGCATCCCTTTGGCCGGCGTCAAGGCGGCGCTCAAGACCCGGTACTTCGACTGCTCGAAGGCGGTGCGCGAGCTGGGCATGCCGCAGACGCCGGTCGAGCTCGCCTTCGAGAAGGCGGTCAGGTGGTTTCGCGACAACGGGTACGCAAGCTGAAGAAGGGCAGGGGGGCGGGCATGGAGACCAAGGGAGCGGTGGGCGGCACCCTCGCGGCAAGCAACGAGCTGGCCCTCTCGCGGCCGGCCCCGGACGTCTGCGCCGAGCAGCTCGAGCGCTGTGTCGAGCGCGCCCAGCAGTACCTGCTGCGCCGCCAGCATCCCGACGGCTACTGGGCCGGCGAGCTCTACGCGGACGCGAGCGTGCCGGCGGGCTACGTCCCGCTGATGCACCTGATGACCGGCGCGGTCGACCCGGCCCGAGAGCGCAAGGTGGTCGAGGCGGTCTTCGGCCAGCAGCGCTCCGACGGCTCCTGGGCGCTCTATCACGGCGGCCCGGCCGATCTGAACGTCGGCCTGCAGGCCTACCTCGCGCTCAAGATGGCGGGGATCGCCGGGGCCGACCCGCGGATGAAGCGGGCCCGCGAGGTGATCGTCGGGCTGGGCGGCATCGCCCGCGCCAACGTGATCACCAAGATCTGGCTGGCGCTCTTCGACCAGTACCCGTGGGCCGCAACCCCGACGGTGCCGCCGGAGCTGGTGCTGCTGCCCGAGAGCTTCGCCTTGAACATCTACGAGTTCTCGAGCTGGTCGCGCGCGACCATCGTGGCGCTGAGCGTGGTGCTCACGCAGCGGCCGCTGTGCCACCTGCCCGCCTCGGCGCACCTCCGCGAGCTGTGGGCCGACCCGGGCGAGCGCGCGCGCTGCCGGGTGGGCGAGTCGGACGAGTTGGTGAGCTGGAAGAGCTTCTTTCTGGGCGCCGACGCGCTGCTGAAGGCCTGGGAGAGGCTGCCCCTCAAGCCGATGCGCAAGCTCGCGCTGCAGCGCACCGAGCGCTGGATCCTCGAGCACCAGGAGGCCGACGGGAGCTGGGGCGGGATCATGCTGCCCTGGCTCTACTCGCTCGTCGCGCTCAAGAGCCTGGGGTACTCGAACAGCCACCACGCGGTCGCCCGCGGGCTCAAGGGCATCGAGGGCTTCCTGCTCGAGGACGAGCGGCGCCTGCACCTGCAGCCGGCCACCTCGCCGGTCTGGGACACCGCCTGGAGCGTCCTCGCGCTGAGCGAGTCGGGGCTGCCGGCCGACCACCCCGCGCTGTGCAAGGCGGCCCGCTGGCTGCTCGACCAGGAGATCCGCGTCGGCGGCGACTGGCGGGTGAAGAACCGGCACGCCGAGCCGGGCTGCTGGTCGTTCGAGCACGAGAACGACCTCTACCCGGACCTCGACGACACGGCGGTGGTCGCCCGGGCGCTGCGGCGGGTGCGGCTCGACGCGGCCGGCGAGGAGGCCAAGGGGCGGGCGGTCCGCCGGGCGACGAGCTGGGTCCTGAGCATGCAGTGCCGCGACGGAGGCTGGGCGGCGTTCGACAAGGACAACAACCGCGAGCTGCTCACGCACCTGCCGTTCGCCGACTTCATGACCCCGCTCGACCCGACCTGCGCCGACGTCACCGGCCACGTGCTCGAGCTGCTCGGGGAGCTGGGCCACACCGGCCCGGCGCTGCACGACGCGCTGGCCTATCTGCGCCGGACGCAGGAGCCCGACGGCGCCTGGTACGGCCGCTGGGGCGTCAACTACCTCTACGGCACCGGACTCGCGGTCGTGGGACTGGCGGCGGCAGACGCGGCGCGGGGCCAGACCTACGTACAGCGGGCGCTCGCCTGGCTCGAGAGGCACCAGAACGACGACGGGGGCTGGGGCGAGAGCTGCCGCAGCTACGCCGATCCGCACGCGCGCGGGCGCGGCGAGAGCACCGCCTCGCAGACCGCCTGGGCGCTCAACGGGCTGATCGCCGCGCACGGGCGGGCGACCCCGGCCGCGCAGGCGGGCGTCGGCTATCTGCTCGGCACGCAGAGCCCCGAGGGCGACTGGAAAGAGCAGGCCCACACCGGCACCGGTTTTCCGAGGGCCTTCTACCTTCGCTACGACATGTACCGGGTCTACTTCCCGCTGGTCGCGCTCGGCCGCTTTCGGCGCGTGGCCAAGAGGTAGGGCATCGAGCGGGCGGCGGGCGGTCGGGTTGGCCCCGGACGGCCGACGGCGAGGAGGAGGGGATGTCTGCTCGAGTGGCGACGATGTTTCTGGGCCTCTGGCTGTTCGTCTCGACCTTCCTCTGGCCGCATACGGCCGGCCAGTTCAGCAACACGTGGATCGTGGGCGTGCTCGCCGTCGCCTTCAGCGTGGTGGCGATGGCCTTTCCTGTCGCCCGCTACCTGAACACCGCTTTGGCGCTCTGGCTCTTCGCCTCGGTCTGGCTGCTGCCCGGGAGGTCGGTGGCCACCGCCTGGAACAACGCGCTCGTCGCGGTGGCGCTCTTCGCCTTCTCGCTCGTCTCCAGCCGCGAGGTGTCCGGCCGCGGGCCGGTGCGCGGGACTCTTTGAGGCGCGCGTCGAGGGGGGGCAGGCGGCCGCTCGCAGCCCGAGGCACCTCGGCGACGAGGGGCTCGGATCCGCGCGCGGGCCCGCGCGGCAGGGTCCAGGCGAGGCGCCCCGAAGGTCTCTTCGGCCAGGACAGGGCTCGTCGAACCGCGTGAAGCGGGGTCGATGCGCCGGAGGTGAGGATCCCGCGACGCGTGAAGTGCCCCCTCGCCGCGTCGAGTGAGGATCCCGCGACGGGTGAAGCGCCCCCTCGCCGCGTCGAGTGAGGATCCCGCGACGCGTGAAGCGCCCCCTCGCCGCGTCGAGCGAGGATCCCGCGACGCGTGAAGTGCCGCCTCGCCGTGTCGAGTGAGGATCCCGCGACGCGTGAAGTGCTGTCTCGCCGTGTCGAGTGAGGATCCCGCGACGCGTGAAGCGCCCCCTCGCCGCGTCGAGTGAGGATCCCGCGCCTTGACGCGCGCTCCTTCGCCGATTGGCGAGCCTTCAATGGGCTTCTTCGGACGGCCTGCTGCCCCAGTTTGGGGGGCCGAACTCCCGGTGGTCCGCTCGCGGGGGGATTCCGGGGGGCGCTCCAACACCCGATGGGCAGACCCGAAAGGGACCGCGCTCCGGGTCACACGGCAAACGCAAAACGGGCGAGCCCTCCGCATGAGAAGGCTCGCCCGTACTCATTTCGCCTCGGTGCTCTCGGGCTACCGAATGCTTCGGCCTCTGGTGGGTCTCGCCTGGGGCCTGACGCTCGGGGTGCGGTCGTCTTCCTCGACTTCCTTGCTCTTGGTGCCAGCCGGAGGCCGGTAGGGCGGCGGGCCAGGAGGCGGCGGGCGGAAGGTCGAATCGTCCCTGACGGGCGGCCGGCGCAGGTCGGTCGCCGGACCGGTCTGCGGGCGGGACGGGCGGTCGACGCTCGGGCCGCTGCCGAAGGGGCGGTCGGTCCCCGTGTTCGGCTTCGGGCGCGTGGTGGTGCCTCCCGTCGAGGGGCGGGGATCGGGCCTGTCGAAAGAGGGCGGCCGGTTGAAGCCGGGGTTGCCGGTGCTGGGCCGCTCGGGCTTGAAATCGGGGCGGCCGGGGCGATTGAAGTCCGGCTTGCTGTCGGGCTTGTTGTCCGTCGGGTCCAGACCGGGGCGATTGAAGGTGCCCGCCGGCGGGTTTGCCGGACCGGAGGGCGGTTCGGGCCGCTCGAACTCAGGGCGGGTGTGAGAGGGCGGAGGCCGCGGCGGGCGCTGGAACCCGCCCGGCGGTGGGGTCACCGTGCCCGGGCCGTTGCCGAAGCCGGGGCGCGGGTCGAAGCCAGGCCGCGTCGTCGAAGGCGGAGGCTGGGAGTCGGTCTCTGGCGGGGTCAAGGGGCCCGGACGCGCGTCGCCGAGGTCGATGTCGCCCGGCTTGCCCTGGGCAGCGTGCGGCGGGCGCCCGGGGCGCTCGAAGTCGGACTGCTCGAACTTGGCTGGAGGGCGGACAGTTCCGGGAGTCGGGCCGGTGCCAGGGGTCATGGTCCCGGGGGTGGGGCCGCCGGGGGGCGCGGTCCCCGGGGTCGGGCCCGAGGGGCCACTGCCGGAGCCGGGCTGCGGATACGAGGGGCCGCTGCCCGAGCCGGGCTGCGGGTACGAGGGCCCGGATGCCGAGCCTGAACCCGGGCGCGGATACGAAGGGCCTGCGTCGTGGCCTTGGGCCGGGCGAGAACCGGCGGGTCTCGCCTCGTGCGTATACGTGTAGCGGTGGGTGTTCCGGTCCCACTGGAAGTGCGCGTGGTGGTGGCGCGGTGGGTGGTAGTTGTGCGTGTGCGAGCCGTGCAGGTAGCACCAGCCGCCGTAGGGGTCGGGGTGCACGTCCCAGTAGGTCACGACGACGGGAGCGCTGTAGTAGTAGACCCCGCTCTCGTAGCGGTAGTGCTCCGGGTAGACCGGCGCGTAGTCGTGGTCGTGGACCCCTTCGATGAGGCACCAGCCTCCGCCCCACGCGTCGGGGATGAGGTGCGCGCCCCAGTACCGGTAGGTCGGGCTCGTCTGGACGATGATCTGCTGCGGCTCAGGCGGCGGGGTTTCGTAGACGACCGGTCTCCTGTCGACCGTGTGGACACAGGCTCCAAGGCCCGAGAGCATCACTGCAGCCAGGAGTAATCGGTTCAAGGACCGCATGGGCGTCTCCCTGGGGTGTGGCGCTACGGCTCGAATCGCTGCCGCGCTTTCGACGGGGAGCTTCTCGGGCGGATTCACCCGCCGCCGGCCATGTTGCCTCCCGTCGCGTCTGGTTTACACCAGAACGACCCCGCGGTCGTCTCCCCGGTTAAAGTCAGTGGACGACGCGCACGGGCTGACTGGTGTAGCGCCCGAGCCACCGGAGGAGCGCGTCGCGGTATTCGCCGACTTCGCGCACGCCGGTGATCAGCCACTCGTCGCCGAAGACCACCGCGGGCAGCGCCTGGACCCCGTGGGCTATTGCGCTGCGGTGGGCGAGCTCGACGGCGCGGGTCGCGGCCTGGGAGTCGAAGGCGGTCACGAAGCGGGGCATGTCCAGGCCGACCGCGCCGGCGACCTCGAGGATGACGTCGCGGCGCGCGATGTTCATCCCGCCGCGGAAAGCGACCGCGCGCAGCCGCTCGAGCATCCTGCGCTGGGCCTCTTCGCCCTGCAGCAGCGCCGCCTCGAGCGCCACCAGCGGCGGGGTCGAGGAGCAGGGGGGATCGCCGCCGATCCAGACCGAGGAGCTGTAGCCCGCCCCCTCGGGCAACTTCGCCACCGAGCGCACGTGGCGCGCGAGGCGCTTGAGCTCCTTGTCGCTCGGGCGCGCCTCGAGAGGCCGCAAAGGGTACGGGCGGGGCGTGACGTGCAGCGTGTCAGCGAACTCCTGCTCGAGCGCGGAGAGGCGGGCCGAGGCGACGGTGCAGTAGGCACAGAGGACGTCGTGGAAGAGAAGAACCGGGATGCGCATTCCGCAGTGCTCTGGTCTTGGAGGGGCGCGGGAAAACGACGGCCATCCTAGTCAGCAGATGCGAGGGCGCAAGAGGGCGCTACTCGAGGGAATACTTGGTGCTCCGAAGTATTCCCGAGCAGGCGAGCCGCCCTAACGCCCGCGGGACAGGCGGGCAAGCTCGGCGCGGCAGTTGCTGCAAAGCGCCCGGGTCTTGCGGTCGGTGTCGGCGGCCAGAATCGCCGCGAACATCGGGCACCTGGCGTCTTCGCAGTGCGACAGGCCGAGCAGGTGCCCGACCTCGTGGAGCAGCTCGACCCGACCGCGGGCGCGCACCCGGTCCATGTCCTGCGGCTCGCCGTAGAACTCTGGCCGCAAGCGCGTCAGAGAGAGGAGCGAGGCACCGCTCTCCCGGTCGGATTCGCCGAAGACGAAGTCGAGCTCCGGCACGAAGAGATCGATCTCGGTCAGGCCGAGGACGCCGATCTGCTTCTTCGCCCGCATCGCCGCCAGTCGCCGCAGGATTGCGCTGGAGTGGTACTGGTTGCGGTCCTTGTTGAAGGCGTACTTCGGGTCGGCAAGCGAGCTGCCGACCACCGTCTCGACGCCAAGGGTGACCGCGAGCGGCTCGGCGAGCTCTCTGAAGAGCGCACGAGACGCGGTTCCGATAGGAACGAGCTGGACCACCCCTGCCATCGGCTGTCGAGACTAGGACGAAGAGGCCAAACCGTCAAAGAATACGGCTATCAGCGCGCGGCGCGGCAGCGTGCGGTTTTGCGGGCTCCAGCGGATGGCCGAGCGCGTGGGCGAGCCGCGGCACACACGCCGCTGCCAGGTCCGAGGCGACCTCGCGCAGAGTGGCTGCCGCGCGGGGAACTCGAAGAGCTCGGGGTCGCTCGACTCGGAAAGAGGAGAAGAGCGCGACCGCCTCGGCGTCGAGCTGCCGGGCACAGGCGAGGGCGCTCATCGCGCAGGGGCCGGCCCCCGCGAGCACAGGCCTGCCGACCCCGCGCAGCCAGAGCAGGCTCCCCGCCGCTCGAAGCGACGGCTCGGCGGCCGGTGGGTTCGCCGCGACCACCAGGCTCGCGATCCCGAGCTGCATCAGGTGTTTGCCGAGGTGCGCGAAGACCGGGTGGTAATCGGAGGGGCCGACGAAGACGGCTGCTACCCGCGCGCCGTCCGGCTTCCACAGACGAGCGAGGAACGGCCCGTCGGGCCTCGCAATGCTCGCAGAGCGGGAGCCGTCCGGGAGGGGCGCCAACTCGACTGCGCAAAGCCGCGCCCAAGGTGCTTCCGGTGAGCCCAGGACCTCACCATGAGCGCTCCGCAAACCAATTGAGTAGGGTGGGCCGCTTCGTCCAAACCTACCATCCGACCGGCCGCGCCAGGCGCCGGCCGCCCGCTCGGAAGAGGGAACCGGGGATGCGCAAGATCAAGCTCACGCTCGAGTACGACGGGACCGACTACGTCGGCTGGCAGGTGCAGCCGAATGGCCGCTCCATCCAGGGCGAGCTCGAGAAGGCGCTGGGGACCATCCTGAAAGAACCGGTGAAGGTGACGGGCTCGGGCCGCACCGACGCCGGCGTCCATGCGCTCGCGCAGGTGGCGAGCTTCGGCACTGAAAGGACGGTCCCGCTCAAGGCCTTCGTCGCCGGGGCCAGCGGGCTGCTGCCGCGCGACATCGCGGTGGTCAAGGCCGAGGAGGTCGGCGAGAGCTTCGATGCGCGCCGCTCGGCGCGGGGAAAGATCTACCGGTACCGGATCGTCAACCGCCCCTGCCGCGCGCCGCTCGAGCGCCGCTTCGCGTGGGAGATCTTTCGTCCGCTCGACTGCGAGGCGATGCGGCGCGCCGGCGCAGCCCTCCTCGGGCGGCACGATTTCAGCGCCTTTCGCGCGAGTGACTGCGAAGCGGCCACCACCGTGCGCCAGGTGCGCCGGCTCGCGGTGCAGCGCGCCGACGAGATCGTCACCGTGGAGATCGAGGCGACGGCCTTCCTCAAGCACATGGTGCGCAACATCGTCGGCACGCTCGTCGAGGTGGGGCTCGGGCGGCGCGCCGTCGAATCGGTCGCCGAGGTGCTCGCCTGCGGCGATCGCGGCGAGGCGGGGGTGACCGCGCCGGCGCACGGGCTCTGCCTGGTGAAGGTCTTCTACGAGGGAGAGCACGCGACTTGACGGTCCGCGCGCTATACTCCGCCGCGTGATCCAGACGAAGAAGCCGCCTTCGCCCCTGAAGAAATCGATGCGAAACCTGCAGCTCGGGTTTTCGCTCGGTGTTGCCGCGTTCCTGCTGGGGATCCTCATCAGCTCCAGGCTGTCGGTTGTGCTCTACGGCACGCTGGCCTCTGTCGAATCGGGGCTCGTTCGCTATGCCGCGGCCGCGCTGATGCGCGAGCTGCCGGTGCTCGTCATCGCGCCGCTCATCGCCTACGTCGCCGGGCTCTATCTCGAAGGCCCGCGCTGGGTCCTCGCGTGGTCGATGGTCGTCGGCGCGCAGGTCTTTCCCGTTGCCGTGGAGCTGGTCACTGGCACCGCCGAATACGCGCTCGCTCCGGCCCAGCTCGTCCTGCTTATCGGAAGCACGATAGCGGCGGGCTTTCTGTGCGGATGGGCGCTCGGGCGGGGCCAGAAGAGGGCGCGCCGTGAGCCTGCTGCGGCCAAGGTGCCCGAGCCCGTCGTCGCCGGCGGGCCCCTCTCGAAGATCGATTTCACGGCGGTGAAGAAGGCCGTCGAAGCTTCAGAGCCGGCCGGGGACACAGCGGCTGTCGCAGGTTTGGTGGCCGAGCCTGGGACTGAGTCCGAGTCCGGAGCCGAGCCCGAGAGCAAGTCCAAGACCGAGCCGGCGTCCCCTGCAGAGGCCGACAAGGCCGAGCCCGAGCCCAAGCCGGCGCCCGCTGCAGAGGCCGACAAGGCCGAGGTCGATTCGACCAAGACGTGCACCTGATCGACGGTCGAGAGTCGACGTTCGAGAGTCGAGAGCAGAGGACCTCAGCACGAGAGGCCTGCTCAAGCCGGCTTTGGCCCGGGGAAGACTGACTCGCTGCAACGGCTCTCGCGCTTCGAGGCCTCGAGTCACGGGGGCAAGGGGCGAGAGATGCCCCAGCCAACTCCCGAGCTTTCGCCTGCAACCGCTCGGCTCGGGCAGCAGTGAGCGCCGTGGGTGTCGTTCGGTGGCGACCGACGGCGACCGCCCGTCGCTTGCTGTGCCAGCGCCGTCCCGGTCGTGTATCGTGCCCCGCCGTGCAACCTGCCCCGGGCCCTTCGCGCGCCCGGTGACGAGGAAAGCTGAGAGCCATGGCTTCGCTTCTGCGTACCGTTACCCCTGAAGAGCAGTTCCATGAGGTCACCCGCGCCGCGGTGGACATCCACGTCGCCCAGGAGCTCAAGGACAAGCTCAAGAAGTCCTACGAGACCGAGACGCCGCTGACGATCAAGGCTGGCTTCGATCCGACCGCGCCGGACCTGCACCTCGGCCACACGGTCCTCCTTTTCCGCATGAAGCGCTTCCAGGACTTCGGGCACAAGGTCGTGTTCCTCATCGGCGACTTCACCGGGATGATCGGCGATCCGACAGGCAAGAACGCGACGCGCCCGCCCCTGACGCTCGAGCAGGTCGCGGCCAACGCCGAGACCTACAAGCGCCAGGTCTTCAAGATCCTCGACCCGGAGCGCACCGAGGTGCGCTTCAACAGCGAATGGCTCGGCAAGATGTCTGGCCCGGACCTCATCCGCCTCGCGGCGCGCTACCCGGTCGCTCGCATGCTCGAGCGCGACGACTTCAAGAAGCGCTACCGCGAGGGTCGCTCAATCGCCATCCACGAGTTCCTCTATCCGCTGCTTCAGGGCTACGACTCGGTCGCGCTCGACGTCGACGCCGAGCTCGGCGGCTCGGATCAGCTCTTCAACCTGCTCGTCGGCCGCGATCTGATGAAGGACTACGGCAAGGTGCCGCAGGTCGTGCTCACCGGCCCGATCCTCGAGGGGCTCGACGCGAAGCTCGTCGAGGGGAAGATCGTCGGCGACAAGATGTCCAAGTCCCTGGACAACTACGTTGGAATCGACGAGCCGCCCGGGACCATGTTCGGCAAGCTGATGTCGGTCACCGACGACTTGATGTGGCGCTACTACGAGCTGCTCTCGTCGCTCTCGACCCAGGAGATTGCGGACATCAAGGCGTCGGTCGCTGCCGGCAAGCTGCACCCGAAGGCCGCGAAGGTGCGCTTCGCCAAGGAGATGGTGACGCGCTTCCACTCGGCGGCAGAGGCCGACAGGGCCGAAGAGGAGTTCGAGCGCGTTCACGCCCGGCGCGAGCTTCCGGAGGAGATCGAGGAGAAGCACTACGCGCTCGGCGGCATGTCCTCGGCCGGTCTGCTCAAGGTGATGAGCGACCTTGGCCTGGCGAGCTCGAACAGCGAGGCGCGCCGCCTGGTGGTCCAGGGCGGGGTGAGCGTCAATGGCGAGCGCGCCAATGACGTGCGCGCGAGCCTGGAGCCGGGCGAGTACCTGCTGCAAGTCGGCAAGCGAAAGTTCCTGAGGGTGAAGATCGCGTAGGCGGGTTCGAGCCGGTCGCCCGGAGGGGCCTCGAGCGCGGGAGCTGCCCGCGCCGGGTCCCTTTCGCTCCACGGCTCCGCGATGATGCGAAGACATGAAAGCGCTCGGGCAGTGCCATCTGCTCGGTGGTTGCGCGGCGCGTGCCTGGAACCATGCCCCCCGGGGCGACGCGCGCGCAGGAGGCGCGTGGCAGCCCGCTGATTGCTTGCCGCGGCCAGCGAGGCGGAGGATCCGGCGGCGCAAAGGAGGGACCTCGATGCTTCATTACGTTCGGATGCTTCTCGTACTGTCGCTGGTTGCCACGGCCTGCCGAGGCTCGGAGGCCGAACCGGACTCAAACACTCCGGCGGATGCGTCGGCGGACGCGGGTACCGGAGGGCCCGACGGCTCGGTGACCGGTCCCGACAGCAGCAGCGGCACGTTCTTCCTCGATCTGAGCAGCAACTTCGTGGAGCCGAGCATCGCCACCGACGCGGACGGAGGGGTCCACGTCGCCTACCGGGCCTACACCTCGGTAGATGGCAAGTACCCGGTCCGGTACGCGTACTGCGCCTCGCGTTGCGGCGAGGCGGATTCCTGGATCGCGTTCGACATCGGCCTCTCGGGGATCGGCGGAGCCTTCCCGAGCCTGGCCCTCGATGCCGCCGGCAGGCCGCACGTCGCGTGGTTCCGTTCCGACGACTGGCTGGGAAGCGACGGCGCCTTCTGGCTGGCGAGGTGCGAGGCGGGCTGCTCGCAGCCGGCGAGCTGGACGGCTGGCGAAGCATTCCAGACCGAGGCGCTCTCGCCAGAAGGTGACCGCTATTTCGGTATCGACCCGGGCGGCAGCGCCGTCATCGTCCATAGAGGCGCGAGCACGGCCCTCTTCGCCTCCTGCACCCAGGGCTGCACCGATGCTGCGGGCTGGCGGCAGACCGATCTTTCGATCAGGCGGGGCTACAACTTCGCGGTCGCCTTCGCCGGGCCGGGCAAGCCGCGCTTCGCCTTCACGAGCGAGGGCGACCTCTACTACTTCGAGTGTGGGGGCAACTGTGGGGACGCCTCGAGCTGGAGCGGCGGCGGGCTCTTCGGAATTGGCAGCGGCGGCCGGTTCGACCTGCGAACAGACCGTAGCGGCCGGCCTCGAATCGCGCTCTATGAGGGCTACCTCGCCGACGCGCCGCAGAACGAGAAGACCTACTACGCCTGGTGTGATTCGGGCTGTTCGGCCGCATCGGCCTGGAGCTCGGCGCTGGTCGATGTCCCCGACCGCTTTGGGGAGGAGGGACTCGCGCTCGTCATGGATGCGGACGACCGACCGTGGATCGCGGGCGGCATCGACGACTACATGCAGTCGCTCTATGGCGTAGGGATCGCAATCTGCGACCAGGGGTGCGAATCAGACGGTGCCCAGTGGCGGAGCGTGCTCGTCGCGAGCGTCGATGACCTCGAAGCAAGCGACCCTGTTCCCGTCGCGTCGGGGTGCTCGATCTCGGTGTGGAACGTCGTTGGCAAAGACGTCAGCCTTTCGCTCGACCCCGCGGGCCAGCCTCGCCTTGCCTATGGTGCCACGCACGGGCAGGGCGGCTCGTGCAGCGTGCACGACGACCTGGCTCTGATTCGGCTCACGGTGCTCGCATCTGACTAGCGAATCGGCAGGCCGCGAGTGGGACATGTAGGTGCCCAGTTTCCTCAGGGTTTTGGCTGGAAAGCGCAACTTCCGGTACTGCTCGGACGATACTTCAATCGCACACCACGAGGAGGTTGTCATGGCCGTTTCCGGCGTCTCGAGCAGCTCGCAGCGCGTCTCATCTTCATCGTCCGGAATGCCGGTCTTACGTTCGGGGGCACGCGGCTCGTCGGTCAAGACCCTGCAGACCCTGCTGCGCAGCAAGGGCTACTCCGTCGCTGTCGACGGGAGCTTCGGCCCCAAGACCCTGGCGGCGGTCAAGGCATTTCAGCGCGCCTCAGGCTTGAGCGTCGATGGCGTGGCGGGGCCCAAGACCTGGGCCGCGCTGCGCGCGGGGGCGCCGTCGCCTGCTCCTGCGCCAGCCGCGAACATGCCGACGTTGCGCTCGGGGGCGAAGGGCTCCGCGGTGAAGACGCTGCAGACGCTGCTGCGGAACAAGGGCTATTCGGTCGCTGTCGACGGCAGCTTCGGCGCCAAGACCTTGGCCGCCGTCAAGTCCTTCCAGCGCGCGCGCGGCTTGAGCGTCGACGGCAGCGTGGGGCCGAAGACCTGGGCGGCGCTCGGCGCCTCGGGGGTGAGCAGCAGCTCGTCCTCGTCGAGCAGCTCCAGCGGAATCGCCGCTACCGGCTATCGCCGCGGCCAGCGCGTCAGCATCCGCATCGCTCCGGTCGGCGGAGGCCGCTACCTCAACGTTCGCTGCGCGCAGGCCTACAAGGACATGCTCGCGGCTGCGCGCCGGGCGGGCATCAATCTGTCGACCACCAGCGGCTACCGAACCCACGCCCAGCAGCAGGCGCTCTACAAGAAGTATGGGTCGCCCCGCGCCGCAAAGCCCGGCTACTCCAACCATCAGATGGGACTGGCGGTCGACATCGGCGGGGTCGGCGGCTACAACACGCGCGCCTACCGCTGGCTGAGCGCCAACGCATCGAAGTTCGGCTTCGCTAACAACGTGCCCAACGAGTACTGGCACTTCACCTACGTGCGCTGATTTCGCCGGCAGCACAGACTCCGGGCGCCGTCCACGCAGCCGCGCGGGCGGCGCTTTTTCGTCAAGAGGTGTCGGGAAATCTTCTGGCGTTTCGCGCGAGGCGGGGACCGGCGCCGTCTCGGTGGCCTGTGTGTGTGTGTGTGCGTGAAGAAGAGGCGCTCCAAGCGAGGCTTCAGAGGGAGCTCTCGACGGATCGTCAGGTCGTCCGCTCGGTGCTCACCGGGGGGGCTTAGTCCGGCGCAAGCAGCCTTCGGAGACCGTCCCGAAGCTCGGTGGCGACGGTCGTCGTGAGCTGGCCGTTCCTCGTCCCGACGAAGACGAGGCCCAGCCGGCGCAGGCTGGCAAGCGGCCCCGAAGGCGGACGCTCGCTCCAGTAGAACCCGTCCGCTTCGTCGAGCCCGTAGGTCTCGGTTATCTGCTTGTAGGGCAGGCTTCCCCCCGCGGAAAGAAGCTCGGATACGAGCCCTCGTTCCATGGGGTCGAGGCTCTCGGTGACTTGGCCCAGGTTCTCTTCGTCGAGGAGGTGCTTGGCGACAGCCTGCCGGCGAACCGAGGAGCGTGACGCCGATGCCGGCGGGGCCTCGGGGATCGCCAGGCCCAGGTTCTCGAAGACCGCCCGCAGCCAGTCGGAGGGGAGCGTCGCGAGAAGATCCGCGAGGTGCGCTTCCTCGGGCAGAGGCTTCTGCTCCGCTTCGCTGCGCATTCGTAGTTCCTCGGCCCTCACCGGGTTCTCGACGGGAGCGTCGACCTCCTCGAGCCCCTGCTCGCCGGTGATGAGCTCGAGGGCTGGCGCCTCATCCGGCCGCTGGCGCAGCCGGGCACGATCGATCTCGGCGGCTTCCTCGCGCTGGCTCACGACCGCCGCCCCTTGGGCTCCGAGCCCTGAGAGCAGCCGCGCGCGGATGCGGGTCAAATGGCCGTAGGTCTCCTCGAGCTGCCTGACGAAAGCACTGCAGTCGGCCGGGAGCGGGCGTCCCTCGCCCATCGCCGTGTACGCGAACACCTGAGCGGCCCGCTTGTCCCAGGCCTCCAACTCGCTCGCGATGAGCCCGAGGTCGATCTCTTCGGCCTCGCCGGCCTGTTCGAGCCCGACTTCGAAGGCGCGCGCTCGCGCGGCGATCTCGATGGTGCGATCGAGGAGCCACTCGGCGGCCCGCTCCGAGGGCGGCTCCCATTGCAGCGAAGGCCAGTCGCGACGTGTGCTCATGCTCGTCCTGACGTGCCGGCCTCAGGGCGGCGGCAAGCGGCGGATTCGGTGGTTTCCAGTGTCGGCGATGAAGAGCACGCCCTTGCTGTCGAAGGCGATGCCCATCGGGTGCGAGAGCTCGGCGCTCGAGCCGGCGCCCGAGTCCCCGGAGTCGCCCATGGTGCCGACGCCGACGACCGTCTCGATGGTCTTGCTCGAGAGCTCGACGGCGCGGATGACGTGGTTGCCGGTGTCGGCGAAATAGAGCTTGTTGTCCGGGCCCATCGCGAGATCGGTCGGGGTGTTCAAGCGCGCCCCGATGGCCGGCCCGCCGTCGCCTTCGTAGCCGGGCGCCAGGTCGTTGAGCTCGGCGCGGCCCGCGAACAGCGTGATCTTGGTCGCGACCAAGCGTTTGCCCGTCGGGCCGGTAGTCTCGACGAACTCGATCTTGCGGATCCGGTGGCTGAGCGAGTCGGCGACATAGAGGTTCCCGACGTCATCGAAGGCCAGGCCGCCGCTCGGCCTCGGCGCCTCCGAGTTGTCGAAGTGGAAGTAGGCCTTCGTCGGCTGGCCGTCGTCGCCCAGGTAGCCGGTCTGGCCGCTGCCGGCCATGGTCACGATCTCGGTGTCCTGGGCATTGATGCGGCGGATGCGCTGCACGCGCTGGTCGACGATGAAGAGCTCACCGAGGGAGTTGAGCGCCAGCTTGCTGGGGAAGTCGAAGAGGGCCTGCTCCGGCGACTTGCCATCGCCGTTGCGGGGCGGGGTCGTCTCGCCGCAGGCCGGGGAGCTCGCGCACTGGAACGTGCCGGCTGAGATGAAGACCTTGCCGGTCGTCGGGTCGAGCTTGCGCAGCTTGTGGTTTCGCCAACACGCGACGACGACCGAGCCGTCGGGCATGACGACGCTGTCGGTCGGCTCGTTGATCGAAACCGTGACCCCGGGTACGCCGGGTGCCACAGCATCCGCCTCGTTGTGCGCTCCGTCGCCGGGCCGCTTGGCCGAGCCCATCACGGTCGTGAAGGTGCCGTCCGGGTTCACCTTGCGCACCAGGTGGTTGCCGCGGTCGACGACGTAGGCGACGTTCTCCCCGGTGAAGACGAGATCGGTCGGCTGGTCGAGCTGCGACTCGAGGATCGGCCTGAGATCGCCGTCGAAGCCCTGCACGCCGGTCCCCGCCCACGGACAGATGATGCCCTTGCGGTCCGGGCATGCAGGAGGCTGCTGCTCGCCAGCGTCTGGTTGCTCGTCCGGCGGCTCGGGGTCCTTGCCACAGGCAATGAGCCCGATCAGAGCGAGGGAGAGAATCCGAGTGCGCATGTGTCTCCTCCGGGGGACCAAGGCGCGGGCGAGTGTAACAGCCTTGCCGATGTCGGCGGCAGAGCCCGGACGCAAAAAGGGCAATCAACCGGGCTGCCCTCGGAAGGCTCGCCCGCGGCCCGGCCGGAAAATTGACCGCTTGGTCCCACACCCTACACTTGCCGACGGTTCCCTGTGTCAACCTGTAGCAGCCCGCGGCAGGCTGGCCCGCCTGTCGCCTCCGGGCGAGAGCCGGTGCTGCCTGCTGGTTGTCGGAGAGGGTGGAGAGAGCGCCATGGCGAAGCGGAAGACGCAGTCGGCCCGCCCGGTCAAGCGGGTCCTGGCCCGGCAGGAAGTTGCGCGCGCCGGCAGGGCCGCGGCTCCGGCCCGGGCCCCGTCCGCAGCGCGCTCCTCGGGCAGCAGCTACACCCTGGACATCGTCGCGCTCGCCCTCTTCATCGCCGCCGTCGGCACGCTCGCCGCGTTGCTCAGCTTCCACCGCGAGGACGCCACCGCGACCCGCCTCGCGAACCTCATCGGCCCGGTGGGCCATGCGCTCAGCTTCAAGCTCTTCGGCACCCTGGGCGTATGCGCCTACCTCGTGCCCATCGCCATGGCCTACTCCTCGGTGGCGCTCTTCGTTCGAGGGCGCGCCAAGCGCAGGGGCCGCCAGATCGCCGGCGTGCTGATCCTGGCGCTCGCCGGCGCCGTCCTCGCGCATCTGCTCGTCGGCTCGACCAGCGTGCTGTCCTACCCGCCGGGCGGGGCTGTCGGCGCGGCGCTCGGCGAGAGCCTGCGGGCGCTGTTCTCGACCTTCGGCTCGGTGCTCGTCACCTTTGCGGTTGCGGCCGCAGGCCTGGTGCTCGCCACCGACTCGGCCTTCGCGCGCCTGTGCGTGGCGCTCGGACGCTTGACCCGTGACGGCGCGGTCGCCGCCTGGCGCCTGGGACTGGCCGAAGGGCGCAAGGGGCTGGCCACCTACAAGCTGCGACGAGCGCAGCGGCTGCAGGAGAGGGCCGAAGAGGAGGCCGCCTTTGCCCAGGCGCTCGCCGATGCCGAGGAGCTCGAAGGCGAGCGGATGTACGCGCTGGCGCGGGGCGAGGACGAGGCGGACAAGAGCCCCGACGCCGGCGCGGATACCGAGCCGCCGCCGAGCGAAGAGGAGCTGATCGCGAGCGAGGCCGACGCCATCGCCGAGGAGGCCGCGCGCATCTCGCGCGAAGCCCAGGCGAAGCTCGAGCAGCTCGAGGCCGAAGCTGCGGCCCGCGAGGCCGCGGCGCGGGCAGCCCGCCGCGTCCGAGCCGCTCCGGCGGGCGATCCCGCCTGGGCCCTCTCGATGCCACCGACGCCCGCCGAGCCGAGCCCA
>DHSB01000084.1:28732-48923 GCA_002408385.1 Myxococcales bacterium UBA5297
CCCGATGCCCCCGCCCCCCGCCGAGCCGAGCCCCGAGCCGCCTGCAGCCCCGCAGCCGGTCAAGGAGCCCGCGGCGGCCAAGCCCCTTCTGACGCTGCCGCAGCGCACCAGCGTTCCGCCCTCGCCGCGCGCGAGCCTGCCCCCGCAGCCTGCGCCCGCATCCCTGCCGCCGCCGCCGGTCCCCAAGGACGCGCCGCCCGAGCCAGCGGTCGCGGTCGGCCCGGTGCTGCCGCTCATCGTCGAGCCCAAGGCGCCCGCGCGCGCCCGGCCGGTCAAGGACGAGAAGAAGGACCCGTTCGCCTTCGAGGGCGCCTCGAGCTTCAGCTTGCCGCCCCTCGATCTTCTCGAGGACCGCGAGAGCCAGCGTCAGGTCATCGACAAGGAAGCGTACTTCTCCACCGCCGACAAGCTGCGCGAGAAGCTCGCCTCGTTCGGCATCGCGGGCACGGTCAAGGAGATCCGGCCCGGGCCGGTGGTCACGATGTACGAGTTCGAGCCGGCGCCCGGAATCAAGATCTCCAAGATCGCCTCGCTCGCCGACGACCTCGCGATGGCGATGGAAGCGCTCAAGGTGCGCATCGTCGCCCCGATTCCGGGCAAGGGCGTGGTGGGCATCGAGGTGCCCAACAAGCAGCGCGAGACGGTCTATCTGCGCGAGATCGTCGAGCAGGAGCTCTTCCTCAAGTCGCCCTCCAAGCTCGCCATGGCCATCGGCAAGAACATCGAGGGCCTGCCCTACGTGACCGACCTCGCGAAGATGCCCCACCTGCTCATCGCCGGCACCACCGGCTCGGGCAAGTCGGTCAGCGTCAACACGATGATCATGAGCATCCTCTTCAAGGCCACGCCGGAAGAGGTGCGCCTGATCATGGTCGACCCCAAGGTGACCGAGCTCTCGATCTACGAGGGGATTCCTCACCTGCTGCTGCCCGTGGTCACCGACGCGCGCAAGGCCGCGCTGGCGCTGCGGTGGGCGGTCGAGGAGATGGAGCGGCGCTACCAGCTTCTGGCCGATGCGGGCGTGCGCAACATCGGCGGCTACAACAAGTGGGTCGAGCGGATGCAGGCAGAGGTGCCCGTGCCCGCGGCGCCCAAGGCCGACAAGCCGCCGGTCCCCGCGAAGCTGCGAATCATCGACGTCGCCGAGGGCGAATCGGAAGAGGAGGCCATCGCGCGGGTGTCGAGCGACGGCCCGACCCTCGGCGTGCCTGCCCCCACCGACAACGCGCCCGAGAGCCCGAAGGTCTTCGCGCAGCCCGAGGATGGCTCGCTCGCCGAGTGCACAGACCAGAGCGTCGAGCCGCAGGCCTGCGACGAAGATGCGCCGCTGCCCGAGGAGCGGGTGCAGGCCGACGGCCCGAAGAAGCTGCCGTACATCGTGATCATCATCGACGAGGTGGCCGACCTGATGATGGTCGCCTCGCGCGAGGTCGAGACCTACGTGGCGCGCCTGGCGCAGATGGCACGCGCGGCCGGCATCCACCTGATGATCGCCACGCAGCGCCCCTCCACCGACGTCATCACCGGCGTCATCAAGGCCAACTTCCCCTCGCGCGTCAGCTTCCAGCTTCGCAGCAAGCCCGACTCGATGACCATCCTTGGCTGCGTGGGCGCCGAGGCGCTGCTCGGCATGGGCGACATGCTCATCCTGCCGCCGACCTCGGCGCACCTCGAGCGCGTCCACGGCGCTTTTGTCTCCGACGGGGAGATCACCAAGGTCGTCGCGCACCTCAAGGCGCAGGGCAAACCGGTCTACGACGAGTCGATCCTCAAGCCGCGCGACGAGGAGTCGGAGGAGGGCGGCGGCGGCACCGAGGAGCACGCGGACGAGATGTACGACCAGTGCCTGGCCATCGTCAGCGAGATGCACACCGTGTCGGTCTCGATGCTCCAGCGCAAGTTGCGGCTCGGCTACAACCGCGCCGCGCGCATCATCGAGCGCATGGAGCGCGAGGGGATCGTCGGGCCGGCCAACGGCTCGAAGCCGCGCGAAGTGCTCATCCGGCCAGTCGGCGAGATGCACAGAGAGGTCAATCTCTGAGGCAGTCGAGCGTCGAGAGTCGACCGCCCGCGCTTTGCCCGGAACCTGCGCGGGCGGCCGCAGGTTGGTAGGGGCGCAGCAGGCTGCGCCCGAAACCCGGCTTTTCACTCCCAACTCCCAACTCACTCCTCCCGACTCGGTCGAGCTCCCTGGGCCCGGCGGGAGCCGAGCTTCTGTCGTGCTCTCTCAGCGAGCGAGCGCGCGGGCGCCGCTCCCTTTGCTGGACTGCGCCCATGGACAGGTTTGGGCGCGCTGGAGGCCGGGCCCGGGGCGTTGCGGCCGCCGGGCGACGAGCCGAAAGATCCCGTCATGTGCGCGCCTTCGTTTCGGGCGGCGCGGCTGCGACCTGCCGTCGCGCTGCTGGCGCTCGCCTCGCTCTCTTGCAGCCGCACCGCCAGGGAGGACGGGGGCTCGTCGCTCGCTTCGCCCGGCCGCCACTTCGGCGAGAGTGTCCAAGTGACGCCTTCGGTGGCCCGCAGGCTACGCGCCATCATCGAGGGTGGGCCGGCCCGCGACGACGCGGCGTTCATGAAGGTCGGCGACTCGCTCACGGTCAACTGCAACTCGCTCTGCTGCTTCGCCGCTGCTTCGGGCCAACCGGTCGATCTGGATGGGCGCGAGGCGCTGGCGCAGACCATCGCCCACTTCGACAGGCCTCTGACGCCGGGCGGCGAATCCTCCTGGGACCGCTCGAGCGAGGCGGCGAGCCTCGGGGTCTGGTCCGGCTGGCCGCTCGCGCCGTCGGACGACGGGCGCGCGGCGCCCCTGCTGCGCGAGATCGACGCCATCGACCCGCGCTTTGCCGTGGTCATGCTCGGCACCAACGATCTCGCCGGGACCAGCCTCGAGCATTGGGTCGGGCCCAAGGGGCTGCGCGCCTATGCCACCAACCTCACCGCCATCGTCGACGCGCTCACCGCGCGCGGGGTCATCCCGCTGCTGACCTACATCCCGCCGGTCTACGCCGAGGAGGCGCGGCGCAGGTTCACGCCCGCCTTCAACGCCATCGTGCGCGGGGTCGCGGTCGCCGCTCGGGTGCCGACGATCGATTGCTACTCGGAGATGGCCGAGCTCGGGCCTTCGAGCATCAGTCCCGACGGCGTCCACCCGGCCTACGACACCCGCTCGGCCTGCATCCTCACGCCGGAAGGGCTTCGCTTCGGCTTCAACGTGCGCAACCTCCGCACGCTCGAAACGCTCCACGCGGTGCGCGTGGCGCTGTTCGAGGACCAGGTAAGCGTGCCAGAGGCGCCCGAGATCGAGGGCGCCGCAACCGCGAGCGCGCCGCTGGTCATCGCGTCGCTGCCGTTCGCGGTGGCGCTCGCCGGCGAGGGCCCAAACACCTCGAGCCCGTTGCGGGACTACCGCGCCTGCGGCGGGCAGGACGGCGCCGACGGCGCCGAATGGATTCTGCGACTGCACCTCGACTCGGCGGCGCCGCTGCGGGTCATCGCCGTGCCGCCGAGAGGGGAATGCGAGGCCGGCGGCGGTCCGGGCGTGCGCTGCGACGGCTCGCGCGACGTGAGCGTCGCGCTCTTCGCGGGCAACCTCGAGGCCTCGTCGTGCCTGGCTGCGCACTCGACCCTTCTCGAGAGGCGAGTGCCCGCCGGTGACTACTTCGTCGTCGTCGACACCTATCGCGGCGCGAAGGGGCCCGAGTACGTCGTGCTCACCGTCGATCGCTGCCTCGCCGACGATCCGCGCTGCGCGGGCGAGTAGGGCGGCGGCTCTCCGGGAGCCGGTGCTCCGGCCCCGGCCCGCCCCTTCAGCGCGCGTCCCACTGGGCCATGCCGAGCGGGCAGCTACTCGTCCCCCCGGTGTCGAACAGCGACACCTTGTAGATTCCCGCGCTGCGCTGGTCGAAGGTGTTGCGCCCCGCCTCGCTCACGGTGATGACGTCGCCCGGGCCGAACCTCCCGTCGCCGTCCACGTCGGTGGTCAGCTCGTAGCGCAGGCTGACGATGGTCGCGTACTGGAGGCCGCGCGCTTCGACGCCGGTCATCAGTCTGTTGACCCGGAACCGCGGGCCGTCCTCCTGCTGGTCGCAGTAGCGGAGGAAGAACAGCGTGTCGTCGCCCGACTCGCTCAAGGCCGACGGCGCGTCGGCCACGTCCAGTCCGACAAGGGGTGTCTCCTCCGGCAACGGCCCGCACCCGAACGCCAAGAACACGCACAGCACGACGGCTGCTCTCATCCACGCCTCCCTTCACGCCCGCGGAAATGCTCGGCTTGAGATGGGTTGGGCATCGCTCGCCTGCCCATCAAGCGCCTGGGGCTTCGTTCCCCCGAGGTGGCGTGAGGCGAAAGCTCACGGGTGCGCACGACGGGCGCACGCGCGCGGCAGCGGACGCCCAGTGGTGCCCGGGCCGTCGGCACGGCCCGTCGCGCGAGCGGGCGCGCCTCTTCGGCGGGCGGGGCGCCGCCCGCGGGCGATCGGCTAGAGTGCGCCCCATGCGTCCGCTCCTGCCGCTCGTCCTGTTCCTCGCCCTCGCCGGGTGCAAGAGGAGCGAGCCGAATCCGCCCGAAGAGCTGCTCTCGCGGCTCAAGGCCGGGCTCGCCGCGCGCGAGAAGAAGCTCGTCTCCTTCGGGTACGAAGGCACTACGGTCCAGGGCGATGAGCGCGCCGAGTTCGCCTTCGCCTTCCGGGCGCCGAAGAAGATGCGTGCCGAGCTCGTCACGTCCGGCCTGACGTTCGTTTTCGACGGGCGGCAGTTCACGCAGTGGGACCCGGGCAGCAGGCTGCTTCAGCGGATCGACCTCGGGAAGGCTTCGCCCGAGGCCGCCGCGCTCTTCCTGCACCAGTACTTCTCGCCGTTCGTGCCCGAGGGCTGGCGCACGCCTCTGCTCGGCGGAAGGCTGAGCGCAAGCCAGACGCCAGAGGGCCAGGTCCGGGTGAGCGCGGTCACCGGAGAGGGGCTCGAGGCGGTCGAGGTCACCTACCTCTTCGCGCAGCCGGGCTTCGACTTCGTCGGCAAGACGGTTCGCGAGGGCGGCTCGGCTCGGGTCGAGCGGACGCACTGTGAGGAGGCGCTCGGGCTCTGCTTCCCAATCCGGGTCCAGGAGACGATCGCCGGCGCGCCGGCGGCGACGACCGAGCTTCGCAACGTGGTCGTCAACGGGCCGCTCGCGCCCGAGGTGTTCGAGCTCGAGCCGCCGCCTGGAGCCAGGGTCGAGACCCGGAGGCTCGATGAGTTGTGAGTTTTGAGTTGGGAGTTGGGAGTTGGGAGTTGGGAGTTGGGAGTTGGGAGTCGCTTCGAAGGCGCGGCGATAGTCCGAACTTTGGCGGTCGACTCTCCGCCTACCGCCGCTCCGCCGAAGGGGTCGCCGAAGGGGTCGCCGAAGGGGTGGCGTAACGCACGTCGTAGAGTACCGCCGCCGGGTCGGACTTCGCCTCGAGCGATGGCTTCTGCGGCGTCCACGCGGCGACCGCGAGGTGGCGGCCATCCGGGCTGAAGCGGGCGCGCCGCACCGACCAGCCGAGCTCGTCGCTGACTAGAGGCTCGTTCGCGTCGGCGGCATCGGCCGAGAAGAGGTAGAGCCTCCTGTCCCAGCCGCCGGTCGCCAGGCTCCTGCCGTCGGGGCTGATACCGGCGGTCGAAACCGTGCCCCGGTGTCTGATGAAGCGCCGCTCGACCGTGCCGGTCGAGCCATCGACGATGGCGGCGAAGTTGCCCTGGCTCAAGGGCTCGACCTCTCCCGCCTTCTCCCTCCGGTAGACCTCGAGCGTGCGCTCTGCCTTGTGTTCACCGAACGCGACGCCGAGCCGTTCTCCCCGCAAGTCGACCGACAAGTCGTTGACGAAGCCCGGATACTCCCAGCGCGACAGCTCCTCGAGCGCGGGCAGCTCGGCGGTCGTGGCGTCGGCGGCAGAGCGCGCGGTGAAGATCGCCTCGCCCATCGTCTCGTCCAGGCGCACCTCGAAGCGTTCGACCAGATCCTGGCCGATGACCCCGTCGAGCGCCTCGGGCACGCACGCATCGCAGAGGGCCAGGTCGACATCGGCGACCCGCAGCGCCTCGAGCTGCAGGGCCTGATCGCGCGCCCATCGGACAAGCGCCGGCCCCGAGGGCGTCTGCGCGGTGAGCGTCGACTCGAGCGCCGCCGGGTCGATGCCCGCTGCCCGGGCGGCGGCGACCCTCAGGCTGCTGTGCGCGGCGCGCGCGTCGACCGCCAGCCGCAGGGCCGGGCTGCCATTGATCGAGGCGGTGACGACGCGGAACCTGCCCGAGAGCCGGAAGCGCACGCGGGCTTCGGTCACCGTCGTCAGGCGGGTGGCGACCCGGTGGCGGGCGATGGTCTTGTCCCAGCCTCCCGAGTAGAGCAGGCCCGAGCTGTCGAAACCGAGCGCGCGCACCTCGTCGCGGTGCGCGCGCAGCTCGGTGCCGAAGCGCAACGACGGCGCCTCGAAGACGGTGAGCATGCCCAAGGCGCTGCCGGTGACGAGGAGCCTGCCGTCGGGCGACCAGGCGAGCGCGCTCAGAGGCTCGTCGGCGGTGGCGAGCGCGAGCTGCTTGCCGGTCGCGCGCTCGTGGATGCGCAGCGAGCCGTCGCGCGCGGCGGTGGCGACCAACGAGCCGTCCGGCGAGAACACGAGCCCTTCGACGTCGTGCTCGCTGGCGCCGAGAGCGAGGTCGGCGGTGCGGCGCGGCGCCGGCTCGAGCTCCCACAGGCCCAGGCGAAACTGCTTCGCGCCCAGGTGCGTGTAGGCGAAGCCCACCGGCGGGGAGGTCGCGGCGGCCGCGTAGCAGAAATCACTGCGGTCGAGCACCGCGCGTTCGGAGAGGGAGACGACCGGCGCGGCGACGAACCCCTCGGGCCCGGTCGCCAGCGCGCGACCTGCGGTGCCGCGCGCGGTCGCGCACCCGCCCAGCGCGACGAGGAGCGACAAGCCCGCGGCTGGGAAGAGAGGAGAATGCAGAGCTCGAGCGGGCATCGGGCACCTCGAGAGACCCCGCGGCCGCGGGCAGGTGGTCGGCCGTCGCCGCCGGGGGCTCGCCGGCGGCCTCCCGGCGCGGCCCGGGCGGTGCTGCTCACCTTGAGATTCGTTGCGCGGCGGCGCGATTTCCCGAGCTCCGGGGTTCAGGCCGACCGCGGGGAAGGCCAGCACGAAGGCTGGCGCTCCGGGCCTCGACGGGGGCGAAGCCCGGACCGTCGGCTCTCGACTAGCTCTTGATCTCGCTGTCGATCTCGCCGATTCCGTCGCGATCGATCGAGAGCATGAACAGCGGCTTCTCGGCCTCGCGCTTCTGGTTGATGGTGGTGCGGCCGGTGGCTCCGGGGAAATCCTTGACGCGGGTGAGCGCCTCGCGGAACGCCGCGCGCGTGGTCGGCCGCTGCGTCTCGAGGATGTGGCGCGTGATGAGCGCGGTGTCGTAGCCGCTCGCCTCGAGCAAAGAGGGCGCGCGCCCGGTCGCCTTGCGGAACGCCTCGACGAAGGCCTGCGTCTCCTTGCGGTCGGACTTCTCGAAGAAGCCGTCCACGAAGACCGAGCACTGCACGAACTTGCCGCCGCGCTCGACGAGCTCGTCGAAGTTCCAGCCGTTGGCGCCGAGGAGCTGCACCGTCTTGACCTGGCCCGGCGTGCGCCCGGTCGTCTTGGCGATGCGCTCGAGGTCGCGCTTGTCGCAGGCGTTGGTGATCACGTCCTCGACCGCGAGCGCGGGCGCGACCAGGCCGACGTTCTTGTAGTAGTCGGGGATGAAGATGGCGTCGAAGTCGATGATCGGCGGCAGCTTGGAGTACGCGTCCTCGATCATCTTGCGCTGGCGGTACGGGTCCTTGACCTTCTCGATGATCTCGCGCCGCTTGTAGACGAACTCCTCGCGCTGATCGAGGTAGTAGCGGCCCACCAGCTTCTTGACCACCGGGCCAAAGGTCGTCTGGTCGGCGTCGTAGCTCTCGGCGCCGCGGATCTCGCCGCCGCGCGCCTCGACCTCGTCCCAGAAGTAGCTGGCGAGCTCGTTGCCGTAGGGGATGTTCGGGTAGAGCAGCGCGAAGCGCTTGAAGCCCTTGACCCGCATCGCGTAGTCGACCAGCGCCGCGGCCTGGGCGCTGTTGGTGAGCATGTTGCGAAAGACGTGCGGGCCGATGTCGGTGAGCCCCTCGGCGCGCGAGAGCGTGAAGATGGGCGTCTCCTGCAGCTCGGCCTCGGCGGCGGCGTCCTCGCTGACCGAGGCGAGCACCGGGCCGAGGATGGCGATCACCTGCTCGTCCTCGGCCAGCTCGGCGACCGCGCGGCGCGCCTGGGCCGGCTCCCCGGCGCTGTCGCGGGTGACGATGCGGATGTTGCTGCCCTTGAGCGCGAGCTGGACGCCGGCGAGCACCGTCTCGCCTATCGACTTGAACCTGCCGCTCAGCGGCAGCAGCAGGCCGATGGTGTCGGGCTTGACCTCCTGGCGCCGGTCGAGCCGGGCGAGCATCGTCTGCGCCTCGGGGGCCCAGGGCGAGCCGGGAGCGTGGGCGAGCAGCGTCTCGAGCGTCTCGCGCAGCCGAGGGCGGTCGCGCAGGTGCGCGAAGATCTTCGCGAGCTTGAACTGCACGAGGGCCCAGGTCGGCGAGCTCGGCTCAATCTGCTGGGCAAGCCGGGCGACATCCATGAAGGAGACGCGCGACTCGAGGAGCTCGAAGACCCGCTGCATCGCGGCCTGCTGAGTCGCCTCGTCGCGCGCGCGCTGGGCGCGCTCGCCGTGCCAGCGCACCGCCTCGCCCCACTGGCGCGCCCCCTCGGAGGCGCGCGCGAGATGGCCGGCGGCCTCGAGCCTCCCGTCGTCGTTCAGCCGCGGGTAGAGCGCGGAGAGCGTCTGCAGCGCGTCGCGGGGCTCGTTGAGCTCGAGCTGCACCAGCGCGAGGTGGTAGCGGGCGGTGTCGTTGTCCGGAAAGAGCGGGAAGCGCGCGAGCAGGTCGCGATAGCCCTGGCGCGCCGGCCCAAGCTCGCGGGCGCGGTAGTGGGCCTCGGCCGCCTCGAAGAGGAGCTGGGCGACTTCGTTGCTGGCCTCGGGGACGTCGTTGAGCAGGCGCACGGCCTCGTCGGGCCGACCCGTCTCGATCTGGAGTCGGGCCTGGTCGACCTTCTCGCGCGAGGTCGCGTCGAGCTCGTTGGAGCCCACCCGCTTTGGGCAGCCCAGCAGGGCAATGCCCAGGCACAGGGCGAAGACGGTGGCGGGGGCTTGGCGAAGCAAGGTTCACCTTTGGGGGTTGTCGCGGCGCCAGGGAGCTGGCGGCACAAGTTGCATCCACCCGGCCGAACGGACCGGAGGGCCTCGAGAGGCATGTGATGCCTTTATTGCAAAAGCGCCCGATTGCAAAGGGGGGAACATCGAGTCGCCGGCTCGCTCGGGTCACGTCCAAGTGGCCAGAACCTCAGCTCCTTTGCTCGTCGAGCAGGCGCCGGAGCAGTCGCGCTCGTCCGGACGGGGGGAGGCCGGTCGAGTTGGTGGTGACTTCGCCCAACCGGGCGTCAACCTTGCGCGCGCTGAGGAAGCATTCGACCCCCGGGATCGAAGCGTTCGACCCTCGGGACCGAAGCGTTCGACCCTCGGCACCGAAGCATTCGACCCCGGGACCGAAGCATTCGACCCCGGGGACCGAAGCATTCGCCCCCGGGGACCGAAGCATTCGACCCCGGGGACCGAAGCATTCGACCCTCGGGACCGAAGCATTCGACCCTGGGGACCGAAGCATTCGACCCTCGGGACCGAAGCATTCGACCCTGGCACGGGAAGCTGACGCGAGGGCGTCAACTGACTCTCGGTGACCGGACAGAGAGCCGCTCGGAAGGCGGACTCCCGTCCCTTTGGAGCGAGAAGGTGGAGGTCGAATCGGCGCTTGCGCGGACCCCCGCCGGGCAGTCGCTGGCGAGGCTAGTGCACCAGCTCCTTGACCTTCTCCCAAAAGCTCTTGCTCTGCGGATGGCTGTCGGGGCTCGAGGCGGCAGCGAACTGCTCGAGCAGGCGCTTCTGCTCCTTGGAGAGGTTGGTCGGTGTCTCGATGACCACGCGTACGTGCTGATCGCCGCGGCCATAGCCCGACAGGCTGGGCACGCCCTTGCCCTTGAGGCGGAAGATCTTTCCGCTCTGCGTGCCGGCTGGAATCTTCAGCTTGGCGCTGCCCTCGAGGGTGGGCACGTCGATGGAGGCGCCGAGCGTCGCGTCGACGAAGCCGATGGGCACCTCGCAGAAGATCTCGTTCTCCTCGCGCTGGAACAGCGGGTGCTCGCGCACGTGGATGACGACGTAGAGATCGCCCGCCGGCCCGCCGCCCTCGCCAGGCTCGCCCTCGCCGTTGAGCCTCAGGCGGGTTCCGGTGTCGACGCCCGCGGGCACCTTGACGGTCAGGGTCGCCTCCGAGGCGACCTTGCCCGAGCCGTGGCACTTGGGGCAGGGGTCGGCCAGGATGCGGCCGGCGCCCGCGCACCCGGTGCAGCTCCGCGAGATGGAGAAGAAGCCCTGGGAGAAGCGCACCTCACCGGTGCCGCCGCAGGTCGGGCAGGTCTTGACCCCGGTGCCCGGCCGGGCGCCGGAGCCGCTGCACTCGTCGCAGCGGGTCGGGCGCGGCACCTTGATGGTCACCTCGGCGCCGAAGACCGCCTGCTCGAAGCTCACCTCGAGGTTGTAGCGCAGGTCGGCGCCGCGGCTCACCCCGGGGCTGCGGCCGCGCGAGGAGCGCGGGGTGCCGAAGATCTCGGAGAAGATGTCCGAGAAGATGTCGTTGATCGAGCCCTGGTAGCCAAAGCCCCCGAAGCCCTCGAAGGGGTTGGCGCCCATGCCGGCGTGGCCGAACTGGTCGTAGCGGGTCCGCTTTTCGGCGTCGGAGAGCACCGCGTAGGCCTCCGAGGCCTCCTTGAACTTGTCCTCGGCCGTCTTGTCGCCCGGGTTCTTGTCCGGGTGGTACTTCAAGGCCGCCTTGCGGTAGGCGCTCTTGATGTCTTGCGGGCTGGCGCTCCGCTCGATGCCGAGGACTTCGTAATAGTCGCGCTTGGATGCTGCGTTCATGGTCGTCTGTAGGGCTGCCGGTCGTTCTGCACGCTCGCGAGCGCGCCCTGCCTGGTGAGTGCCCCCCTCCGAATATGGCCGGCGCGAATATAACGCACGGAATTCACTTGGCAATCTGGCCGGGGAGAGAAAAGCGCCCTCCGCGGCCAGGCCGGGAGGCGGGCCGCAGAGGGCGCAAAATCCGAGTCAGGACCGAAGGCTAGCTGGCGGCCTCGCCGCCGCCCTCCGGGTCGGTCTTGTAGACGAGGTCGGCGATGCGATACGCGCTGCCCTCGAGGGTCGCGTAGGCGTCCTTGATTCTGGGCAGGTCGGTGCTCGCCAGCGCCTCCTTCATCAGCTCGAGGTCCGCCTTGATCTCCTCGATGTCCTGGGCGGTGAGCAGCGAGGCGTACTCCTCGATGCTGCGCTCGGTGGTGTAGATGAGCCCCTCGGCGTTGTTCTTGGCCTCGGCGAGCTCCTTCTTGATCTTGTCCTCCTCGGAGTGGGCCTGGGCCTCGCCGATCATGCGGGCGATCTCGTCCTCGGTCAGGCCCGAGGAGGCGACGATGCGGATCTGCTGCTGCTTGCCGGTGCCCAAATCCTTGGCCGAGACGTGGACGATGCCGTTGGCGTCGATGTCGAAGGTGACCTCGATCTGCGGCACGCCGCGCGGGGCGGGCGGGATGCCGACGAGCTCGAAGCGGGCCAGCGTCTTGTTGTCCGCGGCCATCTCGCGCTCGCCTTGCAGCACGTGCACCGAGACGAGCGGCTGGTTGTCGGTGGCGGTGGAGAAGACCTGGCTCTTCTTGCAGGGGATGGTGGTGTTCTTCTCGATGATCTTGGTGAAGACCCCGCCGGCGGTCTCGACGCCGAGCGACAGCGGCGTCACGTCGAGCAGCAGGACGTCCTTGACCTCGCCCTTGAGCACCGCGCCCTGGATGGCCGCGCCGATGGCGACGACCTCGTCGGGATTGACGCCCTTGTGCGGCTCCTTGCCGAAGAACTTCTTGACCGCCTCCTGCACCTTGGGCATGCGGCTCATGCCGCCGACCAGGATCACCTGGTCGAGCTGCTGGGCGCTCATCCCCGCGTCGGCGAGGGAGGTCTTGCACGGCCCGATGGTGCGCTCGATGAGCTCGCCGACCAACTCCTCGAGCGTCTCGCGCGTCAGGGTCTCGGTCAGGTGCTTGGGGCCGGTCGCGTCGGCGGTGATGAAGGGCAGGTTGATCTCGGTCTCGTCCGCGCTCGACAGCTCGTGCTTGCCGCGCTCGGCGGCCTCCTTGAGCCGCTGCAACGCCATGCGGTCCTTCTTCAGGTCGATTCCGGTCTGCTCCTGGAAGTTGGTGCAGAGGTGGTCGATGATCTTCTGGTCGAAGTCCTCGCCGCCGAGGAAGGTGTCGCCGTTGGTCGACTTGACCTCGAAGACCCCCGAGTTGAGCTCGAGGATGGTGATGTCGAAGGTGCCTCCGCCCAGGTCGTAGACCGCGATCTTCTCGCTGGTCTTGCTGTTCTGCTTGTCGAGCCCGTAGGCGAGCGCGGCCGCGGTCGGCTCGTTGATGATGCGCAGGACGTTGAGCCCGGCGATGCGGCCGGCGTCCTTGGTCGCCTGGCGCTGGGCGTCGTTGAAGTAGGCCGGGCAGGTGACGATCGCCTCGCCGACCTGCTCACCGAGGTAGTCCTCGGCCGTCTGCTTCATCTTCATCAGGACGAAAGCCGAGGCCTCCGAGGGCGAGTACTTCTTCTCGCGCACCTCGACCCAGGCGTCGCCGTTGTCGGCGCCCACGATGCGAAAGGGCACCACGCCCACCGAGCGCTTGACCTCTTCGGACTCGAACTTGCGTCCGATCAAGCGCTTGACCATGTAGACCGTGTTTTCGGGGTTGGTGATCGCCTGGCGCTTGGCGATCTGCCCGACGAGCCGCTCGCCAGCCTCGGTGAACGCGATGATCGATGGCGTGGTCCGGCTGCCTTCGCTGTTGGGGATGACCACCGGCTCGCCGCCCTCCATGACGGCGACACACGAGTTCGTGGTCCCGAGGTCAATCCCGATTACCTTGGCCATGTGCGTTCCCTAGGTGAGGTGTCCTGGGGCAAGACGTTCTATTCGAATAGGGGAGCCCCCTCGCCCTGATTCGACGGCAGCTTATCAGCAAGGACCTAGTCCTCTATCGCGGTCTTCTCTTCGCCCGCCTCGTTCGCGGTCTCAGCAGCCTCAGGCGCGCTCGGCTGCTCGGCCGCTGCGGCTGAGTCGGCGGCGCCGGCCTCGGCTTCCTGCTCGCCTGGCTGCCCAGCCGCGGCTTGCTCGGCCGCTGCGGCTGAGTCGGCGGCGCCGGCCTCGGCTTCCTGCTCGCCCGGCTGCCCAGCCGCCGCTTGCTCGGCCGCCGCCGGTTGCTCAGCCGGAGCCTCTTGGGGCGCGGCGGCGGGCTTGGCCTTCGCGACGACGACCATCGCCGGCCTCATCAGCCGTTCGTGCAGCGTGTAGCCGCACACCATCTCGTGGAGCACCGTGCCCGGCTCCTGGTCCGACTCGACGGCCTGCATCGCCTCGTGCAGGTTGGGATCGAACGGCTGGCCGACGGCCGAGAAGCCGACGGCGCCGAACTTGGCGAGCGTCTTGTCGAAGAGCTTGCGGGTCATCTGGATGCCCGTCTTGAGGCCCTCGAAGTCGGCGGGCGACTTGGCGTGCTCGAGCGCGCGGTCGAGGTTGTCGCCGACCGGCAGCATTTCGCGCAGCAGCTTCTCTTGACCGAATTTGTTCGCCTCTTCGCGCTCGCGGGCCGTGCGCTTCTTGAAGTTCTCGAGGTCGGCGGCGGCGCGCAGCAGGCGGTCGTGGTGCTCGCGAAGCTGCTCCATCGTCTTGCGGCTCATCGCCTGGCTCGCCTCGAGCTCCGCCTCGCGCTGGCGCAGCGCCTGCCGAGCCTCGAGCAGATCGCCCTTCAACTGGCGGATCTCGCCGGACAGCTTCTTGAGCTCGGACTGCGAGTCGGCCGGCGCCGCAGCGGCCTCCGACAGCGCTTCGGGGGCCGGCGCAGCCTCGACCGGCTCGTCCTCTACCGGCTCGCCACCCGCCGCCGGCTTCGCCTCGTCCACCGGCTTCGCGCGGCGCTCGACGCTCTCGAGCGCCTGGGCGATCACGTCGTCGGCGATGTTGGCGGCCATCGGGTTGTCTTTCGGGTCGGACAAAGCTCGCGCTCCTTCCAGCAGTGAAGTGGACAAAATACTACAAGGAAGACCGGAGAAGGGTAGTCCACCGTCGAACCGCCTGGAGCCTTTTGCCGCGCGCGCGGCGAAGCTTGCGCGCCTTTCGGCTTTACGACCGGCCGTCTTCCTGCAGCAGCCTCGAGACCGCGCGGGCGGTGTAGTCGACGAGCGCGATGGCTCGGCCGTAGTTCATGCGCGTCGGACCGATGACCCCGATGGAGCCGACCACGCCGGTCTCGGTGGCGTAGCGGGCCGCGACGACCGCAGCGCCGGTCGAAGCAGAGAACTCGGTGTCGGCGCCGATGAAGATCTGCACCTCGTCGGCGCCCAGGGCGCGGTCCAGCACCTCGAGCAGCTTCGACTTCTCCTCGAGGGCGACGAACAGCTCGCGCAGCCGCCGCAGGTCGCAGAACTCCGGAGCCTCGAAGAACGACCGCTGCCCGTCGATGAGGACCTCCTTTCCGCAGGTGTCGTCGAAGATGCGGCACCCGAGCGTGGCGGCCTTGGCGACCAGGGCGTCGTACTCGCAGCGGTCGCGGCGCATCTGCGCGAGGAGCCGCTCGCGCAGGGTCTCGGCGGGCCCCTCGCGCGCCAGCTCGTTGAGCCAGGCCGCAGCGTCGGCCAGCTCGCCGGCGGACATGGGGAAGTCGAGCGTCAGCAGGCGGTTGCGCACCATGCCCGCCGGGTTGATCAGCACGGCGAGCACGCGGTTCTCGTTCAGGCGAACGAACTCGATGCGCTCCCAGGCCGCGTGCGCGACCTGCGGCGAGGTGACGACCGCCGCGTAGTGCGACAACGAGGAGAGCAGCCGCGAGCTCTCGCGCAACAGGCCGTCGACCGCGCCCGCCTGCGGAAGCCGCTGCTCGATGAGGTCGCGCTCGGGGCGCGAGGGCTGGCGCAGCTTCACGAGCGCGTCGACGTAGTAGCGGTAGCCCAGCTCGGTCGGAACGCGTCCGGCCGAGGTATGGGGCTTCTCGAGCAGGCCGAGCTCCTCGAGGTCGGCCATCACCGCGCGGACGGTTGCCGAGGAGACCGCCACCTCGCGCCGCGCGATGGACGAGCTGCCGACCGGCTCGCCCGTGTCGATGTGCTCGAGGACGATCGCTCTGAGAATCTCCCGCTGCCGGGGCGCCAGCTCCTCCATGACCGGGATTAGTAACGCTCGGGGTTTACCGAGCACAAGAGGCCGTCGAAGGCGCGGCTGGCTGCCTGTTGCTTCCCTGCGGACTATTCGTTGGCCTCAGGCTCGTCCTCCTCGCCGGGGGACTGGCCGGTCGGGCCGCCCGCGATCGCCTTGATGCCCCCGTCGGGCTTGGGCCGCTTTGCGGCCTTCGGGGCCTCCGGCTCCTCGGTGACGGCCGCTCGGACTCTCTGCTCGAACTCCTGGTCCCTGCGCTCGCGCGCCTCGTCGATAGTCTCGGCGAGCTGGGAGGCGACCTCGCTCAACACGCTCCCGTTGGGGATGGAGTCAAGCTCCAGGCGTGCCGTGGCGTAGTCCTTCTTTTCGAGCGCGCGTTTGGCTGCGGCCAGCTTCTTCTTCGCGTCGAGCTCGGCGCGGGCCCGCAGCAGCAGCCCGTCGGCGTCGCTCTTGCCTCCGGCCGAGGCGATGCGGAGCTGTTCTTCGGCCTCTTCGAAATTCGCCTGTTCGAACAGCATCTTGCCGAGACCTAGCGCGAAGGCGGCCTCCTCGCTCGTCGGCACCATCCCCGGCGTCCACTTCAGGCGTCGCGGCCCCTTGGGCTTTTCAGGTTCGCTAGGGGTCGCGACCGGCGACGCCGGGGGCGGAGGCGAGGTCTCCGGCTTCGGGCAGCCAAGGACGAGCAATGCAGCACAGGTCATCCCTGCCACGGTGCGGACGGTGGGCTTCATCTCGACTCCTTGTGGCGAGAGGCGCCTCCTGCCGCAGGAGGCCACGATGGGGGGCGAAACCGTGGAAATCGCGACGAGAATACACCAGCCTGCCGGCACTTGTGGAGGGGCGGCTTGGCGCCTCCCGCCCTCGTCCTTCGCGTTCGCGGGCCCCTTTACAGGGTGTGCCGCGCTCACTAGGATTCGCCGCCCCAGCCGCCCGGTCGCAGGGAACGAGCCGGCCTCGCGCCTCTGACAGGCCGCGTTGGTCGCCCCCTAAAGTCCGGGCTTCGACCGGAGGCGAGCAGATGAGCGATTCTTCACGCAGCGGGTGGGCCCTGATCCTCGGGGCGTCGAGCGGTTTTGGCGCCGCGACCTCGCTGGAGCTCGCCCGCAGCGGCTTTGACATCCTCGGCGTCCACCTCGACCGCAAGACCACGATGCCGTTGGCCGAAAAGGTCCAGTCCGAGGTGCGGGCTCTTGGCCGGCAGGCCGACTTCTTCAACATCAACGCCTCGGACGCCAACAAGCGCCACGAGGTGATCCAGCACCTCGCTCAGAAGCTGCGCGCCGAGGGCCAGCCCTCCGGTCTCAAGGTGCTCTTCCACTCCTTGGCCTTCGGCACGCTCAAGCCGCTCTGCCCGCCGGAGGACGGCGACTGCATCACCCAGTCGCAGCTCGAGATGACCCTCGACGTGATGGCCAACTCGCTCGTCTACTGGGCCCAGGAGATCGTCCGGGCGAAGCTGATGGCCCCGGGCAGCCACCTGATGGCGATGACCTCGGAGGGCTCGAGCATCGCCTGGCCGGGCTACGGTGCGGTCTCGGCCGCCAAGGCCGCCCTCGAGGCGTACTGCCGGCAGCTCGCCGTCGAGCTCGCCCCGGCCGGCATCTGCGTCAACGCCATCCGCGCCGGGGTCACCGACACCCCGGCGCTGCGCAAGATCCCCGGCTGCGAGGCGCTCATCGAGCAGGCCCTGCGCCGCAATCCGTATCGGCGCCTGACCGCGCCCGAGGACGTCGCCAGGCTCGTCACCACCATCGCCAACGGCTCGACCGCCTGGCTGACGGGCAACGTGCTCGGCGTCGATGGTGGCGAGCACATCGCCGGCTGACCGGTCGTCGCAGCGCCTCTCGCTCATCGCATCGGTTCGAGGGTGTGGTCCCCATTCGCGAAGGGATTTCCCACGCTTGCGCGGAATCTCTTCGCGAGGGGCCTGTTGGGAGCCCTCGAAATGAAAGCGCATGCACTTCACACACTAGGGCTGGGCGCCGTGATACTGGCGCTCGGAGCAGCAGCGCCCGCCGCGGCGCAATGGGGCGAACAGCCCGTTCCCGCGGAGAGGATGGAGCCGACCGGCATCGAGCTCGAGCTGCCTTTCCCCTACGGGATAGAGGTCGAGGTCTCGCAGGCCCACGGCACCTTCAGCCACGTCGAGCGCGACCACTGGGGCTGGGACTTCCGCGCTCCCGAGGGCGCCCCGGTCGTCGCCGCCCACGACGGCGTCGTGCGCCTGGCGCGCGGCGACTCGACCCAGGGCGGTTGCTTCCGCGAGGCCGGGCCGTGGGCCAACTACGTCATCCTCTCGCACGAGAGCGGCTACGAGACGCAGTACCTGCACTTCTCCAAGGTCTTCGTGCGCCCCGGCCAGAGGGTGAAGGCCGGAGAGGCCATCGGCGCGGTCGGCTCGACCGGCTTCTCCTGCGGCTCGCACCTGCACTTCCAGCTTCAGAAGAGCGGCAGCCACTGGGCGAACCAGTCGGTGCCGGCGACCTTCCGGGTCCACGGTGATCCGAAGGCCAAGACCGTCGTCGTCTCGCAGACCCGATGCCCGAGGACGGACCAGCTTCAGGCCCAGCGGTAGGCTCGAGGACTGCCGATCCGTCCGGCAGGCTGGTTGGCAGGGGCGCATGGCAATGCGCCCGCCCAAAAATCGAGCAGCCAACTCGACCGGCACCCGGGCCGGCCGTCGGACCACGGCGGCCAAGTCGCACCTGCGCCGGGTTGAACAGTCGGACATCCGGCAAGCCGCGCACCGGTTCCGGACGCTTCGGATCGGGCGCGCGGCGGCCGCGAGAACGGCTCGACGTTGGGGATCGGGCGCGCGGCGACCGCGGGCGCGCCCCGGACGCTCGAGACTCGGGCGCGCGGCCGATCCCCAACGTCGAGAAGGGCTTGCGGCCGTCCCGGGGTTGATTCGAGCGTTTCGGAGGATCTCCGCTGGCCGCACGGGCGAAAAGGACCGTCCCTGCGGCCCTCCGGTCGCTGCCGCGGCGAATGGCGCCCTTTGCCGCTCCTCGCGGGCCTGGTCTGGCCCCTGCAACCGGGGCGCGCCGCTGGCAGTTGGTTCACGACTCGACTAAAAGGGGGGGCGCAACCAGCCGGACTTCGAGCACGGGAAGATGCCGCTTCTCTACACCATTGCGTTCAGTCTTCTCTTCGTCCTCATCTTTCCGCTGCTCGCGCTGCACTCGAAGACGCGCTCGGGCATGCGCGCCCGGTTCGGCCTCTACCCGCGCGGCGCCTTCCCCGGCGGCCGCCCGCGCATCTGGCTCCACGGTGCCTCGGCCGGCGACCTGCTCTCGGTCTCGCCGATGGTGCGCCACTTTCGGGAGCGATTCCCGGGCTGCACCATCATCCTCTCGACCCTGACCAACTCCGGCTACCTGATGGCCAAGGAGCGCATCAAGGACGTCGACGCGGTCACCTTCGTGCCCTGGGATCTGCCGGGCGCCACGCGCCGCGCGGTCAAGGCGATAGACCCCGACCTGCTCGTCCTCGAGTACACCGAGATCTGGCCCAACCTCATCCGCGCCGCCCACAGGCACGGGGCGAAGATCGCCCTGACCAATGGGCGCTTCGCCCCCGCACACCTGCGCTCGTACCGGGCGCTCTTCTCGCTGGCCGGCAACCCGCTGCAGAGCGTCGACCTCTTCCTGATGCGCGAGGATTTGGAGGCCGAGCGCGCCTTGAGGCTCGGCGCGCGCATGGACCGGGTCTGGGTGACCGGCAACACCAAGTTCGACGCGCTGCTGCCCGGCAAGTCGGCCGGCGCGGGCGAGGAGGCGCTGCTCAAGGCCTTCGGCTTTCCCCAGGGCGCGCCGATCTTCATCGGCGGCTCGACGCACGAGGGCGAGGAGCCGGTGCTCATCGAGGTCTTCAAGCGCCTGCTCAAAGACCGGCCCGACCTGCGGCTCGTGCTCGCCCCGCGCTACATCGAGCGGGGCGCGAAGGTGAAGGCGATGGCCGAGGCGGCCGGGCTGAGCGTGCGGATGCGCACCGACAAGGAGCCGCCCGCCGAGCCGCCGCGGGTCGCGGTGCTCGACACCATCGGCGAGCTGTCGCTCGCCTACCGGCTCGGGACCCTGGTCTTCGTCGGCGGCTCGTTCACCAGCCGCGGCGGCCAGAACATCCTCGAGCCCGCCGCCCAGGGCCGGCCGGTCCTCTTCGGGCCGAACATGGACAACTTCCACGACAGCGTGCAGGTGCTCGTCGGCCGCGGCGGCATCCAGGTCAAGGACCCCGACCACCTCTACCGCGTGGCGAGCGAGCTGTTCGCACGGCCCGAGAAGATGAGGGAGCTCGGCGAGCTTGCGCGCACCGCGGTCTCGCAGGTCCGGGGCGCGAGCGCGCGCAACGTGTCGCTGATGGCCCGCGCGCTCGAGCGGCGCAACGGCGACAACGGCAGGGCAGGGGCCGAAGCCGAAGGTCCGCGCCTCAAGGGAGCCAACGGCCAGCCGTGAGCCCTCCGAGCCGCATCCTCTTCATCCGGCTGACCGCGCTCGGCGACGTGCTGCTCGCCACGCCCGCGGCGCGGGCGCTCAAGCGGCGCTTCCCCGAAGCCGAGATCGACTGGCTCGTCGAGAAGCCCTACCTGCCGCTGGTTGCCGCCAACCCGCACGTGCGCGGGCTGGCCTACGACAAGCGCGGCAGGCACGCCGGGGCCTCGGGCCTGCGGCGCCTGCGGGCCGAGCTGGGCGAGCGCGGCTACGACCTCGTCGTGGACCTGCAGGGCAAGCCGAAGACCTGGTACCTGCGCTCGAGCGGCCGGCGCGCGGTCGCGATGCGCAAGCGCAGCCCGGGCAAGTCGCTGCTCGCGCTCTTCGGGCGCGACCCGCCGCTCGTCTGCGC
>DHSB01000084.1:49055-49580 GCA_002408385.1 Myxococcales bacterium UBA5297
CCCCCCCCGCCGCTCGTCTGCGCGCACGCGGTGGACCTCTTCCTCGACGCGCTGCGGCCGCTCGAGGTCGAGCCCGCGGGCCGCGAGCTGGAGCTTCGCCTCTCGAGCGAGCTGGAGGCGGAGGCCGCGGCGCTGCCCGCGGGCCGGCTCGTCGGCATCGCGCCGGGGACGCGTTGGGAGACCAAGCGCTTNNGGCCCGCCGAGAGGTTTGGACAGGTCGCGGCGCAGCTCTCCGAGCAAGGCCTCCAGCCGCTGCTCATCGGCGGCCCCGGAGAGCGGGCCGTGTTTGCGGCGGTCCGCGCGCAGCTCCCCGCGGGCGCGGTCGCCGGCGACACCTCGGCGTTGACGGTCGGCGGCCTGGCGGCGGCGATCGCCCGCTGTGCGCTCGTCGTCAGCGGCGACTCCGGGCCGGCGCACATCGCCGCGGCGCTCGGCGTGCCGGTCGTCGCCGTCTTCGGGCCGACGAGCCCGACGCGCTGGGGACCGCTCTCCGAGCGCGCGCGCGTGGTGCGGCTCGACCTCGAC
>DHSB01000084.1:49723-49940 GCA_002408385.1 Myxococcales bacterium UBA5297
GCAGCCCGTGCTCGAACCACGGCACCAGGCGCTGTCCGCTCGGCCATCACGACTGCCTGCAGAAAGTCGACTCGCAGCAGGTGGTCGCGGCGGCGCTCGAGCTGCTCGGAGCGCCGGCGGCAGGGGCGAGCGCCGCTTCGCCGGGAGCCTGAAGCGGAGTCGAGTGACTGTCTCGAAGACCAAGAGCCCGGGCGCCCCCCCGGTCACCCCGAGCGTA
>DHSB01000084.1:50083-51947 GCA_002408385.1 Myxococcales bacterium UBA5297
CGGTCACCCCGAGCGTAGCCTCCCGAGGAACGAGGGAGGCGGATACAAGGGACCTCTCGATCCAGATCCGGGCGATCGTGAGGCTCGCGCAAGCGGCGGCAGACGAATAGAGCCTGCCCATCGACACCCTCTGCGGTCGCGCGGGGGCGCGCGGGGGCGCGCAGACCGCAGAGGACGAAAAGGAGCCCGCCCCTCGGTGCGAGGAGCGGGCTCGAGAGACGACGCGTTTCGGGCCTACGGCCGCTTGCTGGCCGGATCGGCCGGATTCTGGGCGAGCCGGAAGTCGGCGAGCAGGTAGTGGGCCGGCGCGATCGGGTCGTGGTCGCCGTCGGCGATCGGCTGGATGGGCTCGAGGGCCGTCATGCCCCAGCCGTCGCCGTAGAGCGCCGCGTAGCTCCAGCGGCCGGTCGAGTCCTCGTTGTGCATGAACATCGAGACGCCGACGCGCTCGACGTTGGCCCCGAGGTCGGCGCGCGGGATGCGGATCTCGACGACGTCGTCGGCCCGCTGCCAGTCGAAGGTCGCGGTCGCGTCCTCCCAGTCGGCCGCGAACTGCTTTTTGTTCACGTAGTTGTCGCCGCCGGTCTTCCAGCCGAAGTGGAGCTCGGCGCCGAAGCCAGTGGGGAAGGTGGGCGAGCGTGAGTTGTAGGTGAGGCCGGTGGAGGCGCCGGTGGCCGCGCCGGGATCGGTGTCGAGGTAGACCATCAGCCACTTGGTGGCGCTCGCGCCCACGACCGGGTCGATGTCCGGGCCCTGGAAGCCGAGGTAGAGGTAGGTCGCGTCCCAGGTAACGTAGGCGGTGTAGCCGGCCGAGGTCGTCGCGAACCCCTCGGCGGCGACGAACTCGCTCGTCCCGTCGAGCGTGAGCGTGTGGCTGAAGGCGGCCGCGCAGAGGTCGCCCACGCAGCCTCCGCTGCGGCACTCCGCGTCGCTCGCGCAGGCCGCGCCGTCGCAGGCCAGGCAGGCCCCGCCGCAGTCCACGCCGAGCTCGCCGCCGTTCTGCGTGCCGTCGTGGCAGGTGTTGGCGCAGGCGCTCGGCGAGCCGGAACAGGCGAACTCGGGCTCGATGGCACAGCTCGCGCTGCAGCCGTCGCCGTCGTCCGCGTCGCCGTCGTCGCAGGCCTCGGCGCCCTCGACGTATCCGTCGCCGCAGTCGGTGAAGAGCGCGGTGACCAGCTTGGCCGCGTCCATCGTCAGCTCGCAGACCAGGCCCGTGCAGTCGCCGCTCCAGCCGAAGAAGACCGAGCCGGGGTCGGCGCTGGCGGTGAGCGCGACCAGGGTGTGCGAGTCGAAGCCGAACGAGGCCGAGCCGCAGCCGGTCGCGCAGTCGATGCCCGCGGGGGTCGAAATCACGCTGCCAGTGCCGTTGCCGGTCTTGCCGACCGAGAGGGCGTAGGTGTCGGTGACGCACTGAACGAGGATGCCGGTGACCGGGCCGCCGGCGAGCGCGCCGTTGCCGCCGGTGACCGCGCAGGTCTGGTTCGGCGTCGACGGCTCGGTGAGCACCGTGACCGCGTACGCGCCGCCGTCGGCGATCTCGGTGGCGAAGGTGAAGTCGCCGTCGGCCCCGACCGAGAGGTCGTCGCCGCCGTTGTTCTGCAGGACGAGGCCCGAGCCGGCGAGGCCGGTGACGGTCACCGAGACCGGGTAGGTGTTGGTCGCGCAGTTGATCGCGATGCCGGTGACCTCGGCGCCGTCTACCGTGCCGGTGCCGCCGGTGACCGTGCAGGTCTGGTTAGGGTTCGACGGCTCGGCGAAGACCGTCACGGCGTAGGCGGCCTGATCCACGACCTCGGTGGCGAAGGTGAAGGTGCCGTTGGCGCCAATCGAGAGGTTGTCAGCGCCGTTGTTCTGCAGGACGAGG
>DHSB01000084.1:52070-52700 GCA_002408385.1 Myxococcales bacterium UBA5297
TTGTTCTGCAGGACGAGGCCCGACCCGGCAAGGCCGCTGACCGTCACCTCGACCGAATAGGTCTTCGTCGAGCAGGCGACCTGGATGCCGGTGACGTCGGCGCCGCCCATCGTGCCCGAGCCGTTGCTGACGGTGCAGACCTGCTTCGGCTTGGTCGGCTGCGTCAGGACGGTGACCGCGTAGAGGCTGCCTTCGGCGACCGGGGTGCTGAAGGTGAATTCGCCGTTGGTGTTGACCGCCAGGTCGCTCCCGCCGTTGTTCTGGAGCACCAGCCCGGTGCCCGAGAGGCCGGTGACGGTCACGCCGACGCTGTGCGTGTCGACGCAGCTCACCACCACGCTGTTGACCTCGGCCGCGCCGACCGTGCCCGAACCATTCGCCACGGCGCAGAACTGGCCGGCCGGTTGGGTCGCGACGGTGACGGAGTAGGTCGCGCCGCTCGCGATCTCGGTGGCGAAAAGGAAGCTCGTCGCCGCGGCGGCGAGCGGGAGCTCGTCGCCTCCGTTGTTCCGGAGCACGAGGCCGCTGCCGGTCAGCCCGTTGAGCGTGCCGCCGACGCCGAAGGTGTCGGTGGTGCAGGTGACCTGGACGCCGGTGGCGTTGGCGCTGGCGATGGTGCCGTCGCCACCC
>DHSB01000084.1:52919-58614 GCA_002408385.1 Myxococcales bacterium UBA5297
CGTTGTTCTGCAGGACGAGGCCGCTGCCCGAGAGGCCGCTCACCGTCCCGCCGACGCTGTAGAGGGTCTCGCAGGTCACCCCGACGCTCGTCAGCGGCGCGCCGCCGACGGTGCCCGAGCCGTTGGTGACGGTGCAGGCCTGCGGCGGAGCGGACGGCGCGGTGAGCACGGTGATCTCGTAGGTCGCGCCGCTGAGTACCGAGGTGGCGAAGGTGAACGAGCCGTTAGCGTCGACCGATAGGCTGTCGCCGCCGTTGTTCTGCAGGACGAGGCCGCTGCCGGCCAGGCCACTGACCGTGCCGCCGATCGTGAAGAGATCGGTCGCGCAGGTGATCTGCACGCTCGTCACGTTCCCGCTCGCCGTGCCGGTACCGAACTCGACGCTGCAGGTCTGGCTCGGGACGGCCGGATGGGTGAGGACCGAGACCGAGTAGGCCGAGCCGTCGAGCAGCCGGGTGGCGAAGGCGAACGGGCCGTCGGCCGAGACGCTCAGGTCGTCGCCGCCGTTGTTTTGCAGGAGGAGGGTGGCGCCCTCGGCGAGGCCGCTTACCGTGCCGCCCACACTCCACAGGGAGACGCAGGTGACCTGGACGCTGGTCACGTCGGCCGCGCCGACGGTGCCCGCGCCGTCGGTGACGGTGCAGACCTGCGGCGGGCTCGAGGGCTGGGTCGCCACGGTAATGTCGTAGCCCGACTCGAAGGCGACCGGCGTGGCGAAGCTGAACTCGCCATTTCCGTTGAGGTTCAGGCTGTCCCCGCCGTTGTTGCGGAGCACGAGCGTCGCCCCATCGGCCAGGCCGCTCAAGGTGCCGCCGACCGGATAGAGGTTGCGCTCGAAGGTCGCCGTGACCGCCACCGCCGAGTCGACCAGCACCAGGCAGGGCTCATCCGTCTCGCAGCCCCCCTCCGACCAGGCGGCGTGGTGCCAACCGGTGTCGGGGGTCGCGGTCAATTCGACGGTGGTGTTCAGGTCGTAGCTCGCCTGGCAGGACTCGCCGCAGGAGATGCCCCCGATGTCAGACAAGACGCTGCCGTTGCCGGCCGTCGCGACGGTCAGGGTGAACGACGGCGGCTGGCAGAGGCCCGAGAGGCACTGCAGCCCGCGAGCGCAGTCCTCGTCACGCGCGCAGCCGACCTGGTTGCCGCAGTCGCGGCCGAGGCCGTTCGCCATGTCGGTCTTCTTGAACCCGTTGTCGGTGACCTGCTCGACGATCGCCGTGTTCCCGAAGGAGCCCTCCTGCTTGTTGGCCAGATTGACGGTGGCGCCGCTGCTCGGGTAGGAGGCTTCGATCCCGAAGCTGCCGCCGAGCGCCCCGTTGATCGCGTCGCGGATCGCTCTGCAGACGCAGGGGATGTCCCAGTCGCTCTTGTTGCAACCGCGAATGTCGATGACCGTTCGCGATCCCTGCGCGATGAAGGTGTCCCACTTGCGGAACTCGAACTCGACGCTGTTGGTCCCGTCGTCGAGGCGGAACGAGTCGTTGTTCTGCAGCTTGTCCTTCTTGACCGTGGTGAGGCTGCCGCGCGCCTTGGCCCACTGCTCGGCCCCGCAGTCGGCGCTGCAGGTGCCGCAGGCGTCGGCGTTGCCGTCGTCGCAGGCCTCGTTCTCAGGATCGTGGACGCCGTCGCCGCAGTAGCCCGAGGGCGCGACCTCGTGGCAGGTCGCGTCGCAGATCAGGCAGTCGGAGCCGCCCGACGGGCAGCGGGTCTCGGTGACCGTGTTGCCGTCGTCGCACTCCTCGCCGGCGGCCAGGTTGAGCTTGCCGTCGCCGCACACGGCCACCGTGCAGTCGGCGTTGCACGCGGCCGTCTCGCCCCCGTCGTCGCAGATCTCGCCGAAGCTGACGTTGAGCTTGCCGTCGCCACAGCGGGCGTGCGTGCAGTCGCTGTTGCAGCCTGCCGACTCGCCCCCGTCGTCGCAGATCTCGCCGAAGCTGACGTTGAGCTTGCCGTCGCCGCAGCGCGGGGTGGTGCAGTCGGCGTTGCAGGTGGGCGACTCGCCCGCGGTGTCGCACTGCTCGCCGAAGGCGGCATTGAGCTTGCCGTCGCCGCAGCGGGCGGTGCTGCAGTCGGCGTTGCAGGCGGCCGACTCGCCGCCGTCGTCGCACTGCTCGCCGGCCGCGGCGTTGAGGTAGCTGTCCCCGCAGCGGGCCCACAGGCAGTTGGCGTTGCAGAGCGCCGAGTTTCCGAAGGCGTCGCACTCCTCGCCCGCCGCGGCGTTGACGAAGCCGTCGCCGCAGAGGGCGGGCGTGCAGTTGGCGTTGCAGGTGGTCGAGTTGCCCGCGGTGTCGCACCGCTCGCCGGCAACCGGGTTGTGGTAGCCGTCGCCGCACCAGGCGTAGGTGCAGTTGGCGTTGCAGGAGGCGCTGTCGACCTTGCCGAGGTTGTCGCACTCCTCGCCCGCGGCGCGGTTGATCTTCCCGTCGCCGCAGTCGGCCGGGGTGCAGTCGGCGTTGCAGGAGTCCGACTCGCCCGCGTCGTCGCAGACCTCGCCGCGGGTCACGTTGAGGACGCCGTCGCCACAGAAGGCGATGGTGCAGTCGGCGTTGCAGCGGGTGCTCTCGCCCCCGTCGTCACACTCCTCGCCTGCCGAGCGGTTGAGGATTCGGTCGCCGCAGCGGGGCGTGGTGCAGTTGTAGTTGCAGCTCTCCGACTCGCCGCCCTCGTCGCATTCCTCGCCGGCGGCCGCGTTGTGATAGCTGTCGCCGCACAGGGCGATGGTGCAGTCGCTGTCGCAGCGGTTGGTGTCGCCGCCGCCGAGCACGTCGCACTGCTCGTCGGCGCTGGCGTTGACGATGCCGTCGCCGCAGGCGGCCAGGGTGCAGTCGACGTTGCAGTCGGCCGACTCGCCCGCGTCGTCACACTCCTCGGTGCGGTGCGGGCCGACGAGGTTGAGGATGCCGTCGCCGCAGACGTTGAGCCTGCAGTTCGTCAGGCAATCGCCGTCGTCGTGGTTGTTGGCCCCCAGGTCACACTCCTCGCCCGGGTCGACCACGCCGTTGCCGCAGTCCTCCTCCGACCGGCAGTCGGCCGAGCAGCCGTCGCCCGGGAGGTTGTTGCCGTCGTCGCACACCTCGCCGGCGGCGCGGTTGAGCTTGTTGTCGCCGCATCGGGACTCGGTGCAGTCGGCGTTGCAGCGCGCGGTCTCGCTGCCGTCGTCGCACTCCTCGCCCGCGGCGCGGTTGATGTACCCGTCGCCGCAGCGGCGGGTGGTGCAGTTGGCGTTGCACTCGGCGGTCTCGCCGGCCTGCCCCTCGTCGCAGGTCTCGCCCTTGACCGCGTCGATGTACCCGTTGCCGCACGACTCGGTCGACTGGCAGTCGGCCGAGCAGCCGTCGCCGCTGCGGACGTTGCCGTCGTCGCAGACCTCGCCGGCGGTCTCGTTGCGCGCCCCGTCGCCGCACCGGCTCTGGGTGCAGTTGGCGTTGCAGGTGGCCGACTCGCCCTGGTCGTCACAGGTCTCGCCGCGGGCGGCGTTGGTGTGCCCGTCGCCGCAGCGGGCGAAGGTGCAGTCGTAGTTGCAGGCGACGGTGTCGATGCCGCCCTCGTCGCACTCCTCGCCCGGGTCGACCACGCGGTTGCCGCAGGTCTCGTCGGAACGACAGTCGGCCGAGCAGCCGTCGCCGTCCTCGGTGTTGCCGTCGTCGCACACCTCGCCGGCGGTCCGGTTGACCTTCCGGTCGCCGCAGACGGCCAGGGTGCAGTCGTCGTTGCAGCGGGCGGTCTCGCCCTCGTCGTCGCACTGCTCGTCTGCGGCCCGGTTGACCCGGCCGTCGCCGCAGGTGACCGCGGTGCAGTCGCCGTCGCAGCTCGCCGTGTCCACCCCGCCGTCGTCGCAGACCTCGCCCTTGACGGTGTCCACGTAGCCGTTGCCGCAGTACTCGGTCGAAAGGCAGTTGCCCGAGCAGCCGTCGCCGGAGACCGTGTCGCCGTCGTCGCACACCTCGCCGGCGGTCCGGTTGAGCTCGCCGTCGCCGCAGCGATTCTGCTTGCAGTTGGCGTTGCAGCGCGCCGACTCGCCCCCGTCGTCGCACTCCTCGCCGAAGGCGGTGTTGGTGTGGCGGTCGCCGCAGCGCGGGAAGGTGCAGTCGATGTTGCAGTTCGCGGTGTCGCGGGGCACGCCCTCGACCCCGTCGTCGCACTGCTCGTTGACGGTGAGGTCGACGATGCCGTTGCCGCAGCGCTCGTTCGAGGTGCAGTCGGCCGAGCAGCCGTCGCCGTCGACGGTGTTGCCGTCGTCGCACACCTCGCCCTTGTGCGGGTCGAGGACGCCGTTGCCGCAGGTCTCATCGGACAGGCAGTCCGCGCGGCACCCGTCGTTCGAGCTCTTGTTCCCGTCGTCGCAGACCTCGCCGACGTGGGTGTCGATGATCCCGTTGCCGCACGCCTCGGTCGAATGGCAGTCGGCGCTGCAGTCGTCGCCGTCCTCGGTGTTGCCGTCGTCGCAGACCTCGCCGACCAGCCAGTCGACGACGCCGTTGCCGCAGGTCTCGTCCGACTTGCAATTGGCCGAGCAGCCGTCGCCGTCGACGGTGTTGCCGTCGTCGCAGGCCTCGCCCTCCTGCACTTCGCCGTCGCCGCATTCATCGACGATGCAGATCGGCTGGTTCTTGGCGCAGCGCTTGCCCGGTGGGCACAGCACGCCGGTCGGGCACTCGATGCTCGAGGGCTCGATGCAGGTCGCCAGGGTCAGGGAGCTGAGAGCGGCCGCCAGGGGCCACAGCAGGCTGCGAACGGTTCGGATGGCGTTTGGCTTCATCGCTCGACCTCTAGAAACGGAAGGTGGCCCACATGCCATTGGTTTCGCCGCCGAGCAGCGGGGCGATGCTCACCGCGGGCTGCTCGGGCTTTTGCTCGCCCGCCGGCGCGATCTGGTAGGGCTGCAGGCGGTTGACGTAGACGAGCACCGCGCCGGTCACCAGCGCCGCACCGCCGACCGCGTAGCCCCCGATGCCGATGCCCTGCATGCGCGTGCCGTTGGTCCGGGTGCTCTCGAGATCGCTCGAGGGCACACAGCCCCCGCAGGCCTGGATCCCCTCGTCGAACTGCTGGATTTTTTCGATGCCGGTGAAGTGCAGGCCCCCGCCGACCGCGGCGACGAGCGCGCCGGCGGCGACGACCGACCAGGGCTTCCAGGCGTCCCAGCGGCGCCGGTACTCGGTCAGATCGGCCGCGGTGAGCAGCTCGAGGTCGAGGGTCGTCGTCTCGCCGGCCGGCAGCGCGCGGCTGGTCTCGTTGGTCAGGTAGCCTTCCTTGGTCGCCACGATGGAGTGGGGTCCGGGGCGCACGAAGTCCTCGAACTCGCCGGGGGCGGTGAACAGGGGCCGGCCGTCCATGGTGATCTGGGCGCCTTCGACCGAGCAGCGGATCTTGACGCGGGCGAGCTGCTTCTCGACGAGCACCTTGTAGGCCTTGGCCTGCTCGAACTTGTCCAGGTCGAGCGGCTCGGCCCCGTAGGCCATCGCCTTCTGCAGGTGACGGTGCACGTCGAGCGGCTGGTCGAGGTTGAGCAGCGCGAGCACGAGGTTGTAGTGGATGGCCGGGTGGTCCCAGTGCCCGAGCGCCTCGCGGTAGCGGGCGGCCGCCTGCACGAAGACCGACTCCTTGAGCAGCGCGTTGCCCTCCTTGAACAGGCCGAGCGCCTTCTTCTGGCTCTCGGGCGAGACGCCGCGGGCCCAGGGGCGCTCGGCCGAAG
>DHSB01000048.1:0-3306 GCA_002408385.1 Myxococcales bacterium UBA5297
GCGGGGCCGACCGCCGCCTTCGGCCGGCGCCTGGGCGACCGGCACGACGCCGGCGCGCGCGGCGATGCGCGCGCCGTTGCGGCCAGGGTCGAGCTCTGCGAGCGAGACGAGCCGTCCCATCAGTCGTCACCTCGTCGGACGACCGCCTCGTGGTCCACTACCGCGCGGCGCGGCGGTCGCGCGGCCTCGGCCTCGAAGAGCTCGGCAGGGATGCGCGCGTCAGGCACGAGCCCATACACCTGCTGGGCGCGATGCCAGGCCGTGGCGAGGTCGAACACGCACCACGGCTCGCTGAGCAAGGCGGCCGCGTAGTCGATGGCGCGCTCGCGGGGCGAGGATGCCGGCGCGGCGGCGTCGGCCTCTGCCTCTGCTGACTTGCGTGGCTCCGCAGCCTTGGCACCGCGGACGTAGCGGCGCGGCTCGGGCGCGGGCTGGTCGCTGGCGCCGCCGTTGGCGTGCCAGGCGCAGAAGCGGCCGCCCCAGCGCGCCCAGCGCGGACACGAGGGTGCGCACTGAGCCTGACAGCGGCGAAGGGCGGGAGCGCGAGCGGTCATGGCTCACCCCCGCCGGCGGTCACAACCTTGGGCCACCGAGCGCTCACGAGCGCGTCGAGCTTGGCGTCGAGCCTGTAGAACCGGTCGAAGAGGCGCAGGGTGTTTCGGTCGCCGGGAGGCGCCTTCTTGATGCGCTCGAGGAGCTGGTCGACCTTCTTCTTTGTCGTCTCGATTTCGCGGTCGAGCCTGACCTCGAGGAGCTTCTGCTGGAACAGCTCCGGTCTGATCCCGAACCACAAACACGCGGCGCGGAAGTCGACGTCAGACAGCTTCAGGTCAACGAGCTTCGTGCGGGCGCGGCGAGCGGTCATGACTCGCCTCGCGCCGTGGTAGGAAAATGCTGGCTCCTTCTCCCGTCGAAAGCGGGGCGAAGGAGAGAAACCCCACGGATGAAGGAGACCAGCGTGAACAACGACACCGAGAGACCCGCGATGAAGCTAGCCAAGCTCATCAGTGGGCTGGAGTTGGCGATCGTCCACATCTTCGATTGCCTCGACGCGAAGGGGGTCATGAGTCGGTCCGAGGCGATTCGATCTCTTGAGGAGATGATTCGGTGCCTTCCTCCGGAGCAGCAGCACGGGCCAATGCATGACGTGCTGCGGGGCATCGTTCGGGGACTTCGCAGCCAAGAGGCCGCTCCCGACGTGCGGCCGCGCATCCAGGGTCTCCTTCGAGTAATCGAAGGAGGCACACCTGAGTCGTCTGAAACCAAACCTCGGGCATAACCGTCGCGTTCATCGCTCACCTCCAGTGAGACTCGGCTCCGAGGCGAGCTCGCGGGCGCGCACCCGCAGAGCGATTGCCAGCCGGTCGCAGTGCGCCGCGATGAGCAGCGCCTTGTCGTAGAGGTCGCAGCCGCCGGCGAGGTCAGCGAGCAGCTCGGCAGAGCCTTGGAGCTTGGCCTGCGCTTCGAGGACCGCCTCGAGCGCGCCGCGGGCTCGGAGTGCGTCGTTGATGGTCATCGCTTCCCCCCGCGAGAGCGTCCGCGCGCCGTGCTAGTTTTGTCTGCATGCATAGAGCCCCCGCCCGCACGCGCGCGACGCCGCCGAGGGGCTCCGCTCGCGTCGTAGCGCTCCGGCCAGATCTCCTCCGGAGCCATCCCGAGCCCGTCCGCGATGGCCCGCTCCATGCGCGGGTACGCCTTCCAGAGCGCCTGCTGAGCCGCTGTTCGGCTCAGACCACTTTGGCGGGCGATGTCGCCGAGCGTGTAGCCGGCGAGGCGCAGCCGCGCCTTGATCCACTCGCGTCGTCCCTGGTCGGTAGCCGGTATAGAGAGTTTCTGCATGCATTGAAGCATGACACCATTTTTGGTGTCTCGTCAACACCAAAAATGGTGTGTGATCCACCTGCCCAAACGATGGATGGCGTGATGGGAACTGAAGCCGGCAGTGACTTGGCTCGATCTATCGGCCGCCGAATTGTGGAAATCCGCGGCACGACTCCACAGCAGGAGTTCGCAACCCGAATCGGCATCCACAAGAACACGCTCAGCCGCTATGAGCGCGGACTACACATGCCAGACGCACAGGCGCTGCTAGCGATTTCAGAGGCATGCCAGGTACCGATCGAGTGGATTGTGACAGGCGAAAGCCACGCGGCAACCGCGCCAGCTCCCGGCTTGGAGGATGTTCCAAAGGAAGAGATCAAGGCTTGGCTGGACGACTGGTGGCGTGAAGCAAGCCCGGACGAGCGGTCGTGGCTTAAGGTGGAAATCGGGCTCCGCTTCCCAGCCTTCGCCGAGTGGAAGAAACGGCGTGGAAGGAACACAAGGCGATGCGGCGCCTAATCTTGGTCGCTGGGTATGCGCGCCAAAATGCGCCAGGACGGCCGCAAACTGTCTGGTCCGGCCGTGGGCCAGTCCTCGCGCTAGTGGACGGCCAGCGGGCCTAGTGGACGGGTTCTGAGCGATTCTGTTGGCTGGCCAACGCTCGCGGATCGCCGCCACCGCCCAGATCCGCCCCTCCGGGCCCCCGCGGCGCCCCTCCCACCGCGCTTCGCGCGGCCCGTCGCAGGCCCTCTGCGGCCCTCACCCCCGCGGCGCCCGTCGCACTTATTAATGATGCGCTCGCCCGGCACGATGCCGGGTCATGAGTCAGACCGCCAAGCCCAAGCCCGCGAAGAAGTCGGCGCCCTCGGTGGCAGCGCCGGCCCCGACCAGCCGCATCCAGATCTTCCGCGCCGGCCGCCACGTGGCCAGCTCCGGCCAGACGGTGGAGCTGTCCGAGTCGGACGTCGCTGCCATCGCCGCCGCCTACAACCCCTCGGTCCACGAGGCGCCAGCGGTCATCGGCCATCCGAAGGCCGACGACCCCGCCTATGGCTGGGTCAAGAGCCTGTCGGCCGACAAGGGCGCGCTCGAGGCCGAGCTCGGCGAGCTGGACCCGGCCTTCAGCGAGGCGGTCAAGACCGGCAGCTATAAGAAGGTGTCGGCGTCGTTCTACCCGCCGGGCTCGGCGGCCAACCCCCTGCCCGCGGGCTACTACCTGAGGCACGTCGGCTTCTTGGGCGCGCAGCCTCCCGCGGTGAAGGGCTTGCGCCCCGTCGAGCTGGCCGAGGCCGCCGACGCCATCGAGATCGAGATCGCCTTCACCGAGGCCGAGGAATCGGCCGCCGCGACGAGCTCGTCGTCCACCCCCGAAAGCGAAGATGAAGTGCCGGTGCGCGAGCAGGCCGGTCCGTCTCCGGCCTCCGCCTCCACGGAGCCGGGGACGGAGCCGGCCAATGTGCCGCCGCCGGCCGCCTCGAGCGAGGT
>DHSB01000048.1:3444-3975 GCA_002408385.1 Myxococcales bacterium UBA5297
CCGCCGGCCGCCTCGAGCGAGGTCGACCGCCGCCAGGCGGAGCTCGACGCTCGCGAGCGTGCCCTCGCCGAGCGCGAGGAGCGGCTGCGGGCCGCCGAGGCTCAGAAGGTGCGCGAGGCCGCGGCCGACTTCGCCGAGGGCCTGGTGGGGCAGGGGCGGCTTCTGCCGCGCGAGAAGGGCGGCCTGGTCGAGCTGTTGCTCGCGCTGCCGTCCGCGCCGCTGGAGTTCGCCGAGTCCGGCAAGCAGGTCAAGGTCGGCCCGCAGGAGTGGCTCAAGGGGCTGCTCGAGCGGATGCCGGTGTCGGTCGACTACTCGGAGCGCGCGGCCGGCGCGGCACTGCCGGCCGATGACCCGCAGGCCATCGCCCAGGCCGCGGTGGAGCTCCAGGACCGTGAGGCCCGCGAGGGCCGCACCCTTTCCCCCGCCATGGCCGTGCGCCGTGTGCTCGGAGGTGTTCGATGAGTCACCCGACGTTGATTGTCGCCCACACCGCGGAGTCGGAGATCAAGCAGTACGAGCTCGTCGCGTTCG
>DHSB01000048.1:4104-4300 GCA_002408385.1 Myxococcales bacterium UBA5297
CAGTACGAGCTCGTCGCGTTCGGGACGGGGCGCGGCAAGGTCGTGCGGGCCGACGGCAGCACCACGCCCTGCGGTGTCTGCTGCCAGCCGGGCACCTGCGCCATCGGCGACATCGTCGACGTGGCCGAGGCAGGAATCGTCGAGGTCCTGTTCGGTGGCGAGGTCGCCGCGGGCGCGCCGGTCGCGTCGAACGCCG
>DHSB01000072.1:0-58287 GCA_002408385.1 Myxococcales bacterium UBA5297
CGCTGCAGGGCGCGCGGACGAGGCCCGCGTCGGCCTTGCCCGCGAGCGGCCGGGGCGGCTCGGCGCCGGCCCCCTCGACGATCGCCGAGGCGCGGGCGCGGCGGGCCCGCGCCGGCAGCTCCGAGAGCCGCCGGGGGTCCGCGTCGCAAGCGAAGACGTGGCCCGACGTGCCGACCGCCGCCGCGAGGGCGAGCGCCTTGCCGCCGCTGCCGGCGCAGAGGTCGACGACCGTCTCGCCGGGCCGGGCACCACAGAGCTCGGCGATGAGCTGCGAGCCCTCGTCCTGCATCTCGAAGAGCCCGCGAGCGTGGGCGCGGCCGAAGAGGCCGGTGCGATCGGCGGCGGTCAGGCCTTCGCGCGCGAGGGCGCAAGGCGCGACCGAGGCGCCCCCGGCAGCGAGCGCAGCGGCGACCTCCTCGCGGGTCGCCAAGAGCCGGTTCGCGCGCAGGTCGAGCCGATGCGGCTGGTTGAGCGCGGCGAGCAGCGAGTCGGCGCGCTCGAGGCCGAGGTCTTCGACGAACAAGCGCGCGAGGAAGTCCGGGACCGAGCGGCGCAGCGCCAGCGCAGCGATCGGCTCGGGCGGCGAGGGCAGGGTGTCGACCGCGGGGAGTTGGGCGGCGATGCGGGCGAGGGTCGCGTCGTCGACCGCGCGCGGGCGGCGCGGGCCGGGCAGCGCGAGCTCGGTCAGGGGACGCTTCGCGTCCTCGCCCTCGACCGCGACGCGCAGGGCGAGGTAGCGCAGCAGCGAGCGGTCGTGCGCGGCGATGGACTTCTGTTTGATGCCGGCCGCCTCGCCCGCGATCCGCAGGGCAAGATCGATGCGCCGCAGCTCGCGCAGCACCGAGCGCGCGGCGTGGACCGCGGCGCGCCGCTCCTGCGGACCGAGATCGCTCTCTGCGCGCATCGCGTTGGCCAGCGCGAGCGCGAGAGGCCGGCCGCAGGTCGCCTCGTCGACGGCGGCAAGCGTGGCGCGAAGGGCCTTGCGGGAGCGCTTCTCTCGGATCGGTGGGGGCATCGGGTTCGGGAGCTGGGAGTCGCTGCCAGTATGTACGCGGACGGGGCCGAAGAGGACGAGGCGCGAAGCAAAGTCGGCACGCCGGACGGGCAAAAGCGCGATGGGCGCGGCCCGCGCCCGGGTATCGGGCCCGGGTCGGGCAGGCGAGCAAGGATGGGATGGCGCGGCTTCGGGGCCGAGGGGCTCGGCCCTAAATTAGAGTCCGCACCCGCGAGGCGAGGTCGAAACCCATGGCGAAGCTCCCCGACACGAGCGACTCGGACGTTCACGCCGACGCGGGCCCGCCGCCCAAGCCATTTTCGCTGCCCGGCCGCCCTCGGCTGCTCGTGAGCGCTTGCCTGTTGGGCGAGCAGGTCCGCTACGACGGGGGCCACAAGCGCGATCCGTTCCTCGTCGACAACGTGGGCCGCTTCGTCGAGTGGGAGCGCGTCTGCCCAGAGGCCGACTGCGGCCTCGGCATCCCACGGCCCTCGATGCATCTCGTCGGCGACCCGGCGCGGCCGCGGCTCGTCGCCAGCAAGACCGGCGCAGACCAGACCGAACGGATGGAGCGCTTCGCCCGGCAGCACGTACGCCAGCTCGAAGAGGCCGACCTGTGCGGCTACGTCTGCAAGAAGGGCTCGCCCAGCTCGGGGATGGAACGGGTGAGGGTCTACGACGAGGGCGGCGCGCCGCCGAGGCGCATCGGCACCGGGATCTTCACCCGCGTCCTCATGGAGCGCTTCTCCGACATTCCGGTCGAGGAGGAGGGACGGCTGCACGACCCCTTTCTACGCGAGCACTTCATCGAGCGCGTCTTCGCGATGCGCCGTTGGAAGGACCTCGTCGCCTCCGGGCGCAGCCGCGGACGCCTGGTCGAGTTCCACGCCGACCACAAGTACCAGCTCCTGTCGCACTCGCGGCCGCGCTACGAGGAGCTCGGCAGGTTGGTCGCCCGTGCGAAAGAGCTTCGGACGAGCGAGCTGTACGACGTCTACCGGGGGCTCTTCATGGTGTCGATGGCCCAGCAGCCGACCGCGAAGAAGCGCACCGACGTGCTGATGCACATGATGGGCTACTTCAAGCGCGACCTGGACGCGGACGAGAAGCAGGAGCTGCTCGAGCTGGTGCGCGACTACCACCGCGGGATGGTGCCGCTCATCGTGCCGCTGACCCTGGTGAAGCACTACACGCGCAAGTTCCGCGTCGCCTACCTCGAGCGCCAGAGCTTCCTGTCGCCGTATCCGGCCGAGCTGATGCTGCGCAATCACGTGTGAGCAGCCAGGGCCAGGCGGAGACGCAATGCAGAGCGTTCCCGCCCGGTGGAGGCTTGGCCGGAACGCGATCGATTGCGTCAAAGCGGACGAGCTCGGGCCCCAAAGCCCTTCCGGAAGGCGTCGCGGTGGGCGATTCGTTCAACTTCGCGCTCTCGAGCGACCTCCCGCCTGGCCCGGGCCACGAGAAGACGCAATGGAATGCAGTTTGGCATGGCCTCCGCCACAAACGGCGCAATGCATTTCGTCTCTTGCACCTTGCGACACCGCCGCGGCGCGCCGTGAGCGTCGCGCCGCCTGCCCGTTCAGTGCGAGCGTCACGAACGGCGCTTGGATGTAGCAAGCGCTCGACTTCCTCGTTGGACAGCGGCACACGAGCGCGCGTCGAGACTTGGTTCGTCACTGCGGCCAGCAGCCGGGGTGCAACTGGTTTGACGACGTACGAATCGCGACAGCAGCGGGTATGATGCCGCAGGGAGATCAACCGGAGGAGAGAGGCTCATGCCCGCGAGGTACACGCGCGCGCTCGCGCCAGCCTTTGCTCGACAGCTTGCCAGCGAGCAGCTCAAGTGGATAGCAGGGCTCCACCGAGCTGGTCTCGGCAAGGAGCCCTGGGCGCTCGACCCGCAGATGCGCGAGCGCAACACCTTCTCGCTCTACCACGGCACGGCCAGGCTGCTCGACGTCAAGTTCAAGAAGGGCAACGGCGAGGAGCTGGTCTTCTGGGCCGCGCAGGCCTACGGCGACGCCGGCACTCCGTCTGCGAGCGCGTACGCTTCGCTGATGAAGGCTTGGCCGATCAAAGAGGCGGCTGGGCTCGAGGTGCTCTGCCGCGAGTACCTGGCCAAGGCCATCGACACCGCCGACGTCTCGAAGTACCAGAACCGCAAGGAAGGCTACTGGCAGAACCGGCTCGCGCTGAGCTACGGCGGCAACTGGGACCTGAAGAAGGACTGGCTCATCTTCGACCGCGAGGTCGTCCTCGGCTTCGCGAATGAAGAGGAGGCGACCAAGGCCTTCGCGCCAGTGCGCGAGAAGTACGAGAAGGTCGTCAAGGACCTGCAGGCGGCCGATCCCGTCCGCTTCGGGAGCGCCGATCTCAAGATCGGCAACGAGGTCGATCTGCTCGCGCTCGGGCCAACGAACGAGCTGGTCTGCATCGAGCTGAAGCACGGGACGAACGCCGCCGGGGTTTGCTGGGGCCCGGTGCAGGTGTCGGCCTATCGCGAGCTGCTCGAGCCCGCGCTGCCGCAGGTGCTCGAAGGGATCCAGCGTCTGGTCCAGCAGAAGGTGGCGCTCGGCCTGCTGCCACCCGCGGCGCTGCTCTGGGTGCCCGAGGAGAAGCTCTCCGGCGTCCAGGCCGTGCTCGCCGTCGCCGAGCCGAACCCGCGCAGCGACTGCTGGAAGAGCCTCGAGCTGGTGCAGGAGCGGCTCGGGGCGGCCAAGGTGAGCGTGGTCTCGGTGACGCAGACCGAGGGCGGGATCGCGAAGGAAGCGCTGGGGCCCAAGGGCAAGGACTAATCCCCGGAGCGCCGGCCTTCGCACCGGCGTTTCTCCCGGCTTCATGACGCCGCCCAGCGGGCAAGCTCCCGCATCACCGGGAGTCCCTCGGTCTTCAGCGGCCCAAGGCTTCGTCAGTCGGTGGGCGCCGCGAACTTGGCGAGGCGATTGAGCACCGAGCGCGTCACCTTCCCGGTCCCGGTGGACAGGAAGGCGGCGTTCGCCTCGCAGTAGCGCGCGATGAACGACTCGAGCTGCGCGGCCGCGAAGCGGTCGAGGGAGCTGCCCTCCGACTCCTCAATCCAAGTCGAGAGCCGGCGAAGCGACCAGACGTAGGTTTTCGCGGTGCCGCGCGAGAGCTCGGCGTGCAGATGGGCGCTGAAGCGCTCGAAGAGCTCTGAGAGCGGCTCCTCCAAGTGCGCGCTGGGGCCGGCGGCCGGAGCCTGCGGCGCTCCCGAGTCCGAGGGCGCCGCCTCCCCGGCCGCCTGCTCCACCGCGTCGCCCAGCTCGTCGGTCTCCGCGCCTTCCTCGCCCTCGCCCGCGCGGATGAGCTCGAGCAGCTCCTCGGTCGAGAGCCTCGCCGCGCCCGAGGTCCCCTCGAGCACGCCGGCGACCAGGTCGCGCTTCTCCTCGTGCATCTCGAGGATCGCCTCTTCGATGGTGCCCTTGGCGACGAGCCGGTAGACGGTCACCGGGCGGGTCTGTCCGATGCGGTGGGCGCGGTCGGTCGCCTGGTCCTCGACCGCGGGGTTCCACCAGGGATCGAGGTGGAGGACGAAGTCGGCCGCGGTCAGGTTGAGGCCGGTGCCCCCAGCCTTGAGCGAGATGAGGAAGAGCTCGGCCTCGCCGCGCTGGAAGCTGTCGACCCGGCGCACGCGCTCGGCCACGGGGGTCTGGCCGTCGAGATAGAGGTAGGTCGCTTGGCGGGCGTCGAGCGCCTCGCGCACCAGCGCCAGGTGCGAGGTGAACTGGCTGAAGATCAGCGCGCGGTGCCCGTTCTCGCGCAGCTCGTCGACCAGCTCGAGCAGCGCGCGCAGCTTCGAGGAGCCGACCTTCGAAGAGGCGTCGTGCAGCCGCGGGTGGCAGGCGAGCTGGCGCAGCCGGGTGAGCGCGGCGAGCACCGCGAAGCGCTTGTCGCCGCCCGCCTCCGCCTCGGGCGCCCCGGTGAGCGAGGCGAGGGCGATCATCCGCGCCTCGTCGTAGAGCCGGCGCTCGGCAGCCGAGAGGGTGACCACGCGGCGCATCTCGGTGCGCGCGGGAAGATCGCGGGCGACCTCGCCCTTGGTGCGCCGCAGGATGAAGGGGCGCACCACGCGCGCGAGCGCCTCGCGCCCGGCCGGGTCCTTGAGCCGCTCGATGGGGCCGGCGAAGCGCTCTCGGAACTGCTCCCAGCTCCCGAGCAGGCCCGGGTTGAGGATGCGAAAGAGGCTCCACAGCTCGCCGACGTGGTTCTCGAGCGGCGTGCCGGTCAGCGCGAGCCGCCAGTCGGCGTTCAGGTCGCGGGCGGCGCGCGCGCGGCGGGTCGCCGCGTTCTTGACCGCCTGGGCCTCGTCGAGGATCAGGGTCGCCAGCCGGCAGGCCTTGAGCTCCTCGACGTGCCCGATGAGCAGGCCATAGCTGCAGACGAGCAGGTCGCCGGGTCCGAGCGCGGCGAGGGTCGCCGCCCGGTCGCCCTCGCGAAAGAGGATCGGCTTGAGCTCGGGGGCGAAGCGCTCGGCCTCGCGGATCCAGTTGAAGCAGACCGAAGTGGGGGCGACGACCATCGCCGGGCCCTGCTCGGCGCGCCCGAGCAGCACCGCGAGCGCCTGGACGGTCTTGCCGAGGCCCATGTCGTCGGCCAGGCAGGCACCGACGCCCCACTGAGCCATGCGCGCGAGCCAGCGGAAGCCGTCGAGCTGATAGGCGCGCAGCTCGGCCTTCAAGCCTTCGGGCAGGACCGGCTCTATCGCCTGGGCGCTCTTCATGCGATCGACGAGCGCGCGCCACCCCGTGCAGAGCTGCAGCTCGCCGGCCGCGTCGAGCAGATCGTCGAGCGCCGAGGCGGCCGCGGGGCTCACCTCCAGGCCCGCGCGGCCGGGGTAGACCACGTCGGCGGCCTTGCGCAGCCGGCTGCGCAGCTCGCCGGCGATCTCCGCGAAGCGCCCGGGGGCGACCTCGACCCAGCGGTTGCCCTGGCGCACCGCCTCGAGCAGCAGCGCCAGCGAGACCTTCGTCCCGTCGAGCTGCAGCTCGCCGGAGAGGCCGAACCAGTCGCGCTGGTCTCGGACCTCGATCCGCAGGTTCCTGGGCCCCGCGCCGCGGTGGAGCACGAGCCGCTTTTGCGGCCACTCGACGATGAGACCGTTGCTCGTCTGCGCTTCGAGGGCGACAACCAGATCGAGCGCGGCGTCGCCGGTCAAGTCGTAGGTCCACAGCGCGGTCTCGGCCCCCGGTGGCAGGTTCAGCGAGGCGAGCAGCGCGCGGGCCTGGGCGATCTCCGCCTCGGGATCGCGCTCGGCGCGCACCCGGCGCCCCTCACGGAAGGCCGAGGCGATCAGGGGCCCGGCCCCCGGCTCGACGGCACGCCCCTCGCCGAGCGGGCGCACCCGCAGCTCCAGGCGCACCGAGAGCTTCTCGCCCGGGGTCAAGCGCGCGACCAGTCGAGGATCGGCCGGGACCGGCTCGCCCTCGAGCTCGGCGGGCAGAGCGATGGGCGCATGGCGCTCGAGCAGCTCGAGGCGGGGGACGAGCTCGCCGAGCCCCTCGCCGGGCAGCTTGCAGCCCTCGCCGAGCGCCTCGAGCAGCGCCTCCTGCGCGCTCGAGAGGTGGACGATGACGCAGGCGCCCTTGTCGAGGTCGGCGAGGACGCGGTCTCTGCCTTGCCGGTGGCACCGAACGAGCGCGAGGCCGAGCCGCTCGTCGCCGTCCACGGCGGCGACCAGGCGGAAGCCGGCGTCGGGCTCGCAGCGGCGCAGCGCGACGGAGAGCTCGCCCTGGCGCACGTGGATCGGCCGGGAGGGATCAAGCTCGAAGAACAGGCGCGAGTAGCCCTGCAGCGACTCGAGCGCGCGCACCACGTTGGCATGGGTGACCGGACCCTGCTCGAGCGCGTAGAGGGCGTGCTCGCACTGCGGAAAGTGCAGCTTCAGCCCGGGGCTGACCATCTCGCGCCGGCCGGGAGACCAGCCGCCGTGCTTGAGCGGTTGATGAAGGTAGGGCGCGAGGAAGGCCGCGCGATCGGAGACGCTTAGCCGGAACGAGAGCAGCTCCTTGGACGACTCCGCGGAGCTGAGCCGGGTGAGGGCGCTGTCGAGGCGCAGCAGGCGCCGCTTCCAGGCCGGAGCGCCGACGAGCTCGACCATCTCGGGCGAGCAGTTGTCGAGCCCGGAGCTGAGCAGCTCGGCAATCATCTCGCAGCTCCAGACGACGTGATGGCAGGTGGGGCGGCCCAGACCCTTGGTGCAATCGCAAAAGCACTCCCCGACTCGCCCCTGCTCGAGAGCGACCGTGGTCCAGAGCGGGAACCAGTTCATCCCCCAGTCGATGAGGACCTCGCCGTTGGGGTCGAGGCGCGTTGCGGGGTTCTTGGGACGGTGTCGCTTTCTGGAGATCGGCCCGCACCCGCGGGCGCGCGCCCGGAGCGTGTCGGCGACCTGGTCGGCAAGTGGCTGGAGGGGGTGGAGGCGCGCTGCGGACGCGCGGCGCGCGCGACGAGGCGCGGGTTTCGGCGAGAGCTGAGCGGGGAGGCTCCCGGTGCGCCGCACGACCTGCGCTTGAGCCCAGAGATAGGTGCGCGTCAGGCGCGCCAGCGGGTCGTCGGGTTCGGTGAAACCGAGGATCTCCTCGAGGCTCCAAGCGCCCGCCACCTTCTGGGCGTGAGGGTCGAGCCACCTCTGGAGAAGGCGCGCGGCCGTTCCTTTCAGGAAGGGCGTGGCCCCTTGGTCCTTCGCCCAGCGGAGGACGCCGTCGCGGCTCGCCGGAGGCGGAGGGATCGGGGTGAGACCCTTGGTCGCCTCGGAGTGGCGAAGGGCGGCCTCGAGCACCGCGGCGCGCACCGAGGTACTGGGCCAGACGTAGGGCAGCATCGAGGGCTCGCCGCGCGCCTCGGCGAGCAGCAGCTCGAAGGCGACCTCGGGGCGCTTTTGCAGGATCTGATCGAGGGCTGTTTGCGCCGGGCCGGCCAGGCCGCTCGAGAGCGCAAAGGCGAGAAGGGGCTCGGGCGCTTCGGCGGCTTCTTGATCGGTGGCGGACTTGGCTTGAGCTTCGGCCATGGAACACTCCCTACGAGGGGAGGCTTTTTACGACATAGAGAAGGGGCGGGAAAGCGGGGCGGGCTCGGGGGGCGTCGGGGGCGAATCGCCAGGGGAGCGCCGGGCCGTGCGGTGCCCTCGTCTCTTGGGCGCGCGGGAGAGGCGCCGGGCGGGCGGAGCCGACGGGGGCGCCAAGAGCTAGCACGACCTCGGTCGAGGAGCATGCCACACCGTTGTCGAAGGAAGCGATCGCCCAGGCCGCGGTCGTCCTGGCCGACAAGCTCTACGCGGGCGCCTGCGGGCGCCCGGTCCCAGCGACGAGCTGCTGGGCTGCCTCTCCGCGGCGGCTCGCACGCTGGTGCAGGCCGTTCGCGCACGCGATCTGGCGCTCTTCTACGTCCTCGACAACAGCTTTGAGGACCTCTCGCGGCCGAAGTGGCTCTTTGCTGACTGGTTCGAGAGTTGCGGGCTGACCTTCGTGTGCCCGCAGGTTTGTGAGAAAGGCTCGAGCGGCGCAATGGAAGAGGCGAGGGCGGCGACCGCTGAGAAGCGTTCCGCGGTCTTTCTCGATTGCACTGCGGGCGAGGGAGACCTCGAGCCGGTGCTCAAGCTCGGAGAGGCGCCGGGGGTGATCACTATCGCGCGGAGCGAGGCGCCGGGGCCGAGCACCAGGTGCCACGTCAGGTTGCCCAAAGAGCTGCGATGAGCGAGGTCGAGTGAGCGCAGGGAGCGCTCTTTCGACCTCTTGGACCGCGCGGTCCCGGCTTCCGCCAGGGCGGCGGCCTGGCCCAAATCGCGCGAAGAGACTCGCAGGAAGTCTGGGGCCTGGATTCGCGTGGTGAAGCTACGGTGCGAACGCTTCATCGCTGGGCGGTCGAGCCAGAGGCGGAACACCATCCTTGCCTCGCGACGCTCGCCTGAGTTTTCGCCCTCCCTGAGTCCCACGAGGCTTTGAGCGGTCGGACAGCAGGGCCGCAGTGCGTTCTGCCGATTGCGCGAAGTTGCCGTCTTGGGCAGGGCGGGGGAGGCCGGAAACGGGTCGCTTGCTGCGCCCGTGCTGCAAAGCTGCACCGTTCGCAAAAGCGAAGGCCCGAAGTCGCCGGATTTCTCCAACAACCTCGGGCCTTTTTCCGTGTCGGGGAGACAGGATTTGAACCTGCGACCCCTTGGACCCGAACCAAGTGCTCTACCAGGCTGAGCCACTCCCCGAACCCCGGCTCGGTCGCCTTGTGGGCGGCCTGCCGGAACAACGGAGCGAGCTATCTACTCGCGCTCCCCGCCGGTGTCAACATCTTAGCTTTTGCGTCCATGCCGGGCCTCAGACCGCGGGGGCCGGAGGCCAAGCAGTCTCGGCGGCCGGCGAGCTCGACCGCAGCGGCGAGCCGGGCCGCGATCGCGGACACCGCGCGCACGAGGGCCCGATCGGCCGCCTTATTTGACCCCGATCGGCCCAGGAAGACCCCTGGCTGGCCCGTAGAGCGATTTTGGCTCGCCAAGCTTGCCTTAAATCGGGCCGGGCTCGCCGGGCCGCTCTGCGGCCATTCTACGGCCCGCAGGAGGCCTTCCCTGGGCTTCGGATGAGGCTCGTAACTGCGCTCAATTGCTGAGGAAGTGCGCACCCTTCCGCGGTGGGCGCCACGGTGCCGCGCAGCTCACGGCCCGCCCCTCTTCGGGGGGAGCCTCGCTTGCCACCGCAAGGGTGCTCCCGGCCGACGCCGACGAAAGAGCTTGGCAAGCGGCGGCGGGCCGCCCGCGGGCCGACCGGGCGGCAAGGCGTCTCGACGCCCCGGCACGGGCAGGGCATTCGGGGGCGCCGGTGCGGGCACGGCGCCTCGCTCGACTCCTGATATCGCGGGGTTGCGGGGCCGGTCCGGGCCGCTCTCCCGCGCGGCGACCTCCCTGGCGCCTCGCGCTTGCGCCACCTCATTCGCGCCGCTAGGGTCGGCCTCGACTCAGCTTCCAACCGGGGAAGACCAGCCCGCTCGCTCGTTTGCCGCACGGGTAGGCGGCTCCTATACTTCCGGCGCCTTTTGCTCGCCCTGCCCGGGCGGGTCCGCCGCATCGGGCCGGAATGGCTTTCGGTGGAGAAAAGCCCCATGAATCGCGGACTTGTCATCCCCTTGGTCGCCCTCTTCGCGCTCGCCCTTCCGGCCCGGGCGCAGGAGCCCGGCACCGCCGCGGTCGCCCAATCCCAGCGCAACGCCGACCGCGAGGCGCTCAAGAAGGCCATCGACGGCATCATCGCGCAGACGGTGCTGTCGAGGTCGCGCGTGGGCGTGCAGGTCGTCAGCCTCGACGACGGCTCGGTCGTCTATTCGCGCAACGCCGACGAGCTGCTCAACCCGGCCTCCAACGTCAAGCTCTTCACCTCGGCGGCCGCCCTCGTGCGCCTGGGCCCGGAGTTTCGGTTCGACACCGAGTTTCTCGTCGACGACCAGTCGAAGGCCGCCCGCCCGCGCAAAGGCCAGGGCTCGGGCGACCTTCGCGGCAACCTCTATGTCCGCGGCACGGGCGACCCGTCGATCACCACCGAGAAGCTCTGGGGCATCGCCAACGAGCTCTACTTCGCCGGCCTGCGCTCGGTGTCGGGCAACCTGGTCCTCGACGACTCGTACTTCGACGGCAACAGAATCGGCCCCGGGTTCGATCAGGAGGAGAGCGACCGCGCCTACATGGCGCCTACCGGAGCGCTCTCGCTCAACTGGAACGCTATCGGCGTTTACCTCTCGCCGGGCGCCTCGCCCGGCGCGCCAGGGATCGTCGAGCTCGATCCGCCGAGCGACTTCTTCGTCGTCGAAAACCGCGTGACCACCACGCGCTCGCGCTCGCTGCGGCGCCTGTGGGTCTCGAGCGTGGCCGCCGGCGACAAGCAGCGCATCGTCGTCTCGGGCCGCGTGCCGGTGGGCAGCTCTCCGGTCGCGGTCTGGCGCAAGCTCGACAACCCGGCCCTCTACTTCGGCCACACCCTCAAACAGCTCCTCGCCACCCGCGGCATCCGGGTGCGCGGCAAGGTCGTCGCCGGCCCGGTCCCCGAGGGCGCCCAGCCGTTCATGCTCCACCAGAGCGAGACGCTCGACCTGGTGCTCAAGCGCGTCAACAAGGTCTCCTCCAACTTCGTCGCCGAGCAGCTCATCAAGGCGATGGGGGCGCAGGTCGCGGGTGCCCCGGGCTCCTGGGCGAAGGGCATCCGGGTCGTCGAGGACTTCCTCGCCACCGAGGTGGGAATCCGGCTTGGCACCTTCGTGATGAAGAACGGCTCGGGGCTCAACGACACCAACCGCTTCTCCGCCGCCCAGATCTGCAAGCTGCTGCGCCACATGTGGCTGCGCTTCCCGCTGGCGCCCGAGTTCTTGAGCTCGCTGGGCATCGCGGCCAAGGACGGCACCCTGCACTATCGGATGGAGGGCACCGACGCGGCCGGTCGGCTGCGCGCCAAGACGGGCACGCTCGAGAACGTCAGCGCGCTGTCGGGCTACGTCCAGGCGGTGGCCGGCGAGCGGTTCGTCTTCGCGGTGATGGCCAACGACTTCCCCGGCCGCGCCAGCCCGGTGGTCTTGGCCCTCGACGCGCTCGGCGCGGCGATCGCCGGCTTTGGCGAGGCGCCCGACTCGGCGCTCGCCCAGACGGCCGGGCCCGAGGAGCAGCTCGGGCCGCTCGCCGACCTGAAGGCCCGGATGTCCATCTACGAGAAGCTCGCCGAGGCGCGCGATCCGCGCAACGTGACCTTCCTGCGCACCGCGCTCAAGACCGAGCGCGACCCGGCGCTCAAGGCCATCATCGCCGAGGCGGTCTACCGCAGCTCCCCGAACGACTCGGACGGCGTGCGCGCGCTGGTCGAGAACTTCGACTCCGGCGCAGAGGTCTTCGGGCGACTGCGCCAGCTCGCCCGCGAGCTCGCCTCCTCGACCCCGGTGCTCGGCTCGCTGACCGCGGTCGCCGGCGAGGGCGACGCCGATGCGCTCGGGCGGTTTGTCGAGGTCGCCGCGCTCGCCAAGTCCGACGAAGGGTTGCTGCAGGAGCTGCTCGAACCGCTCAGCGAGGTGGCTCGCAACGCGCCCGACGAGCTCATCGCCGCGCTCTTCTCGACCCCGGAGCTGACCCGCGAGTCGGCGCTCGACGTCCTCGCCAAAAGCCTGTCGGCCTCCTCCGAGCCCGATCACCCGTTCCCCACGGCGGTCAAGCGCTCGGCGGGCTCGGTCGACCCGCAAATCGCCGAGTTCGCCCGGCACCTCGAGCAGGAGCTGCTCTCGCGCATCGTCGGCGAGAAGAGCGGTGACGCGGCGGCGCGGGACGAGCCCGCGGGCACCGAGGTCGAGCCCGGTGGATAGGGCGTCGCGCCCGAGCGCGAAGGGCTGGCTCAGGCGGAATCGGCGAATCGGCAGCGGGCGAGCGGCCGTTTTGCCAGTCTCACAGCAGCGCCTTGGCGTCGAAGGGGCGCGCCTCCCGGGCGAGGCGGGCGAGGTCGAAACCTCCGGCGAGGCTTCGAGCGTCGGTCTCGGGCTCGGCGGTCAGTCCGCAGCTCCGGGCGAGCTTGGCGACGAGCCGCTCGGGCCGCACGCCCTGCTCGAGGTACCAGCGCACGGTCGTATCGCCGTTTCGTTTGGAGAGCCGCTTCCCATCTGTCCCGAGCAGCAGCGGCACGTGCGCGTAGCGCGGCCCGGGGAGCCCCAGCGCCTCGATGATGCGAAGCTGCCGGGGCGTCGAGCCGAGCAGGTCGTCGCCGCGCAGCACGTGCGTGATGCCCATTAGCCCGTCGTCGACCGCGGCGGCGAGCTGGTAGGCGTGGATGCCGTCGACACGGCGCACGACGAAGTCGCCGACCGCCTGTGAAAGCTCGACGGCGACCTGCCCGGCGACGCAACTTCGCTCGAGGTGACCGGGGAAGGCGGGCCAGTTCAAGAAGATTTCCCAACACCTCTTGAGCGCTTCCGGTCCCGCGATGGCGACGCTACCGCCCCGCGGCAGCTCGCGTGCCCGAAACGCCAGCCTACTTGTCGCGGGGCCTGAGCACGCGGATGGTCTTGTGCGGATCGACCGGCCGGCGGGACTTCTTCGGCTCATCGAGCTGCTGCTCCTCGTCGCCAGGCAGCTTGAAGGCCATCTCGGTTCGCTCGGCAGCCTGAGGCGGCGGAGCCTCGAGCGAGATCTTGCAGGGCAGGGTCTCGGCGGCGCCCAGGTTCTGTGTGCGGCTGCCTATCTCGCCGGCGACGTTGTAGAGCTCCATGCCGGCCGAGATGAGCTCGGAGTCGAAGCTCTTCTGAGGCAGACGGGCGATGAGGTCCTGGGCCGGCGAGTAGAGGAACGACTCGAGGACGAGGTCGTCGCCGCGCCCGAGCAGCGCGCCGAAGGCAACCAGGTCGGCCTCCACCGAGGCGGCGGCCTCCTTGGCAATCTCGGCGACCGCGGGGGAGAGGCTGTTGCTCGCGAGGACCGCGTTGAGCTTGGTCACCGGCGAGCTGCCGTTCAGCTCGGCCTTGGCGGTCACGTGCTCGCTCGGCGAGAGGAGGACGAGGCCACCTTCGGGCTCGCTGGTTGGCAACAGCACGCGCCAGAGATGCTTGCCCGGCGGGATGGCCTTCAAGGTCAGAGGCGTACGCCCCATCTCTCGCCCGTCGACCAGGACCTGCGCGCCGGCGGGGATCGACTCGACCTGCAGCGTCGCGGTCGGCGACGCGAGCAGCTTCTCCCTGACCCGCGCGACCGTGGCCGCGAACAGCTTGCTCGTCTCCTCGCCGGCGAAGGTGCGCTTCGGGGTGAGCGCGATGGCGTTCGAGAGCTCCTTCTCGCCGGTCTCGTCGTCGCCGGTCAGGTAGTGCACGATGGCGAGGGCGACGTGGGCGTCGGAGACCTCGTTGACGTCGGCGATGAGCGCGGCGGCGGCCTCGTAGTGCGCGAGCGCCTGCCGGTAGGCCGCCGCGGCGGCGCCGAACTTGCGGCGCGTCTCGAGCTTCTGGGCGGCGGTGACCGCGTCGCGCGCGTCCTGCAGCGCCTTGGCCGCCTTCTCGTCGCTCTCGAGCGGCAGCTCGACCGGGGTGACCTCGCCGACGTTCTTCAGCTCGCCCGCGAGCAGCATCGCCGCCTTGCCGCCGGCGCGCACGGGAACATCGCCGGTCAGGGGCGCGAACGGCACGACGGCAATCTTGGTGGCGGCCGCGACCGGCGCCGCGAGGGTGAGCCCCGCGACGAGCGCGAGGACTGACGAGGGGGCAAATCGCATGGCTCTACGACCTCCGAGGTCTGGCTTTTATCGGTCATCGAGCGCCTTGGCGTCCAGTCCGAGAGCCCATCGGACCGTCGAAACACTGGCCCGCCGTGGCCCGGGCGGGCGGCTCAGCCGGCGGCTTTGGGGCGGCGTTCGAGGAGGGCGAGCAGTCGCGGATCGGAACGAACGAGGGTTAGCTCGGGATCTGAGCGCAAGCGCGAAGGGTCGTCGAGCCCGGCCTCGAGAGAGCGCTCGAGCCAGCCGAGTGCCTGCTCGGCCGAGCCGGCTCGAGCGTGGGCCTGGGCTGCTCGATAGGCATGCTCGGCATCGCCCGAGGCGCCAAAGGCAGCCTCGAAGCCCGAGGCTGCCTCTGCGAAGTGCTCCTCGGCGAAGTCCACCTGGGCGAGGGCGAGGTCGAGTCCCTCGGCTCGAGGCCACGCAAATTCACCCGCGAGCTGCCGGGCGTCGAGAAAGCGCTTCTCGGTCACGAGCAGGCCGAGGGCGGTCCGGGCGCTCGTCTCCGAGGGCTCGAGCTGCATCGCCTCGAGCGCGTAGGCCAGCGCCGCGGAGCTGTCGAGGAGAGCCTCGAGCACCATCGCCCAGGTGAGCGCTCGGCCGGCCTCGGGCGGCTCGCTGCGCTCGAGGTGGCGCAGCGCCTCGTGCGGACGGCTTTCGGCGAGCGCGCTCCAGGCCAGCAGATCGCGGGCGCGGTTGCGGTGCTCGGGGGTGGGAGCTTGCTCGAGGACGAGCCTGCCGATGCGCTCGGCCTCCCGCTCGTTCCCGGAGGCTAGGGCACGCCAGCCGTGATGGAGCGTCATGGCGATCTCCGCCTCGCTCTGGGCGGCCTCGCGGGCGCCCGCGCGCGCCTGGAGATTGCGCATGGCGAGCAGCACGAACAGCGCGGCGACGAAGAGCAGGCCGAGCGCGCCGGCGACGAAGCTCGCCGCGAAGCCGACGACCGCGCCCACCAGCAGCGCGAGCGGCTGACGATCGGGCCCGAGGATGCCGAGCAGCGCTCGTCCGCCGTCGAGGGGGAGGACCGGGATGAGGTTGATGGCGCCCCAGCCGAAGTTGATCCACACGAGCTGTTGGAGCCCGAAGGCGAGCAGCGGAGCCTGCGGCCGGGCGATGAGCCGGACGGCGAGAATCGAGGCACCGAGCAGAAAGCCGGCCAGCGGTCCGGCCAGGGAGACCAGGATGTCCGCGCGGCGGGCGAGCTTGCGCTCGGGCAGCGTGTGGCCTCCGAACGCATAGAGCCGGATGCTCGCCCGAACGCCGAGCCAGTGCGACACCAGCGCGTGGCCAAGCTCGTGGACGAGGATGGAGACGAGGACGACCCCCATCACCACGGCCAGGCCGGCCCCCGCGTCGATCTCCTTGCCTCCCAGGGGCGCCATCAGGCCCAGCAGCAGCGCGGTGAGCCAGAAGCTCGGCTCGATGGCGATGGGAACCGGGCCGAGGCGAAACTCGATGTCGAAGCCGCGTCGTTGCATCCGGCGCATGGTAGGCGCGCGGCCCCGCGCGCGAAAGCCATTCCGAAAGCCTCGGCCGGACAGGCAGGCGCCGCGGCGGCGCACCGCAGGTTACCGGCGCCGGGTCGCCGCCGGTGCGGTGGCCGCCGGTGCCGCGGCCGTCGAGGCGAGGACCAGGCGCTCGCGCCGCTCGCGGCGCTCCTCGTCCTCCTTGCACTCGATGCACTGAGTGGTCACCGGCCGCGCGCTCAGGCGCCGCTCGTCGATGTCGAGACCGCAGTCGTCGCAGACCCCGAAGGTGCCCTTCTCGATGCGCTGGAGGGCTTCGCGGATCTTGCCGATCAGCTTGCGGTCGCGATCGCGCAGGCGTAGGTCGAAGCTGCGCTCCGACTCGGCGCTGGCGCGGTCGTTCGGGTCGGCGTGAGAGTGCGACTCGTCCTCGAGCCTGTCGATGGTCTCGTCGTTGTTGTCGAGGAGGGCCGTGAGCTGCTCGGTGAGCGCGGCGCGATACCGACTGAGCTTGGTCTTGTTCATCGCTCCTCCTCCTGGCTGGGCTCTGGCCGTTGGCACTGCAAGGTTCGCGACAATCCTATCAAACGCCTTCCTGTGTTTCGATGCCGCCCGCGGTCGGGCGGGGAAAGGGCCGCGCCTATCGAAGGACAGGCGCCCGGTTCCCCCGAGCTTGGCCTCGCGCGCAGCAGAGCTGGAGCCGAGAGGGCGTCGGTGAAGAGGTGTCGAAGAACCCTTCGAGCGACAACCGGTCAGCCCGAGAGCCCCTCGGCAGCGGGGCAGGCCTTGAAGTCGAGGGTGCCTCGACTCCGCCTCCCTCGTTGCTCGGGAGGCCTGCGCTCGGGCCTCTCGACCTCGCTCGAGGTGACCGGAGGGGGCGAGCCGAGGTCAGGGGTGATTTGCGACAGACCTTGAGACCGGATGCCGCGGCGGCTGAAGAAGAGGCCGCCCACCGATTTCTTTCCAGCCGGACCGAGCCCGCCTATCCTCGGAAATCATGCGTCCGTTCGCCACCTCCTGCTGGCTGGTCCTGCTCGCGTTGCTCCCCGTCCACGCGCTCGCTGAAGAGCTCCCCACCTTGCGCGACACCACCTCGGTGAGGTCAGCGGGGATGGGAGACGCGGTGCGCGGCTTTGCCGGCAGCAGCGAGGCGCTGCTCGTGCAGCCGGCGGGTATCGCAGCCACCGTCCGCTTCAACGGTGACCTGATGGCGATGTTCGAGCCGGCATACGACTACCGCGTGCTCGCCGCTGCTTCGATCGACAGCAAGCTCAATGCGAAGGAGTCGTTTCCGCTCGCCGGCGGCGCCGGGTACTACAACTACACGAGCGGCGAGGGCGAGGCCGAGCGCCATGGCTCGGTGGTGGTGCTCGGGTTGGGCCTGCCTCTTTATCCCGAGACCGTCTTCGTCGGCGCCACCGGCAAGTACCTGCGGCTTGGCGGCGCGGTCGAGGCGAGCGCCGTCACGCTCGACGCGGGGGCGATGGTCAAGCTCTTCAGGCTGCTGAGCGTCGGCGCGGCCGGCTACAACCTCATCAACGTCTACAACGCCGAAGCGCGCCGGGCCTGGGGCTTCGGGGCCGCGGTCGGCGATGACCGGCTCTTCCACGTCGACTTCGACCTCCAGCTCGACCGCAGCCTGAGCACGGGCGAGAACGTGCTGACCTACCGCGCCGGGGCCGAGTACCTCATCGCCGAGGTGGTCATGCCGCGCGTCGGCTACGTCCACGACAACTTTCGCGACGTGCGCAAGGTGACCGCCGGGGTGAGCGTGCTCTTCGGGCCCATGGCTGTCGAGGCTGCCTACCAGCACGCGCTCGGCAGCAAGGGCCGCTACTTCGCCATCGGGTTGCGCCTGCTCGACAACTAGGCTGCTGCCATGGGCGCCAGCCGAGCGGGCGGCAGGGGGTCGGCATGGCTGTCTTGGAACGACGCCTCGTCCCTACGATCCAGTCTCTCGCGCGCATCCGCGCGGCGGACAAGAACGACACCGATGGCAGCCGGGTCCTCTGGCACCAGGGCTCGAGCGGCGCCGAGCCGCTCTCCTACCTTGTTTCGGACGGGCGGCTCGAGCGGCAAGACCTGACGCTCTTCGGAAAGCAGATTGTCTGGAGGCGCGCCGCACGGCTTCAGACCGGCGTCGCGAGCGAGGGGGGAGGCTCACAGGCCTAAGGCCGCCAGCGCTTGTCCAAGTCGACGACAATCCATCGTACGAAAGAATCGAGCGCGCCCTGCGCGGGCTCTCGAGCTGCCTGGGCGACGACCGCTACATCCTTCACCTGCCTGACGCCTTGGAGCGCGCCGGGGAGGACGGCTTCTGCGGCACTCGCAACAAGGTCGCCCAGCGGACTGGAAGGAGCAAACGGCGGCGGCTCGAGCTCTACTTGGTCGTCGCCCTGGTCGTGGTCGCCGCCGCCGTGGGCCTGTTCATCGCGCTGCGCTGACCGTTCGCGAACGGACCAGCCGAAGCTGCAGCGGCTCGCTCGCGAAGCACAAAAGCATTCCGGTCGCCAGGCCGGCGCTGTGGATGATCGTGCGCATCCGGTGGACGTCCTCGGCCTCGATGCGTGGGCCGCTGACGAGCTCGATCGCGAGGTCCTCGAACAGGAAGTCGACGCGGCGCCGCCCCAGGCTCGACCCGCGGAAGCGAAAGTCGATCCACGCCTCGCGCTCGAAGTGCTGCCCCGTCATCTGGAGCTGCAGCGACAGCGCCCTCGCGTAGAAGAGCGGCTCGAGCCCCGCGCCCAGCTCGCGCAGGACCGTCTGGGCACAGCGGGTGATGGTCGCGAGGCTCTCGCCCCGCGGACGCAGCGGGATGACGGGCGCCTCGGGTGCCTCGGGGGCGCTGTCCACAAGCGTCGTCCTCTCGGCAGCATGCATCGCGTACATCGTGGGCTCCTCCCTTGCGCGTGAAAAAGCCGAGGGGCGGCTTGCCGTGCCTTCCGGCGAGGTCCGAGCCGCCCCTCCGCGTTGTTGACGACGAGCTACTGAGCGGTCGCGAGACGGGCCGGCTCGGCGCCCTGCGGCGCCGTCGCCGAAGGAGTGGCGCCCTTCTGGCCCTCGCCCTTGGCCTTCTTGACCACCGCGAGCGTCGTCTCGCCCGAGACCACGACGTACTTCTTCACCTTGAGGTAGATGCCCTCGCCGATGCCCTTCACGTTGAGGATTTCGGCGGGAACCTTGAACGGCTGCTTCTCGCGGTGCTCGACGATGAGCCGCGCGGTCTTGCGCCCGACGCCCGGCAGCAGCTCGAGCTGCTTGGGGGTCGCGGTGTTGATGTTGATGACCCCCGAGACCTCGCGCGGGGTGCGGTTGATGGTGCGCTTCGCCGCCATCGCCGAGGTCGAGATCACCGCCATCGCCACCACTACGAGCACCTTCGTCATCGACTTGAACATAGCTCCGCTCCCTTTGCGGTCGCCTCCGACCGCCTCTGGGCCATCCGCCCACCGGATGGACCTCAGTCTGCCCCCGAAGACCCCGTGTCTTCGGGCCGGCTTGGGCCTCGAGGGTGAATGCGGAGAGTTGAGGCTATCGCTGCCTTTGTGCTCCCTGCGTCCGCCGTCTTTTCTGCTCTGCTTCTCGAGGCCGGCCAGACGTCGCGCTGTAAGAGCAACGGCCGTGCCTGCGCTCGTGCAGAGGCAAGGGCGCGCGCGGAGCTCGCCGCTTGGCCCGCGGCGACATGCGGGCGTGTCGATGTGGGACAAGGTGGGTGTTAGGGGAGGGGCGACCGCGACGTAGCGGAGCGACCGGCTACTCGATTCGCGGGAGCGAAAGAGCCGGGAGACCGAGCCGGCCCGCGCGGCCGGTGGGCCAGGCGGGTCGACCGGTTTGCAGCGCTCGAGGCCGCCGGCCCTTGGGTCGACCTCGTGGGGCGGAGGCGAAGCGCCGCTCGGACCTCTGCCGAGGAAACCTCTACGGATCCAGCAGCGCCTCGCCGAACCGACGCTGCATCTCGGCGCGTACCAAGCGCTCGATCTCGTGGGCGGTGTTGAGCTGGAGCGCCTGTTCGAGCAGCTCGCGGGCCTCGGCGGCCGAAGAGTTGCGGACGATGCGCTTGACCACCGGGATCTGCGAGCCGACCATCGACAGCTCGTCCAGGCCGAAGCCGAGCATGACCAGCGCGTAGGCCGGATCGCCGGCCATCTCACCGCACATCGCCACCGGAATGCCCGCCGCGTGCGCCGAGTCGACGACGAACCTGACCATTCGCAGGATCGAGATGTGGAGCGGCTGGTACAGGTAGGCGACCTCGCGGTTCTGGCGGTCGATGGCCAACGAATATTGGATGAGGTCGTTGGTGCCGATGGAGAAGAACTCGCACTCCTGCGCCAGCTTGTCGGCGGCGCCCGCGGCCGCAGGGGTCTCGATCATCACCCCCACTGGGATTTTGGGCGCAAAGGGCTGGCCGGCGCGGGTGAGCTCTTCCTTGGCCTGCTCGAGCACCGCCTTGGCCTCGCGCAGCTCGGTCAGCGCGCTGATCATCGGGAACATGATCCGCACGTTGCCGTGCGCGCTGGCCCGAAGGATGCCGCGCAGTTGGGTCAGGAACAGGTCGCGGTGCTTCAGGCAGTAGCGCACTGCCCGCAGGCCGAGGGCAGGGTTCGCCTCTTTGTCTCGCTTCTTGCCGCCGGTGGCGCGCGGCACCTTGTCGGCGCCCAGATCGAGGGTGCGAATGGTCACCGGGCGCCCATCCATGGCCTCGATGACCGAGCGATAGGCCATGTAGTGCTCTTCCTCGGTCGGCGGGCCCTCGCGCTCGAGGTAGAGGAACTCGGTGCGGTAGAGGCCGACGCCCTCGGCCCCGTGCGCGAGCAGCGACGGGACCTGCTCGGCGAGCTCGATGTTGCCCATCAGCCCGAGCCGCACCTGGTCAGCGGTGATCGCCGGCAGGTCCCGGATGCGCAGCAGCGCCTGCTCGGTGGCCAGATGCCGACGCATCGCCTCCTGAAAGAGTCGCACCTGCTCTTCGTTGGGGTTGACGACCACCTCGCCTTGGTGGCCGTCGATGGCGACCAGGTCGCCTCGTTTGATCACTTCGCTGGCGCGCGCGGCGCCGACCACGCCGGGGATCTCGCGGGCGCGGGCGAGGATGGCCATGTGCGAGGTCTGGGCGCCCATGTCGGTCACGAAGCCGGCCACCTGTCCGCGGCGCATCAGCACCGTCGCATCGGCCGGGCTCAGGTCGTGGGCGACGATGATGCAGCCGGGAGGGATGGCGTCGCCCTCGGGGTCGACGTCGACCACCTGGCCCAGGAGGTTGCGCAACACGCGGTCGCCGACGAACTCGATGTCGGCGCGCCGCTCCCGAAAGTAGTCGTCCTCGATGTCCTCGAAGGCGGTCTTGAGCTTCTTGACCACCCGGCGCACGGCCCACTCGGCGTTGATGAGCTCCTCGCCGACGATGCGCACGGCCTCCTCGACGAACATCGGGTCCCTGAGCATCAGCAGGTGCGCTTCGAGGATCAGCGCGTGCTCGGTCGACTCGGGCACCTTCGCCTTGATCTCGTTGAGCTGCAGGCAGGAGAGCTCGAGCGCGGTCTTCAGCCGCACGTGCTCGGCCTGGACCTGCTCGGGCCCGGGCAGGCGGTACTTGGGCAGGCTGACCCGCGAGCGCTCGATGGTGTGGGCGCGCCCGAGCGCGACGCCAGGGGAGGCGCCGATGCCGTGGAGGGTGAGTGCCGAGGCTCTCGACATGCTTGTTGCTTTCTGCTCGCTCGCCGTTGCTGTCTAGGGCCGCGCTGGGCTGAAGCTCGCTTCGCTTTGGTCGGAGCCCGGCCCTGACGGCGAGCGCTGCGGTGCTGGCCGGCTGAAAGGCCTGCTGGCAGGAGTGTCGACCCTCCCGAGCGCGCGCGCGCTGGCCCACCGGCCCGAACCGCAGGGCCGGGCCGGTCGGAAGAGGGCCTGTGTCCCGAGCCGCACCACGCTAGGTGCCCTCGCCAAAGCCGTTGTCGATAAGCTCGCCCAAGGCCTTGAGGGCAGGCTCGGCGTCTTCGCCCTCGGTGCGCACGAGGATTGTCGAGCCGCGGGTCGCCGCGAGCATCAGCACGCCCATGATGCTCTTGCCGTTGACCTCCTGCTCCTCTTTCTCGAGGTAGACGTCGCAGCGAAACCGGTTGGCCAGCTTCACGAGCTGGGCGGCGGCGCGGGCGTGCAGCCCCAAAGCGTTGACGATGGTGAAGCTTCCGCGCGCGCTCAGTGCCACCGAGTTCCTCCTTGCGAGCTCATCATCCTTTTCTCCATTCTGTCAGAAGACCAGTCCTAAGAAGAGCGCCAAGGCGGCTGCGCCGTAGGCGAGCGCGTAGGGCGAGGCGCCCTTGGCCAACAACACGTAGGCGGCCGCGAAAAGGCCCCAGGCTCCGAGCACCGCCCAGGCCCCATGGGCCCGGGGGAACGAGAGCGAGGCGAGCCCCGCGACCGCGCCGGCGCTGGCGGCCGCCAGGCCCCTGAGCCGCTCGCCGAAGAAGGGCAGCCTCGAAGCGGCGATCGCCGAGACGACCTCGTCGCCCAGTCGGTGCCCGGCGACGAAGAAGCGCGCCCGGAGCGCCAGGTGCACCGCGTTGTAGCCGGCGAGGTAGACCACCGGCCCCCACAGCCCGACCAATAGCGACATCAGCGCGGCGAAGGCCCCGGCCGCCGGGCGCAGCGAGAACCAGAAGAATCCGTCCCCGAGCGCGGCGAGCGGGCCCATCAGCGACCCCTTGAAGAGGTTGACCGCCTCGGGCGGCTCCTCGCCGCGGGCGATGCGCTCCTCGTGGTAGATGGCGCCGCCGAGGATCGCCGCCGCGGCGTAGGGATGGGTGTTGAAGCAGCACAGGTGGCGCTCGGTCGCCTCCTGCAGCCTTTCGGGTTCGGGGTAGAGCTCGGCGAGCGCCGGATAGAGGGCATAGGCAAAGCCGAGGTTCTGCATGCCCTTCGGGTTCCAGGCCGCCTGCAGGAAGAGCGAGCGCCAGAACACGCGCCAGAGCGTGAACCCTCCCACGGTCGGCTGCGGGCTCCTCGCCTCGGTCATCTGTGCTCCGGCCTCCATCCTTGACGGCTCAGAAGGCGAAGGTGCGCAGCGCCTGCGCTCCGGCGGCGACCGCCGCTGCGGCCGCCGCGTAGGCCCCGGCGCGCAGAGTGCGGATGGAGCGCAGGGCGGTCGCCGCCGCGACCATCAAGAACGCGCTCCAGACGACCGCGAGCCCCCGGGGCAGGGCCGGCGGGCCCTCGGCGAACAGCGGGGGAAGGGCGAAGGCGCCGACCAGCCAGCCTCCGAGCGCCATCGCGCCGGTCGCCATGAAGGGCAGCCACAAGCCGAAGAGGTTGTAGCGCAGCCTCGCCCGGACCTTGCCGCGGCGCTGGGCGTGGACTGCCGCCCAGCCGTTGAGGTGCTCGTTGAGCCGGTCGACCGACCTGCCGAGCTTGGCCACCGGCAGCGCGAGCAGCAGCGAGACGGCGAGGGTGGCTTCGACAGGCAGCGGCGCGCTCGAGGCGAGCCCGCCCGCGCAGCAGACCGCGCCCGAGGTCGTAAACAGGTCGTTGTCGGGCAGCGAGGCCCCGATGTTGACCGCGCCGAGGAAGAACAGCTCGAGCGCCCCGCCCAGCCCCAGCCCTTCGAGCGGGCGCCCGAGCGCCAGCCCGAGGAGCGTCCCGGCGACGAGCGGTCGCGAGAACATCGCCTGCAAGAACGCCTTGCGCTCGACGGCAAGCAGCCCCGCCACCAGGGCGGCCAGTAGGGAGAGGGACGGGGTCATGGCAGGCGCGACAGCTTATCGGAAAGCAGGCGGGCGAGGAGGCGCCTGTTTTACGCCTTGGGCTCGGCCGCGTGGGCGCCGAGCCGAGTGAGGATCTCGGCGAACGGCAGCGGGCGCTCCCGGGGGACGGCGCGGATTTCGATCTGCATGCCCCCGGCCGCCAGCTCCTCGAGGTTGCCCACCTCCTCCTGCGAGAGGAAGACCGACGGGGTCACCTGGGCGCGCCCGGGGGAAAAGTGGACGTTGCCCAGGTTGAGCGCCCGGCAGACCAGGCCGCGCCGGCGCGCGAAGAGCACCCCGGAGATGTCGCGCACGACGAGCAGGATTGCCTCGGGCGAGCGCTCGAGGTCGGCGAAGTCAGTCTCGCCAAGCGGCTGAACGTCGACCTGGACACGCCGCGGGACCGCCAGTCCCATCGCGGCGCGGGCGAGCGGATTGCCGGCCGCCTGGTCGTCGGCCACCAGAACGCGGCTGACTTTCAAGTACGGCAGCCACGCCTCGATGACCTGGCCGTGAATCAGGCGGTTGTCGACACGGACGAGCGAAATCATCGGCTCGCGTCAGCCCAGGGTCACTGACGGGCTCCGGCGCGGCGCGAGCTGCCGAGCAGGTCGGAGGCGAAGACGATGTTCTTCTGTCCGTAGCCGGAGATGAGCTGGGCGATCTCCCAGAGCGTGGCCTGCCCGTCGCGGGCGGTGGCCAGCTTGAGCAGCATCGGCAGGTTGACCCCGGTGACCACCTCGACCCGCCGCTCGTCGAGGAACGAGAGCGCGACGTTGGCCGGGGTGCCGCCGAACATGTCGGTCAGCACGAGCACCCCGTCGCCCGAGTCGACCTCGCCGATGGCCGCGGCCATCTTCTCGCGGATCTGCTCCGGGGTATCGCTCGGGGTGATGGACACCGAGCGGGCGGCCTCGAGCCCGCCGACGATGTCCGCGGCGGTCGAAAGCATCTCCGGACCGAGATTGCCGTGCGTCACCAAGACGACCCCGACCATGCTCGCCTCCTGTTGCCGTGGCCCCGAGGGCCTCCATGAGACTGCCCGGCGGCCGCTTGGGCCCGGGCAGTTATAGTGCTTCGGGCCTTTTCTGACCATCCCCAACGGGGGAGCGGGGCACGACTACTCCTTCTCCGAGTCGCGGTCGGCGACGTGGACCGGGTGCGTAGGCGCCAGCCGCTCGGCGAGCGCGTGCGCGACGGCGACCGAGCGGTGCTTGCCGCCGGTGCAGCCGATGGCGACGGTCAGGTACGCCTTGCCTTCGTGTTCGTAGTGCGGCAGCAAGAATTCGCACATGTCGGTCAGCTTGGCGAGAAAGGCCTGAGTCTCCTCGCGCTCGAGGACGAACTTGGCGACCTGGGGCTCGCGCCCGGTGAAGCTCTTGAGCTCGGGGACGAAGTAGGGGTTGGGCAAGAAGCGCACGTCGAAGACGAGGTCGGCCTGCGGAGGGATGCCGTAGCGGTAGCCGAACGAGACCACCGAGAGGCTCGGCCCGCCGAGGCTCGAGGTCGAGAAGCGGCTCTGGACGATCCGCTTGAGCTCGTGGACCGTCAGGTGGCTGGTGTCGATGATCTGGTCGGCGAGCCGGCGCAGGTCGGCGAGCCGTTCGCGCTCGAGCTTCAAGCCGGCCGGGACGGTGCCCTCGGGGGCGAGCGGGTGGCGCCGGCGCGTCTCGGAGAAGCGGCGGATGAGCACCTCGTCCGAGGAGTCGAGGAAAACCACCTCGACCGACTCGCCCGAGCGGCGCGCCTCGTCGATGAAGCGGGGCGCCTCGTGGAGAAAGCGCCCCTCGCGCGCGTCGATGACGATCGCCAGGCGCCTTATCTCCGCGCCGGCCGCGGCGGCCAGCTCGGTCATCTTCGGCAAGAGGACGACCGGCAGGTTGTCGATGCAGAAGTAGCCCAGGTCCTCGAGGGCCCGGGTGGCGGTCGACTTGCCCGAGCCGGACATGCCGGTCAGCAGCACGATACGCGAGCGCGCCTCGCGGCCGCTCTGGTCGGGGATACAGTTGCTCAAAGGCTACTCCGGTTCCTCGCGGGGCACCTGGGCCCCGGTTCCCTCGGCTATCGCGCGGCTGAGCTGGTCCTGGAAGGCGCGGGCCGAGTGGTGGCCCTGCAGCTTGAGCAGGTGGTTGCGGGCGGCCACCTCGATGATCGTCGTCATGTTGCGTCCGGGGCGCACCGGCACGACGAGCAGCGGCACCGGCACGTCGAGAACGTTGAAGGCCCGCTCCTCGATTCCCAGGCGGTCGTACTCCTCCTCGGGGTGCCACTCGACGAGCTCGACGACGAGCTCGATCTTCTTGGTGTCGCGCACCGCGGCGACGCCGAAGAGGTCCTTGATGTTGATGATCCCCAGGCCGCGGATCTCCATGTGGTGTTTGATTATCGGCGAGCCCGAGCCGTAGACGGTGTCCGCGGTCCGCCAGACCTCCACGATGTCGTCGGCGGCCAGCCGGTGGCCCCTCATGACCAGGTCGAGCGCGCATTCGCTCTTGCCGATGCCGCTCTTGCCGAGGATGAGGATGCCGACCCCGAAGACGTCGAGGAGCACGCCGTGCAGGCTGGTGCGCGGGGTCAGCCCGGCATCGAGCATCTGCTGGACGCGCGGGATGAAGACCCGCGACAGCAGCGGGGTCTTGAGCAGCGGCACGCCCGCCGCGTTGGCCTCGTCGACGAGAAAGGAGGGGACCTCGAGGTTCTTGGTGACGGCCAGACAGGCGATGTTCGCCTTGAAGAAGTCGACGATCACCTCGCGCTGGCGCTTGGGCGCCAGGGTGGCGAGGAAGCTCATCTCGGTGTTGCCAAAGACCTGGACGCGCTCGGGGTGCAGGTGCTCGTAGAAGCCCGCGAGCGCCAGGCCCGGCTTCTGGACGCGGGTCGAGGAGATCGGGTGGTCGAGCCCCTGCTTGCCCGCCAAGAGCGTCAGGCGCAAATCGTAGGGGTTGGGGCCCAGCAGCGCGGCGACAGTAATCGTCTTCATCGGCTCGTAGAAAACGCGGCGGCGACCCCTCGGGCTTCTGCGTGCCCGCGGAAGGCGCCGGCTTAGGCCTTGGCGTCTTCGGTGGCGATCAGGTCGTAGATCGCCTTGGCGTCCTCGGCCTCGACTATCGCCTTGCGGAACGCCGCGTTCTTGAAAAGCCTGCTGATGCGCGCGAGGGCCTTGAGGTGGATTCCGGCCGAGCTCTCGGGCGCGAGCAGAGCGAAGAACAGGTATGTCGGCTTGCCATCGATGGCGTCGAAGTCGATTCCGTCGCGCGAGACGCCGAAGGCCGCCACGAGCCCCGACAACCCGGTCAGCTTGCCGTGCGGGATGGCGACCCCTTCACCGATGCCGGTCGAGGAGAGCCGCTCGCGTTCGATGAGCACCTCGGCCAGACGCTCGGCCGACAGACCTGGAACGTGCTTGGCGAGCGGCTCGCACAATTCGGCCATCACGCCAGGCTTGTCGGAGGCCTGCAGCGAGCCGATGACCGAATCGGGGTGGAGGAACTCGGTGATCTTCATGCGCGCGCCGAATTACACCGGATCTCGACGGCCGGTCAAGGCAACGGGAGGCGGCCGCCGGGCAAGAGCGTCGGGGGCCTGGACGGGCGCGCGGTGGCCTGGAGGCAAACGGCCAGCGGCGCGCCGTCGAACGCAGGGGCGAAGCGGCGCGGCGGCCCGTCGATCCCGAGTCGGAGCCGCCCGAGGCGCGCTTTCGGCTCAGCAGCCGACCGCGTAGTGGAGGAACGGTCAGCGCCAAGGCTGGCTCGGCGCTGACCGGTCACAGACCTTGGCGCAATCAGGCCCGCAGGTCCTGGGCCTTCTTCGCTTTGTCCGCGGTCGCGGGGCTCGGGGCGACCTCGAGCAAGCCGAGGTGGCCGTCCTTGCGGTGATAGAGCACGTTGACGAGCGCGGTCTTCGCGTTGGTGAAGACGAAGAAGTCGTGGTCGGCGAGCTCCATCTGCATCACCGCCTCGTCGACGCTCATCGTCTTGGCCATCACCTCGTCGCTGGTGACGATCTTCGGGCCCTCGGTCCACTCCTCGGCCGTCTCTTCGGGCTCCTCGCCGGGCATCTCGAGTACGTCCGAGCGGACCTTGAAGGCCGCGGTGGTCTCGGGGACGGCGCGATGCTGGTTGGCGCGGATGCGGCCCTTGTAGCGCTTGAGCTGCTTCTCGATCTTGTCGATCGCCTCGTCGATGGACTTGTACATGTCCTCCGACTTGACGCGGCCGCGCAGCACGTACGGCCCGGCGTAGATGGTGATGTCCGCGTTGTGCAGGTAGCGCTCGAGCGAGAGCACGGCGTGGGTCTCGATGGCGCGATCGAAGTACTTTTCGATGTGCTCGACCCGCTCCTTCACATGGTTCTTCAGCGATTCGGTCGACTCGATTCCGCGGAACGTGATGTTGACCTGCATGCCTTGTTCTCCACGATGGGGGTTTGGCATTGCTACGTGAGGGCCAGCGGCGCGAAACGCGACGCGGGATGCGACCTAGCGGTGACCTAGAAGAAGGCCCACCTCCTTGACAGATGCCCGGGCTCCGGGCGGGTTTCCAAGTCGATAGCCGCAGGCCGAGCAGGCCTGAAGCCCCTTCGAGAAATCCTTCTTCGACTCCGTCCGGTTCCGCTCACCCTGAGCGTAGCTCGCGACGCGCGAGCGGCGGGGGCGCAGTCGAAGGGCCCCTCGATTTTGGCCTCGTAGGTTTGGCCTACGCTCGGGCCTCTCGACTTCGCTCGAAGTGAGCGGCGGGGGACGGCCGAGCTCGAGGAGAGGTCCCGACACCTCTTGAGCGCGTTCTTTACGACAAGTCCGGGCGAGCCTTCCCATCGCGTCGGGCAGGCGGGGGTGCCCGGAGGAGCCGGCGCCGTGCGAGTCGGACCAGAGTTGCCCGCGAGCGGGAAGGGCATACAGAGCCTGAAGCCTGCTGAGGCCGAGATCGATCGACGATGCGATCGCGTTCTTGAACCCATTATCTAACAGTCATCACCCCGGCTGACGACTTCTGATTCGGTTCGCCGTCGCCCCGTCGACCCTCTCGAGAGGCGGTAGGGCGCGAGAAGCGGATGCGGTCGAGTCAAGTCATCTCCGCGAAAACCGGGCCCTGGTACGACTGGGCTTGAGATTCGTTGCGCCGCGGCACGCTTTGCGGAGGGCCGGCGCTGCGTGCCGGTGGCCGGGGGCCCTCGTCTCGCCCTCGCCTCTGTTCGCTTCCTCGACGGGCGCAGCGCAACGCGCCCTAAGACCTCGACCGTTCACCTGGAATCGCCGACCCACAACTCACAACTCACGACTCAAAACTCTAGAGATAACTCTTTCGTTTGGACGACGGCAGGATGCCGAGCACGTCGCGGTACTTGGCGACGGTGCGGCGGGCGATCTCGATGCCCTGGGAGCGCAAGATCTCGACGATCTTCTGGTCGCTGTAGGGGCTCTTCGGGTTCTCGCCGGCCACGATCTGCTTGATGTGGTTCTTGACCGCTTCGCTGGCGATCTCGTCGCCGCCGGTCTTGGCGATGGAGGAGTTGAAGAAGAACTTCAGCTCGTAGATGCCCTGCGGGGTGTGGACGTACTTGTTGGTGGTCACCCGCGAGACGGTCGACTCGTGCATGCCGATGTCCTCGGCCACGTCGCGCAGAATCAGCGGCTTGAGGTGTGAAATGCCCTTGTCGAGGAAGTCGCGCTGGAACTTGACGATCGACTCGGTGACCTTGTGGATGGTGCGCTGGCGCTGGTGGATCGACCGGATGAGCCACTGGGCGCTGCGCAGCTTCTCGATGATGAACTCCTTGGCCTTGCCGCCGGCCATCCCCGCGCGCAGCGCGTTGCGGTAGGTCGCGCTGATTCGCAGCTTCGAGAGCCCGTCGTCGTTCAGGACGGTCATGTACTTGTCGCCGACCTTGTGAACGTAGACGTCCGGGGTGATGTACTGCGGGTCCTCGCCGGCGAAGATGCGGCCGGGCTTGGGCTCGAGGTTGGAGATGATGCGCACCGCGGCGACCACCTCCTCGAGCGGCAGGGCGAGCTCTTTGGCTATCGCCGGCAGATTGCGCGACTCGAGCTGCTTGAGGTGGCGCTTGATGATGATGCCGACCAGGCCGTCCTCGACGCCCAGGTAGCGGGCCTGGATGAGCAGGCACTCCTCCAGGTCGCGCGAAGCGACGCCGAGCGGGTCGAGCTCCTGGATGCGGCGCAACACCCGCTCGGCGCAGGTGGTGCTCGCGCCTGCCTCCTGGGCGATGCGGATGGTCGGGTCGCCCTCGAAGCCTTCGATTCGGAAGTAGCCGTCGTCGTCGATGCTGCCGAGGATGAGCGCGGCGACCCGCTGCTCCTCCTCGGAGAGGCGGATCAGGCCGACCTGCCAGGCGAGGTGATCGACCAGGGTGGTACGCCGGGTGAGCGTCGCCTCGAACGAGGGCAAATCGTCCGAATTGCTCTCCTTGCCCGAGGGAGCGGTCTGGCCCAGGGTCTGGTAGCTCTCGAGGTACTGCTCCCAGTCGATGTCCTTGTTCTCGCCGTCGTCGCCCTTGACCTCTTCGGTCTGCTGGCTCTCGGGGGCTTCTGGCGGGGGGAGCGCCTCGGCCTCGAGCGAGGCCTCGCCGATCTCCTTCTCGTCGATGGTGGGCTCTTCGCCCTCGGAGTCCTCGAGCAGAGGGTTCTGCTCCATCTCCTCGCGCACCAGATCGACCAACTCCATGCGCGAGAGTTGCAGGAGCTTGATCGCCTGTTGCAACTGGGGAGTCATCACCAGTTGCTGCGAGAGCTTCATCTGCTGCTTGAGTTCGAGGGCCATGCTCTTGCCGCTCCTAATCCTAGCAGAACCGCCGGGCCGGCCAGCCGGGCCGGCTCGGAGTCACTGTGCTGGGGCCGGGGGGAGGTCGTCGAGCTTGAAACGCTCCCCAAGATAGACCGCGCGGGCGCGCGGGCTCGCCGAGATCTGCGCCGGGGTGCCCTCCTCGAGGATCTCGCCCTGGGCGATGATGTAGGCCCGATCGCAGATCTGCAGGGTGTCGCGCACGTTGTGGTCGGTGATGAGCACGCCGATCTTGCGCGCCTTGAGCGCCTCGATCTGGCGCTGGATCTCGCCGACGGCGATGGGGTCGACCCCGGCGAACGGCTCGTCGAAGAGGATGAAGGCCGGGTTGCGGATGAGCGAGCGGGCGATCTCGGCGCGCCGCCGCTCGCCCCCCGAGAGCGTCTCGCCGAAGCTCTCGGCGACGTGCGTGAGCCGAAACTCCTCGAGCAGCGCCTGGGCGCGCCGCTCGCGCTCACAGCGGTCGAGCGCGAGCGTCTCGAGGATGGCGAGGAAGTTGTCGCGCACGCTCAGCTTGCGAAAGATCGACGCTTCCTGCGGCAGGTAGCCGATGCCCGCGCGGGCCCGGCGGTGCATCGGCATTCGCGTCAGGTCGCTCTCGTCGAGCCGGATCTCGCCCGCCTCCGGGCGGATGAGCCCGACCACCATGTTGAAGCTGGTCGTCTTGCCCGCCCCGTTCGGACCGAGCAGCCCGACGACCTCGCCGCGCTCGATGCGCAGCGAGACGCCGTTGACCACCCGCCGCACGTGCCGATTCCAGGCTTGCCAGGCCGGCGCGACCCGGTAGCTCTTGGCGAGCCCTCGGGCTGTCAGCAGCCTGGGCGAAAGCTCGACCGAGGCTTGGGCGCTCGAGGTCACTTCGGGCGCCCTCCCGCACCGTCGCCGAGCGCCGGATTCGCCTTCGAGGTCTCGAGGATCATCTCAACGTTCTCGACGAGGACCCGGTCCTCTTCGACGAGGAAGATGACCTTGGTGCCCTTCATCGTGCTCTCGCCCTCGCGGGCGCGAGGAGAGCCGGTGACGGTGAGCACCGCGCGCTCGTTGTCGAAGACGGCCACCTCTCCCCACGCCTCGCGCTCGGGACGGTCGGGGGTGGTGGGGCGCTGGATCATGTGGGCATTGCCCTGGCAGGTCACCGCGCGCACCTGCTTGGAGTCGTCGAGCTGAGCGGTCAGCCGATCGCAAGTCACCCGCACGCCTTCTCGCTCGACGACGACCTCGCCGCTCCAGACCGCGGTCTGCGAGCCCGGGCTCACCTCGAAGGACTTCGAGGTGATGTTGACCGGCCGCAGCGGGCCGCTCGCCTTCTTGGGCTCACGCTGGATGCGCGAGGGCTTGCGCCTTTTCGCAGCCGGGGCTGTCGAGGCCTCGGCGCTCGGAGCGCGCAGGGCGGGCAGCGCGAGCGAGAGCACGGCGATGGCGAAGAGCGCTTTCATGGCATCCCTCTCATGTCGTCGAGCGTACTGGTGACCGGACCGTGAAAGACGAGCGTGCGCGAGCCGCTCAGCTCGAGCGCGAACCCTCCCGAGGCTTGGGAACGGAAGCTCGCGCCGGTGACTTCCACGGGATCGCTGCCGGTCGCCTGCCGGGTGTTCCCGTCGATGTGGCTCTTGGTCGTTTGTACGGCCGTGCCTTGGGCATCGACGAGCAAGACCCCGTTCTCGGCGTCGACCTGCTTGGTGCGGATGTTCCCGCTGGCCGTGCCGGCCTCGAGGATCATGTCGTCCTCGGTCGGGCGCAGGAAGCGGAGCTTGACCCGGTTGGCGCCGAGGTCTCCGGTGTCACTGCGGAAGCTGGCCGAGCGCGCGTGCCCGACGCTCGTCAGCTCGCTGCCGCGGAAGAACTTGAACCCGACCCCCTGGAGCACCATCTCAGGGGGCGCCTTGCCGGTGTCGGCCGGCGCCCGAGCCGTGCACCCGCCGACCGCGAGCATTAGCCCCACTGCTGTCCAAGTTCTCGATTTCATGGCCAATATTGTCCGCATCAAAACTCGTGCCAAAGGCTAACAGAACCAGCCGCCGTCGTAAAGTCGCGACCTGGACGTTCGACGGCAGCGCCGAGCGGCGCTTCACGCAGGGCGCGTCTCGCAAGGCGGCTCGCCGCGGCCGCGCATCGGGGCTTCGGCCAGGCCGGCGTCCGTCGGAGAGGCCGGAGAGCCGGCACCCCAGACTCGGCCCCCGGGGGTCGGGAGAACGGCCTGGCTGAAGCTCCTGCAGACCCGGCGCGGACGCCGGCGGCGCGGCGATCTGCGAGCCTCAGCGGCTTCAGCGGCGCGGCCCCTCGAGGCGCTTCGAGGCGGCGTTTCGCGCCTCGGGCCGCTCGGCCGGCAGCGGAGAGAAGCCCCGGGTCTTCATGAGCTGCAGCACCTGGCTCCATCGGCCCTGAGCTTTGAGGAGCAGCTCGACTATCTCCCGTACCGCCCCGTGGCCGCCCGGCGCCCGAGCGACGTAGTGGACCGCGCGCCGAACCTCGTTACAGGCATCGGCCGGGCAGGCGCTCAGGCCGGCGAGCGCGAGAGGGCCGAGATCGTTGAGATCGTCGCCGACGTAGGCGGTCTGCTCCGGGGCGAGCCCGGTCTCGGCGAGCAGCTCCTCGAACCCGGAGAGCTTGTCCTTCCTGCCCTGAAACACCGGGGAGATGCCGAGCTCCTCGCCGCGGACCTGCACGATCTGCGAGCGGCGCGCGGTGAGGACGGCCGACCGCAAGCCGACCCGCCGCGCGAGCGTGAGCCCGTGGCCGTCGCGCGCGTTGAAGCGCTTCATCACCTCGCCCTCGGCGCCGTAGTACAGGCCACCGTCGGTGAGCACCCCGTCGACGTCGAGCACCAGCAGCTCGACCTTTCGAGCGCGGGCGAGCACCTCTCTTCTCGAAAGCTTCACGTTCACCTCACCCCGCGCCCAAGGCGCGCCTTATCGCCGTCACCTCGCCGAGCAGCAGGTCGAGCTCGGCGAAGTCGAGCGAATTGGGACCGTCGCACAGCGCCTTCGACGGGTCCTCGTGCACCTCGAGAAACAGCGCGTCGACGCCCGCGGCCACCGCCGCCCGGGCGAGCGGCCGCACGAACTCGCGCTGCCCGCCGGTCGTGCCCTCGGCCGCGCTCGGGAGCTGCACGCTGTGCGTCGCGTCGAAACAGACCGGCACGCCGAGCCCGCGCATGATGGCGAGCGAGCGCATGTCGACGACGAGGTTGTTGTAGCCGAAGCAGGCTCCGCGCTCGGTCAGCAGCACGCTCGGGTTGCCGCTCTCGCGCAGCTTGCCCAGCGCGTGGCGCATGTCGCGCGGGGCCACGAACTGGCCCTTCTTCACGTTGACCGCCCGCCCGGTCCTCGCGCAGGCGACCAGCAGGTCGGTCTGCCGGCAAAGGAAGGCCGGCACCTGCAGCACGTCGGCCACCTCGGCCACCCGCGCCGCCTGCGCCGGCTCGTGGACGTCGGTGAGCACCGGGAGCCCCGTCTCGCTCTTGACCTTGGCGAGCACCCTCAAGCCCTCTTCGAGCCCCGGACCGCGAAAGCTCGAAAGCGAGGTGCGGTTGGCCTTGTCGAAGCTGCACTTGAAGACGAGCCGCAGGCCGTGCCGGTCCGCCAATTCCTTCACCGCGCGGGCCGCGCGCAGGGTGAGCTCTTCGCTCTCGATGACATCCGGGCCGCACAGCAGCAGCAGCGGCTGGCCGTCGCCGACTTCGTAGGGACCGATTCGGGTGGTGAGCATGCGGCGCAGACTAGCCCAGCCCGCGCCCGCTGCGGTGGGTCAACGCCGTCTCTGCGCGCGGACGTGCTAGGGTGGCGCCACTTTTCGTGGGGACGAGGCATCGGCATGGTTTTCGGTTGGCTTTTCGGCGAGAAGAAGAGGCAGGAAACGAGCACATCCGACGCGAGAGCGCTCCAGGCGCAGGCAGACGAGGCGACCAACGCCCACGACGTGGCGCGCGGCGAGTCGTTGTGCCGTGAGTTGGTGCGCTTGGCGCCCGACAACGCCGATGCCTGGAACATGCTCGGCGTCAACCTCATCCGCCGCGACGCCGCCGATCCGCAGACCCGCGCCGAGGCGGTCGTCACCTGGATGCGCGCGCTCGCGCTGCGCCCGGGCGACTCGCGCGCTGCCGATCACCTCCAGGCCGAGCTGCAGTTTCCCGACGAGCTCATCCCCAGCCTCATCGACAGTCTCGAGAAGCCGGCGCCCTCGGGCGACGACGCGGCCGCGGTGCTCGCGCAGCTAGGTGCCAAGGCCAAGCCGGCTCTCTCCGAGGCCGCCGCGCGACAGGGGCGGGTCGCCGAGCGCGCCCGTTCGCTGCTCGAGACGCTGGGCTGACGCCCGGAACCCGAGCGATCGGTCGCAGGTTGGTAGGGCGCATAGCAATGCGCCCTTCCCGGAATCGAGCTGAGGCGCGGGCGATTCGAGGGGGCCCGCCGCGACACCAAAGCCCCGGAGCGCCAGCCTTCGTGCTGGCGGCCGTCTCTCCGCAAATCGTGCTGCCGCACAACGAATCTCAAGGTTGGTAGTTCGGGAGGCTGCAGCCGAGCCTCTCGACTTCGCCTGTCCCGAGCCTGCCAAGGGGCTCGAGGTGAGCGGGGGCGGACTGCTTCCAGTCGCACGCCTGGCGCGACAACGGCCTGCTGTTTCGCCTGCCTGCGGCTAAGATTCGCGGCGTGTTCCTTTGTTACGAGTAAGGAGAGGCGGAGAGCCAGGTGGAGCTGTTTTCGCGGCGCGTGCTGTTGGTCACGGGAAAAGGTGGGGTCGGCAAGACGACCCTCACCGCGGCCCTCGCGCGCCTGCTCGCCTACAGCGGCAAGCGCGTGCTCGTCGCCGAGGTGGCCTCCGAGGTGGGCGAGCCCTCTGCGCTGGCCGAAGCGCTCGGCGCCCCGGGCTCGAGCGAGCAGCCCATCGAGCTCGAGCGGCGCATCCGCGCCGTCCGGATGACTCCGTCGGCGGGGCACCGTGGCTTTCTCCACGACACGCTGCGCGTGCGGCTGCTCGCCGAGGCCGCGATGCGCTCGCACGCCATCCGCCGCTTCCTCACCGCGGCGCCGGCCTTCTCTGAGATGGGCGTGCTCTATCGCCTGCTCGAGCTGCTGCGTCAGAAGCGCCCCGACGGCAGCCCGGAGTTCGAGGCCATCGTCGTCGATACCCCCGCCACGGGCCACGCGCTGGCCATCGCCGAGCTTCCCGAGGTGCTGCTCAAGATCATCCCCGGCGGGCCCATCGGCTCGGCGGTGCGCGAAGGGCTGTCGCTGATGACCGACGCCTGCCACACCGGGGCCATCGTCGTCACCCTGCCCGAGACCTTGCCCGTCACCGAGGCCATCGAGCTCATCTCCGGCTTGAAGAGGCGCAAGGTTCCGCTCACCGCCCTCGTGGTCAACCGCATGCCGCAGGACCCCTTCACCGAGGTCGAGCGCGGCCATGCCGAGCGCATCAACGCGGCCGAGGGTCCGCTGTTCGGCGCGCGGGCGATGCAGCGGCTCGAGCGGGCACGGGCCGCCTACGCGCGGTTGCAGGCCGAGGTCGGCCTCCCGGTGGGCATCGTCCCCGACCTGGCCGCGACGGGCCCGGAGTTGACCGAGACCATCGCCCTGACTTGGCGCGGCCTCGAGGCTCGCCACGAGGCGGCCAATGAGTGATGCTCTGCCCGTGTCGTCGGAGCGCCTCGCCTCGTTGGTCCGCGAGAAGAAGATCCTCGTCTGTTGCGGCGCGGGCGGGGTCGGCAAGACCACGACCGCGGCCGCGCTCGGCCTGGCCGCGGCACGCGCCGGCCGGCGGGTCCTCGTGCTCACCATCGATCCGGCCCGTCGGCTCGCCGAGGCGATGGGGATCCCCGAGGCCGCGACGCACCCCTCGCCGGTCCCGCGCGACAGGCTCGAGGAGGCGGGCGTCGCCCCCGGCGGCGCGCTCGACGCCTGGATGCTCAACCCGGCGGTCGTCTTCGAGAACATGGTGCGCCGCCTGGCCCCCGACGAAGAGCGCGCCCGCGCCATCCTCGACAACCGGATCTACCAGCAGATCTCGCAGATGGTCGCCGGGATGCAGGAGTACACGGCCGCCGAGGCGGTCTACGACCTCTCGAGCGAGGGCGGCTACGACCTCGTCGTGCTCGACACCCCGCCCTCGCGCAACGCGCTCGAGTTCCTCGAGGCGCCCGGCCGGCTGACGCGCTTTCTCGACGAGCGCATCGTCAGCTTCTTCCTGCCCGACGGGGCGCGGCGCACCGGGCGCTTCTGGCGCAGGGCGACCGAGCTCATCAACACCGTCTTCGCGCGGGTCTTCGGCCAGGGCTTCTACGACGAGCTGCTGCAGTTCATGGCCGCCTTCTCCGGGATGTTCGCGGCGATGCGCCTGCACGCCGACGGCGTCAAGGCCGTGCTCGGCTCGGAGGTGGCCGCCTTCCTCGTCGTGACCAGCCCCGAGCAGGCCGCGCTCTCCGAGGCGGTCTACATGCGCGACCGCATCCTGGAGATGGACCTGCCGTTCTCCGGGTACGTGCTCAACCGCAGCTACGCCTGCACCGACGGCCTGCGCGACCCCCAAGCGGTCGCGCTGCCTCCCGATGCGCCCGAGAGCGCGCGCAGCGCCCTCGAGAAGCTCATCCGGCTGGCGCGCGACGAACACGCGCGCGTCGAGCGCGACCGAGGGCTGCTCGAGCGGCTGGCCAAGCTCGCCCCGAGCGGCGCGGTCGCCGTGGCCGCGCCTCACCTCGGCGAGTCGGTAGAGGACCTCGAGGGCCTGGTGCAGCTCGCCAACGGCCTGACCCAAGGCGCCCGCGGTTGAAGCTCGGGTTTGGCTCGAAGACCAGGCTCCCGCTTCGACAGACGGCTCGAGCTCTCGGCTCCCGACTGTCGCTCACGGTTTGCCGACGTCGTCTCCCCTCTCCAACTTCTCGTCGCCCAAGGTGAAGGGCTCGCCCCGCGGGCCTCTCCGATTTCGCAGGCTTTCGTACGAGACGTGGAAGCTCTCGAGCAGCCGCAGGTAGGCCTCCGGGCTCAGCGTCGGCCTTCCGAGCCTCCGCAAGGCCTGGACGTCTTCGGAGGTCGTGGGGATGCCGGTCTCAAGATCGAGATCGGTCGAGCGCTCGCTTGATTTCATCGAATCTGTCCGCCATTCCCTGGCGCTCGAACTGCGCGCGGATCTCGGCTTGGTCGACACCGGGCAGGCCCAGCAGGAACTGGATGTCTGCGAGGTCTTTGAACATGCGCGAGGGGTCGTTCTTGATAGCGAAGAGCTTCAAGGCCGCGAGGTGCTCGGCGCTGGGCACCAGAGCCTCGACCCCAGGAAAGACGGCCACCCGGCGGGCATCCGCGAAGAGGCGATCGGCAGTCCGTTCGTCCACGTAGATGAAATCGAGCCGACCGAACGCTTCGAGGGGATGAATGTGGTTCGAATAGCCTTCCGACACGTGGAGTAGCTCGTAGCCCAGGGAGCCGAGGAACTCGAGCAGCTCGCGCTGGGCCCTGGCCTCGACGATGAGATCGAGGTCCGCAGTCGCACGTGAAGCGCCATGGCCATGCAGCGCCATCGCCCCTGCGAGGCAGAAGCGGTAGCCGCGCTCGTCGAGGAATTGGCCGACCTGACGAAGGACTCGGGCGAAGTTCAAAGCTGGCTCCTGGCCGCTGGCGGGACTGTTTGTCGCTCTCCACGGCGCGCGAGGACAGCCAAGTTAGCGACGCGCGGACCGGCTCTTCAAGGCTGCGCGCTCCAGTCGAGCACCTCGAACGAGCGGCCGTCGACCGTGGCCTGGACCCTCCGCGCGGTGTTGCCGCAGGAGAACTCGAGCATCTCCTCGCCCGGGGTCAGGCTCCACGAGATGGAGCAGTTGCCCGGCCTGATGCCATTGCTGAAGAGCAGGCTGCGGATCTCGGCCACCTGCCAGAGCGCGCGGAAGCCCTCGACGAAGTAGGCGGGGCGATTGGGCCTGGGGAAGTAGGCGAAGAAGACCTCGGGCGTGCCCGCCGCGAGGATGCGCACGTTGACCTCGTGCCCGTTCGCCTGCGCGTCGAATCGCGGGTCGCGCGCCTGTGCCTCGGAGGTGAGCCGCCAGCGGGCGATCGTCTCGTCGAGCGCATCGCTGACCGCCTGCTCGCTCGTGTACGCGTCGCCCAGCCGCCACAGCAGCACCTGGTCGGTGAGGAAGAGCCAGACCTCGGGGTCGAAGAGGACCACCGTCGTCGCCTTGCGGCCCTCGCGCGCGATGCACTCGGCGGTGTGGGGCACCCGCGAGATGAACCAGTTCGCCTCGTGATAGGCCATCTCGCGCGAGGTGTGGCCCGAGCCGGTGAACTGCAGGTAGACGCCCTGGGTCCGGTTGAGCGTGTTGCGCACCTTCCCGCGGGCAGCCTCGCAATAGGCGTCGTTGGTCAGGTCGCCCTCGATCGCGGCGGTGCGGATGCCGGTGTCGGCGAGGAGCGCCGGATCGAGGATGGGGCTGGTGTGCGTCTCGATGCCCAGCTCGCTCACGGTCCAACCGGCCTCGAGCACGTCGCGGACGAGCTGGACTCCCACCGCTTGCTCGTCCTCGGAGTTGTGCGACTCGCCGAGCAACAGGCCGACCTGCCTCGCGTCCGAGCGCAGGATGGCGTCGAGCCGCTCGGCGAGCTCCGGCAGCGTGAAGGCCGGCGCGGACATCGCCCAGTCGTAGAGCTCGAAATAGCGCGCGAGCGGCAGCTCGAACGACGGCATCCGATCGTCGCGCTCGGCGGCGAGCACCTCGGGCTCGTAGCAGAAGCGCTCCCTGCAGACCCGGCCTTCCGGGCAGCCGCAGCGGCCGCAGTCGTAGACCGGCAGGCCCGACGCGGGGCAGTACCAGGGCTTCTGCGCCGAGCAGGCCGCGGCCGCGCCCGCGGGGCACTCGAGCAGCCAGGGATCGACGCAGCTCATCGCCGCTGAGTCGCACGCGCCCTCGAGGCAGCCGGCGTCCAGGCAGCACGTCTCGCTCGTCTCACCCTCCTCGACGACGCCGTTGCCGCAGGGATCGCAGCCCGAGGTGTCGAACGAGGCGCAGTCGGCTGCGCAGGCGAGCTTGCCGCCGGCGAAGCCGAGCCCCTCGCAGCTCTCGCCGCCGAGGTCCTCGCCGTCGCACACCTCGCCGGCGCGCCGGAAGCCGTCGCCGCAGCAGTAGCGGGTGTCGAAGCCCTTGCAGTCACCTCGGCAGCGGAGCTGGCCGCCGGCGAAGCCGAGCCCCGCGCAGCTCTGGCCGTTCAGGTCGTCGCCGTCGCAGACCTCGGCGCCCTCGCGTACTCCGTCCCCGCAGCGCGGCGGCTCTTCGATAGGTACGCAGGCGGAGGTGTCGAAGCCGCTGCAGTCGGCCTTGCACCCGAGCGGGCCACCGGCAAAGCCCTGCTGCTCGCAGCTCGCGTCGCCGAGCAGTGGCCCATCGCAGGCCTCGTCGCCGTTGACCGCCCCGTCGCCGCAGGCGGGCTCGACGGCCGGCGGCACCTTGTCGTCGGGTTTGGCGGGCTCGTCGCTGCAGCCGGCGAGCGCGACGCACGCGAGGACGAAGACCGCGAGCGCGGCAGGACGCCGCGGCGCCGGGTGCGAAGGAGCGGAAGGGCCGGTCATGTCTTCTCCTCTCGGAGGTGGGCGTCGCCGAGTGGGGCGAGCGGAGCGCGGAGCCGGATTCGGAGAAGAGGGTCGAGGGTGAAGGGGGCTGAGCCTCGCCATTTTCACCCGGTTTCCGCGGAGGCGACAGTCGCCCCAAGCGCTCTGGGCTCTGGACGCGCCCCGCGCCGCAGCCCGCCTTGACTCGCAGTGTTGCCGATCGCTAGCCTCCCCGGTGTCTTCGCGAGCGACATCGGGGTGAGTCGTGCAGGGGCCTCGCGAGACGGTCACCATCCATGACAGGCGCGCCTTTTGACCTGGGGTTGGGAGCGCGCCTGTGCCTCTTCAGGAGATGCGCATGGGCACCGAGAACACCGAACCGACGACGAGTCCCGAGGAGCTTCAGACCGGCCAGCGCGCTCTCGAGCAGCTCCTGGCGCACTACCGCGAGATTCCCGCCGCCCGGGTGAACTTGCCGCGCATCGACGTGCGGCGCGCCGCGATCGTCGCGCTGGGCGTCTCGGGGAGGGTCAACGAACCGGAGTGGCGCGCCCTGTTCTGCAAGCTGCCGCCCGAGAAGTTCGACGTCCGTACGCTCGATCTGCTGGGGCCGGCGGCGCGGGCGGTGATCTTCGCGCGTTCCGAGCTGGCGATGGCCGACGCGCTCGCAACGGATGCCAAGCTGCCGAAGGCGCTCGCGCAGGAGGCGAGCGAGGTTCGCGGGCGGATGCTCAAGCTGGCCGAGTTCCACCTCGACAGCGACGAGGAGACCAAGCTCGTCCTCGACCACATCCGTGCAGGGTTCGGCTACCTGGATCTCGCGGAAGACTTGCGGAGGCTCTCCGGTCTCTACCGCGCGAACCTCGAGCTGCTCTCGAGGGATCCTTCGCACTTCTTCGCCGAAGATCCCGGCAGGGCCGACCGGCTGGCCACCGATATCGATGTGGCGCTCGGAATCGGGGCGATGCCCAAGGAAGACCTGCCCAGGGACATCCTGGCCCGCGCCTGGACCTTCTTGAACACGACCTACGAGCACATCGCCAGGCCCGGCCGCTGGCTCTTCCATGACTGCGGCGGCGACGAGCTGTTCGTCTCATTGGTTGGCGCCGGCCGCCGGCCCCCGAAGCGCAGGAACGACAGCGAGTAGGCGGGTCGAATCCATCGAAGAGGCAATCGGCTGCCGGCCAAGGGCCAGATCGCGCGCTCCGGCAGACGAAATCGACTGGCGGCGAGCCTTCGAGGCCTTCGGGTAGACGAAATCGACTGGCGGCGAGCCTTCGAGGTCTTCGGGTAGTCGAAATCGACTGGCGGCGAGCCTTCGAGGCCTTCGGGTAGACGAAATCGACTGGCGGCGAGCTTTCGAGGCCGTCGGGTAGACGAAATCGACTGGCGGCGAGCCTTCGAGGTCTTCGGGTAGACGAAATCGACTGGCGGGCGCGCCTTCGAGGTCTTCCCGATAGACGAAATCGACAGGCGGGCGGGCTTCCGCCGACTTCCCTGGGGGCTGGCCGTCGCGCTCCTGGTCCGCGAGCGGGAGTGCGCGTGCGTGTGCCGGGCGTTATCCAGGACCGTGCTCGACCTCGAAACGCTCCTGACCGCGCTCGACCGCCTCAAGGTCTTCCCACTTCCCGATGCCGTGCTCTTGCCGGGCGGCGCGTTGACGCTCGCCGTCTTCGAGCCCCGCTACCGGGCGCTGGTCGACGACGCGCTGCGCGGCGACCGGCTGCTCGCCATCGCCAGGTTCGCGCCGGGCCGCGGAGACGACTCCGACGGGCAAGCCAGGTTGCGTCCGACCGCATGCCTCGGGTTCATCGAGGCCGCCAGAGGTCGGGCCCGCGGCCGGCAGCAGATCCTCGTGCGCGGAGTGACGCGCATCCGAATCGTCGGCGAGCACCCGCGGACCGCGCCGTATCGCGAGGTGCATGCCGAGCTCGCGGACGAGCCTCCGTGCGAGTCCTCCGTGGAGCTCGACACCGTGCGCGCCGCCCTCGCCCCGCTCTGGGGCCTGCTTCCGCCCGAGCGGAGAGAGGCGCTCGCGGAGGCCACGCACCTCACCGATCCGGGAGCGCTCTGCGACGCGATAGCCCTCGCGGTCGTCGACGAGCCGGACGAGCTGCAGGCGCTGCTCGAGGCGACCGGCCTGCGAGCCCGTTCGCGCAGGCTGCTCGAGCGCATCGGCGCGCTGCTCTTCGACGCCCAGCCTCGGCCGCCGCGCGGCCAGGTCTGCTGAGATCGCCCGCGCGTCGCTGTTTCGGTGGTAATCAAGCTGCTTCTTCTGAGGATTGACCATGCCGCTCTACGAATTTCGCTGCGACACCTGCTCCCATCAGTTCGAAGACCTGATCCCCGCCGGAGCCACCGCGCGTTGCCCGGTCTGCGGGAACCAGTCGCCGACCCGCCTGCTCTCGACCTTCGCCGCGCACGGCGGGAAGGAGTGCGGCTCGGCGGACGACTGTTGCGGCGGTGGAGGCTGTGGCGAGGGAGGCGGCTGCGACGCGGGCGCTTCCGGAGCCGCGCTCGGCGGTTGTGGCTGCGGCGGCGGGGGCTGCGGCTGCCACTGACGAGAGAAGGCTGAGCTTCGGCTCGACCCCGCCGGGCGCTCGCGCGCTCGCGTCCCTCAGGCCGCCGAGACGGCGGCGCTCCCCGCCTCGCGAAGGACCGGTTCCGAGTCGGAGAGGGAGCTCTCGACGCCTCTTCAGAGCCTTGCGCGGCCCGTCCGGCGCGAGGCCATCAGCGGGCAACCGACGCTCGACTCGACCATCGAAAAACGTTACGAACTGCGCCCGACGTCGTCGGGGGGCCGTGTTGCCCCGCGAAAACGCGGGGAGAGGGCGCAATGCAATTCGAAAACGTCACGATTCAAGGGCTCGCCTGTGTCGACCCGCCGTGCCGCGTGACCTCCGCCGAAATCGACGCGCGGCTCGCCCCGACGCTGCGGAGCCTGAACCTTTGGCCGAACCTGCTCGAGTCGCTGACTGGAATCGTCGCCCGGCGCTTCTGGGATCCCGGGGTGCAGCCGAGCGAAGTCGCCGCGCTCGCCGCCGAGAAGGCCCTCGCCGACGCGGGGATCGACCGGAGCCGGATCGGCGTGCTCATCAGCACCTCGGTCTGTAAGGACTTCATCGAGCCGTCGGTCGCGGCGCTGGTGCACGGCAAGCTCGGGCTCGGCCCCGAGTGCCTCAACTTCGACCTGGGCAACGCCTGTCTCGCCTTCCTCTCCGGCATGGAGATCGCCGGGATGATGATCGAGCGCGGCCAGGTCGACTGTGCGCTCGTCGTCGACGGCGAGAGCTCGCGGACGGTGACCGAGAGGACCATCGAGCGGCTGCTCGTACCGGGCTGCACGACCCGGACACTCTTCGACAACTTCGCCTCGCTCACCCTCGGCTCGGGCGCGGCGGCGGCGGTGCTCACCCGCGGCGCTCCCGGGGCCGGCGGGCACCGGCTGCTCGGCGGCGTCAGCCTGGCGGCGACCGAGCACAGCGGGCTGTGCTACGGCCAGAACGACGCGATGAAGACCGACTCGAGCAAGCTGCTCGCCGCCGGCATCGCGCTGGCCAAGCGGACGCTCGAGAAGGCCAGGCGCGAGCTGGGCTGGACCATCGACCGCTTCTCGCTGCTCATCCTCCACCAGGTGAGCGCCACGCACACCGCCAAGGTGGCCGAGGCGCTCGGGGCCGACGTGGCCAAGGTCCACGCCATCTATCCCGAGTTCGGCAACGTCGGGCCGGCGGCGGTGCCGATGGCGCTCTGCAAGGCGGAGGAAGCGGGCCGGGTGCGGCGCGGCGACCGCGTGGCGCTGATGGGCATCGGCAGCGGGCTCAACTGCTCGATGATGGAGGTGGTCTGGTGAGCGGCAAGACGCCCGAGGCTCGACCGACACAGCTCTCGCGCGACCTCTATCCCTTCGACGGCAAGCAGCTCGAGATCCAGGGGCTGCGCCTGCACTACCTCGACGAGGGCAGCGGCGAGCCGGTGGTGATGCTCCACGGCAACCCGTCGTGGTCCATCTACTACCGCAACCTCGTGCTCGCGCTGCGCGGGGGCTACCGGACCGTCGTGCCCGACCACATCGGCTGCGGGCTCTCGGAGAAGCCCGGCAAAGAGCGCTATCCGTACACCTTGGAGCGGCGCGTCGAGGACCTCGAGGCGCTGCTCGAGAGCCTGGGGCTGACGCGCGACCTGACGCTCGTGCTGCACGACTGGGGCGGGATGATCGGCATGGCCTGGGCCTCGCGGCATCCGGAGCGGGTGAAGCGGCTCGTCGTCCTCAACACCGCGGCCTTCGGGCTGCCGGCCTCCAAGCCTTTGCCCTTCACTTTGCGGCTGGTGCGCGACACCGCGCTCGGCGCGCTGCTGGTGCGCGGGGCCAACGCCTTTGCCCGCGGCGCGACCCGCATGGCCGTCACCCGCCGGCCGATGCCGCGCGCGCTGCGGGAGGCCTACTGCGCGCCCTACGACAACTGGAACAACCGCATCGCGACCCTGCGCTTCGTGCAGGAGATCCCGCTCGCCCCCGGCGACAAGGGCTTCGAGCTCGTCACCAGCGTCGCCCAAGGGCTCGAGCGCTTCCGCGGCGTCCCGATGCTCATCTGCTGGGGCGAGAAGGACTTCGTCTTCGACCACCACTTCCTCGCCGAGTGGACGCGCCGCTTCCCGGAGGCCGAGCTGCACCGCTTCCCCGACAGCGGCCACTACGTCCTCGAGGACGCGGGCGAGGAGATAGCGCCGCTCGTCTCTTCTTTCCTCGAGCGCCACCCGCTCGCCGCTGAGACCCCATGAACACGCCGACCAATATCGCCTCCTTCCTGCCAGAGCTGGCGCGGCAGCGACCGCACGGCCTGGCCATCGTCTTTCCCGAGGGGCGCAGCCGCGCCGGGCGCGTGCTCTACAGCCACTACACGTTCAAGCAGCTCGACGAGCAGTCGAGCCGCGTCGCCCGCGGGCTGCAGGCCGTCGGCATCGGGCGCGGCGTGCGCACCGTGCTGATGGTCAAGCCGAGCCTGGAGTTCTTCGCGCTCACCTTCGGCCTCTTCAAGGCCGGCGCGGTGCCGGTGATGGTCGACCCGGGCATCGGCGTTAAGGCGCTCGGCACCTGCCTGGCCGAGGCCGAGCCCAAGGCGTTCATCGGCATCCCCAAGGCGCACCTCGGGCGGCTCGTGCTCGGCTGGGCGAGGCGCAGCCTCGAGACGCTGGTGACCGTCGGGCGGAAAGGGCCTTGGGGCGGGGTGAGCCTCGACGAGGTCGTCCGGGCCGGGGGCGAGGGGAAGGGGACCGAGCTCGCCGAAACGCGCGCCGACGAGACCGCCGCCATCCTCTTCACCAGCGGCAGCACCGGGATCCCCAAGGGCGCGGTCTACACCCACGGGATGTTCGTCGCGCAGGTCGAGGCGATCGGGCGCACCTACGGCATCCGGCCCGGGGAGATCGACCTGGCGACCTTCCCGCTCTTCGCGCTCTTCGATCCGGCGCTGGGCATGACCGCGGTCATCCCGGACATGGACGCCTCCCGGCCGGCGAGCGCCGACCCGCGCAAGCTGGTCGAGGCCATCGAGGACTTCGGCATCACCAACATGTTCGGCTCGCCGGCGGTCATCAATCGACTCGGCCGACACTGCGAGCAGCACGGCATCAAGCTGCCGACGCTGCGCCGGGTGCTCTCGGCGGGCGCGCCGGTCTCCGCGGAGATCCTCGAGCGCTTCTCGCGAGCGCTCGCGCCCGGGGTCGAGATCTTCACGCCCTACGGCGCGACCGAGTCGCTGCCGGTCGCCTCGATAGGCAGCGCCGAGATCCTCGGCGAGACCCGCCGCAAGACCGAGCAGGGCGCGGGCGTCTGCATCGGCCGCCCGGTCGAGGGCGTCGAGGTGCGGATCATCGGCATCGACGACGGGCCGATAAAGACGCTGGGAGAGGCGAGGCTCCTCGAGGCCGGCGAGGTCGGCGAGCTCGCCGTCCACGGCCCCACCACCACGCAGGAGTACTACGCGCGGCCGGCCTCCACCGAGCTCGCCAAGATGCGCGACGAGCAGGGCCGCGTCTGGCACCGCATGGGCGACCTCGGCTACTTCGACCCGCAGGGCAGGCTCTGGTACTGCGGCCGCAAGTCGCACCGGGTCGCGACGAAGGAGACGACGCACTTCACCGACCCTTGCGAGAACGTCTTCAACGCGCATCCGGCGGTCTACCGCACCGCGCTGGTCGGCGTGGAGCGCGGCGGGCAGGTCGAGCCGGTGCTCTGCGTGGAGCTCGACGAGGCCTCGCGTTCGGCGTCACTGGAGGCGGTGCGCCGCGAGCTGCTGGCGCTGGGCGCGGCGTGTCCGAAGACGGCCGCCGTCCGCGAGATCCTGTTCCACCCCGGGTTGCCGGTGGACATCCGGCACAACGCGAAGATCTTCCGCGAGAAGCTCGCCGTCTGGGCGAAACAGAGGCTGTCGTGAAGGCGCTGGTCACTGGAGGCGGAGGCTATCTCGGCGGCGCCATCGTCCGAGCGCTCCTCGCGCGGGGCGACTCGGTGCGCAGCCTCGCCCGCGGCGACTATCCACAGCTCGCGAAGCTGGGCGTGGAGACCGTGCGCGGTGATCTCGGCGACGCGGCGACCGTGAGCGAGGCGGCGCGCGGCTGCGAGGTCGTCTTCCACACCGCCGCGCGCACCGGGATAGCCGGGACCCGCGCCCAGTTCGAGCGGGTCAACGTCGAGGGCACGCGCAACGTCCTCGAGGCCTGCCGCGCGCAGCGCATCGAGCGGCTCGTCTACACGAGCACGCCGAGCGTGGTGTCGGCCGGCGGCGAGGTGGAGGGGGTCGACGAGTCGGCCCCGTACCCCGAGCGCTTCGAGGCCGAATACCCGCGGACCAAGGCCATCGCCGAGCGGCTGGTCCTCGCCGCCAACGGACCGGAGCTGCGCACCGTGGCGCTGCGCCCGCACTTGATCTGGGGCCCGGGCGACACGCAGCTCGTGGCGCGGATAGTCGCGAGGGCGAAGGCGGGGAGGCTGCGGCTGGTCGGCGACGGCAAGGCGCTGATCGACGTGGTCTTTGTCGACAACGCCGCCGAGGCGCACCTGCTCGCCGCCGACCGGCTCGGGCCCGACTCGCCGGTCGCCGGCAAGGCCTACTTCATCACCCAAGGCGAGCCGGTCGCGGTCGCCACGATGATCAACGCCATCCTCGCCGCCGCCGGGCTGCCGCCCGAGACCCGGACGATCCCACCGCGCGCAGCCTGGCTCGCCGGGTGGATGCTCGAGCTTGTCCACCGCGCCTTCCGGCCGGACCAAGAGCCGCAGATGACCCGGTTCGTCGCCAAGCAGCTCTCGACCCCGCACTGGTTCGACATCTCCGCGGCGCGGCGCGACCTCGGTTACTCGCCGCGCGTCTCCACCGAGGAGGGACTGCGCCGGCTCGCCGAGTCGCTGCGCGGCGCGGGGGCGGATACGCAGGGCTCGTAGGCGAGACGGCGGGCTTCGGGCCTCACTTCTCTCACGCGTAGTCGGAGCAAGAGGTCTCGAAGCGATGGTGCAACTCGATGAGCAGCACGCCGCCCCTGGCCCCGGCGCGGATGGTGGTGGACAGCAGGCCCGGCCGGGCTCTCGATGCCGCGGAGGCGCGCGGAACGCCACCCCGTCGGCGAACCTGGGCAGCTTCGACGGCGGGGCCCAGACCTGGCAGACGGCCTCGCGCATCGGCGGTTTCTTTCGCCCTTGGGCCTGACCTCACCGGCGCGCGCTGTCGTTTTGCCGTGCTGCGAAGGCGCCGCCTAGAATGCGGCTGTTCGCTGGGCGGCCTTCTGCAACCGCCGATGGACGGTGCAAGCAAGAGCCCGGACGACCTCTCGTTCCACCAAGGAGTAATCCCCGATGCGTGCGGCCTTCGGCCCCCTTTGTTTGCTGGCGCTGCTCGGGATTTCCTTCGCTTGCCAGGGTGACGAGCCCGAATCGACCGGGAGCCTCAAGGCACCAATTCACTATGGGACTGAGGACCTGGAGCACGAGGCGGTGGGCTTCATCAACTGCGCGGTCAGCGGCGGCTACAGCCTGTGCACCGGCACGCTCATCGCGCCCGGTACGGTGCTCACGGCGGCCCACTGCATCACAGCCAAGAACGTCGCCAACCCCGAGAGCTGCGTCGTCGCCTTCGGCCCGAAGGACCCCTTCTCCGAGATCGTGGGGGTCGTCGGGGCCTATCCGCATCCCGGCTACCTGCGCGATTGGGACCATGGGCTACCGATGGACGACGTGGCGATCTTGCGGCTGGAGTATTCGCCGGAGGGCGTCGAGCCGATTCCCGCGCTGCCGGCGAGTATGGGCGGGGTGCTCCAGCGCGGCGTGCCCATCGAGATCGTCGGTTACGGCCTGACGGAGAGCGGCTCGATCGGGACACGGTTGCACACCACTGTCCCATTGCTGGGCGTGTGCCGCGACGAGGCGGGCTGCGACGGCGAGTCGCTCGGTTCCCCGCGGCTCGCGCCCCGCACCATCTCCTACGACTGCACGGCGAGCAGCACCGACCACGGGGACAGCGGCGGAGCGGCCCTGCTCTCGGTCGACGGTACCGAGTATGTCGTCGGGGTCACCTCGGCCGGCATCCTCAACTTCATCGGAGTCTCGGCGAAGGTCGACGAGTACGAGCCGTTCCTGTCGAGGAAGTATGGCGGGGAGAGCTGTGAGTCGGCGGGCGAGTGTGAGTCGGGCTTCTGCAGCCAAGGGGTGTGTTGCGACCAGGAGTGCGACGGGCTCTGCCGGGCTTGCAGCAGGGCGGCGGGCGCCAAGCAGGACGGCGTCTGCGGGCGGGCGAGCGGGGTTCCCTGCGACGACGGCGACCCGTGCACGGTAGACAACGTCTGCAGGTCTGGCCTGTGTACCGGCGCGCCGAAGTGCGACTTGGGCTCGGTCTGCAACGCGGGCACTTGCGAGAGCAAAGGCTGCAGCAGCGCCGGGGGCGTGATGCCGCTCTGGCTCGCCGCGGCGGCGGTGTTCGGGGCGGTGCGGGTGCGCCGGAGGTAGGTCGGGCGCGCGGGCGAGGCCCATACGCTCGAGCCTCGGGCGGGCGAGGCCGTGGCTCTTTCGCCATCCGGCTGGACCCGGCGGCCGCCTGGACGCTGCACCCGGCTGGCATTCTGGTCGCCGCGATCCTCGCGGTGCAGCTCTTCGCCCGGCCCCTGGCGCTGCGCCACTGCTTCGATCTGTGTAGGAGCCTCCGCGTTGAGCGCCTAGTGAACGCGGGCGTCGCCTGCGCCTGCTTCGCCGTCTGGTTCGCGCGCGTCGGGTAGCGCCGATCTTCAGAGCATCCTCAGCCCAGTCCGCGGACCGATGTGGTAGCGCTTCGCGAGCGGGCGAATGGGGGATGAAGCTCCAGCGTCGTCGTCGCTTCGAGCACTTCGGGCTCTGCTCCTTTGCCGGAGGGCCGCCTTCGTCGGCGGCAGAGCCGGAGCTTCGACCTCGATCACTAGGCGCAGGCCACGTCGGAGAGGCGCAGCCTGGCCGGCTCGAGAATCGATCCGCTCACGCCCGCCGGGAGCCTCATCATCGAGTGTCCATCGGCCCGGAACCCAGAGCTCGACTACCAGTACTGCACCCCAAACCGCTCATTCAACGTATCCAGTTCCCGTTCGGCCTCGATGAACCCGGGCCACTTCCGCTCGCAGGCGCGGAACTCCTTGGTATGCCCCTGCTTCAAATAGAGGTGCAGGTACTCGTGCCAGAGCAAGGCGACCACCGTCTCGCTGCGGATGGCCGAGCTGTTGAGCAGCGTGTTGATGCGGATGCGTCCATAGCCGTGGGACGTGGTGGCGTCGAAGTAGGCAATGCCGTACCAGCCCTTCACCAGACGCTTTGTCCAGTCGACCGGGCCGCCGTGAGGCAGCTTCGGCAGGCCGAGCAGCTCAGCGCCGCGCAAGAGCATCTCGTCGAAGAGCCTCGAGAGATCGTGCGCGCCCGGCGGCAGCGGTTCCTCGGACCGCGGCTCGAAGACAGGGACCGCGCGCATGATTCGGGTCGTTTCTTCGGGATGAAGCTTCTCGTGGAGCGCGTCTTCGACCGCCGCGCGGAATTCTCGCAACGACGGGTAGATGGCCTTGGCAAGGCTGGTGTAGCGCTGCTGCAGCAACTCGGCCTTCGCGCGCTCGCCGAGGTCGCTGGTCCAGATGTGGTCGGCGAGCTCGTACGGATCGCACTGGCGGCGCTCTTCCATCTCCTTGAATTCAGGGCGGCCGCCGCCGGCCAGGAAGTGCTCGAGCAGTTGATGGACCTCGAAGCTCGAGGGTTGCGGCTCGTCGCAGTCCACGAAGAACTCGTCGATCAGGTCCTGCAACTCGGTCTTCTCGAGCGCCTCCCTGTCCAGGCGGGCCAAGTGTTCGCAGCATGCGTCCCACGACGGGCGTTGGTGCTCGTAGACGGCGATGACCTGGTGGACCGCCTCGCCGTCATCGACGCGGTCGAGCACGTACCAGCCGTGCGGGATCGCCTCGAACTGGTCGGCCTTCTGATCGATCGAGAGGTCGCGTAGCTTCGCCGCCACTTTGTGGATGAGCTCCCATGGGAGGACTTCGGAGAGCTCTTCGGAGAGGTTGGAGGCCGGCTTCCCGGTGGGCTTCTCCTTCTCGGCGACCTCGTCCAGCTCAGCGAGGTCCGGGACGAGGTCGAGGGGGCTTTGCCAGTCGCGGAAGCGGCCCCAGTGATCCTCGAAGGAGACGAGCCAGGCTTCGGGGTTGCCGCCCGCAGCGGGACCGCGCAGGGCGCGTCCGATCATTTGGCGCACCAGCGTCTCGCTGCGGCTCGGCCGGGTCAGGAACACGGTCTTGGTGATCGGGAGATCGACGCCTTCGGTGAGGATCTGCACGTTCACCAGGACGTCGAGACCGCTGCCGCGGTCGCGGTAGCGCTCCAGGATCGCGCGGTTGTTCTTGTCGGTGCCGTCGGGCCGGTAGCTGGCGATGTACTCCGCGTCGATGCCGGCCTGCCGGAGCTGTTCGGCGAGCAGGGCCGCGTGCAGCACGTTGATGGCGAAGATCAGGGTCTTGCCGTACTTCGCCTGGTGCTCCCGGTAGTGCTCGATGATGGTCTGGTTGCGCGCGGTCATGTGCGCGATGCGATCAAGCCACTCCTCGCTCAGGTCGTCGAAGCGCGCGAGGTGCTGCTCGTCTTCGCGGGTGACCTCGGCGTCGACCTCCGCTCCGGTGCTTACCCGCACTGGCCGGGGCCGGGCGAGGAAGCCCTGCTCGATCAGCGTCGGCAGCTTGACCGAATAGAGGACCTTGCCTCCGAAGAGCCGGCTCAAGACGGGCCGCTCGTCCTCCATGGTGCGGGTCGGGGTCGCGGTGAGCCCGAGGAGCCGGTAGCGGGGTCGCCGGCGCAGCTTGTCGATGGCGTCCTTGTAGCTCTTCGCGGGGGCGTGGTGCGCCTCGTCGACCACCAGGAAGGTTCGTGTATCTGTCAGGAGCTGCTCGGCGATTTCTGGCCGGCGCGCGAGGCAGGGAACGGAGGCGATTACCACGTCGTCCGCGGGATCGATCTGCGTCATCGCGCAGTGCTGCCCGGAGACGATCCGGATGCGCAGGCGCTGCTTTTCGCGGGCCAGGGTGGCGAGCCGGTAGAACTCGTTCGCAGCCTGCTCGAGCAGCTCGTACCGATGCGCGAGCCAGAGCACTCGGCCGCTGGCATTGAGGACGTGCTCGTAGAGCCAGTGGACGGTGGTGAAGGTCTTCCCCGAGCCGGTCGGCATCGCGAGAATGCCCTCGAATTTTCCTGTGGCCTCGGCCTGGGCGTTCTCGGCGGAGAGACGGTTCCACGCGTCGAGCTGGTAGGAGTGGGGCCGGCGGGTGTCCCGCTCCTGCTTCTCCGGCTCGAGCACCGCGAATCGCCGTAGCGTGCCTTGGTTGAGCACTCCGTCGTCGGTGCGGTCCTGGTCGCCGAAGCGGCGCATCGCTTCGACGAGCAGGCACCGCACCGAAGACGAATTGCGGCAGCGGCGGATGTAGTCGACGTAGCCCTTGTCGCTGCGCGGCTGGTTCATGGGGCCGATGCCCGCGTCGATGAGCCTGTCGACGATGGCTCGGGTCCCGGGGTAGGTCGGCAGCCAGACGTCTTCGATCACCGTCTTCGCTTTGCGGACGAAGTCTTCCGTCGGCCTCTTGAGTGCTTCCTGGAGCCAAGCTCTCGCATCGGGATCCTGTCGCGGGTCATGCCCCCACGCCTGTGCAAAGGCGCGAATGGCATCGGAATCGAAGGCGTCCCAGCGGAACCGGAGCGGCGGCATCGTGTCCCCCTTGGTCGAGTTTGGTTGGGTTTCATAGCACCGGAGGCGGACATACCGGCCATCGGCCGCGAGGTCGAGGCTCTCGGCCGCCCACCGCGTCGGTGCTCGAAGCCGCGTGAAGAGCGAGGGCGCGAACGAGAAGGTCGCCGAGCTGGAGACGGTCGCATGGACCATCCGCGCCGAGGCGCGCGTCGGCGGCCATGCCTGGGCCTCGAGCTGACTGCGGCTTGGGGCTCGAGAAATAGCCTCGGGGCCGCCGCTGCCGGTCGGGCTAGTCGCCTTTGCGTCAGCTCGGGCAGCGGGGCCCGCCTTGACACTCCGGCGTTGCTCTTCGCCGCCGCAGCGGCCGCCCTCTGCACGTCCATGACCGACTGCCGCTCGTCGCGTCGCTCGCTTCCCGAGCGGCACCCTGTCCGGCCGGCAACCAGCAATCCAGGAGGCTGAAAGAGAAAAGGCGCCGGCCAGCCCGCCGGCGCCTTCCTCTCAACGACGAGCGAGAGAGCTCAGCGCGCCGCGAGCTCGTAGACCTTCTCGAGCGCCTGCTCGATCTTCGAAGGATCCGGTCCGCCGGCCTGGGCCATGTCGGGCTTGCCGCCGCCGCGCCCGCCGACCTCCTTGGCGATCTCGCGCACCACGTCGCCGGCCTTCAGGCCCTTGGCCACCACGTCCGGAGTCGCCGCGACGAGCAGCACCGCCTTGCCGTCCTTCTCGCCGCCGAAGGCGACGAGCGCGGTCTTCAGCTTGTCGCGCAGCTTGTCGGCGAGGCCGCGGAAGGCCTCGACGTTGGCCGGGTCGATGCGCGCGGTGACGACCTTGATGCCGTTGACGTCGCGGGCCTTTTCGGCCAGGTCACCTGCGCCTGCGGTCGAGCCCTGCTTCTTGATGCGGTCGAGCTCCTTCTCGAGCGCCTTGAGGTTGCCCTGCAGCTTCTCGAGCGCGGGCTCGACGGCGTCCGCCGAGGTGCGCAGCCGGTCGGCGACGCTGCGCAGTGCACGCCGCTGCTCCTGCATGCGGCGGATGGCCTCGCGGCCGGTGACCGCGAAGATGCGGCGCACGCCCGCGGCGAGCGACTCGTCGCTGGCGATGACGAACGCGCCGATGTCCCCGGTGCGATCGACGTGGGTGCCGCCGCACAGCTCGAGCGAGGGCCCGAAGCGGACCATGCGCACCTTGGAGCCGTACTTCTCGCCGAAGAGCATCGTCGCCCCCGCGGCTCGCGCTTCCTCGATGGAGACGACCTTCAGGTCGCGCGAGAGGTTGGCGCGCACCAGGGCGTTCACCTTCTCCTCGACTTGGGCGATCTGCTCGGCGGTGAGCGCCGAGAAGTGCGTGTAGTCGAAGCGGAAGCCCTCGGGGCCGACCTTGGAGCCGGCCTGCTTGACGTGGTCGCCGAGCACCTCGCGCAAGACGTGGTGCAGCAGGTGCGTCGCCGAGTGGTTGCCCCGGATGGCCTGGCGGCGCTCGGCGTCGACCGCGAGCTTGGCCGGCTTGCCGGACTCGAGGGTGCCCTCGACCACCTTGCCGCGGTGCACGACGAGCCCGCCGACCGGCTTGAGCGCGTCGGTCACCTCGACCTTCGCGCCCTGCGACTCGATGCGGCCCGAGTCGCCGGTCTGGCCGCCGGACTCGCCGTAGAACGGCGTGCGGTCGCAGACGACCTCGACCTCGGCGCCCTTGCCGGCCCTCTCGATCTTCATGCCGTCCTGGACGAGCGCGAGCACCTTCGCCTCGCCCTCGAGCGAGTCGTAGCCGAGAAACTCGCTGTCGCCGAGCTCGCCGTGGAGCCGGTGGTAGACGTCGGCGACCGCCTTCTCACCCGAGCCGCCGAACTCGCCGCCGCCGGCGCGCCGCTCCTCGAGCCACTTGCGGTAGCCCTCCTCGTCGACCGAGAAGTCGTTCTCGTTGGCGACGATGCGCGTCAGGTCCGGCGGGAAGCCGTGGGTGTCGTGCATGAAGAAGATGGTCTCGAAGGGGATGGCCTTCTCGCCCTTGTTGCCGAGCTCGATCATCGTCTCGGAGAGCATGCGCATGCCCTTGTCGAGCGTGCGGCGGAAGCCGAGCTCCTCGTTGCGCGCAAACTCGGTGATCGTCGCGCGGCTCGCCTCGAGCTCGGGGTAGGCGGCCTGCATCAATTCGATGACCCGAGCGACGGTCTGGAAGAGGAACGGGTCGTTCAGGCCCAGGCGCGAGCCGTAGCGGATGGCGCGGCGCATGATCCGCCGCAGCACGTAGCCGCGGCCCTCGTTCGTCGGCAGCACGCCGTCGGCGATGAGGAAGGCGGTCGCGCGCGAGTGGTCGGCGATGACGCGCATCGCGACGTCGTCGGGCTGCATGCTCGAGCCGTACTTCTTGCCCGAGAGCTGCTCGACCTTGGCGATGATGTCGCGCATCAGGTCGGTGTCGTAGTTCGACTGGACCCCTTGCAGCACCGCGGCGAGCCGTTCGAGGCCGGCGCCGGTGTCGATAGACGGCTTGGGCAGCGGTGAGAGCGAGCCGTCCTTGGCCATGTCGAACTGCATGAAGACCAGGTTCCACAGCTCCATCCACGCGTCCTGGTCGGGGATGCTGTTCTCGATGAAGAACTTGCGCCCGTGATCATCGATGAAGGCGCGGTCGGTCTCTTCGCCCCGATAGATGTGGACCTCGGAGCAGGGGCCGCAGGGGCCGGTGTCGCCCATCTGCCAGAAGTTGTCCTTGCGGCCGAGGCGAAAGAGGCGCTCGGGGCGGACGCCCTGCTCGAGCCAGAGCTGCGCGGCCTCGTCGTCGCCCGGGATGTTGTCCTCGCCCTCGAAGACGGTGACCACCAAGCGGTCCGGATCGATGCCGAGCCAGTCGGGGCCGGTGACCAGCTCCCAGGCGAAGGCGATCGCGTCTTTCTTGAAGTAGTCGCCGAAGGAGAAGTTGCCGAGCATCTCGAAGAACGTGTGGTGGCGGGCGGTGAAGCCGACGTTCTCAAGGTCGTTGTGCTTGCCGCCGGCGCGCACGCACTTCTGCGAGCTGCAGGCGCGGGTGTAGTCGCGCTTCTCGCGGCCGGTGAAGACGTCCTTGAACTGGACCATGCCCGCGTTGGTGAACATGAGCGTGGGGTCGTTCTGCGGGACGAGGGGTGAGGAGGAGACCCGGCGGTGGGCCTTCGACTCGAAGAAGGTGAGGAAAAGCTCGCGGATCTCGGCGGCGGTGCGTCTCTTCATGGTGGTCGTCCAGTCGGTGGGCCGGAGGCTCGAGTGGCCCTCTCGGAGAGCGGTCTCCGATAGCACGGCGTCCCCATCCGAACAACGGGCTGGGACGCCGCGTTTCGGCGGTGAGGGCGACGGTCGAGAGTGAAAAGAGGGTGGAGCGGCCACTCGGCGGGTAGGGGCGCATGGCGATGCGCCCGGCCTGGAATCGAGCACCTGCTCGGCCGACATGACAGTCGAGAGTCGAGCGCGCCCGCGTCTTGCCGGCAGCGCTCGCCGGAAACGAAAGCCCCGCCCCCTCGAGCGAGAGGGCGGGGCGAACCTGTTGGTCTGAGGACCGGTTTACGGCTGCTTGTTCATCGAATCGGCGGGCTCGCGGGCGAGCGCGAAGTCGGCCAACAGGTATGTCGACACCGGGATGGTCGCGAAGTACCCGTCGCTCACCGGGATGTCACCAGCGCCCAAGCCCCAGGCGTCGGGGTAGAGCCCGGCGAAGGTCCACTCGGTTCCCGCCTGCTCATTGATCATGAAGACGGTGAGGGCCACCTTCTCCGGGTCGTAGATGCCGCTGAGGGCGATGCGGAACTCGACGAAATCACCGGAGCGGGCGACGTCGATCGTCGTGCTCGGATCGGCCGACTGCCAGTCGCCGAGGTACTCGAGCCGGTTGTCCACGGAGTTGGCGGTGGTCTGCCAACCGAAGTGGAAGTCGGGGCGCAGGCCCGCCGGGAAGCTCGGAGTCTGAGTGTTGTAGGTCACGCCAGTGCTCGCACCGGATGCATCGTCTGGATCGACGTCGAGGTAGATCTGCACCCATTTCGTCGCGGTTGCTGTGGCGCCGATGTCCGAGCCCTGGTACCCGACGTAGAGGTAATCCGCGTCCCAGGTCGCGTAGGCGACGTAGCCGGCCGAGGTCGTCGGGAACTCTTCGACCGCGGCGAAGTCATTGGTGCCGTCGAGGGGGACGGTGTGGCGGTAGGCAGCCTCGCAGGTGTGGTCGAGGCAACTGCCGCTCAGGCACTCGGCGTCAAGGTTGCAGCCCAGGCCGTCCGCGCATTTTTCGGCGCAGGGGCCTCCGCAGTCGATGTCGGTCTCGCTGCCATTCTTGATTCCGTCCGTGCAGTCGGGCACCCAGCACGTCTCGTTGTCGAGGCAGAAGCCGGTGACGCAGTCGCTGTCTTGGGTACAGGAGTCGCCCTCGCATGCCAGGCAGCTTCCGCCACAGTCGACGCCGGTCTCCTCGCCGTTCTGCGCGCCATCGGTGCAGGTCGGCGCGGCGCAGACCGTGCCGTTGCAGTAGCCGCTCTTGCAGTCGCCGTTGGCGGCACAAGCATCTCCGTCGCACGCGCCGCAGCTTCCGCCGCAGTCGACGCCGGTCTCGTCGCCGTTCTGCGCGCCATCGCTGCAGGTCGGGGTCGCGCACTTGAGCGTGGTGTTGTTGCAGTAGTCGCTCTTGCAATCGCCGTGGACCGCGCAGTCCTCTCCGTCGCAGGCGAGCGAGCAGTCGGGGCCGCAGTCGATGCCGGTCTCGGTGCCGTTCTGCGCGCCGTCGCTGCAGCTCCCCGAGCAGGCCACTCCCGAATAGCCCTCATTGCACAGGCAGGTGTAGCTCGAGCCGTCGGGCTGGCAGGTGCCTTGGTTCGAGCAGGTCACCCCTTCGCACGGGTCGGGGCAGATGACGCTGTGCGCGCCCAGGCCGTCGGTCGTGTCCACGGGGAAGCCGTCCCACTGGATCGAAGGGTCGAAGGCGTCGCTGCCGTCGAGGTCACCGGTGGTGATCCCGCACTTGCGGCGCAGGGTCCGGTCGACCGTGCTGATTCCGCCGCCGCTCCAGGAGGTGCCCGGGTCCTCGCCAATCTTTCCGAACACGTCGATCTCGACCCCGTCGCAGGCGAGCGAGACCGCGTCGTCGCCGTTGAACGAGAGGCTGCCGGACTGAAGCTGGCAGGCCGTCTTGATCGCGGCGTTCGCCGACGAGTGGCAGACGACGAAGGTGCTTCCGGCGGCCAGCACCGCCTCGGCCGGAAGCGCGATGCTTGAAGAGGTCGTGGCACCGTTGGCGTAGATCTTCACCGCGCAGCGCGACAGGCGCGCCGGGTAGGCGCCCGCGTTGTAGATCTCGAGCGCCTTGTTGTTGCTCGAGCCCTCGATGTACTCGCTGAAGAAGAGCTGAGGCATCGGCTCCGGGCCGACCGTGGCGCTGCCGGCCTGCTCGGGCTGGTACCCGTCGTCCGAGCTGTTGAGGTCGCACACCTTCCACGACAGCCCGCCGTCGAGCGACATCCGGTAGGCGTAGGCGTAGGTGCCTTGGGCCGGGAAGGCGAGCTGCGCCATGAGCTCCTCATTGGCCGGGTTCGAGAACGCCGGGTTGTAGTCGGCGTCCACCCAGGTCCACGCGGTGTCGGGCATCGAGCCGGATGCGCCCCAGCCAAGCTGCGCGGTGATGAAAGGAGTCGGGTTGTTGCCAGTCAGGCCCGTCTCCAGGACCTGGCCGAAGACCAGCTCGCTGGGCAGCGTGGCGGCCACGTTGAGCGTCGCCGGGTACTGCAGCTTGCACCAGTCGACCTCGCAGGCCGCGTTCTCCGCTCCCGGGCTGCCTGCGCCGGCCTGCGCCGGGCACCACGAGGTCGCCAGGTCATTCATGTTGACCGGGTCGGTCGCCGCGGGCGCGAGGGTCAGGCTCTTGCCATCCTGGTGGTTCCAGGTGAGGTCCCAGTTGACGCCGTCGAGCAGCAGGGCGCCGTCGGCCGCGTAGAGCTCCATGAACCCGAAGTCGGTCGCCACCTCGAGCATCCCGGCGAGCACGATGTCGATCTCGACTCCGCCGTTGCTGCCAAGGTCGGAGTTGCCGCCGAGGACGAGCTGGCCGCCAGCGGGCACGAGGATCGGCTCGGCGGGCAGGGTGAAGCGCGTCCCGTCGATCGAGAGCTGCAGACCGGCGAAGTTGCGGCTCGCGGCGGCCAGGTTCTTCAACTCGAACCACTGGCCGGCGACCGCAGTGGCCACGGCCGCGGGCTGGAGCATCAGCTCGGTGATCGCCACCTCGTTCAGCGCCGGAGCCTCGACGCTGATGCAGCTTCCTTCAGCGCAGACGCCGCTGGCGCAGTCGCCCGCGTCGACGCAGG
>DHSB01000072.1:58415-58722 GCA_002408385.1 Myxococcales bacterium UBA5297
CGTCGACGCAGGCCTCGTTCGGATCACATTTGGCGTCGCAGGAGCCGCCGCAGTCGACGTCGGTCTCGTCGCCGTTCTTGACCTCGTCCTCGCAGCTCGGGGCCTGGCAGACGAGGTCCGTGCAGACGCCGCTGGCGCAGTCGCCCGCGTCGACGCAGGTCTCGTTCGGATCACATTTGGCGTCGCAGGAGCCGCCGCAGTCGAGGTCGGTCTCGTCGCCGTTCTTGACCTCGTCCTCGCAGCTCGGGGCCTGGCAGACCAGGTCCGTGCAGACGCCGCTGGCACAGTCGCCCGCGTCGACGCAGGC
>DHSB01000072.1:58855-68427 GCA_002408385.1 Myxococcales bacterium UBA5297
CGTCGACGCAGGCCTCGTTCGGACCACATTTGGCATCGCAGGAGCCGCCGCAATCGACGTCGGTCTCGTCGCCGTTCTTGAGGAGGTCATCGCAGCGCGCGGCGACGCAAAGATGCGTCTCTCCGCTGCAGATGCCGTTCGCGCAGTCAGCATTGAGGAGGCACGCTTGGTCGGTCTCGCAGGTGGCGCCGCAGGAGCCGCCGCAGTCGGTGTCGGTCTCGTCGCCGTTCTTGACCTCGTCGTCGCAGCGCGGGGCCTGGCAGACCAGGCCCGTGCAGACACCGCTCACGCAGTCGGCGGCCAGCGCACAGGCCTTGCTGTCGGCGCAGGCCAGGCAGGAGCCGCCGCAGTTCAGGTCGGTCTCGTCGCCGTTGGTGTATCCGTCGGTGCAGGTCGGGGTCGCACAGAGGTGCGTGTCGGGATTGCAGAAAGCAAGGGCGCAGTCGCCATCCACGAGGCAGCCCTTGCCGTCCGCGCAGGCCAGGCAGGAGCCGCCGCAGTTCAGATCGGTCTCGTCGCCGTTGGCGTATCCGTCGGTGCAGCTCGGGGTCGCGCAGACGAGCGTGTCCGGGGTGCAGAAGTCGCTCTGGCAGTCGATGGCGAGCAGGCACCCCTGGCCGTCTTCGCACTTGTCGCAGGGGCCGCCGCAGTCCTCGCCGGTCTCGTCGCCGTTCTGGACGCCGTCGGCGCAGGTCGCGCCCACGCAGGCCCCGTCGGTGCACACGCCGCTGGCGCAGTCGGACCCCGCCTCGCAGATCCCGCCGGCCGCGCACCCGTCGCAGACGCCTCCGCCGCAGTCGGTGTCGCTCTCCAGGCCGTTCTTCACGCCGTCGCGGCAGCTCGCCGTGGCGCACAGGCCGCCGGCGCACACCCGGCTCGCGCAGTCGCCCCCGTCGCCGCATTGCCTGCCTGCCACGCAGCCCCCGCAGTGAGTGCCGCCGCAGTCGATGTCGCTCTCGTCGCGGTTCTTGATCCCGTCGGTGCAGCTCGACGCTTCGCAGCCGCCGTTGACGCAGTTGAGGCTCTCGCAGTCGGCCGGTCCGGTGCAGATCCCGCCGCCGCCGCAGGCCGGGCAGTCGCCGCCGCCGCAGTCGATGTCAGTCTCGGTGCCGTTCTTGACCCCGTCGTTGCAGGCGGGCGGCGCGCACTGCCGGCCGTTGCAGACGCCGGAGACGCAGTCGCTGCCAAGCTCGCAGGCCTTGCCCGCGATGCAGTCGGGGCAGTTGCCGCCGCAGTCGACATCGGTCTCCAGGCCGTTGTGCGTCTGGTCGGTGCAGGTCGGCGCCTGGCAGTAGTTTCCGGTGCAGACGAGCGACTCGCAGTCGGTGTCCTCTTCGCACCCCTTGCCGTTGTCGCAGGCCGGGCACGCGCCGCCGCCGCAGTCGGTGGCGGTCTCGGTGCCGTTCTCGACTCCGTCGAAGCAGGTCGCGCTCGCGCACTTGCCCGAGACGCACACGCCTGAGAGGCAGTCGGACGGCCCGGCGCAGACCTTCCCGTCCGCGCAGGCGGGACAGGACTTGCCGCAGTCGATGTCGGTCTCATCGCCGTTTTTCACCGAGTCGGTGCAGGAGGGCGCCTGGCAGGCGCCGCCGCCGCAGACCCCGGAGATGCAGTCGGAGCCGTCGTTGCAGGCCTCGCCGTCGTCGCACTTGGGGCAGCTCGAGCCGCAGTCGACGCCGGTCTCCTCTCCGTTGAGCACGCCGTCGGAGCACTCGGGCGAGGCGCACTGGCCGCTCTCGGAGCAGACGCCCGAGACGCAGTCGCCGCCCTCGGCGCAGCCCTTGTTGTTCGCGCAGGGCTCACAGCCCCCGCCGCAGTCGAGGTCGGTCTCGGCGCCGTTGAGCACCCCGTCGCTGCAGCTCGGCTCTTGACAGGCGCCCTGCTCGCAGACGCCCGAGACGCAGTCGGCCGCCGCGCCGCAGGCCGCGCCGCTGGCGCAGGGCTCGCAGTTGCCGCCGCAGTCGAGGTCGGTCTCCTCGCCGTTGAGGATCTCGTCGTCGCACTTCGGGGCCTCGCAGCGCTTGCTGCGGCAGTTCTGCGAGGCGCAATCGGCGTCCTGCAGGCAGCGCTGGTTCGTCGCGCAGGGCGAGCAGTCGCCGCCGCAGTCGATGTCGGTCTCCTCGCCGTTGCGCACCTGGTCGTTGCAGCGCAACGGGGCGCAGAAGCCCTCGAAGCAGTGGCCCGACTGACAGTCGGAGTTCTCGACGCACAGCTTGTCGTCGGCGCAGGGCTGGCAGGAGCCGCCGCCGCAGTCGAAGTCGGACTCCTTGCCGTTGCGCATGCCATCTTCACAAGAGGGCTCGGGGCAGCCGGCCAACAGCAGGGTGCCAGCGGCGAGACAGAAGAGCTTCAAAACGGTCGAGCGCATGGACGGCCTCCGGGGTGTGGTCCAGGTCGGATAGTCGGGAAGCGAGCGACGTCTGGAATCACCGAATCAGGACGAATCCCAACCCAAGCTGGGCTCGGGCGCAAGTATGAGGTTCGTCCGGGAGCGTGGATGCCCGGCCGCCGGGCGGGCGGCCGGGCGGATTCCGGGGGCGCGGCGGCTCCGGCACGCTCACCGAATCATAGAGGTGTCGGGAAGCCTCCCTGGCCTCGGCTCGTCTCCCGCTCACCCCGAGCTCGTCACCGGTCCCTTGGCCGGCCGTGACCTTGAACCAACAGGAGGTCGACGGGCGCCCGCCACCCGGTCAACCCGAGCGTAGGCCGAGCTTGCGAGGCCGGAGTCGAGGGCTCGCCGCGGTCGCCCCGAGCTCCTCGTCGGTCCTTCTGCCGGCTGTGACCTTGCGCAGATGGGACTGTTGGTCAGGAGCGTAGCCTCCGGAGGAACGGGGGGAGGCCGAAGTCGAAGGGGCCCTCGATATCGGCCTCGCAAGCTCGGCCTCCAGAGCCTGTCGAAGGGGCTCGGGCTGACCGGTCTTCGCTCGAAGGACTCTGCGACACCTCTTCAAGCGCCACGAGCTCAGGGTGACCGGGAAGACCGGGCTCGAGCGCGGCGGCCTTCGTCTCGTGAGGCCTCGCTCGCCTCGGGCATCTCCCGCGGGCTCGCCTCGCGCAAGGAGCTCGTCTCGGCGCCCGCCGCGAGGCCGGCGCGAAAGCCGACATAGACGCCCAGGCCGACCAGCAGGGCGACCACGGCGAGCAGGGCAAGCAGGGCCGCCAGCGACAGCTCGCCTCGAAACCGCGGGGTGACCAGCCACCCGAGCCTGCTGCGCCGAGGCGGCGGGCCGGCCGCGATGCGGGCCATCACCCGCGCCTCGAACCCCTCGGGCAGCGGGGGCGGGTCGCGGCGGGCCGCGGCGAGCGTCTGCTCGAGAAAGTCGAGGTCCAGGCAGGCGTCCGGCGAGCGGCGCAGCTCGTGGCGCGCCGAGCGCACCTCGCGCGCCGGCGGCTCGCCGTCGAGCAACTCGTGGCCCCTGTCTCTTGTCGGCTTCACCGGCCTTCGCCCCTCTCTTCCTCCGCCATCAGCCGTTTGATCATCTCCCGGGCCCGGTGCACGCGCACCTTGAGCGCGGGGACCGGCATCTCCACGATCTCGCGCATCTCCTCGTAGGAGAGGTTCTCGATGTGCTTGAGGACGAAGGCCTCCCGGTACTTCGGCGCAAGCCTCTCGATGGCTCGCTGCAGGGCGGCGACCGCCTCGCGCCCGCGCAGCCGCTCCTCCGGTCCCGCCTCGGCGGCGACCGGCTCGAGCGCGCCCTCGAGGCTGCCGCACGGCCCCTCCCTTGCCTTGCCGCTCTTCAGGTGGTCGCGACAGAGGTTGAGCGCGATGCGGTAGAGCCACCTCTTGAGCCCCGTGTCGTGGCGAAAGGTGCCCAGGTTCGCGTAGGCGCGCGCCAGCGTCTCCTGTGCGAGCTCCTCGCCGACGGCCCGGCCGACCATGCGCGCGCAGAAGGCGAACAGACCCGCGCCGTAGCGGTGGACGATGGGCGAGAACGCCTCGCTGTCGCCCGCAAGGCAGCGCTCGACGAGCTGGCGCTCGCCGTCGTCTTCGGTGACCTGTGGGCGCGTCGCCATCACGCGCGAGGGGATGCCCATCGCGATGCTCATTCTCGCCGCCTCGAGCTCTCTCACGGCAGACGAGCGGCACGAACGGCAGGTTACGCCGAGCCGCCTCGCATCCGAAAAAGCCTGTCGGCCGGCCGGGACCCGGGCGAGCGGGCACTCGCCCTGGCGCGCCTCGCCCAGGGCGCGCCGGGGGAAATGGCGGCAGGTGACAAGCGGTTGTCGATATACGATTCCAGTCATCCCCCTCGCCGCGCCGGCGGCGCGACGGGACGCTGCGGCCTGCGGCCGACGGAGAGGGACGTCTTCATGATCGAGAACCGAGCCGATGTCCTCGAGCGGCTTCGTCGCGAGCTGCGCGCGCACTTCTTCGAGCGCGACCAGGTGATCGACGGGATGCTCTGCGCGCTGCTGTCGAGCAGCCACGTGCTCATCGTCGGCCCGCCGGGGACGGGCAAGAGCGAGCTGGCCCACGAGCTGTGTCGCCGGGTCACCGGGGCGAGCTACTTCCAGTGGCTGCTGACGCGCTTTACGACCCCCGAGGAGCTCTTCGGGCCGGTCTCGCTCAAGGCGCTCGAGGAGGATCGCTACACGCGGGTCACCGACGGCAAGCTGCCGCGGGCGCACATCGCCTTCCTCGACGAGGTCTTCAAGGCCTCCTCGGCCATCCTCAACACGCTGCTCTCGGTGATGAACGAGCGGCGCTTCCACGGCGGCGAGCGCGCCGAGAGCGTGCCGCTGCTCTCGCTGGTGGGCGCGGCCAACGAGCTGCCCGAAGAGGACGAGCTGCTCGCGCTCTACGACAGGTTCCTGCTGCGCTTCGACGTCGACTACCTGCGCGAGGACTACCTGTTCCTGCGCATGCTCGCGCTCGAGCCGCCCGCCGAGCGCACCACCCTCTCGTTGGAGGAGCTCGCGAGGCTGCAGGCCCGGGTGCGCCGGGTGCGCATGCCCGAGAGCGTGCAGCGCGACATGCTCGAGCTGCGCAACCTGCTCAACTCCAAGGGCGTCATCGCCTCGGACCGGCGCTATCGGCAATCGATCGAGCTGATCAAGGCCCACGCGGTGCTCAACGGGCGCGACCTCTGCACCAGCGAGGATCTGCGCATCCTCGAGCACGTCCTCTGGAACGAGCCGAACGAGCGGGCTGAGGTCGAGGAGGCGCTCCGCTCGCTCGCCTTCGGGCTCGAGGACGAGGCGCAGCGGCTGCTCTTCCAGGCGCGCGAGATCGCCGAGATGGCCCACGCGGCCCCGCACGGTCTCGACTCGCCGATACAGGCCGAGGCGCTCGCCAAGCTGCACGACCTCTCGCGGCGCATCGACGGGCTGGTGCGCGACTGCGAGGCGCGCGGGCGCACCGGTGATCTGGTCCTCAACTGCCGCGAGGAGGTCCGGGGCCTGGTCCACGAGCTGCTCGACGAGGGGGCCGAGGCCGACGACGGGGAGCAGACCCGGACGCACTGAAGAGGTGGCGAAGCCGTTCGAGCGATAGCCGGTCGGCCCGAGCCCGCGAGGCCGCAAGTCGAGGCCCTCTCGGCTCTGCCTCCCTCGTTCCTTGGGAGACTCCGCTCGAGGTGAGCGGGGGGGCGCAGTGACCAGGACGGCTTAGGACACGGAGGAGAAGGAATCGATGTTCGACCCCCGCCTCATCGAGACCGACTCGTACGACCGCGAATCGTTCGCGCGGGTGATCCGCCACGTCTCCGATCTCGGCGACCTCGTCGGGCGCGGCCAGCGCCTGTTGCCCCACTTCGAGGCGCTGCTCGAGGACCTCTTCGCGTTGCTCTTCAAGCTGGCCGTGCAGGTGCGGCCCCCGGGCCTCGCCCCGGCGTCGACCGCGCTCAACCGCCGCATCCTGCTGGCGACCATGGCCGCCGAGGGCTTCCTCGACCTGAAGGACGAGACCGCGCTCGACGCCGCCCGCGCCGTGCACGCGGCCTGCGACCTCGGGCGCCGCGCGCTCGCGCTCGTCAAGTCGGGCGATCTGTTGCTCGAGGAGGAGCTGCTCGCCGCGATGAGCCTCGCCGAGGAGGAGGCGCGCCTCGAGCGCAACCGCGCCGCCGCCCGCGAGCTGGCCGGCGAGTCCGAGAAGCTCGAGAAGGCGCTCGCCCGCGGCATCGAGGAAGGCGAGCGGCAGGTCAAGGGGCTCGCCGAGCAGTTCAAGCAGTCGATAGAAGAGCTCCCCCCGCGCTTCGACGCCGAGCTCTCGATGCTCGCTTCCCGGCTGGCCGACGACCTGCCGCGCTTCAACGAGTCGGCCGACGCCTTCGCCCGCGCGGTGGGTGGCAGCGGGCCGCGCAGCGCGGGCGAGCGGCTGCGGCTCGCCGAGAAGCTCGAGCGCAACGAGAAGCTGCGCAAGCTGGCCGCGCTCGCCGGGGCCTTCCGCGCCGAGGCCCGTGCCAGCCGGCGCCGGCGCCGCGAGCGGGCGGCAACCGAGATCTATCGGGTCGGGCGCGGCGCGGACATCGGGCGCCTGCTGCCCTCGGAGCTGGTGGCGCTGCGCCACCCGCTGCGCCGGCGCGAGCTGTTGCGGCGCTTCATCGAGCACCAACTCGTCCAGTACGACCTGCGCGGCGACGACCGCCACGGGCGCGGCCCGGTGGTCGTCTGCATCGACGGCTCGGGCTCGATGAACGGCCAGCGCGAGCTGTGGGCGAAGGCGGTCGCGCTCGCGCTGCTCGACATCGCGCGCAAGCAGGGCCGGCGCACCCGCGCGCTCGTCTTCTCGGGGCCGGAGACCGAGCTGAGCACCTTCGATTTGACGGGCAAGGGGAGGCTCGTCGGGCGCCGTCCGGTGGACATCGACGCGGTGATCGGGCTGGCCGAGTGCTTCCCCGGCGGCGGCACCGACTTCGAGAAGCCGCTGCGCGCCGCGCTCGAGACCATCCGCTTCGGCGGGCTCAAGGGCGCCGACATCATCTTCATCACCGACGGCGAAGCGACCGTGTCCGAGGAGCTCGCCGAGGAGCTGCGCCGCGAGAAGAAGCGGCGCGACATCTCGGTCTTCGCGGTCATCGTCGACGACCCGAGCCGCAACCGGGCCCGGGGAGGCAACAACGTGCAGCGGGCCGCCCGCGAGCTCGGCAAGGTCGCCGAGCGGATGACGACGGTCTCCGAGCTGACCAAGGAGTCGGCGCGCGAGCTGTTCAAGGCGGTGTGAGGGGAGTTGGGAGTTGTGAGTCTTGAGTTGGGAGTGGGTGGGGACGGATAGACGCGACGGCCGGCCTTCGTGTCGGCCGGCGCCGCCGGCCCTCGTCCTCTCCCAGACGGCGCGCGCTTCGGCTCGGTGATCGAGTCGAGCTGAAGAGGGCGCGCACGCGGCGATCGCGCGCCCCGTGAGGGCAGCTCAGCGAGCTTCCCCGTCGAAGACCTCCTCGAGGCTTCGCGCATCGAGGAGGCGCACTGTCCAGGCTTCGAGCTCCCTGGTCTCCGCGGAGCCGACCCGCTCGCGAATCGATTGGTGCAGGGCGCCAAAGCGGTGTTCGAGCTGGAGCAGGATGGTCGCCCGCCTGGTCCTGATCTCGGCCTCCTCCATCAACTCCTCGGCAGCCTTCGACAGCATCTCGTCCTCCTTCCCCGGGGCAATCTGTTGCAGCGCGCCCCTGATAGCTTGCTTGTTCACGTGCCGGTGCGACCTGAGGATATAGCTCACGGCGAACACCAGAAAATCCGGCCTGTCGGCGAAGCCTTCGAGCAGCCAAGTGAGCACCTGGACGTGCTCTCCCTCGGGGAGCACGAACGCGTACTTGAGCAGTCGCAAGCCCGCCTGGAGGTGTGGCTCGCGCGACAGCGCGTCGTCCGGTTCTCTGCCCAGATCGAACACCTGGAACGGGAAGTCGAGCAGGTGTGGCTTCTGCCCGGGAGTGGCCTCGGTCTGGTCGGAGAACCGTTTCAGCCGCCCCAGCGCACGGTGCCGTTGTAGACCACGAGCGGGACGACGATCGGCAATCGGCCGGAGTGCTCGGCTTCACCGCTCACCTTGACCAAGGCGTCCGTGAGGTACCGGAGTAGCTGCAGGCCGATGCCGCTGTCGGGCGAGCTCTTGTGCTCGATGAGGCAGTACACGTAGGCGGCCGAGCCGTCCTTGCGCTGGACGCGGAAGAGCCTGTCGGCCTGGTGCTCCTGCAGCTCGGGAAGGACGAACGACTCGGGCACGAGCTGCGGCTCGCCTTCGGCGAAGGTATCGACCACCTCGGCTGGCAGCCTTTCGCGCAGGAGCGCTCCCGCTGTCCCCGGCTCGTCGAGCAGCGCTTTGAAGAACTCGTCGTGCGGCCGCTGAAGCTTCATCTCCCCGCCTCCGCGTCTGGAAAACCCGGCGCGAAGAAGGATAGCGCCGGCGGCTGACATCCGAATTCACGGGTGAATGCCCGCGACCTGGATTCCCAAATGATCGGGTGGGCTTACGGGGTAGGACCGAAGGTCACGAGCTCGAGCCGGTCGGTGTGCGAGGAGGCCCTTCGACTCCGCTCCCTCCGCTTGCGCGTCGGGAGCGACGCTCAGACTGAGTGGACGGAAGGGCTTGTCCCGGTCACCTACGTCTCGTCGGGCTACAGCTTGCGAATCACTCGGCAGGGATTGCCGGCGGCGAGCACTCCGGCCGGCACGTCGCGGGTGACGACCGAGCCGGCGCCGATGGTGGTGTCCTCGCCGATGCGCACGCCCGGCAAAACGATGCTGCCGCCGCCCATCCAGACCCGCGAGCCGATGCTCACAGGCCGCGCGAGCTCGGGGCCTTTGATCCGCTCGGCGGCCTCCAGCGGGTGCGTGGCCGCGTAGACGTGGACGCCGGGGGCGAAGAAGACGTCGTCGCCAATCTCGATGCGGGCGCAGTCGAGGATGACGCACTGGAAGTTCGCGTAGAAGCGGTCGCCAACGTAGATGTGGCTGCCGTAGTCGCAGAAGAACGGCGGCTCGATGTAGGCGTTCTCGCCCATGCCGCCGAGGAGCCGCGCGAGCAGTGACTGCCGGGCCGCGAGGTCGCCGGGATCGCCTTGATTGAGCTGCTGCAGCAGTCGGCGACACGCGATTCGCTCGGCGACGAGCTCGGGATCGTTCCCCAGGTACAGCTCACCGCCGAGCATCTTCTCCTTCTCGGTTCGCATCGCTTCCTCCTGACGCCGCTTGGTCGGTCAGCCTCGCTGCGCACGCTCTCACCTCGCATGTAGCCCTGTCGAAGTCGACCGGCGAAGCTGCGGCGCTTCCCGAAACGACTTGGTCGCCTCCCGCAAGGGGCCAGTTGCTCTGCGCCGGGAGATCTTCCTTCCACGCAGGAGGTTCGGCGTGGCGAGCAGGGGCTCCGACGCGTCGAGGAGAGGCTCCGACGCGTCGAGTAGGAGCTTCGACGCGTCGAGAAGAGGCTTCGACGCGTCGAGAAGAGGCTTCGACGCGTCGAGTAGGGGCTTCGACGCGTCGAGAAGAGGCTCCGACGCGTCGAGAAGAGTCTCCGACGCGTCGAGGAGAGGCTCTGACGCGTCGAGTAGGGGCTCCGACGCGTCGAGTAGGGGCTCCGACGCGTCGAGGAAAGGCTCCGACGCGTCGAGTAGGGGCTCCGACGCGTCGAGTAGGGG
>DHSB01000072.1:68706-68850 GCA_002408385.1 Myxococcales bacterium UBA5297
AGAAGAGGCTCCGACGCGTCGAGAAGAGGCTTAGACGCGTCGAGAAGAGGCTCCGACGCGTCGAGCAGGACCTTGAACCTGTCGAGCAGGGGCTCCGACACGTCGAGAAGAGACTTCTACGCGTCGAGCAGGACCTTGAACCTG
>DHSB01000072.1:69072-69750 GCA_002408385.1 Myxococcales bacterium UBA5297
AGGGGCTCCGACACGTCGAGCAGAGGCTCCGGCGCCTCGAGCAGGGGTTCCGACACGTCGAGCGGGGGCTCCGGCGCGTCGAGCATCAGCCCTGGCTTCGCCCGCGGGCGGCGCAAGAAACTGGCGGCGCTCTACCCGGCTCGCGCGGCCGCGCCTCCGTTCGCCGGGTTGGCTTCGGCCCGCTGCCACCACTGGTGCCAGCGCCCAATCGCCATCTCGCGCTCGAGCCCCGGAGCGTCGGCGTAGAAGCCGAGGTTGTCGCCGTAGGTGCGCACCAGCTCGTCGATGGCGGAGACGCGCACGTCGAGGTCCCGATGTGACAGCGCGTCGATGAGCCACTCGGCTCGCGGCTTCTCTCGATGGGTGCGCCACCAGGCGCCCCACATCGCGGGATTGGGACCGAGCGCCTGCTTGCAGATCGCGCGCAGCGCTTCGGCCGCGGCCTGGGCGACCGTCTTCTGCGAGGTGCCGGTCAGCTCGATGAGCTGCTCGATGGCGCCCACGTCGTGGAGGCGTCCCAGCGCCCGCGCGGCCGCAGACGCGGTCTCCGGCTCGCGCGACAGCCCCTCGCGAACCGCCTGCCTCGCCTCCTCGAAGCCGGGCACGGTCGCCATCGCCGCCAGCGCGGCGCGGGCCGCCGAGGCGATGACCGGATGCGCGTCGAAGACCCGCTGCGCG
>DHSB01000072.1:69882-70300 GCA_002408385.1 Myxococcales bacterium UBA5297
AGCGTCGAAGACCCGCTGCGCGACCGGCGCGACCAGCGCCGGCGCGGCGAGCCGCGCGGCGGTCAGCAGCGCGAAGTACCGGGTGTCGAGATCCCGGTGCTCGAGCAAAGGCGCGAGCGCGCGCGCGGCCGGCGCGCCCATCTTCGCGAGCGCCGCGGGGACAGGGCCGAGCTCCTCGGGCGCCGGCAGCTCGGCCACCGTGACCCGGGCGCGCAGGACGGGCCCGGGAAAGCGCGCGACCAGCACCGCGGCGGCCACCTCGGGGAAGCGGCACAGCTCGCCGAGCGCCTTGGCTCTCTCGTTCAGGTCGGTGCCCACCAGCCTGTCGGCGGCCCCGAACAGCTCGTCCATCGAAGGGAGCTGCGTGCCGAAGTCCGAGGCGCGCGCCGCGGCGACGCGCGAAACCCCCGGGGCGGGC
>DHSB01000072.1:70456-75984 GCA_002408385.1 Myxococcales bacterium UBA5297
GGGCAGCAACGGGCCATAGCTCGACGCGGGCTTGCGAGCGCGGCGGCGAACCGGGCTTTGGGCGAACAGCTCCGCCGCGGTCAGGGCAGGCGGCTGCATCGAGAAAGCCGGGCCCTCGATCGCCTGCCCGGCTTCGGGCTTGGGCTTGGGCTCGCGTGCGGCCGGCTCGGCTGCGGCCGCTGCAAGGCGGCGCTTCTGCTCGATGATGAGGCGCTCGAACCGCGGCCCGAGCCTCTGCGCGAACAGGACCAGCTCGGCGACGCGCCGGTCGGAGACCGGCCGGCCCACCGCGTCGCCGTAAAGGATGACGACCGGCCGATCGCGCACCTCGACCGGATAGAGGAACGCCGCCTTCGGCTCGGACCGGCCCATCTGCGCGATGAGCGATTGCGACAGCGGGTCGCTCGGGATGGGGCCGAGATAGCGCCCGCGGGTCATCAGCACGGTGCGCAGCACGCTGGGGGCGTCGAGCGGCAGGCTTATCCGTTCGACGAGCTCGTCGCTGCGACCCTTGGGCGTCACCGCGGTCCAGCCGACCGCGTTGCCGCCGACGACGGCGAAGGAGGCGACGAAGTCGAAGGTCTTAAGCGCGAAGCGCAGGGCGACGTCGATGATCTGGTGGCGGTCCTCGGCCCGGTCGAGCTCCCTGCGCGCCTTGCCGAGGGTCCAGGTCTGGACCGGCTGTCCGTCGAGCGCCGGCGTGCCACCGGAGACGGCGACGATGCGGCTGGCGATGCCCGCGACATCCACGCGATCGCGCGGGGCCTTGCGGTGCGGGCGGGTTTGGAGCACCCGCGGGTCCGCCTCGACGGCGGCCAGGACGCGCTCGATGGCCGAGGCGAGCCCGTCGGGCTCGTCGCGTGTGAGAGTGACAGGCGAGCCGTCGCGCTTGTCGGCAGGCTTGGCCGGCTCCGCGGGCTCGGGGGGCGTCGTCGCTGCAGCCGCGCCGCCCTCGTCGACGGTGTCGAACTGGATCTCCTCGTCCGCGGCGACGGCGGCCGTGGGCTCGGAGGCCGGCTCGGAGCTCGCGCTCGGGGGCGAGCCGGGCTCTGCGCGCGCGCCCGCGGCCGAGCGCGGCGATTGCGCCGCAGGCTCGGAGCTCGCGGCAGGCGGTTCGTCGGCTTCGACCTGCCCGCTGTGGACCGGCGCGCCCTCCGGCTCGGCGTGTACTGGCCCGAGCAGCGCGACGAGCGCGGCGTGGCGCGCCGGCATCGGCAGGCCGTAGACGCGCGCGATGGCTTCGCGCAACCGGGCCTCGACTGCCACGAAGGGATTGAGGTCGCGGCCGAGCAGGAAGCCGATTTCCTCGAGCATCTGCACGTTGGGCGGATAGGCGACCGCGACGTGCAGCGTGCGGCCGTCCTCCTTGAGCGGCAGGAGGCAGTGGCGCTCGGCGAGCTTGGCCGGCACGAGGCGGGCGGCGCGCGGGTCGACCTCGAGCAACTGCGCTGCCTCCACGGCCGGCAACCCGGAGGTCTGTTCTATCGCTCGGACATAGGCCTCCTCGGAGAGCGGCGCGCCGCACTCGAGCAGGGCGGTGTCGATGGAGCCTCCGGCGAGCACCTGTCGTCGCAGCGCGTCGTCGAGCAGATTCGACGGCACCGTGCCGGAGGTGACGAGAAGGCCGGCGAGCTTGAGGGGCATCCGCGCGCGAGGAGTGGCCCGAGCCGGGCCGGGAGACGACGTGGTTTGGTGGCGGGCGAACCCGCCGGTCAGAGAGCGAAAGGACGACGCGGATATTACCGCGCCGTGCCGGTCCGATGTTAGGTGCGCCCGTGGTCCTCGAGCAGGTGCACCACGAAGGTGCGGGTCAGCTTGTCGTGGAGCGACTGGCGCCGCCGGTCGAAGAGCGCGAGCGCGAAGCCCATCATCAGGAGCGCCGCGGAGAGGAGCCCGAGCGCCGAGCGCGCCGCCGAGACCGCGAGCCGTGGCGACTGCCCGCTCTCGTCGACGACCACCAGGCCGAAGAGCCGCTCGCCGAGCGTGTGGCCGCCCAGCGCGTGGAAGAGCGACGAGTAGACGAAGGCGAGCGCGGCGAACAGCGCGGCGCCAGGCAGCGCGAGCGAACGAGCCGCCAAGGCCCGCTCGACGAGCCAATCGATCCCCGTGGCCTGCGACGCGATGGGCGCCGAGCCGGCGATCGCCTGGGCGACGAACAGGAAGGCGACGAAGAGCGCCCCGAGGACGGCACCGTCGACCATCCAAGCGGCCAGGCGCGAGATGATCGCCCCGGGCGCGGCGTGGATCTCTTCGACGAGGCTTTCGGCCGCGGGCAGGGGCTTCTTGGAGACGTCATAGACGGCCGAGGAGGTCGCGGTCGCGGTGAGCGCCTGTTTGCCGGAGGCCAGCGCCGGCGATCCATAGGCAGGCGTGCGACGGCGTGGCAGCGCGGCCGAAGGCGCCGGGGCTGCGGCGGGTGCTGCCGAGGGCGCTTGGGCGGAAGTCACCGGGTTGGCGGGGAGGGCAGGATCCGGCGCAGCGGGCGGCGTCGGCGGCCTCGCCTCGGCAGTCGGACTGAGGCCCGCGGGCGAGCTTGCGGGGGGCGACTCGGCGGCAGGCGTGGAGGGCGTCGCGGGCTTCGCCGCCGCGGTCGCCCTCGAAGAAATCGCCGGGGCCGCGGGCGCGGCGGGAGCCGACTCGGCGGCCGGCGTGGAGGAGGCTCGACTTGTCGTTGTCTGCGGCCGCGCCACCGATGCCGAGGGCGCGGGGCGCGGCCCTGCCTCGCCGGAGGTCACGACGGGTGCTCTCGGGGCCGCTGCAGGCGGCCTCGCTGCCACAGCCGGCTTCGCTGGGATGGCGACCGGCTGGGGCTGTGGCCTGACCCGCGGGGTGGGCGTCGCGACCGGGAGCCCGGCGGCCGGGTGGCCCGCCGCGGCCGCAGGATCGGCGGGAGGCTTTGCCGAAACAGGGGCCGCAGCGGGGCTCGCGGGTGCGAGGGGTTTCGCACTCGCGGCCTGCCCGGCGCCCGTGACAGGGGCGGGCCGGACCTTTGCGACGGGCGCGGCCGGCGGCGAGGGGACCTGCCTGGCTGTGGCGATCGCCGGAGTCGGAGACGGCTTCGCAACCGCCGCAGTCGCCGCTGTCGCCAGCCGGGCGTTCGCGTTCGAGGCTGCTGGCTCCGCGACCTGCTTGAGCGACCGGGTGGAGGCCGCTGTCGCGGGCTCTCTCCCGGCGGCAGGAGGCTTCAGCCACGCGGCGTCCGAGAAGCCCTGCGCGGCCGGCACCTTCTTCGGTGAATCGGCCCAGGCCGGCTCGGAACCGGGAGTAGCCGCCGGGGCAGGGGGCGCCGCGCCCTGAAGATGTGTCGAAGAACCCTTCGAGCGACAACCGGTCAGCCCGAGCGAAGGCCCAGCCTGCGAGGCCGGAGTCGAGGGTCCCTCGACTTCGCTCGAGGTGACTGGAGGTGGCGAGCCGAGGTCAGGCTGGTTTCGCGACAGGTCCTGACGCGGCGTCGCGCGCCTGTCCAGGTCGAGCTCTCTGCTCAACAGCGGCGAGGCGACGGGGGCGGGGTCTTCGTCAAACGAGAGCGGCCTCGCGAAGGTCGCCTTGCAGACCGGGCAGCGCAGCGCGTTGGCTGCTTGCGATCCGCATTTCGGGCAGGCGGGCAAGCTCGTTCTCCTTGTTCATTCGGGGCTTTGCCCCACCTCGAGAACAGGCGCCAAGGTAGCGGTGGGAGAAGGTAGGGTCAAGAACTGGACTGGGTAGAAACACCGGGGAACACAAAGCTTTCAGGCGAGCTCGCCTCGCAGGAACTGGGCGACGGCGAGCGCGGCGAGCGCCACGGTCTCGGTGCGCAGCACCCGGGCTCCCAGGCTCACCGTCTCGGCGCCGCGGGCGCGCGCGAGCTCTGCCTCGGCGTCGCTGAAGCCGCCCTCGGGGCCGACGATCAGCACCACCGGGCCGTCGAAGCCGGCCAGAGCGCTCGAGAGGCGCCGCTCGTGTTCCTTCTCCCAGAGAAACAGCCGGCGGGCGCCCCGGTGCGCCGCGGAGGCGAGGACCGACTCGAGCGTGCCGACCGGTTGGACGGCCGGGAGGTCGGCGCGGCCGCATTGGCGCGCGGCCGAGGCCGCTATCCGGCGCCAGCGCTCGACCCTCTCCTCGGCGCGTCGGCCCTCAAGCCGGACGACGCTGCGCTCGCTCGCGAACGGCAGGATCTCGGCGACGCCGAGCTCGGTCGCCTTCTCGATGACGAGCTCCATCTTCTCGCCCTTGGCGAGCGCTTGCGCCAGCGCGATGGGCGCGTGCGAGGGCGCGTCGGCGCTCCTGGGCCCGAGCCGCAGGGACGAGTCGCCCTCGAGCCAGGCGCGATGGCGTCCGCCCGCGCCGTCGAAGACCTCGAGCTCGTCGCCTTCGCGCAGTCGCAGCACGTCGAGCAGGTAGTGGCGCTCGGAGCGGGTCAGCTCGACGCGCTCGGCGATGCGCTCGCGGGGCAGGGGCAGACGGATCACTGGGGGCTCCGAGGGCCGGGGGCCCAAGAGACGAACAAGCTCGGGGGGACTCGGGCTGACCAGAAAGGCGCCCCGGGGAGCCGGACTACGCCGAGGCCCGGTTGTCGAACGTCAGCAGGACCCACTCGCCCGAGGCGCGGCGTGCCTGCAGCTTCATGCCCTCGCGCTCGAAGGCCTGCTGCACCTCCTCGGCCTGGGTGTCGAGGATGCCGGTGAGCAGCAGCAGCCCGTCCTTCGCGGTGCGGGCCGCGAGCCGTGGGGCGAGCTGGCAGAGCACGTTGGCGAAGATGTTGGCCACGACGAGGTCGAAGGTGCCGCCGAGACGCTCGAGCGGCTTCTCGGTCAGCTCGAGCTCGGGCACGGCGTTCTTCTCGGCGTTCTCGCGGGCGATCTGGACGGCGACCGGGTCGACGTCGTTGCCGACGACCCTGCCGGCGCCCAGCTTGCGCGCGGCGATGGCGAGCACGCCCGAACCGGTCCCCACGTCGAGCACGCTCGCGCCGGGGCGGCAAGGCAGCTCGAGATCCAACTCGGCGAGGCACATCTCGGTGGTCGGGTGGTCGCCCGTGCCGAAGGCCATGCCCGGGTCGATGACGATGTGCACCGGGGCATCGCCCGCCTTTTCGACCTGCCACGACGGCCCGACCCAGATCCGCCCGACGCGCACCGAGCGGATGTGCTTCTTCCAGGTCTCGGACCAGTCCTCCTCTTCGACCGGCGCGACGCGGGGCTCGGCTTCGGGCAGCTCGGCGCGCACCTGGTGCTGCGCCTCTTCTGCCTCGTGTGCGCCCTCGTAATAGACCTTCAGCTCGACGCACCCGGGCTTGAGCGGCGGGGCGCCGGGAGGCGGCTTCAGGGTGTGGTCGCGGATTTCGAGGCCGAGCGGGTTGGTGCCATCGATGACCGCCTGGAGCAGCTCGGCGGCCTCTTCGGGGACTTCGACGTGAAGCGAGTAGTACACGGGAATCGCAGCCTTGGTGGTGGGGTCAGAGTTGTCAGCGAATCCCCCCTCGAACAGTCATGAGGTGTCGAGAAATCTCCTTGGGCTCGGCCCGCCCCCTCCGGTCACCTCGAGCAAAG
>DHSB01000072.1:76107-98430 GCA_002408385.1 Myxococcales bacterium UBA5297
TCGAGCAAAGTCGAGAGGCCCGAGCGTCGGCCGAGCCTGCGAGGATGAAGTCGAGGGGCCCTTCGACTCCGTTCAGGGTGAGCGGAACCGGACTGAGTCGAAGAGAGACTTCTCAACGGATTTTCATCCTCCAACGTAGCTCATGTCGGCGGTGCGCCGCCCGAGCACCGCGAGCGTGCCTCGCCGCGGGTCGAGGATAGAGCGGGCGGCCCCGAGCACCATCTCCGGGGTGACCGCCTCGATCTGCGCATCGTATTGCAGATACGAGTCGGCGCCGGTGCCGTAGGCATCGTCATAGGCGATGAGCGCGGCGCGCGCGCTGTTCTTCTGCAGGCCGATGGCGTGCGCGCCGACGAGGTAGCGCTTGGCCCTGTCGAGCTCGGCGGCCGAGATCGGGGTCTGGGCGAGCTTGTCGAGCTCCTCGCAAATGGCCTGGAAGGCGGCGGGCACCTTCTCCGGGCTCGTGCCCATGTAGACGCCAAAGTAGCCGGGGTCGATCCCCTCGACCGAAAAGGAGCTGATGCTGTAGGCCATCGAGCGCTTGTCGCGCAGCTCGACGAAGAGCCGGCCGCCCTGGCCGGAGAGGACGCTGGAGAGCACGTCGATGGCGAAGCGCTCGGGTGAGCTGACCGTGACGCCGGGAAAGCCGTAGATGAGGTGGGCCTGCTCCCGGTCGAGCTCGCGAAAAACGCGGCGCGGCGCGTCCTGGGCGGGCTCGAGTGGCACGGCTGGGGCGGGCTGCGCGAGGCCGTCGGCGCGGTCGAAGAGCTCTTCGGCCAGCGCGAAGGCGCGGTCGGGGTCGATGTCGCCGACGATGGCCAGGGTCAGGTTCGACAGGTGCAGCGGCCCGGCTTTGAGGGCGCGCAGCCCCTCGAGCGAGAGCGCCTGGACCGAGGCCTGCTCGCCGAGGGTGTCGAAGCGGTAGGGGTGGACGACGAAAAGCGTGCGGGTGAACAGCTCGAAGATGGCGCCGGCCGGGTTGTCGTCGCGGGCGCGAATGTCCTGCAGCAGCAGTGAGCGCTCGCGTTCGAGCTCCTGCGGGTCGAAGCCCGGTTGAGTGAGGCACTCGGCGACGAGGTCCATCGCGCGGTCGAAGTGGCGGGCGAGAAACTCGCCCCGCAGGCCGATGGAGTTGCGGCCGGCGCTGCCCTGGATGCTGCCGGCTATCTGATCGATCTCGTGGGCGATCTCCGCCGCCCCGCGGCATGCCGTCGAGCGGGTCATCAGCCGGCTGTAGAGCTGGGAGACTCCGTTGTTCTGTTCGGTCTCGTGCCGCAGGCCGCCGGGCCAGACCGCGCGCAGGGCGACCAGCGGGACGTTGCGCTCGGGCTTGACGAGCACCGTCGCGCCGCTGGCGAGCTTGGCCCGCTCGATGCCGGTCTGGGAGCGATGGCGCGCGACGCGGGGGGGCGAGAGGTGCCTGGGCGGCTGTGAAGCGGGGGCGGGCCTCGCCGCACGCGCTGCCGGCTCGCCCGAGCAGACGCGCGCGACCAGCTCGCGAAGCTCCGGCTCGCTGATTTTGGTCGCCTGGGGGAAGACCGCGGCGAAGGTCAGGTTCTCGGCGCCCAGATACCGCCGGGCGACCTCGAGGAGAGCCTGGGGCGTCACCTGCGCGATGCGCTCGTAGTAGAGCCGCTCGAAGTCGAGGTCGCCCGCGACCGCCTCATAGAAGCCGAGCTTGCGCGCCACCCCCTGCACCGTCTCGCGGCCGTAGATGGAGTCGGCGTCGATGATCCGCTTGGCGACGGCGAGCTCGCCGTCGTCGACGGGCGTGAGCTGCAGGCGGCGCAGCTCGACGAGCATCGCCTCGACCGCCTCTTTGACTGTCTCGGGAGCGAGCATCGCCCCGACGACGAGCAGCCCCGGGTCCTTGGGGGTGTAGGCGTAGGCGTAGACCTCGCTCGCGAGCGTCCTCTCGATCTTCAGCCCGAGGCTGAGCCGTGAGCCCTCGCCCTGGCCGAGGATGACCGCGAGCAGGTCGAGCGCGGGGATGTCCGGCGAGGTGAGCTCGGCGATGTGGTAGGCGAGCGCGAACTGCGCCTCATTGATCGGCTCGAAGGCGATGGCAAAGCGCGGCTCGTGCTGCCTGGGCTCGGCCTTGCGCGCGAGGTGGCCGGCGTGCCGCTTGCCCCAGTCGCCGCCGAAGTGGCGCTCGATCTGCCGGCGCGCTTGCTCTTCGTCGAGGTCGCCGGCGACGACGAGGACGATGTTGTCGGGCGTGTAGTGGCGCCTGAAGAAGTCGAGCATGCCCGCCCGGTCAAAGCTCTTCACCGTCTTCTCGGTGCCGAGGATGGGCCAGCGATAGGGGTGCTCGCCGTAGGCGGTCTCGAACATCGCCCTCGACATGCGCCTGGAGGGCAGGTCCTGGGAGCGTTTGATCTCCTCCATCACGACTTCGATCTCGCGCGCGAGCTCGGCCGGGTCGAAGGAGGAGGCGCGCACCGCGTCGGCGAGGATGTCGAGGCCGTCGGAGAAGAAGGGCGAGGCGAGCACGAGGTGGTAGACGGTCTGGTCGAAGCTGGTCCAGGCGTTGATCTCCCCGCCGCGAGCCTCGATGTCCCGGGCGATCTCGCCCGAGCCGCGCCGCGCGGTGCCCTTGAAGAGCATGTGCTCGTGCAGGTGCGCCAAGCCCGCCTCCTCGGGCGCTTCGTCGGCGCTGCCCGCTTTGACCCAGACCTGGAGCGCGGCGACCGGTGCGGTCCGCTGGGGCTGGAGGACCACGGTCAAGCCATTGTCGAGCTTGTAACGCACGTGCCACCTCGGGGAAGGGGTCTCTTCGCGGAAGATAGTGGGCAAGAGCGCGGCAACCTGCCACCCGGCTCGCGACCGCGTCAAGGCGCCGAGCCCCACCCGGGGGCGCCCGAGCCGATACACTCGCAAGTGGCCGAGTTACAATCCGCGGCCCCACTGTCCAGGAGCCGACCGTGCAGCCCAAGCCGCGCATCCTTGTTGTCGACGCGAATCGTGCGGTTGCCTCCGAGCTCAAGCGCCACCTCGAGAGCGCGGCGATGGAGGTCGAGGTCGCCGACTGTTGCGATGCGGCGCTCCAGAGGGTGCGCCACGCGATGCCCGACCTGGTGATCTACGCGGCGAGCGGTCCGGACGCGGACCTGTGTCACAGGGCGAAGGAGATCGTTCCCGGGCTGCAGGCCCTGCTGTTGTTCGAGCCTGGCGAGGATCGCGGTGCCGAGGAGCGCGTCGAGTCGGCCGGCGCCGACGGCTATCTCGTCGGCCCGATCAAGAGGGGCAGCCTCGTCTCCTGCGTGCGGCTGGCGTTGCGGGTTCGGGATCTGGCCCAGCGCGCCGCCCAGCTCGAGGGAGAAGCCGACAAGCGCATCGAGGCGCCCTACGACTCGACTTCGGCGCCGCCCCAGGCCGACTTCAACTTCTTCAAGCGCCTCTTGCTGCTGGAGGTGAAGCGGGCGCGCCGCTACCGGTTCCCACTCGCGTTCCTGATGATCGGGATCGACCACTTCCGCGAAGCGGTCGAGTCACTCGACAGGCGGGACCAGGCGCGGATGATCGGCCGGCTGATGACCACCGTCGTCGAGGGGATCCGCGGCGTCGACCTGTGCGTGCTCTTCGCCGAGGACAAGCTGCTCGTCTACCTGCCGCACACCGGGCGCGGCGGCGCACAGCAGGCTGCAGAGCGGTTGCGCGAGAAGCTGCGCGAGGCGAGAGGGCCGCTGATGACGGTGTCGATCGGGATTTCGGCCTACGAGGGGTGCGGCTCCGAGGTCAGCTTCGGCGGTCTGCTCAAGGAGGCGGGCGAGGCGCTCAGAGCCGCCCAGGAGAAGGGCGGCGACCGGCTCGAGGGAGGCGAGCAGCGCGCCGAGCCGGACGCGGCGCAAGCTGCGGCCCCCGCCGAGGACGAGCTCGACTTCGACTTCAACTTCTGACCGGCGCTCTCCCACGCCAGAGACGGGCAGGCAGGCTCGCGCCAGCGCGGCCGGCCGGCCCTCGACCGGCGCGATCGCGGCGGCGACTGCGCCAGGCCAAAGGCCGGGGCGGTCGCGCGTCTCGCTCGTGCACACGGCGGCCGGATTCCGCGGCAAGCTCGCGCCGGGGAGCCTGGCGCCTTGTTCGCGTCCGGGTGCGTGCCCATGCTAGGCGCGGCAAAGGGCAGTGGGCGCGGCTCTCCACGCGCCCGAAAGCTCAACCAGGTTCGCCGGGCGACGCAGCGCCAACGGGCGAGGGAGGCGAGGCGATGGTCGATACGCTGAGAGGCCGCCGGCACAACGACGAGGACGAATACGATCGCCTCGAGCAGTACGAGCGCCTGGCAGACTTGTTCGACGAGGCCGAAGACTCCGAGGACTTCGACGAGGAAGACGAAGACGAGGACGAGTAGCCAATCCCCCCCTCGTAGCCAGCAGCCTGGCAGCCCGCCTTTCTAGCCTCCAATCTTGCCGCGCGGCCGCCCACCCTGGGCGGCGCGTCCGTCTGGCGTAACGCGCCCCCAAGCGCGCTCGCTTCGGGCGGCGGGTTCCATCCGCTGCGTGCACCGCCATGCCCGCAAGGTGATGCCGACGGCGATTCCGCCCGCGCCTGCAGCGTCGGCTCCCCCTTGGTTTCGGTGTCAGCGTCTGCGAATCGGCGGTCGCGCGCGGTCGAGGCTTGCCCGTTTCCCAAGGGAATCCAGCTACTGGAACTGAGCCATAAGGGGGCGCTGCCCCGGGGGCTTGACAGCGCCGTCGGGTCCAAATGAAGGTAGCGCGGGTTTTAACGAATGGACATTCGGAGGAAGGTCAATGGGTAAGCTGAGCAAGGTACTTCTCGTTGGGGTTATCGCGCTGGCCGCCGCCTGCGGGCCGCGCGGCGATGGCGTCGTGGTCGGTTTCGTCATCGACGGCCAGACCGGACAGCGGCTGAACTTCTTCGAGGACGACGGCGACATCAAGAACGCCAGCGACAACGGCGACCTGACCAACCAGGTCTACGCAATCATCGACGGCGAGTTCTTTCGGGCGCAGCCGTGCAAGACGGGCGACGCGAACGAGAGCAACAAGATCTCGCTCGAGGGCTGCTACCGGCTCGAGGGCGTGCCCTACGGCGAGATTCTGCCGATCTTCGCGCAGCGCGACGGCTATGAGTCGTTCCACGGCTCGGTGGTCTTTCCCATCCCGAGCGGCGACAACGACGACAACCGGCAGATGGTGGCGAACATCCGCATGTTCCCGCGCAACTACTCGGTCGACTACAAGCTGTTCGTCCACATGAACGGGCGCGGCATCAACGACGTCGACGTGAGCTGCCAGATTCGCCAGGCGAGCAACAGCCTGAAGACCGACGGCGACTTCATCGAGCCGCAGAACACGACCGCGGGCGCCATCGTCGGCCGCAGCGCCAACATCGACAACACCGACGGCGTGATCGTCATCCCCGGCACCTCGCTCGTCAACGGCGCCACCTACCACTGCGAGGCCTTCCGCGCCGACCTCTACGAGGGACGCGGCGTCCTGTCGGGCAGCCTCGACTTCATCGCCGGCGTCGACGCCCCGGAGCAGGGCCTTTCGGTCAGCTCGTCGAGCATCGCCGACAACGACATGCTCTACGCGCTCTTCTCGAACGCCGACAACCCGATGGACCTGCTGGGCAACAACGGGCGGCTCGTCATCACCTTCAACCGCCCCATCCAGATCGTCCCCGAGACCATCGACTGCCAGAGCTACGACATCCAGTGGCCGGGCGACATCAACAACAACGGCTCGATGCCTCCGCAGCCGCCGGATCAGTACCCGGAGAACCGCGCCTCCGAGCAGGTGCAGGCGGTCCCCGCCGAGAACGTGCTGACCATCGCCTACAAGCCCAACGGTGCCTTCCCGATCGATCCGGGCGACACCGGCACGTCGATCTCGTTCAGCGGCATCTACGTGCGCCCAGTCGGTGACCAGCGGATCGACGGCATGGTCATCCGCCGCATCGGCGGCGCCGGAAGCTGCATGGGCGCTGCGGGCATCGCCGGCTACGCTCAGCCGCTGATGAACGTGCGCACCAACGCGCCGCAGACCGACACCATCTCGCTGTTCTAATCGGTCTCGTGCGGTAGTCACTGGCGGGCGGTCGCTTCGGGCGGCCGCCCGCTTTCTCGTCCGTGGGCCTGCGCGCGGCCGGCGCCTATCGCCTCATTTCGAGCGGTCGCAGGTGCGGCTCGGCGACTTCGACCGAGCCCGCGGGCGCGGCGGCCGCGAGCATCGCGATGAGCTCTCGTGGTAAGAAGGCCGCGTGAACAACTTCCTCAGAGCTCTGAAGAAGTATCTGTCGCTGCTGGCCTTCGGCGCTCTGGCGGGCATGCTGGTCTGCCTCGCCATCGCCCCCGGAGTCCTCGAGTGGTGGGCGACCCCGGATATCCCGGAGACGGTCTGCCACTGTGAGAAACACGTGGCGCTGGCGATGCAACGGCTGGCGCGCATCCAGGGCTACGGCGCGCTCGCCGCGGCGCTGCTGACCGCGGTCGGCGGAGCTGTGGTCACCCGCGTTCTCAAGGCGCGCGCGCGGCGCAAGGAGCTGGCGGGCGAGGGCACGACCTCACCCGCTTCGCCCCCGTCGTCGGCTGGAACCTGAGCCCCGGCCGCCTCGGCGGGCACCCGCGGGACGCCTGTCGCCGGCGAAGAGGGGGCGCCACTTCGCCCGCCTGATGAACAAGGAAGCGGCCGCCCTCGAGGAGATCGTGCCGGCGCACCTTGAGCGCCCTTGCGAGCCGCGGCGGCGGCGGGCCGGGAGAGGAGCCGGGTAAGAGGTTTCGCCGGGACCGGGCCGCGCCCTCGCCGCTCTTGGAAGCCGCGCTCCGGTCGCTGCAGCGTCCCGGCGCAAGCTCTTCTCGGCGCCCCCGTGCTCTTCTTACTGCATTGCCCGGATCGCCGAGGCCCACCAGCCCGCTTGCTCGAGTTGGCCCGCCTGGCGAGCCCACCGAACCTGAAGAACACGGAGGAATGGCGTCCCAGGCCCCCGCGCGACTGCCGGCCCCGGAAACGAAGAGGCCTGCTCCTTGGCGGGGAGCAGGCCTCGAGCGACCGCGAGGGAGCGCTTCAGGCTACGGCGTGAAGACCTCGAGCCGAAGCTGGTTGTCGGCCACCGGCTTGCCGTCGACGATTCGCGCGCGGATCAGCGCGTGGGCGATGTAGAGCTTGCCGTTCATCTCGGCGGCGTCGGCGAAGAAGCCCACCGCGCCTTCGGTCCACTCCCTGGCCAGGCTCCATCCGGACTGCTCCTGCTTGGAGAGCCGCAGGTCCGAGGCGGTCGAGTTCTGGTAGACCGCCCAGTTGCCGAAGCTGGTGAAGGCGAGCGCCGCATCGGCGCCGACCCAGGAAGGACCGTCGAGCATCGGGTCGGTCAGGCCCTTGTCGATGAAGCTGGAGCCCGGCGGGTTGAGCTGGCCCGTCAGCTTCTCGAGGGTCGCCCCGGAGAAGAAGCGCAGGCCCCGGCGCGAAGCGTCGTGGTAGGCGAGGTTGAAGTTGCCGCTCGCGTCGACGAGGAGCGAGGGGTAGAGGCCGACGTCGCCGGTGTCCGCGCCGTTCTCCTCGCCGTCGATGATCGTCTCCGTCCAGCTCGAGCCGGTGCTCTGCGAGACGACGAGGTTGCCCGCGTTGTGGTCGTACCAGGCGATGACCGGCGTCGAGCCCTTGAAGGCGAGCGAGGGGAAGAGGCCAACGCCCGGCGGCAGCCCCTCGACCTCGGTGGGGTTGCCCTTGGCCGCGCAGACTCCGCGCGAGCCGCTCGCGATGCACACCTCGGTCGAGCCGCACGAGGTGCAGCTCGTCGAGGGGGTCGCGCAGCGGGTGCCGTTCGCCGAAGAGCTGTCGACGACGCACACCTTGCCGCTGTCGGGCGTCGTGCAGCCGAAGCAAGGGGCGGGCGGGCGCGCGCCACAGGCGACCAGCTCAACGGTCCAGTCGGCGGCGGACGACGGGTGCTCGCTGTTTGCGCGGGCCAGCTTGACCCCGGTCACCAGCGCCTTCGGCGCGCTCGGGGCCGCGGGGCAGCCGAGGGTCGAGGACTCCGAGGCGCCGCGCTGGAAGTAGGCGATGGCGGGCCTGCCCTGCGGGTCGAAGTCGAGCGAGGCGAACAGCCCCACGTCCGCGTCGGCTCCATCGACCGCGTAGGGCGCGCTCCAGGTGCCGTTCGGGGCCCGCTCGGCGTAGCGGAGATCGCCGTTGGTCTGGTCGTAGTAGACCGCGTGCAGGGTCCCGTCGGGCTTGAAGGCGAGGTCGGTGTGCTTGCCGACGTCCGGTCCGGGCTCGGCGATGCCGCCGCGAGGTCCGGCCGGGGAGGCGACCAGCGTCCCTTCGGCCGGGACACCGTCGACCCACTTGGAGCCGAGCAGCTTGCCTTGTGCGTCGAAGTCGCTGACCACCAGATCGCCATACCTGCCGTCGTAGTGGGCGACGGCGACCTTGCCGTCGCGGGCAGCGATAGAGGCATAGCGCCCGAGGCCACCGGTGGCGAGCGGGGGCAACTCCGCGTACTCGCAGGCGACCTCGGCGAGCAGGCAGACGTCGTAGACGTTCTCCGGGTTGCTGAAGACGATGAGGTGGCCGGGCTTGGGCGCCAGGTCGCAGCGGTCGCCGAACGGGTGGCACTTGTTGTTCTGCGGCACGCAGGCCTCGCCCTGCTCGCAGCTCCCGTCACAGGGCGGCGCGGCGACGCAGAAGTCGGCGAAGCAGAACTGTCCCTCGGGGCAGGCGCCTCCGGCCCCGCAGCGCTCGAAGGTGCAGCGCTTGGTGGGCCCGAGGGCCGGGTCGACCCACTCGCGGCAGACCCTGTCGCCGGCCTCGCTGCAGTCCGCGTCGACCGTGCACTCGTCGAAGCTGTCGACGCAGCGCCCCTCGCTGGTGCAGGTCTGGCCCGGGCAGCAGTCGGACTTGTCGGTGCAGGTGCGCGGGCCGCGATCGCAGCAGCGGGCGCCCGTCGACTTGTCGAGCCGGCAGAGGTGCCGCTCGGGGCAGTCGTCGGCGGTCTGGCAAGCGGTCTTGCCCTCGGCGCAGACCGGGCCTTCGCTGCCGCCGTCCTCCGCGGTCTGGACCGGCGGCGGGTCGTCACACGAGCAACCGGACAGGCCTGCTCCGAGAGCGAGCAGCGCGCCGAGGACCGTCCACCGAAGTCTGAACATGCCTGCCTCCACGACAAAGCCAGAGAGTCGACGATCCTACGCGCGCCGTGTGGGCGGGAGCAAGGGTGACGAGACCGGACGCGGGCGGGCGCGGCCGAGGTGTCGGCCGGTTTGACCTGTCCAATGGCGCACGGTATGAACCTCGCGTTTGGCAGGCCTTCTGCGAGTTTCGGCCGCCTGCCTGGTCCTCGCCGCGGCGCTGCCCGCGGGCGCGGCCGGGCAGGAGGGGCCAGGGAGCGTAGCGCGGCCGGCGGCGGCCGAGGTCGAGAGACCCGCCTCGCCGGGCAGCGACCCGTCCGCCTTGGGCGCGCTCGCCTCCGTGCGGCCGGTGGACGGCGCCCAGGCCGGCCAAGGCGAGCTCGATGACCGGCCGCAGTGGGCCGAGCCGGGGACGGGGATGAGCCTGCTCGGCGCGCTGGTGCGGATGCTCGTCGTGCTCGCGGCGGTGGTGGCGATCATCTACCTCACCCTCAACTTCGGGCTGCGCAGGCTCGTCCAGGCCCCCGGGCGCGCGTCGGTCGTCACGGTGCACGAGCGCTTTGCCCTCGAGCCGAAGAAGAGCGTCTACGTCGTGGAGGCCGCGGGCGACTACCTGTTGGTGGGCGTGGGCGAGCGCGAGGTCAACCTGCTTGGCCACCTGGACAAGGGGCGGGTCGAGGAGGCGTTGGCGCGCAAGCAGCAAGCCGCGGCGACCTCCGCCCGCCCGTTCTGGGAGCGCCTCACCATCAAGCCAGCGCCGAGGAAGCCGCAAGGCGGCGACCCCTCCTGAAGAGGGCCGAAGATGACCGATACGTTCCGAAGGCGTCTGTGGGCAGGGCTGGCCTTTGCGGCCGTGGCGGTGATGCCCGCCGTGGCCGCCGCGGCGCAGAGAGCCTCCAAGGTCGAGCAGCTCTCCTCGCAACTGACGCCCAGCTCGATAGCCTCGCGGCCGCTGGTGCTGATGGTGGCGCTCGGGGCGTTGGCGCTGGTGCCCTTCGTGCTGCTGATGGTGACCTCGTTCGTGAAGATCGCGGTCGTGCTCTCCATCGTGCGCAGCGCGCTCGGCACCCAGCAGATTCCGCCGACGCAGGTGATAACCGGCCTGGCGATCATCCTGACGATCTACATCATGGCGCCGGTGGGCATGGACATGTACCGCTCGGCCGGCGACCTGGTCGAGTCGAAGGGCGAGGTGATGAGCGTCCAGACGGTCGGGGTGCTCGTGAAGGCGGCCGATCAGGCCAAGGAGCCGATGCGCCAGTTCCTGCTCAAGCACTCGACCTACAAGGACCGCAACATGTTCTTCTCGCTCGCCAAGCGCATCCGCGCCGAGCAGGACAAGGTGGACCTGACCGAGCAGGACTTCATCGTGGTGGTCCCCTCGTTCGTCATCAGCGAGCTCAAGCAGGCCTTCCAGATAGGCTTCATCCTCTTCGTGCCGTTCATCGTCATCGACATGGTGGTGGCGAACATCCTGCTCGCGCTGGGCATGCACATGCTCTCGCCGACCGTCATCTCCATGCCCTTCAAGCTGCTGCTCTTCGTGCTGGTCGATGGCTGGTACCTGATCACCAAGGGCCTGGTCATCAGCTACATCTGAAAGACGCCGGAGGAAGCGTGATCGAGACCTTTGTTTCGAGCATCACCCGCGAAGCGCTCTTCATGGTGATCATCGCCTCGTCGCCGCCCATCCTCATGAGCCTGGTGGTGGGCTTCATCATCTCGCTGTTCCAGGCGACCACGCAGATCCAGGAGCAGACGCTCACCTTCGCGCCCAAGATCCTCATGGTCTTCGGGACGCTGGCCGTCGCCGGGCCGTGGATTGGCCACCAGTTGCTCGCCTTCACCTTCGAGCTGTTCGACCGCTTCCCGGCCATGGTGCGCTGAGCCGGCGCAAGGCGAGCGCGGAGACCATGCAGCAGATCCTCCAGGAGCTCGGCGTCAGCGTGAACGTGTCGAACGTGCTGCTGATCTGGGCGCTGCTCATGGCGCGGGTGATGCCGCTGATCCTGCTCGCGCCGTTCATGGGCGGGGACGTGGTGCCAGCGCCGGTCAAGATGGGCATCGGCATCGCGCTCTCGGTGCTGCTCTACCCGCTGCTCGCCGACACGCCCATCCCTTCGGGCTCGATCACCTTCGTGCTGCTGCTGCTCAAGGAGGTCTTCGTGGGGCTGGCCGTCGCCTTCGCCTCCTCCATCGCCTTCCAGGCCGCCCAAGCCGCCGGGACCTACGTGGACACCGCCTCCGGCGCGAACATGGCCACCGTGTTCGTGCCGCAGATCCAGTCGCAGGCGACGCTCTTTGCCAGCTTCAAGTTCCAGTTCGCCGTCGTCGTCTTCCTGGCGCTCAACGGCCACCACGTGGTGATCCAGGCCTTGTTCCACAGCTTCGAGGTCGTCCCGCTTGAGGCCTGGCCGCGCTTTGGCCGCGGCTTCTGGCCGCTGTTCGAGCTGGTCATCAGGATGAGCGCGCACCTGGTGGTCGTGGCCGTCGCGCTCGCGGCGCCCGCGGCGATAGCCGTCTTCATCGTCGACCTGTCGCTCGGGCTCATCAACCGCATCGCCCCACAGATCCAGGTCTTCTTCATCAGCATGTCGATCAAGCCGATGGTCGTCACGCTGATGACGCTGCTCGCCTTGCTGGTCGCCTACGACCGGCTCGTCGAGGTCTTCGAATGGATGCTCGCGCAGGTCAACGAGGTCGTGGGCCTCTTCGCGTAGCGCGACCGCCCGGCCCAGCGCCGGCAGGCACGGAAGGGAGGTGGTGAGGCTTGGCCGAGCAGAGCGGCGAAAAAACCGAAGAAGCCACTCCAAAAAAGCTCGAGGACGCACGAAAGAAGGGGCAGGTCTGGAAGTCGCGCGACATGACGGGCGCCTTCGTCTTCCTGGCGGGCTTCTTCTGCATGGCGGCGCTCTTTCCTTTCATCCTCGAGAAGGCGAAGGAGGGCTTCGCGCTCACCTTCTCCAAGATCGGCCTGGAGGTCATCACCTTCGAGGACATCGCGCAGGCGGCCTACGGGGGCCTCTTCGCGGTCATCGTCCTCACCGTGCCGGTGGCGATGGCCGGCGCGATCGCCGGCGGCTTGTCCGACTTTCTGCAGGTCGGCTCGCTGTTCACGCTCGATCCGGTCAAGCCCAAGCTCGACAAGCTCAACCCTATCCAAGGGCTCAAGAACCTGGTCTCGAAGAAGCAGCTCGTCGAGCTGGTCAAGAGCACGGCCAAGCTGCTGCTTGCCTGCTATGTCGCCTACAGGGTGCTCAAGGGCGAGCTCGGGCTCGTCGTCGGCGCAGCGCGCGGGACGCCCGAACAGGTCATGACCGCCGCCGGCAGCCTCGCCTACACGCTGGTGACGCGCATGGCGATGCTCTTGGTGCTCCTCGCGCTGTTCGACCTCTGGTGGCAGCGGCACAGCTTCTTGAAGGACCAGAGGATGACCAAGGACGAGGTGAAGCGCGAATACAAGGAGTCCGAGGGCGACCCGCACCACAAGGCCAAGCGCAAGGAGCTGCACCAGGAGATCCTCGAGTCGGCGTCGATAGAGGACGTGGCCGGGGCCGACGTGGTGATCACCAACCCCGACCACTACGCGGTGGCCCTGCGCTACGAGCGCGAACAGGACAGCGCGCCCCGGGTGGTGGCCAAGGGTGTCGACGCCAAGGCGCAGCGCATCAAGCAGATCGCCGCGCAGGCTGGGGTCGCGACGATGCGCAACGTTCCCCTCGCTCACGCCCTTTATCGCCTCGAGCTCGGGGACGAGATCCCCGAAGAGCTCTACGACGCGGTCGCCGAGGTGCTCAACTTCGTCTACGCCCAGCAGCAGCGCGAGGAGATGCTCGGCTAACGGCACAGCGGCGGCTTGCTTGCCGCCCGCCCTGTCTGTCCGCGCGCGCCCTTGGGCCTCGTGCGGCCGCCCGGCCCCCACGTGTTAGACTGGCCGCTGGCGAGTGCCTGTGCGAGGTCTGCGTGGCTGACGATGAACCCGAGATCGCCATCGCCCTGAAGTACAAGAAGGACGAGGACAGCGCACCGCGAGTCGTCGCCAAGGGCATGCGCGTCAAGGCCGAGAGGATCCTCGCGATAGCCCGCGAAGCCGGGGTCCCGATCATGCGCAACGTGCCTCTGGCCCACGCCCTGAACAAGCTCGAGATTGGCGACGAGGTGCCCGAGGAGCTCTACGACGCGGTCGCCGAGGTCCTCAACTACGTCTACGCCCTCACGCAGGAGCAGGCTGGCAAGGGCTGATTTCGCGGTCCTCGCCGCGGGCGGGTGCTCCTCGAGACCGGCGCGAGTCGTGGCGCCCAGAAGCCGCGTGCGGCGGTCGTGCTTGAGGCTGAAAAGTTTAGCGCTTCTCACTTTGCGCCGGAGCCCGGCGCGTCGCCTTGCCAAGAATTGGATGCATCGCTACTTGTGCGGCCCTCGATCGCGGAGAGGTGAAAGATGAAGAACCGCCAGGCCAGACCGACGTCGCTGGAAATCGAGCTCAAGCCCGGAAGCCACGCTTCCCTCCTCTATACCGAGCCAGGCATCCCCGCGGTGGCGCTTGATTACCTCGCCGAAGGCATTCGTGGCGGGGCGGTCTCGGCTTTTCTCGGTTACGGCCGGCTGAACGAGCGGGTTGCCGCGCAACTGCGAGACCTCTACTCCATCGACCTGCGCTCGGTTCAGGCCGAGGGGCGGCTCGTCTTTTTGAGTGGTCGCGAGAACGCACGGCTCATGCGCGCCGACTTGACCAAGACCTTCTCGAAGGGCAAGCGGTCCCGGAAGGCCGGCCGGCTCCTCGTCAGTCTCGGTTGGGAAGAGGCGGGTTGGCCTGACGACAGCGAGCTGCTCCAGTTCGACTCCAAGCTGAGCGAGACGTGTGGAGAGCTCGGGCTGAGCGCGCTGTGCCTGTACGATGCCCGCCAGCTCAACGGCAGCCTGCTCTTCCAGGGCGGCCTCGAGTGCCACCCGACGGTGTTCGCCCGCTGCATGCACCACAAGAACCCCTTCTTCGTCGAGCCCGCGCTCCTGCAGAAGGAGCTCGGTGCCCGGCGGCGCGACGAAAGCCGGTTGCGGGCCTGGATGAGCTGAGGCCTCTGTCCGCTCGGCTCGCAGGGGCAGAGGGATGTCGGTCGATTCGTCGGCGAGCCACCCGTTACCCGCGTCGGTATCGCCGGTGTTGCTCGGGCGCTGGTGTTCGCGGCCGAGCGGGCGTCAGGGGGGCGTGCGCGACGCGCGCAAGTCAAGAGGTGCTCGCTGCCCGACCTCAGGCCCGCTCATTCCGAGCGTTGGCTCCCCGAGGAACGAGGCAAGCAGCCCGACTTTCGGCCTGACCGAACCTGCCGAGGGGCTCGGGCTGATCGGTTACCGCTCGAACGAGTCTTCAAGGCCCTCTTCGGGCCGCTCGTTGGGCGAACGGCGGTCCGTGGAGATACGGGCTTGTCAGGTTCACGGGCCAGAAGCGCACGACCTCCGAACGGCGTGCATGGGCCGGAGGTCGTCGCCTATCTGGCAGCGAGAAACTGACTATCGGGCGCGGCTTTCAAGCAGGGCAAGAAACTCGGGCGAGAGCACGACCATCAGCGGGCCTCGCTTGCCCTTCTTGCCACCCATCCGCTGCCGCCCGCGACCGTTCTTCTGGCCTGGCCCCCTCTCGCCCCGGCCTTCGAGTGCGGCTCCGTCGCGGCTCACACCGGCGAGCGGCCGCGGATCAAACTGACGAAGTCGCTGCTTCTGGTCGGAGGTGAGGACGGTCGCGACTTGCTCGCGCAGCTCTCGCATCCTCTCTCGCATCTTGGCCGTGTCGAGCTCCCCGCGCGCTTGCCTGAGCACCTTGGCCGAGGACTCGGAGGCGACGCCGTCGCGGCGGATGTCGTCACGCACCTGGATGAGCGCCCGGGTGATGGCAGGTCGGCGCCGGTCGTGCTCGGCTCGGAACTGCTCCTTGAGCTGCTGGGCCTCTCGGATGAGCGGCGCCAGGGCGCGCGCCTGCTCATCGCTGAGGCTGAGCAGCTTGTCGAGGCGCGCCGCGGCGATTTCATGCCGGACCTGTTCGAGCGCGGCGTCGGCGCCGCACTGGCAATCGCCCCGGCCAGCGGCGAACGTGGCAGCGGGCGCTGTGATGAGCAGAAGAGCGAAAAGCAACTTCATCGTGTCCTCCATGTCTCGTTCGAGCCGCCCGTTCGTACACCTGCAGAGGGCGCCGGGTTAATTCGGCGCCCGTGGACCAAGGCGGCCCGCTCCACCGGCCGCAGCGAGGCTGCAAAGCGCCCGAGAGCCTGGAGGGGCGCCATTGGTATCAGTTTGGCCTGCCCTCGCGCCGAGGCGAGGGCAGGGCGCTAGCGCTCGGTAAAGCGCGGGGCCTCGATGGAAGGGGGCTCCTCGATCGCCTCGGGAGCGAGCCCGCGGCCGGCGGCTACCTGCTCGAGCAGCTCGTCGAGCTTGGCGAGCAGAGCGCGGTTGCCGTCCTGCCGGTAGCCGGCGAGCTTGTCCGAGCAGCGCGCGACCATCGGCAGGAAGCGCTCGAGGGCCTCGTCGGTCAAGGTCGGGGCGTAGAGACCGAAGCCCTCCTCCTCGAGGTAGCGGGCATTGAGGACCTGTTCAAACTGGCCGCCGACCGGCAGTGCGAGCATCGGTTTGTGGAGGTAGACCGCCTCGCTCATCAGGGTGAAGCCGCCGTTGGCGATGACCGCGTGCGCGGTCCGCAGGTCATCGATGAACCCCTGCTCGCTGAAGGGACGGTAGAGCAGGTTCTCGTCGCGCAGGTCCTCATCGAGATCCCGGCGCAGCCCATAGATTCGGCAGGGCAGCTTCGAGCGCTTGAGGATCTCTGGCAGCTCGGTGTTCGAGGTCGAGGTCTGGTAGACGAGCAGGTGCTCGCCCGCCTCCGGCTTCGCTTGGAGGATCTCGGGCCGCAGGATGGGCGGCAGGAGCGTCGTGCGCGGTTTGCGAAGGGGCGGGTAGAAGAAGGTGCTGACGAGGTAGTGGAAGCAGCCCGGCAGCTTGCTCTTCACGATCCCTTTGGCGAGCTGGAAGTCGGTTTCGAAGCCCTCGATGATTGACGGGTCGTGAACGCAGCGGTTGATGATCTGCATGTTGTCGATGGAGATCACCGGCAGCATCCAGTTGCGACCGTAGAGGTAGGCGAAGGTCTCGAAGTCGCTCACAACGCAGTCAGGGGAGAACTTCTCACTAATCTCAAAATACTGGCGCACGTTCTCGGGCACCCCAGCGACGGCGCCACGGGCGTTCTGGAGCGCGGTCTTGAGCCTCTTCACCGCGTTCTGCTCATAGGCGAGCGTATAGCCCCAGATCTTGTGGACGTTGGGAAAGCGCGCGCTCAGGAAGTCGTACGCTCGCCCCGAGGCCACCACCAGCACCTCGTTCTTGACCGAGAGCGCCTCGAGGATCACCCGCGAACGCGTAGCATGGCCCATCCCCTCGCCGACGACGCCGTAGAGGATCTTCATTCTTGCTCCAGGAGTGGGGGGCGCGGGCCCTACTGCAGCGCCGAGGAGGCTAGCGCCGGCGGAAGACCTGCTCGCTCGGCGTATAACCCGGTTCCTCGCCGGCGTTCGCGCTCGAAGCCGCCTCGCGTCGTGGCCGCTTGACGACCCCTGGGCCGAGCGGCTTGCCGCCTTCCTTCAAGAGGAGGGGGCTGACCTGAGCCTTGGACTTGGATGCCTGCTTCTTGGATGTGCCCTTCATCTGCAGCCCGACCTCCGAAGTACGTCGAGAGCCTGATTCACTCTCAAGCCGCACGTCCCGTCAAGCACTCGACAACATCCTGTCCAAGGCGCCTTGTCCCAAGCCCAAGGGCGCGAGCGCAGTCCGTCAATCACTGTACGGTCGCAAACCCTGGGCGGCACTGCCGCCAGAGGCTCCCGGCGAGCCGCGGGTGTAGCGTGCGAGGGCGAGGCCGTTCGGCCGTGGCGCGAGCTCTGGCGACTCGCGTTCGGGCGATTGGTCGTCGAAGGCCCTGCGCGCGAAGCCGCGCGAGGTCGGACGAGCCCCTGGGACGCGCCCGACCGCCAGCGTCATAGGGGCTCGCTCAAGTCGTCGCGGGCTGACCGAGGCCCGCCATCGAGTCGAGCAGGCGGCGCGCCTCTTCGCCGACCACGCCGGCGGGGTCGAGCTGCTCGGCGCGCTCCAAGTCCTTGCGCGCCTCGTCTCTGTCTCCCTTGAGCTTGTGGCAGATCCCCAGGTTGAGGTGCGCCGAGGCGCAGTCGCGGTCCATCTCCGCGGCGTGGAGGAAGATTTCCATCGCGCGGTCGAGGTCTCCGCCGAGCAGGGCCTGCTTTCCGCGGGCGACCTCGAGATCCGCCTCGCTCACCAGCTCGACCTCGAGCAAGGCCTTGGCCCCGACGTTGACCAGGAGCGCCTGCAGCAGGCCCGCCCACCAGAAGGTGACTGCCTCGGCGGCGAGCAGCGCGCCGACCGGGATGTCGGGCAGGATGGGCTTGCCGCGCAGCCGGAAGCGAACCTTGGTGTAGCGGCCCTTGTTGACCCAATGGGCGAGCTCGCCGCGCAGGTTCTTGAGCGTGGTCTCAATCGAGCCGGGCTCGACCTCGACCGGCAAGACCCTCGGCTCGGGGCTGGCCTTGCGAGCGGCCTTGACGCGGCGCGGGCGGGCCGCGCGCTTCTTCTCAACGGCCTTCGGAGCGGAGCGCTTCTTGCTGCCGACCGCCGCGGCCTTCTTCGCAACGGCGGGCTTGCGCTGCTGGGCGCGGGGCTTAGGCGTCTTTTGGGCTGGTGCCACGGTCGTCTCCATCAGCGGTAGGTGCAGTAGCCGGTTGCGTGGTCGCAGTAGGTTCCCTCGCCGCAGCTCGAGTCGTCGCACGGCGGGATGCAGGTGGGCGCTGGCGTCGCGTCCCAGCACAGGTAGCCGCTCCTGCAGCTTGCCTGGCCGCTCCAGGGGCTCGTGCAGGTGACCAGGCAGACCGGCGAGCTCGCCCCAAAACAGGCCGAGCCCGGCGGGCAGTCGGCCGAGCCTTTGGGGCACTCCTTCCAGCAGTAGCCTCCCGGCATCGTGGTATCGCACAGGCCCCCCGCGCCGCAGTCGGCCTTCGTCCTACAGGCCGCGCCCACGGGCACCGGCCGGTTGTCCTCGCCGGGCGCGACGCCGACGGCGACGAGGGCGAAGTCGACCCCCTCGGTGACCTTGCCGGCGAAGAGCTCGACCGGCTGCGGCGAGTCGAGGTTCAGGTAGATGCCCATCCGCTCGCCGTCGTCGAACAGCTCGCCGTTGCCGTTGTCGTCGACGCCCGCGAGCAGGTAGTACTCGCGCGGCTCGAGGCCGGAGATCCTGTAATCGACCGTGGGCGCCGAGACGAAACCGACCCCGTCGCCCACCTGCCACTCGTCCGCGTCGTCCAAATACAGCGCCGCGATGAAGCCCTGCTTGCCCTCGGCCGCGGTGCCGACGCGGAAGCTGACGCGTACGGCGACCGCGCCCGCGGTGCTGGCGTCGAAGTTGACGTTGACGCTGTAGAGGCCGTCGGAAAGCCCCGAGGTCTCCGCCGCCACTTCAATCGCGTCCGCCTGCGCCGCGCCGAGGACCCGGGTCGCGCCCGAGGGGAAGGTGATGCGCGAGGCGAGCTCTCCGTTCGCCGCGGTCTGCACGGTCAACGTGCCTCCGCCGCGGTTGGAGACCGGGATGGAGGCGCGCAGTCGTGTCGGGAGCAACAGCTCCCGGGTGGGGACGAACAGCTCCGGCTCGCCCTGCGGGCTCTGGCCTCGCGCCTTGAGGATTGCCGCGTAGGCGTTGAGCAAGCCCGCGCCGCATCCCTGCGAGCACTGGTAGGCGCCGACCGCGGTCTCGGTCAGCGCCGCTTCTACCTGCGCGTGGTGCAGCGCGGGATCGCGCGCCTTCATCAGCGCCACGACCCCGGCGACGTGCGGGGCGGCCATGCTCGTGCCCTGCATGAACAGGTAGCCGAAGCCGCTCTCTCCATAGCCGGTAGACAGCACGCCGTCGGCGTACCCGTCGCCGTCCGAGTCCTCGGCCATCTCGCCCCCGGGGGCGACCAGGTCGACCTCCGCGCCGAAGTTCGAGTACGAGGCCCTGTCGCCGCTGTGGCCGACCGCGCCCACGGTGATCACGTCGCGTTGGTTGGCGGGGACCTTGTTGGCGGTGTCCTCGTTCTCGTTGCCGGCGGCCACCACGAAGACCGCGCCGCGGGCGAGCCCTTCGTCGATGACGTCCTGGTAGACCTGCGAGGCGCTGCCGTCGCCGCCGAGGCTCAGGTTGACGACCTGGGCCGGCCGGTCGTTGGCGCGCACGCCCGCGACGGGGATGCCGACGGCCCAGGCCATGCCCGCCGCGATGTCCGCCAGGGTCCCGCCGCCGCGGCCGAGCACGCGAACCGGCAGCACCTTGCAGCTCCAGTCGACGCCGGCGACGCCCCCGCCGTTGTTGGTCGCCGCGCCGATGGTGCCGGCGACATGCGTGCCGTGCCAGGAGGAGCTGCCATTTGCCAGATCTCGTCCCTCGTCGTTCGGGTTGTCGTCACGGCCATCGCCGTCGCCGGCGATGCTCGGGTCGCTGATCATGTCGATGCCCTGCAACAGCCGCCCTTGCAGGTCGGGATGGCCGGCGAGGATGCCGTTGTCGACCACCGCGACGACGACCGACGCGCTGCCCTGGCTCAGGTCCCAGGCCGCCGGCATCTGAATCTGGCCGAGGTGCCACTGGTATTTGTAGAAGCTGTCCGAGGGGGAGGCGAGCGCGTAGGCGCGCCGGTTGGCCTCGGCCGCGGTGACGCGGGAGAGCCGGGATGCTCGCGCTGCGAGCTCGAAGGTCTCCGACTCGGTGAGCGGCTGCTTGCCGCTGACGTTCAGCAGGTGCCACGAGGGGGTCACGTTCGCCTTGTAGGCGACCTCGTAGCCGCTGAACCGCACCCGCTCGAGCACTGCGGCCGGAGGCATTCCGGGGCTGTCCATCCGCACGAGGATCTCGCCCACGACCACTCGCGGCCCATCGCGCGTCGTCCCGAGGTGGGGCGCCTCGCGCGGCGGCGCGCGCCGCGCGGCGGCGGCCATGGCCTCCAGCTCGAGCGGTGTGCTCGCGAGACCGTCGGGCAGGGCCTGGGGCCGCTGGAGCGCGCTCGCCAGGGCCATGCCGAGCGTGAGCTGTCCGCGCACCGTTCCGGTCGTCGAATGAGGTTGACGCTCCCCGGGCTCGTCGCACCCGGCGACCAGCAAGATCGCGATCGGCAGTGCCCAAGGTCTCGCGTGCATCGGTCTCCCTCCCGTGGCTAATGGCCTTCCTGCGGATACTGGGCCTGTGCTCTCGTGTTCGGCTCGCTCGAGAGTATCCCTTCGACCCGTCCGAACGCCTGGACGACTTGGCGAGTAAATGTCTCGTCGGCCTGCTCGCCGCCCGTGCGAGCGAAGCGCACCTGATAGACCTTCCCGAAGACGTGGGCAGACTCGAGGACGACGAGGTCGGCGAGGCCCGCTTCGCGAGCAAGCCTTTCGGCATCGAGCGTGCCGTCCACGCGGATCAGGGCCTCGCCGAGGACGATGGAGGAGGGGGCTGCTTCATCAGGTTGCGGAGCGAGGCGCGCCTCGGGCCTTGATGTTGGGGTCGAGCAGCCGGCGGCTGCGGCGTGCAGAGCCACAACGATCGCCAAGGCGCTGCCGCGCCGGTGCTCTTGCCTGTGCATCAGAAACCTCGTCTCGAGGAGCGGACGAATCTATAACAGGGGACAGGCTCCAGAAAGCGACACCTCGGGCCCTGCCGAACGTCGGACTTCTGATAGATACTGAGCGAAACGAACGGAGGTCGTCTATGTGGCCCGTGCTGCTGCTTTCCGGTGCGCTGCTCTCGATGTCCTCGGGCGTCAAACCTCCCGAGTACTCCGAGAAGAGCCTGTGTGACTTGTGGGCCGGGGCGCAGTGCGAGCTTGCCAAGTGTGGTGAAAACGCCGCCGAGCGATGCCTGGAGGAGTCGAAGCGCTGTCGGCATCGGTCGTACGTGGTGGTCCAGCCCGATCACGCGGCGAAGGTCTCCGAGTGCGCCAAGGCGCTCTTGAAGCTGAAATGCGGGGACGCGATGCCTCAGGAGTGCGCCGACGTGATCGGGCCCTGAAGAGGCGTCGAGAGAACCTTCTTCGACTCGCTCCGGTTCCGCTCACCCTGAGCGTAGCTCCCGGCGCGCGAGCGGCCGACGCTCCCGCGTGCCGGTCTGCCCGCCTCCTAATCGCCGACTGGGCGTCGCGTGGCGGGCTTCGTCTTGGACTGCTCGCGGGCACCAGAGTTCGTGCAAGGTCCAGGTCAGGAGTTGGCAACCACGCGACATCGCGTTTGCAGCCAAACCTCGATTTCGCTTCCGATTTGGGATCTGCGGCAACTCACCGAGATGGCCCTACCCGCGCTTGCCTCGACTCCGAGGCTCCCGCTGGTCGCCTCTACGCTCGGCATGCCCGATGGGCGGCGGCCTGGCCCAAATCGCTCGAAGAGACTCGCAGGAAGTCTGGGGCACGGGGCATTTTCGCAGCCTGGGTGGCTGCAGACCGACGCGGCGCTCGGGTGTCAGGCTTGCGTTCGGTGGCCGCACCGCTCCCCTGCACAGCCGCGGGGCGAAAAGGCTCGGACGCGCCGATCGCGGTCGCCGAGCCGCCTGCCGCCGGGCTCCCGAACCTGGAGCCGCCAAGGCCGGCGCGGTGGGCCTGCGACGCGCCCCGCGTTCGTTGACCGGGCGTCTTTTCGCAGGGATACTGCCCCCTTTTTGTGAGGTGCGGCCAACGCTGCCCAGAACCGCGCTTTCCCGTGCTCGCTTTGCCCGGAAAGCGACCGCTCAGACGAGGACGACAACCATGACCTCCACCCAGCAGATCATCGAAGTCACCGAGAAGTACGGAGCCCACAACTACCATCCGCTCCCCATCGTCATCGCCGAGGCCGAGGGCATCTGGGTCAAGGACCCCGAGGGCAACAAGTACGCGGACATGTTGAGCGCCTACTCGGCGATGAACCACGGCCACCGTCACCCCGAGGTCATCGCCGCCCTCAAGGCCCAGGCGGACAAGGTCACGGTCACCTCGCGCGCCTTTCACAACGACCAGCTCGGCCCGTTTACCAAGGAGCTGACCGAGCTGTGCGGGATGGAGATCGCCCTGCCGATGAACAGCGGCGCCGAGGCGGTCGAGACCGCGATCAAGGCCGCGCGCAAGTGGGGCTACAGGGTCAAGGGCGTGCCCCGGCACGAGGCGGAGATCATCGTCTGCGAGAACAACTTCCACGGCCGCACCGTG
>DHSB01000072.1:98549-99372 GCA_002408385.1 Myxococcales bacterium UBA5297
ACAACTTCCACGGCCGCACCGTGACCGTCGTCTCGTTCTCCACCGAGGCCTTCTACCGCGACGACTTCGGCCCGTTCACCCCAGGCTTCAAGGCGGTCCCCTTCGGCGACGCCGAGGCGCTCGAGAAGGCGATAACCAAGAACACGGTGGCCTTCCTCGTCGAGCCGATCCAGGGCGAGGCCGGCGTCGTCGTGCCGCCGGAGGGCTACCTGAAGAAGGTGCGCGAGATCTGCGATCGCCACAAGGTCCTGCTGATCCTCGACGAGATCCAGACCGGCCTGGGCCGCACCGGCAAGCTGTTCGCGCACGACTTCGACGGCATCAAGCCGGACATGATGACCCTCGGCAAGGCGCTCGGCGGCGGCGTGATGCCCATCTCCGCCACCCTCGGCTCGCGCGAGGACCTCGGCCTCTTCCGGCCCGGTGAGCACGGCTCGACCTTTGGCGGCAACCCGCTCGCGTGCGCGGTCGCCCGCAAGGCCATCGAGGTCCTGGTCCGCGACAACCTGACCAAGCGCTCCGAGGAGCTCGGCAACTACTTCATGGAGCGGCTGCGCGGCATCCAGAGCCCTATCGTCGACCACGTGCGTGGCAAGGGCCTGCTCATCGGCGTCGTGCTCAAGACCGAGACCGGCGGCGCGCGGCCCTACTGCGAGAGGCTGATGAAGGAAGGGTTGCTCTGCAAGGAGACGCACGACTACGTGATCCGCTTCGCGCCCCCGCTGATCATCAAGAAGGAAGAGATCGACTGGGCGCTCGAGCGCGTCGAGAAGGTGCTCAAGTAGAGGTTGCGCCAGCTCGGTTTTCAAAGCGCGGGCCGGGG
>DHSB01000072.1:99499-120265 GCA_002408385.1 Myxococcales bacterium UBA5297
CGGGCGAGAGATCGCCCGGCCGCGCTTCTTTCGGTGTGCCTGACCCGTCCGCAGGCGGTGGGCGACAGCCGGAGCTCGAGACGAGGAGGCTCGCTTCTTCTCAAGTCGCTCCGCGGCGATCAAGCGGCGTCGAGGCGAGTCGTGCCGCGGCCCGTTCGCTCGCCGTGGCCGCAGGGGCGCGCCGCGAGCAGGCCCTCGCGAGCGAGGGGGCGTGAGCGGGCCCGAAAAAAGAAGGGCCGGCGCGGCGCGTCGACGGCGCCGCCCGGCCCAGGACAGGTCTTCAGCCGAAGCTGGCGCTCGGGCTTATGGCAGCTTCGAGAGCTTGAGCACCAGGGACTTGAGGAGCTGGGGGACGACCTCGAGCGAGTAGCCGAGCTCGAGCCGCTCGGTGAACTCGTGCGGGTCCTTGCCCGCCGGGCCGAGGTTGACGACGGGGACGTCGAGGGCGAGCAGGTCGTCGAGCGGGATGTCGTAGACCTGGCCCCAGCCTGGGGTGTTGGTGGCGAGCGGCAGCAGCTCCTCCGAGGCGCCCTGGAAGCCGAGGTAGCTCAGGTCGCTGATCGCCGCGAAGTGCTCGGAGGTGGTGAAGGTTTCCTCGAACCGGGCGCCGGCCTCCTCGAGCAGCTCCTCGACCGCGTCGGCCAGGCCGCGCTCGCGTGGCGACTGCCGGGCGTTGGAGCGGTGCGGGTAGTACGGCGGCAAGAAGCCGATGACGATGACCGGGCTCTTGTCGGGGTGGAGCCTCAACAGCTCGCCCACCAGCGCGATGGACTTCTCCCGCTCGTCCAGCTCCTCCGGGAGCGCCTTCAGGAAAGTGGCGAGGCGCCCGGAGAGCGCGCCGGACTGCGCCTGCTCGACTTCGCGGTAGAGCTCCTCGTAGGTCATCACCTTGGGCTGCCAGGGCACCGAGACCTGCAGGCCCGACTTCTCGGTGTGCTTCGCGCCGGCGGTGCGCACCTGGGCTACCGCCTTTTCGAAGGCCGCCGAGGCGATCTCCCGCATCTGCGCGAGCACCTGCGCCGGCGTGCGGGTCACCGTCAGGTAGTTGAAGTAGACCACCGCCCGCGCCGGCAGGGTCACCGAGTAGGCCTCGCGCAGGTCGCGCTGCTTGAGCGTGGTCGGGGGCGGAGAGGGCAGCCCGTGCCACGAGTCGGCGAGATCGGGGTTGCCCTCGAACTGCAGGGTGACCGCCGAAGCGAGCAGGTTGGCGTTGAGCCCTGAGAAGTATTGGCCGACGTGAGCCTCGCGCCCGACGCAATAGAACATCGGCATGATCTTGCCGATGGTGCCGAGGTGGACGTAGCGCTTGCGGTCGCCCGGCTCGCGCGGGATGAACCCCTCGCTGTTGATGCAGGCGAGGTAGTCGAGCTTCTCCTCCTCGCGCAGCGAGGCGAGCCGCTTGATGGCCGCGCGCATGCCGGCCGAGTTGTTCTCCTCGTCGCAGACCGCCAGGAAGATGAGGTTGCAGGGCATCTTCTCCGGCTCGGCGCTCAGCTCGGCGAGCAGTGCCATCTGCAGCGCCAGGCCGGACTTCATGTCCATCACGCCGCGGCCGAACAGGTAGTTGCCCGACTCGAGGTCCTTCTTGGCGTCGTCGGGCAGCTTCATCGACGAGAGCTTGGCGGTGTACTGCTCGGGGTCGAAGGCGAGCTCGGCCAGGGCGCGCGACTCCTTGGTCTCCACCACGTCGAAGTGCCCGGTGAGGATGACCGTCCGCGGCGTCGTCGGCTGCGCGCGCGCCAGGGCGAGCACCGCGCTGCGGCCCAGGGGGTCGCCCTCCAGCGCGACGAGCTGCAGGTGAGCGGGGAACGAGCGGAAGTACGGCAGGCGAGCGAGCTTGTCGTAGAGAAGCTGAGCGAGCTTCACCTCGCCGCTGCCCGGAGAGACGCTGGGGCACTTCACAAGATCGAGCAGGGTTTCGTAGATGCCGGCTCTGGTGTTCTTCAAGGTCATCTCCCTGCCGCGGCGTCCGCTCCTTCCGGGCGGCCGCAGACGGTGTGATGCGCGCCTGGGCGCGGCGAAGCCCCGCTCGCCGGCCGGCGGGCGGGGCCTCCAATGTTGTGCGAGTCGAAAGGGCTGGTTACGAGATGCGGCTCAAGAAGTCCGCCATCGACTTGGCCAGCGTCGGGCCGTCCATGTCGACGAGCGCATAGTCGACGAAAACGGTCGGCTTGTTGATCTTGATCAAGCGCGCGAGGTCGAACGGAGTGCCGATGAGCACCACCTCGGCGTTCGAGGCGTTGATGGTGTCCTCGAGCTCCTTGACCTGCTCCGGGTAGTAGCCCATCGCCGGCAAGAGCGTGCCGATGTGGGGGAACTTCTCGTAGGTCTCCTTGATGGAGCCGACGGCAAAGGGGCGTCCATCGATGAGCTCGGCCGCGCCGTACTTCTCGGCCGCCACCTTGCCGGCGCCAAAGGGCATGCCGCCGTGCGTGATGGTCGGGCCGTCTTCGACGACGAGCACCTTCTTGCCCTTGATGAGCTCGGGCTTCTCGGCGACCACTTCCGAGGCGCCCTTGATGACCGTGGCCTTCGGGTTGTAGCGCTTGGCGTTGGCGACGACGGTCTCCACGCCCTCGGCCGAGGCGGTGTTCGCCTTGTTGATGACGATGATGTCGGCGGCGCGGAAGTTGGTCTCGCCGGGGAAGAAGCTCAGCTCGTGGCCGGGCCGCAGCGGGTCGGCGACGGTGATCCACAGGTCGGGCTTGAAGAACGGGGTGTCGTTGTTGCCGCCGTCCCAAATGACGACGTCGGCTTCCTTTTCGGCCTCGCGGAGGATCGCCTCGTAGTCGACGCCGGCGTAGACGACCATCCCGTTCTTGACGTGCGACTCGTACTCCTCGCGCTCCTCGATGGTGCACTCGAACTTGGCGAGGTCCTCGTAGGTGGCGAAGCGCTGGACGCGCTGCTTGGCCAGGTCGCCGTAGGGCATCGGGTGGCGCACGACGACCACCTTCTTGCCGGCCTGCCTGAGGATATTGCCGATGTAGCGGCTCGTCTGGCTCTTGCCGCAGCCGGTGCGCACGGCGCAGACGGCGATGACCGGCTTCTTCGACTCGAGCATCGTGCGCCGGGTGCCCATCACCGTGAAGTCGGCGCCGGCGGCCATCGTGCGGGCTGCCAGGTGCATCACGTGGTCGTAGGTCACGTCGCTGTAGGCGAAGACGACGCGGTCGACCTGGTTCTCGGTGATGATCTTCTCGAGGTCATCCTCCTGGAAGATGGGCAGGCCGTTCGGGTAGAGCTTGCCGGCGAGAACCTGGGGGTAGGTGCGGCCCGCGATGTTGGGGATCTGCGTGGCGGTGAAGCCGACGACTTCGTAGGCCGCGTTGTCACGGAAGAACATGTTGAAGTTGTGGAAGTCCCGGCCAGCCGCGCCAAGAATCAGAATCTTCTCGGGTTGCATAACTCCTCCAGTTTACGGGGTTCCCCTCTCGATTCGCCAAATACTCCGCGGGATTGGACTCCGTCTCCGCAGGTCCGGTTTCCTACCATGCCCGCCGCCGAAAGCCAAAGGCGGCGGGCGCGCCGAGCCGGGCTCCTTCTCGAGTGCCGGCCAGGCCCTCGCAGCGCGAAGACCGAGCCCGGTCTCCTTCGCAGGGGTTGGTGCCCTGCGCGGCCGGTTCGCGGCTTGCTGGCCAAAGCGGGGGAGCGTCGAGGTCCGTCGCCTCGCCACAGCCGCGGACCCCGCCCGGCGGACCCGGCCAGGTCGAGCCGCGGCCTCTCGCGAGCCGCGTCAGCCTTCAGACCGCTGGGCGGGCCCTCGAGGCTTGCCCGGGCCTCGGCCCCGGGGCTATACGGGAACGCATGACGGACCTGAGCGTCGACCTTGAGACCCTGAGCCTCACCGATATCATCCGCCTGCAGAACCAGCTCTCGCAGGTGCTGTCGCGCAAGTTCGAGCGCCGGCTCGCCTTGGCCTTTTCGGACATCGTCGGCTCGACGCCCTATTTCGCCCGCTTCGGCGACCAGGCGGGCCGCAAGCTTCAGCAGCGCCACACCGACCTGTTGCAGGCCGTGTTGTCGCGCCACGAAGGGCGCATCGTCGACACGGCAGGGGACGGGGCCTTCACCTGCTTTCCCGGAGCCGATCAGGCGGCCAAGGCGCTCATCGAGGTCCAGGCGCTGACTGCCAACGAGAACATCTCGCAGCCCCCCGAGCACCACCTGAGCCTGAGGATGGGCATCCACTTCGGCCCGGTGCTCACCGACGGTGTGGTGGTCACGGGCGACGCGGTCAACCTCTGCTCGCGCGTCGCCGGCTCGGCCAATCCCGGTTGCATCAGCCTGACGAGCGAGGCCTTTCGCGAGATCGCCGACATCAGCCTGCGCCTCAAGTGCAGCGCCCTGCCGCCGACCCCGCTCAAGGGCATCGAGCGGCCCATCGACCTGATGCGGCTCGAGTGGCGCGACGCCAACCTCTTCCCCACGCACGTGCGCATCGAGGAGACCGAAGAGGTCATCGCGCTGCCGGACCAGGCGACGATCGGGTTCGGCCGGCTGGCGGTCAAGGACGGCATCAAGGCGAACGACGTCGTGCTCAACCTCCCCGACGAGGAGGAGAGCAAGAAGATCAGCCGCTGGCACTTCGAGCTGCGTCGACACGCGACCGGCTTCGTGCTGCGCGCGCTGACCAGCCAGGTGACCGAAGTCGACGGCAAGAGCGTCGGCAAGGGCGAAGAGATGCCGATCAAGGTCGGCTCGGTCGTCAGCGTCGCGCGCGCGATGTCCCTGCGCTTCATCTCTCCGGGCGACGAGCGCCCCGGGGAGTCGACGGTCTACGAGCAGACCACGGTGTTCGTCTGACGGGGGACGGCCGCGAGCGCGGGTAGGTAGGGGCGCATCGCAATGCGCCCTTCGATGAATCGAGCAGAGGCGCGGGCGCTGCGGGCGTTCCCGCTGCGCCTCAATCGAAGGGCAGCGCAACCAACCTCGCTCTTCGCTCCCAACCCAGGACTCGATACTCCCAACTCCCTCAGCGCAGCTTCTCGAGCTCGCCGAAGGCGGGCGACGGCGCTCGGCCTCCGGCGGCGACCGCGGCGATGCCGACGGTCGCGCCTTCTACCGCGAAGCCGGAGGCGACCCTCTCGACCGCGTCGAGGGCGGCCTCCGGGCCCTTGCGCGGGATGGGTGTGGCTTCGGCCGCAGGGGCGGGTTGCTTCTCCTGCGCGCTCAGCGCCGCGACCGCGGCCTCGCGCGCGAGGGTCCAGAACGTGTCCGCCTGCGGCGCGTAGCGGCCTTCGAACTTGAACGAGCCGAGCAGCCGCAGCGTGGCCTGCCTCGCCTCGGGCTCGCGGCCTTCGGGTGCTTCCCAGCCGTGCAGACCGTAGAGGAACCAGACCGGAGATGGTTTGGAGGGCAGCAGGTAGGTGGTGACGTACGCGCGGCCTTTGAGCAGCTCGCCCTTGAAGCGGTACTCGTACTCGACCTCCTCGCCGTCGAAGCGCACGCCGCTGTCGTGGGTGAAGAGGGCCTTGGGCCCGCTACGGCGGGTGATCTCCCAATCGCCAAAACCCTGGGGCGCCTTCTTGACCACCGCGGGGAACAGATAGCGCTCGAGCGCGAGTGCGCCCCGCTCGTACGCGCGAAAGCCCGGCGCGTCGGGCGTCAGCCCTCCGACCGGCTCCTGGAACGAGGCGAGCTTGTAGTGGACGAAGCTGAAGAGGTGGTCGGGGGAGCGCCCTATCGCGCTCGCCCGGACGTACGGCGCCTCGCCGGGGACGATGGCGACGCTCAGGTCCTTGCTCCAGCCGCTCGGCAGCTCGCCGGTGAAGGCCTGCTCCTTGGGCTCGCGGAACGGCTCGAAGAGCAGCGGGCGCTGCGCGACGGTGTTGACCGCCAGCGAGGGCGCAGGCTTGGGCACCGACAGCTCGAGGTGCTGCACGATGGCCGCGAGTGCGGGCCGGGCCGCCTCGAATTCGCCCGAGGGCGCGCTGAGCACCGCGACGAGCCCGCGTTCGCCTTCGACCGCCGCGGCGACGAGCGCGGTGCGCCAGACCTCGGGCGAGCCGGGATCGATGTACTGCACGAGCGCGGCGTGGCCGGTGCTCATCTTCAAAGCGCCCGCCGGCTTGCCTCCGAGTCCCTGGACGACCGAGTCGACGAGCCCCTTGCCATCGAGCGCTTTGCCCGAGACGGGGAGCAACGTCGCGCTTCCGCCCAGCGGCGGCGGCGCCTTGACGACGATCGCGTCGTTGGCGAGCGCCTCGACCGTCCAGCCGGTCGGACGCAACACCTTGGCTCCGAGTGCCTGATCGGTGACCGGCTCCCAGCCGTTGAGGCTGAGCGCGGCGAGCAGGGCGATGGCGAGCGGCGGCATCTCTCCCCTCCTTGCGTCAGAGCAGCCTCTGCAGACCGCGGCGTCCGAGCTCGTCGACGATTCTGCGGACGTCCTGGGCGCGCTCCTTCGGGCAGACGAGGATGGCGTCGCCCGCGTCCACGACCACCAGGCCCTCGACCCCGACGACCGCGATGGGCCGGCCGTCGGCGAGCACCACGCTGTCCTTGACGTCGACGAGGAGGGTCTCGCCGCCGGCCACGTTGCCGCCCTCGTCGACGGCGCGGACCTCGGGCAGCGCGGTGAAGGATCCGACATCCGACCAGCCGAAATCGGCGGGCACGACGGCGATGCCCGAGGCCCTCTCCATCACCCCGTAGTCGATGGAGATGGCGGGCATGCGCGGGAACTGTTCGGCGAGCACCGCGTCGGCCTCGCCGCGCCCGAGGGCGGCCGAGATCTGCGCGAGCGGCTCCTGCGTCTCGGGCAGGTGGCGGCGCAGCTCCTCGAGGATGCGGTCGGCGCGGAAGACGAAGATCCCCGCGTTCCACAGATAGTCGCCGGAGGCGAGATAGCCCTGGGCCGTCGTGAGATCTGGTTTCTCGACGAAGCGCTGGACCGCGTGGATCGGCAGAACGCCCTCGCGCAGCACCGCGCCGCGCTGGACGTAGCCGTACCCGGTCTCAGGTCGCGAGGGCTTGATCCCGATGGTGACGAGCATCCCGTCCTTGGCCGCTTCGGCGGCGCGGGCGAGGGCGGCGCGGAAGCGGTCGGGAGCGCCGATGTGATGGTCGGACGGCAGCACCAGCAGGATGCCCTCGGGGTCACGGGCGGCGATGGCCGCGGCGGCCAGACCGATGCAAGGCGCGGTGTTGCGCGCGATGGGCTCGACGAGGACGTTGCTCTCGGGCAGGCGCGGCAGCAGCTCGCGCACGACCGGCGCGTGGACCTTGCCGCAAACGACGAAGGTCTGTTCGGGCGATGCGAGCGGCGCAATGTTCTCGACCGCGTGCACGATGAGCGGCTTGTCGCCGGTGAGGGGCAGGAACTGCTTGGGCCGCTGCTTGCGCGACAGGGGCCAGAAACGTGTGCCTGAGCCTCCGGCCATGATCACGGGATAGAGCGTCACGGGTGTCCTTTCCCAGGTGATGTTTCGCGGCGCGACTATAGCAACTCCACTTCGGAGCGCCGGTCTTCGCGCCGGCGGATTGCGGCCGCTGTCGTCGGAGCGCGGGCCATCGTGGTGGCGGCGGACCTGCGGCCGCGGTGGTCGCGGAGGTCACGGAGGTCGCGGAGCGCCGGCCTTCGCGCCGGCGGACCGCGGCCGCTGTCGTCCGGATCACCGGCTTGTTGTGCCGTGGCGTCCGGATCCGCGAGCTCTTGCCACTGCCATCTGCGGGTCGGCCGGCTCGCAATCGCACGCGTCTGCATCACCGCCCCGCCGCCGGCACGAAGGCCAGCGCTCCGTAACGCGGTGGCCGGGACTCCGCCGGCGGATCAGCCTTGCCGCGCCGCCGCCGGCAGCCCGCGCACCATCTCGAGCAGCGGCGTGAGGATCCCGCCGGTCACGCCCCAGATCAGATCGCTGCCCACCGAGTAGTAGTGGACCGCCAGCAGCCGCCCGAACGCCTCGCGTTGCTCGCAATGGAAGACCGCCGGGTCGAGCAGCGCTCGCAGCGGGACCTCGAGGAGCCGCTCGACCTCGCGCGGCGCGGGCCGCAGCTCGTACGGATAGGGCATCAGGCCGACGAACGGGCTGATGCGAAAGCCGGTGACCACCGTGTCGTACTCGTCGAGCGCGCCGAAAACCTCGACGTCGGAGGGGGCGAGCCCGACCTCCTCCTGCGCTTCGCGCAGCGCGCAGTCGAGCGCCGACTCGCCTGCGTCGCGCTTGCCGCCGGGGAAGGCTATCTGGCCGGCGTGCCGGTAGTCGCCCTCGGGCCGCTTCAGGAAAAGCAGGTGCGGCTCGCCCTGCTTCTCGAAGAACGGGGCGAGCACGCTCGCGCGCTGAACGCCGGGCGGCAGCTCTCCCAAGCTCTTCGGCGCGCGTTGGCGCAGCGCCTCGCGAAGCTGAGCGAACAGCGGCTGCGCGCTCATGGCTGCAGGATGCCCCAGCCGACCAGCGCCAGGATGCCGACGCCCAAGACGATCCGGTAGACGATGAAGACGCCCGTGGTGTGCGTCTGCAGGTAGCGCAGCAGGCCGGCTATCGCGGCGTAGCCGAAGACGAACGAGGAGAGGGTGCCGATGACGACGGCGCCAATGGGCAGCCCGCCGTGTGTCATGCCGGCCAGGTGGCGCATCTCGAAGACGCCCGCGGCGACGGTCGCCGGGATGGAGAGCAGGAAGGAGAAGCGCGCGGCCGCGTCGCGCTTGAGGCCGTGGAAGAGCCCCGCGGTCAGGGTGACGCCCGAGCGCGAGGCGCCGGGGATGAGCGCCACCGCCTGGGCGAGCCCGACCGCGATGCTGTCGCGCAGGGTGACCTGCTGCAGGTCGCGGTGGTGACGGGCGAGGCGCTCGGCGAGCACGAGCAGCAGCGCGAGCCCGATGGCGGCGGACGCGATGACGTAGAGCGAGCGGAAGGCGCCTTCGATCAGATCCTTGAGCAGCAGGCCGGCGACGCCCACCGGGATGGTGCCGATGATGATGTACCAGCCGAGCCGCGCCTCCTGGGTCTCGAAGGGCTTGCGGCGCCCGAGCGCGCCGAAGAAGGCGCCCGCGATCTTCCACAGGTCCTTGGCGAAGTAGACGATGACCGCGGCGGTGGTGCCGAGCTGGATGATCGCGGAGAACGCCGCCCCGGGGTCCTTCCAGCCGAGCAGCGCCGGTACGACGCGCAGGTGCGCGGTCGAGCTGATGGGCAGAAACTCGGTCAGGCCCTGCACGAGCCCGAGGATGAGCGCTTCGAGGAAGTCCATGCCGGGCGGTTTATGCCGGGGGCACCACCGCGGCAAGAAAAAGAAAGGCTTGGGCTCGGGCCTCGAGGGAGCCTGCGGTCGCGCCCGCGCAGGCGCTGCGTGGGACCGGCCTTTCGCTTGATCGGGCCTGTATCTGCCAAGCGAGCGGCGGCGCTTTGGGCTAGTTTGGCCCGCTGACCGCGCTTATCGCAGGGACGAGACGCGGCCGCATTCCACGAGAGGGCGCGATGGACAGGCTCGAGGGTTCCGATCTCTTCCGGCTGGACGATCTGCTGACCGAGGAGCAGCGGCTCGTCCGCCGCACGGTGCGCGCCTTCGTCGCCGACGAGGTCCTGCCGGTCATCCAGGCGCACTTCCGCCACGACAGCTTTCCGGAGGAGCTCATCCCCCCGCTCGGCGAGCTCGGCCTGCTCGGCGGCAGCCTGAGCGGCTATGGCTGCGCGGGGCTCGACCCCATCTCCTACGGCCTGGCGATGCAGGAGCTCGAGTACGGCGACACGGGAGTGCGCTCCTTCGCGAGCGTCCAGGGCGCGCTGTGCATGTACCCGATCCACGCCTTCGGCTCCGAGGAGCAGAAGAGGCGCTGGCTGCCGGCGATGGCCCGCGGTGAGGCCGTCGGCTGCTTCGCGCTCACCGAGCCGGACTTCGGGTCGGATCCCGGCGGGATGCAGACGCGCGCCCGGCGCGAGGGCGACGCCTGGGTGCTCGATGGCGCCAAGATGTGGATCACCAACGGCACGCTCGCCGACCTCGCGGTCGTCTGGGCGAAGACCGACGGCGACGCGCCCGAGTCGATCCGCGGCTTCCTGGTCGAGCGCGGTTTCGAGGGCTTCGGGTCGCGACCCATCGAAGGAAAGTTCTCGCTGCGCGCCTCCGACACCGCCGAGCTCCTCTTCCGCGGCGTGCGCGTGCCCGAGGCGAATGTGCTGCCCGGCGCGCAGGGTTTGAAGGCGCCGCTCAAGTGCCTCAACAAGGCCCGCTACGGCATCGCCTGGGGCGTGGTCGGCGCGGCCATCGCCTGCTACGAGGCCGCGCGCGACTACGCGCTCAGCCGCAGCCAGTTCGGCCGGCCCATCGGCTCCTTCCAGCTCACGCAGGAGAAGCTGGCCGAGATGCTCTCGGAGATAGTCAAGGCCCAGCTCGTCAACCTGCGCCTCGGCCAGCTCGAGGGGCAGGGCAAGGCCACCCACGTCCACGTCTCGTTCGCCAAGCGCAACAACGCGCGGGCCGCGCTGGAGATCGCCCGGACCGCCCGCTCCATCCTCGGCGCGAACGGCGTCGTCGACGCCTATCCCGTCGTGCGCCACCTGATGAACCTGGAGACGGTGCTCACCTACGAGGGCACTCACGAAATCCACACGCTGTCGCTTGGCCGCGCGATAACCGGGCTCGACGCCTTCTCGCGCTGACCAATCGAGCGACCCTTCGCACATCGGAGCCCGCCCCCTATGCAGTTCCCAGCTCAGGTCGAGGACGAGGCCCTCGCGCTGCTTGCCGATCTCCTCAAGGCAGACACGACCAACCCTCCCGGCAACGAGCGGGCCTGCGCCGAGATCCTGGCGGAGTCGCTGCGCCAGGACGGCTACGAGCCCCAGCTCGTCGAGAAGGAGCCGGGCCGCACCAACCTCGTCGTGCGGCGCAAGGGCGACGGCGCCGGCGGCGGGCCGCTGCTGCTGACCGGCCACCTCGACGTCGCGCCTGCCGAGGCCGCCGAGTGGAAGCACCCGCCCTTTGGCGCCGAGCTCGACGAGGGCTGGCTCTACGGCCGCGGCGCGCTCGACATGAAGGGCCACCTCGCCGCCTGCGCGACGGTGCTCAAGGGGCTCGCGCGCGACGACGTGAAGCTGAAGCGCGACGTCATCTTCGCCGCCGTGGCCGACGGACAGACCGGCTGCGATCTCGGCGCGCGCTTCCTCGTCGATGAGCACCCCGAGCTGGTCAAGGCCGACTGGGCAATCGGCGCGGGCGGAGGGCTTCCCTTCGAGCTGGAGGGCAAGCGGCTCTATCCGATCCAGGTCGCGCACAAGGGGGCCACGTGGATCTCGATGAAGGCGCGCGGGCCGCTCGGCCAGGGCTCGATTCCCCTTCCGGACTCCGCGGTGCTCAAGCTGGCGCGGGCCATCGCGCGGGTCGGCAACCGGCAGCTCCCGCTTCACGTCACCGCGAGCGCGCGGCAGACCCTTCGGGCCCTCGGCCGGGCGCTCGGGTTTCCTGCCGGGCTCCTGCTGTCGATGGTCGGCCGGCCGTCGCTCACCGACTTCGCGCTCGAGAACGCCGTCCCCGAGCCTGCCCTGCGGCGCAGCCTTCAGGCCGTGCTGCGCAACACCGCGACCCCGACCGTGTTGCGCGCCGGCGAGGCGACCCACGTCCTGCCGCCCATCGCCGAGGCGCACCTCGACGGCCGCATCCTGCCCGGGCAGTCGACGGCGAACCTGCTCTCCGAGCTCAAGGAGATCGTCAACGACGCCGACATCACCTTCACCGTGATGAAGGAGCTCTCACCCGTCGAAGCGCCCACCGATTCGCCGCTGTACGCGGGTCTCGCCGCGGCGGTGAAGCAGCTCGATCCGCAAGGCGTTGCGATTCCCTTCGTCGGCCCCGGCTTCACCGACGCGAGCGCCTTCTGCCGGCTGGGGATGCGCTTCTACGGCTTCACGCCGGTGCGCTTCCCGGAGAAGGCGGGCATCGACGTCACCGAGCTGCCGTATCTGGCGAACGAGCGGATCCCGGTCGACGGGTTCAAGGACGGGGTGCGCGCGCTGCACGGGGTCGTCGCCGGGTTCTGCGCTGGCTGACAAGATCCCAGGCAAAGGAAACTGGGCATCGACAAAGGCGATGACGGCAGCAGTTTGCATGAGCAGCGCTTCGGATCGCGGCTTGACGGCAACTCGTAAGGCCGCGTCCGAGCGAACGCCCCGAGACGCCCGGCAGAACGTGCGCCGCCGGCATGTACCCGGAAAGCCACGAGCGTGTTTCTCGGGCTTGTATCCCCAAGAACCGGGACCGGCATGGCCCCTGTCGCGATCCTCGAGCGAGGCGACCTATCGCTGCCTGCCCCAGCGCCGCGCGGCCGCGGTGGCCGCGGCTCAGCGAGAAGAGCGATCTGCGGCGCCCTCGGTCATCCCTTGATGCCGAGCTGCTGCATGAGGCCTACGAGGTCGTAGAAGAGGTTCTCCTCCACGATCTGTCCCTCGTGCCAGCGGGCCACGGTGCAGAAGTCCACCTCGAAGCACTTGCCCGTCGGCGGGATGCGGGTTCCGTTCGCGAGCACCAGCTCGCCCGTCATCGTTCCGGTGAACCGGGCGATCGAGCACGTCCAGTCGCCGCTCGCGAAGAACACCTTGTAGGGCCGATTGTCGATGTGGTTGTCCGGGAAGGTCTTGAAGTACTGGATCGACTCGGCGCGGTGAGCGCTCACCCCGTGGGTCGGGGGCTGTCCCGGCCAGCGAACTACGGTGTCTGCCTTGTGCCGTTTCTCGAAGATGTCCCAGTCCTGGCTGTTCCAGGCGTCGTCGAGCGTCTGCATCAAGTCCATGTTGCGCTTTTCGTTTTCCGTCGGCATGTGCTCCTCCGCTCCGTCAAAGAAAGCTCGGGTCCTTGAGCGAGCAGAGCACGACGGCCGCCACCTGGCCGAGGCCTCGCCCGCTCATGAGGCGGCAGGCGTGGTCGGCTGGCGCAATCTCGAACGAGCGGTCTGTGTGCGCTCGGCAGGGGCTCGGCAGGGGTGGCGGCTGCAAAACCAGGGTTCGCGCGTCCGCAAGCACCGATCGAGGCTCGGCGGGATGGGGATCGCGGGTCGCGGGCCACGGTGCGCGGTTCTCGAACGGAGGGATTCGGGCTCGACGGGATACGGATCGCCGCTCGCCGACCATGGTGCGCGGTTCTCAAGCGGAGGGATTCGGGCTCGACGGGATAGGGATCGCGGGTCGCCGACCACGGTTCGCGGAAGCTCAAGATATGGTTGAGCCCCTTTCGGGGTGCCGATTGCGCGGTCGCAACATATGGTTGAGCCCCTTTCGGGGTGCCGATCGCGCGACCGCAGGCATGGTCTCAGCCCAATTGGCCGCCCATGAGGTTGGGAGCGCGGCCGTCTCGGCGGCCGTCGAGCGCCGTGCGCCCCTCGACTTCGAGGCTCCCGCTGGTCGCCTCTACGCTCGGGGGGACCGAAGCTCGGACTGTAGCCCTCGAGAATGTTGCTCGACCCCCGTGACCTTCGACTCGGGACGGGGCCGAGCCGTTGGCCGGACGTTTGCCGAAACCTTCTGCCAGGTGAAAGGCTAGCGTCCTCCTGGAAACGAACTCCGCGAAACGACCATTACCCCTCGACCGGAGGCCCGACATGAAGGCGCGTTCCCTCCTCATCCTTCTTGCCGCGCTCGCGCTGGCCTGCAGCGACGACGAGACCTGCAAACCCGAGGGTGATTCCGAGCTCTGCGCTCGCCTGTCGAAGAGCTGCGGACCGATGACGGTCGCCGACGGCTGCGGCGTCGAGCGCACGGTCGAATGCGGCACCTGCTCCGCCGGAGAGGTCTGCGGAGCGGGCGGAGCCGTCAACGTCTGCGCACCCGTGCAGCCGAGCTGCAACAAGTCCGGCTGGTGCTGGGAGAACCCGTCCATTCCCGGCGAGGACCTCCACGACGTCTGGACCGTCGGGCCGCACGAGGCGTGGGCCGTCGGATCTGGCGGCCTCATCCTCCACTTCACCGGAACGGTCTGGACCGATGCCACCGGAGCCGCAGGCGGCGCCTCGCTCAACGCGGTCTGGGCCTCGGGTGCCACCGACGTCTGGGCGGCCGGCGACGACGGCGTGCTGGTGCACTGGGACGGCAAGGAATGGTCGCGTCCGGAGACCGGCGTGGTCGGGAACCTGCGCGGCCTCTGGGGTACCGCGGCCGGCGAGGTCTGGGCCGTCGGCGACGCGGGGCTCGCCGTCCACTGGGACGGGAAGTCGTGGACGAAGGTCGAGGTCGCGGTGACCGACAACCTGTTCGCGGTTTGGGGAGCGGCCCCGGGCGACTACTGGGCGGTGGGAGGCGAGGCCGGCTTTGGTCCCGCGGTGATCCTGCGCTGGGACGGCGTCGCGTGGTCGAAGGCGGCGCAGGAGCTTCCGAGCGGCAACCTCCTCGCGGTCTGGGGCCTTTCGAAGGACAGCGTCTGGGCGGGACATCAGAACGGAAGCGTCTTGCACTGGGACGGCGCCATCTGGTCGGAGGCCGGCGGTTCCGACGCCGGCGCGGTCAACGGGCTTTGGGGCAGCGCTCCGAACGACGTGTGGGCCGTCGGCAACGCCGGCCGCTTCCTGCACGCCAGCCAGGTCTCGGACTGGATGCGCGCCGACACCTGGGCCGAGCGCGAGACGATCAACGCCATCTCCGGAAGCTCGGCGACCGATGCCTGGGCGGTGGGCGACCACGGGGTCATCCGGCACTGGGACGGCGTCGAGTGGAAGCTCGCGAGCGGCGTGACCAGCGAGGACCTCAGCGGCGTCTGGGGCGCCTCGAGCAGCGAGCTCTGGTCGGTGGGCAAGGGCGGGACCATCCTGCGGCGCGACGAGTCGGGTTGGTCCAAGGTCGGCAGCGGCACCAACGAGTGGCTCAACGGCGTCTCGGGCAGCGGCGCGAGCGACGTCTGGGCAGTCGGCACCTCGGGCGCCATCGCCCGCTGGGACGGCGATCACTGGGGCGGGAAGAGCTCCGGCACGTTCGACTGGCTCAATGCGGTTTGGGCGGCAAGCCCGAGCGAGGCCTGGGCGACAGGTGGCAGGCAGGAGTTCACCACGACCGTGCTGCTGCGCTGGAACGGCACGCGGTGGTCCTCCGAGATAGCGCCGACGCGCCGGGAGCTCACCGCAGTCTGGGGAAGCGCTTCGAACGATGTCTGGGCAGTCGGCTACTCGGGAACGCGGCTTCACTGGGACGGCGAGAGGTGGAGCAGCGTCTCGGCATCGCCGATGACGCGCGACCTGAACGCGGTCTGGGGCACGCGCGCCGAGGATGTATGGGCAGGCGGCGTCGGCGCGCTCATCCACTGGGACGGGCAGAGCTGGAGCGAGCACGTGGTGCCCGGAGGCTTCGTTATCAAGAGCCTGTGCGGCAGCGCCGCGGATGACGCCTGGGCGGTCGGGAGCGAGTCGGGAGAGGGCGTCGTCTTCCACTGGGACGGAGCGGCGTGGTCGCGCTTCGGCGCGTCCCTGCCGACTCGGCTCAGCGGGTGTTGGGCTTCGGCGGCCGGCGAGGTCTGGCTGTCGGGCGAGGGCGGCGTGCTGCTGCGCAGGGTGACTCAGTAGCGCCCCTCGCCTCTCGGAGAGGCCCCGGCACGAGATGGGGAGCGCCGTGCCGCCCGAGGTTGGAACATGGTACCGCCCGAGGTCGGGAGGGCCGCCGTCCCGGCGGCCGTCAGGCGGCCGTGCGGCCGGAGGTTGGAACGTCGTCCCGCCCGAGGTTGGGAGCGCCGCCGTCCCGGCGGCCGTCGGGTGGCCGTGCGGCCGGAGGTTGGAACGTCATCCCGCCGAGGTTGGGAGGGCCGCCGTCGCGCCGGCCGTCGAGCGCCGCGCGGTCCGAGGCTGAGGCCGTCCTTGCGGCAAGTCGCCAGGGTGCCGGGCCATCGACGGACGACATCTGACGTCGCAGGGCGTCTGCCGAATTCGGCTATCCTCTCGCCTACATGGACGACGTTTCGATCATCGTGCCGCCGCAGCCCGAGAAGGACGCCGCCAGGGCGCTCGAGTGCTGGGTGCGACAGAACCCCGACTGGCGTATCGGTGACCGGGAGATCGTCCTGGATGTCTTCTGGACCGCGGACGGACGGGCGCTGCACCGCTATCGGCTCGTCGATCCGCTCAGCCCGCCGCCAGCCCGGGGCCACGGCGAAGTCGACCTGAGCCTGATCGAAGCCAACCTGCGCAGGACTCCGGAAGAGCGCGTTCGCAATCACCAGAGAGCCTTGGCCCTCGCGCGGGCCTTCAAGCAGGCAGGAGAGCAAGCTCGTGAGCGAGATCGAGCTGATCCGTCGACTGATCGAGACGAAGGTTGAGTTCGTCGTCGTCGGAGGATTTGCGGCAATCACCCACGGGGCTACGAGGCTGACACAGGACCTCGACGTCTGCGCGTCCTTCTCCGAGGAAAACCTCGAGCGCCTGCTCGCGGCGCTCAGCGGGATTCATCCGCATTTCCGGGCCCCGGCACGCAGGCCCTTGCCGCAGCGGGCTCAAGAGCTGGCGGGCTATCGCAACCTCTATCTCGAGACGGACCTCGGGGACCTCGATCTGCTCGGCGAGATCTCCGGCCTCGGGCCCTACGAGGTGGTTCGCTCGCGAGCCGTCACCGTTTCGCTGTGGGGCCTGCCGGTCCCAGTGCTCGAGATCGATGCCCTCATCGAAGCAAAACGGGCCCTCGGCCGCGCCAAAGACCTCGACGTCGTTCAGGAGCTCGAGGCTGTTCGCGCGAAGCTGCGTGGGCGATAGGCGACCGGCGTATCGGAGTAACGACAAGCGAAGGGGCGACGACCTTATGAACGACAAGGTCTACGAGCTTCGCGCGGAGATCAGGAAGGTCGATGGCATCGACGGGGCCTGCGTCGAGATCGCGTTCGACGTGAAGGCCGAGTTCGGCAAGGGGCGCGTCCCCGTCTTCGCGACGTTCGGCGGTGTGCCGTACGAGGGAAGCCTCGTCAGGATGGGGACGCCCTGTCACATCCTCGGGATCCGCAAGGACATCCGCGCCAGGATTGGCAAGCAGCCGGGCGATGAGGTGGCCGTCACCATCAAGGAGCGGGCGAAGTAGCAGCGCGTCCTCGCTCGACGGCCACGCCGCGAGTCAGGGCTGTCCGGCCGTGCCGGGCAACTGCCCGACGATCAACCGCACGTCCGCAGCCCATCTCCCCGCAGGCTCAGCCTTCAAGTACGCCTCGAAGCGCTCGCGAGCGAGATCGGCCTTTGCGCCTTGCAGCGCCAGGAACCCGGTGAGCAACAGGCTCTGCGCATGTGCCGGATCCTTCTCGAGCGCAGCGTCCGCGCGACCGAGTGCATCGGCGTCGCGGCCGAGCATGTAGAGCGCGGCGGCGGCTCCAAAGTGGGCCTCCGCGTTTCCATGCGTCTTCGCCGCCAGCGCCTCGTAGGCCGGGAGCGCGACGGCGGCCTTGCCCGCGACGAGGTGGCGGGCGGCCAGGGCGAACTGCGCGGCGAGCGGTCTCGACGGCGCCTTCGGCGGCGCGAGGGTGATTCCGCTCGCGCTCAAGGCCAGCCCGCGGGGACGGTTCGGCTGAGGCACCGCGCCCTCGGGCGCGGCGACGAGCTCGGGCAGAGGCTCCGGCGGCTTGATGCCCTCCGGCTTCTCGCGCACCTTGACGACCGGCGCGGGCGGCGGCGCAGGTAGGGTCGGTTGCGGCGCGGGCGGCTCAGAGCGCAGGAGCATGGCCGCGACCGCGCCGGCGACGGCCGCGGCGGCGATGCCTCCGACGACGAGCCCGGTGTGGCTGCGGCGAGGCGCAGGCAGCTCGATCGGCGCTGCCGCAGCAGCGGACGAAGCTGGAGGGGCTTCGTCCACGCGCTCCGGATCGGGCGGCGGAGTCTCGGGGACGCGCTCGGCGAGATCGACGAGCCCGAGCAGCGAAAAGGCGTAGAGCCGCCGCGCGATCTCGTCGGTGTCCAGCTCGGGCATGTCTGCCAGCTCGTCGATGCTCGGGCGCCGCTGCAGTGTCGCGATCAATCGCTGGTCTCGCGACGCGAGCTTCAGGTCGTCGAACTTCAGCGGCGGCCGATGCACCACGGCGAAGCGCGAGCTGCCCTCGAGCGGGAACTGCGCCCAGACCTGCTCGACGGGCAGCGCCGTGCACAGCGCGGTGTAGAGGAGCTGCGGCGCGTTCATGCGTGGCGCGTCGGGGGCGATGTCTACGTCGCCGAGGATGCGGTAGCGCGCGTCGCTCCAGCGAAAGGCGTCGAGGATGCGCTGCGCGAGGTTCGCCTGGGCGTACTTGTGCAGCGTCGCCTCGTCGATGACCTGGTGCTCGAGCAGCACCTTCTCGAGCTTCAGCTCGCGGCTGGCGGCCTCGGCGAGCAGCTTGAGATGCGCCTCCTCGTCCATGACGTGCTTGTCGACGAGATAGCGCCCCAGCGTCTCGTGGACGAGGTTCGAGCTGCAGCCGACCGGCGAGCCGTCCTCGAAGAGCACGACCTTCTCGAAGGCTTGGCGCTTCAGCTCGAGCGCGCAGGTGCGGCGGGTCGCATAGATGGCGTGGAAGAGCTGCGGCAGGGGCCGTTCGGAGAGCGTGCCCTTGGTGCCGCGCAGGATCTTGTCGGGCTCGTAGAACATCGGCTCAGTTGCCCCACTGCTGCAGCCGGGTGGGCGTGCTCACCCGCGCCTTCTCGAGGACGAGCTTGCGCGGGGCGAGGAAGATGGGCTCGGACGACGGCCCCTCCGCATAGACGCCCCACCAGTACTCGCCGCTGGCGAGCCCCTCGCGCGTCGCGGTCGTCTGCTCGGTCGGGATGACGAGCGCGTCGTCGGCCCTGAGGTCCGGGCCGCGAGCGATGACCAGCCGGTACCCCAGCGCCTTGGGCACCGCCGACCAGCGGAAGGTGACCTTCGAGCTCGCGTAGTACTTGATGACCGCGTCCTCGGCCGGCTCCTCGAGCGCGTCCTGCGGCGGCTCGGCCTCGCACAGCAGGCTGCGCGGCAGCGAGAAGTCGCTCAGGCGCCCGGCGCCGTTGCGGGCGGCGACGCGCCAGTAGTAGCGGCTGGGGCCGCGAGCCGCGAAAGGCGCCCGGGCGACCGCGGTCTCGGCGTTGAGCAGCAGCGACTGGAAGCCGGCGTCGCGCGCGACCTGCACGCGGTAGCCCGAGGCCGAAGCGACGGGCTTCCAGGCGAGCTTGACCACGAGGCCAGGACAGAAGAACCGCTCGTCGAAAGCCGGCGCGGTGGGCGCTGGCGCGCCGGGCAGCTCGTCTACCGCGCCCGCGCGCCCACCGACGATCTCTACGACCTGCCCTGCGCGTAGCGCCGTCTCCTCTCCGCTGGCGAAGAGCGCCCCCTCGCCCTCGGTGACCGCGACCTCGAGCTTGTCGCCATGGCGGTCGAGGCGGAACCGGACTGGCCTGTCGCCGCGCGGATCGAGCCGCGCGCGCGGACCCGAGCCAGCCTGGAAAAAGAGGCCGGCGGTTCCAGGATCGAGAAAGGCGGTGGCGGTGCCCTGCTCGAGAACGGCGGCGGCCATCGGCGCGGACTTGCCGGGCAGCGGCACCGACTTGAGCTCGGCCTCGGAGGCTACGTCGAGCGCCAGACCGCCGCCGGCGAGATCGACCCGCAGCGTGCCGAGCTTGCCGGTCCGCAGCCGGTCGCCCGAGTGGATCTCTTCGCCGGCGACGCTCCAGTCCCAGTCGTCGGCGCCTCGGCGGATCTGCGCGTGACCGGAGACGAGGCTGCAGGTGCCGAGAACCGGATCGTCGTCCGGGGCCGTCTGCGCACGCGCCGGCGTCCCCGCGCCCAGCACCGCGAGCAGCAGCGCTCCGGCTGCCCAGCCTGTCTGCCTTTGCCAGTCCATGTCGGTGCGACTCTCGGTCATCGCGCGGGGTTGGCCAAATTTCATTCGGTCTCGCAGCCTCCGCGATCCGGGCCTGCGCCGAACCAGTCGCCCGGGGCGTCGCCGTTCAAGTCGAGGCCATCGTCAGCGGCCGAGTCGAGCGCGGGGCTGCCCGGCGAGAGCCTCAGATCCCGCGCCTCCGGGAAGAGGTAGTCGGGGTCTGCGAGCAGGTTCTCTGGATCGCCAGAGAGGCAGCCGTCCGAGGCGTTGCCGAAGAGCACCTGCGCCCGCCGGGACGCAAACGTCGCCGCATTGCAGGTGACGGCCTGCGCCGAATGCCCGGTGAAGATCGAGCTCTCGACGACATGGTTCGAGCCGCTCGCGAAGACGACGCCGTAGTCGTTGCGGTCGAAGGTCGCGTGGCGCACGACGAGCGGCTGGTCGCAGCTCACTTCGATGCCCGTGCCGAGCCGCTCGAAGACGGTCGACTGGATCTCGACGGGCGCGCCACCGGCGCACGCGTCGACCCGAAGGCCGGTGCCGGCCGAGTCGGAGAAGCGGCACGAGCGCAGCGACAGGCCCTGTCCACCCTCGTCGACGAGGCAATCGGTCGCGCAGGCAGAGAAGTGCACCTGCTCGAGCGCCGCGTACCCGTGCACGATGAGGCCCGTGCCGCGCAACTCCGAGGCGAGCAGCGTCAGGGTGGCGTCGGCCGCCACGGTCAGCCCGGCTTCGAGCTCCAGCCCGGCCATCCACGTGTCGGCCTCGATAGAGAGCGGCACGGCGAGCACCACCCCGGCCGACCCTGCGAGCGTGAGCGGAGCGGAGACGGCCATAGGCGCGGCGCGCTCGAGGCGCATCGGTCCGGCAAAGGTGACCGCCGTCCCGGCCTGCGCGCCGGCGAGCCGCAGCGCCTCCTCCAGAGACAGAAGGCCGTCGGGTCCCAGATCGCCGTCGCAGGCGGCGGCCCCGTCGTCGAGCGGGTCGGGCGTGGTGACGACGCAGAGCTGCGCCGGCGACTCGACGACCACCACCGGCGCGCTCGCGTAGGCCACG
>DHSB01000072.1:120391-147615 GCA_002408385.1 Myxococcales bacterium UBA5297
CGGCGCGCTCGCGTAGGCCACGTCGCCGTCGGCGTCGCGCACCGCGACCCGCGGGCGGTAGGTCCCGGCGGCCGGCCAGGTGAGCGCGGACGAAAGCCCGGCGCTCCACCCGCTCCACGGCGCCGGGCCGGGCGCGAGGCCGCTGTCGTCCCAGCTCGTCTCGAGCTGCGCGGCCGGCGTCTGGTAATCGCGCGAGAGCGACGCGTCGGCCAGGGCAGCCGCGCCCGCGAGCACGGCGCCCGGAGTGAGCTGCAGCCGCGCGAGGGGCGCGGAGCGCGACGGCGCGGCGAGGACGTCGAAAGGCGCCGAAGTGCCGACCATCGAGTCGGAGACGGCGACGAGGCGCAGTCCGGTCGCGGCGGGCGCTATCGAAACCTCGCCGTTCCAGACGCCGCCGCTGAAGGCCGCGGTCTCGGAATCCGAGCTGCAGTCGCGCTCGCAGATGACCGTGCCCGCGCCCATCAACTCGAGCGTCGCGGTGCCCGCGAAGTGTGGCGTCGGGTTCTCGTAGACGTCGAGCGCGCGCAGCGCAACCGGGAAGGGCACGCCTTCGGGCTGCGGCGAGGCGAGGGGATCCCAAGCGAAACGGGCGCTCGGCCCTGGCTCGACCGTCTCGTCCTGACTCGCGCTGGTGCCGAAGGCGCTCGCGCTCACCGTCACCGTCGCGGCTGCAGTCCCGCGCACGTAGAAGCTGAGGGTGTCGCTGCCCGGGTCGAAGGTGGGCGAGGTCAGCCGCGTCGCGCAGGAGCCGTCGGAGTAGAAGCCGAAGTCGGCGCCGCCCGTGCTCGACAAGGCGAGCGGAGTGAGCACGCCGCTGGCGACAGGATTGCCGAGCGCGTCCTGGCTCTGGACGGCGACGATCTGCGAGCACCCGCCGGCCGCGAGGGCCCGGGGCGGGGTGACGAAGACGAGCTGGTCGGGCGTGCGCGCGTTGACCTGCTGGAGCTGGCTCGCGCCCGCCAGGCCGCTCGCCGTCGCGCTCACCGTCACCTGGGCGGCGCGGCGGCCGAGGAAGTAGAAGTCGCCCCGGGGCGAGGCGGCCGGCAGCGCGAGCGTGGCTATCGGCTGTGTGCAGTCGGGGTCGGAGAAGAGGCCCAAGCCCTCGGGCGGCGCGCCGCGCAGGTTGACGACGGTCGCGCCAGCGGTCGTCGCCACGTTTCCGAACCGGTCCTCGACCGCGACCGTGAGGACCGGCGAGCACTCACCGGCGAGCGTCACGCGCGACGGGGTGCGGAAGCCGAGCGCCTCCGGCGCGTCGGCGGTGATGGTTTCGGTCTGCGAGGCGCCGGTCCAGCCGCTTACCGACGTGGTGATGATCTGGTCGCCGGCGACAGTGCCCCGCAGGTAGAAGGTCGCGCGGCTGGATCCGGCGGCAAGCTGCACCGAGGCCACCACAGTCGCGCAGGCCGCGTCGCGGAAGAAGGTGATGCCGGGGCCCGCCGACGCGAGCGCGACCGGGGTGTCCGCCCCGACGTCGCGAGGGACCTCGTTGGGATCCCGCGCCTCGACGGTGAGAGCGGCCGAGCAGCGGCCGGCGATCAGGGCCTGCGGGTCGGTGACGAACGCGAGCCGGTCGGGCAGCGGCGGCAGGATGGTCTCGGTCTGCTGCGCCGACTGCAGGCCCGGGCTCGAGGCGGTCACGGTGTACGAGCCCTCGGCCCTGCCCTTGAACGAGAAGCTGGCGCGGGCCTCGCCGGGCGCGACGGAAAGAGCGCTGGCGGAGGCGGCGCACCCCGGTCCTGCGAAGAGCTCGAGGCCGCCGGCGGGCGAGGCTTCGAGGGCGACGGACGCCGCGGCGGCGACCGGGGAGGGGTTGCCGAAGGCGTCGCGGATCTCCAGGCGCGCCTCGGTCGAGCACTCGCCGGTGATCTTCGTCTGCGCCGCGGTGAGGAAGACGAGGCGCTCGGCACCGGCGGGCACGATGGCCTCGAGCTGCTGAGCCTCGCCCAGCGCCGCGGTCGTCGCCCGCAGGTCGACCTCGCCGGCCTTGGTCCCGCGGAAGTAGAAGGAGACGGCCTTGGTGCCCGGCTCGATGGCGAGCGCGCCGAGCGGCGTCGCGCAGCTCTCGTCGGCGAAGAGGGCGAAGCCGGTCTGCGGAGCTGCCGAGAGCGTGATGGGGACGCGCTCGCCGACGGTCGCCGCGTTGCCCTGGGCGTCGTGACTCTCGAGCGTGACGAGCAAGGAGCAGGCGCCCGCCGCCAGCCTCTGCGGCGCGGTGACGAAGGCGACGTGCGTCGCTTCGGCAGCCTCGACCGTGTGGAGCTGCCCGTCGCCCTCGAGGCCGTGGGCCTCGGCGCGCAGGAGGATCTTGCCGGCGCGGCCGCTGCGGAAGTGGAAGACGAGCTCGGCCTGCTCGGGCCCGAAGGCCGCCGCGGAGACCGGCTCGGTGCACGCCGCGTCGGCGAACAGCTCGAATCCGGGTGACGGCTGTGCCGCGAGCTCGACCGGCAGCTCCGCCTCGACCCGAGTCTCGAATCCCGAGACGTCGATGACGCTGAGCCGGACCGGAGCCGAGCAAGTCCCGGCGAGGAGGGTCTGCGCCGCGCTCGTCCAGCGCAGCCCGGCCGCCTCGCGAGGCTGCACGTCGAAGGGATTGGAGCGGCCCTCGCGCCCGAGCTCGTCGCGGACGACGAGGACGTCGCCCACGCTCGGCTCGCGGACCTCGACCGGGCCGGTCCAGCGGCCGGCGGCGAAGAACCCGGCGGTCGACGGGAGCGCCGAGCCCGACGCGTCGCTCAGCGACAGCGAGCCGTTGAAGTAGGGGACGACCTGGCCTTCGGCATCGACGGCCTCGACCGTGACCGGGAAGGGCGCGAAAACCCGCTGCGGGCCGATCTCGGAGATTCGGTAGCCGACGACGAGCTCGCTCAGCTCCTCGACCGACAGCAGGCGGAAGGCCGCCGGCAGCGTCGCCTCCTGTTCCCAGGGATCGACGACGAGGAGGTCGTAAGTGCCCGGGGCGACGCCCTCGGGGACCACCGCGCTCAGCGAGCCGTCGGCCTCGAGGCGCACCTGGCGCAGGGTCGTGTTGCCGAGGCGGGCGACGAAGCGGGAGTCGACGCGCGGCTCGCCGCCGAAGTCGCTGAAGACGCGGGGGCCGAGCCCGTTGCCGTGGATGGAGATCTCGACCGCTTCGCCCTCGACCGCGCGGCTGGGGCTCACCGCGACCAGCTCGGGCACCGGGCGCGAGCCGCTGGTGCAGGCGGCGAGCAGAAGGGCCAGGCCGCAGGCGGCGAGAAGGGAGGTCTGGCGGAGCTGGAGCCCCGCCGTCCATCCGTCCCGACAGAGTGGAGGAGGAGGCTCCGGCTTCGTCGGCGCGCGGGGGCACGTCTGGCGGAGTTGGAGCTCCGCCGTCCATCCGTCCCGACCGAGTGGAGGAGGAAGCTTCGGCTTCGTCGGCGCGCGGGGGCACGTCTGGCGGAGCTGGAGCCCCGCCGTCCATCCGTGCCGACGGAGTGGAGGAGGAGGCTCCGGCTGCCTCGGCGCGCGGTCGCACGTCTGGCAGAGCTGGAGCTCCGCCGTCCATCCGTCCTGACAGAGTGGAGGAGGAAGCTCCGGCTTCGTCGGCGCGCGGGGGCACGTCTGGCGGAGCTGGATCTCCGCCGTCCATTCGCCAGAGCTGGAGCGCGGCCCTCCATCCGTCTGTGTGACGCAGTGGCTCACCATGGACTCCGCCATCACGGGCTCGCGGTCAGGACCATCACCGCCGGCGTCAGGGAAGTGGAAGGGGCCGCCTTGATCGAGCTCGTCCCCGCGCCGGCGGCGCGCACGTGGAAGCTCGCCAGGTTGGCTTCGGGGTCGAGGTCGACCGAAACGATTTCGTTCGCACAGGCGGCGTCGGCGAAGAAGCGCAGCGCCCCGGCCGGCTGCGACTCGAGCGCGGTCTGGACGGCCTGCGAAGGCGCGCTCGGGTTGCCGAAGGCGTCGAGGGCGCGCAGCTCGACTGGGCTCGAGCACTCGCCGAGCGTCAGCATGAGCGACGGGGTGACGAACTCGATGGCCGCGGGCGCGAGCGCCGAGATCGACTGCGCCTGGCTCGCGCCGGGCACGCTCTCGGGCAGGGCACGCAGGGTCACCAGGCCCGCCTTCTCGCCGCGGAAAGAGAAGGTGGCTTGGGCGGCGCCGGGCGCGAAGGCGATCTTCGTCGCCGGCTCGCTGCAAGCCGCGCCCGCGAAGAAGGTGAAGCGATCGGGCGGCGCAGCGGCGAGCCGGACGGCGAGCGTCTCGACCGCGGGCGCGAGACGCCCGAGCGCGTCGCGCAGCTCGAGGTCCACGGGTTGGGAGCAGTCGCCGGCCGAGAGCTGCTGTGGAGCCGAGGTGATCGCCATCTGCACCGCGAGGCCGGGCTCGACCGCAAACTCTTCAGAACGGCCAGAGTGGCCCTGGTCGTCGGCCGCCTCGAGCCTGTTCGCGGCCGTCAGGGCCGAGACGGTCACGTGCGCGCGCGCCCTGCCGAGCGCGAACGGGCCGACGACGGTGGGCGAGAGCGACTCGGTCCGGTCGGCGAGCGTCACCGAGCCCGTGAACCCGTCGACGAGGCCGCCCTCGGCGTCTATCGCGGTCAGCTCGACGAGGAAGGGGACGCCGACGCGCTGTGGGTCCAGGGGCTCGAAGCGGAAGCCGGCGACGTGCTCGGCCGAGCGCACGACGCGGAAGACCTCGGGCAGGAACGCCTCGCGGCCGAGTGGATCGGTGACGCGCACGCCATAGAAGCCGCGGGCGAGCCCGGCGGGGACGGTGGCCTGCAGCTCTTGCGACGAGACCCGCTGCACCCGTGGCAGCGCCGCGGTCGGCAGCGTCGAGTCCGACGGGACCAGATCGACGCGGAAGGCGTCGTCGAGCCCGCTCTCGGCCGGATCGTTGAAGTCGGTGCGCACCCGCGGCAGGAAGCTGTCGCCGCTCAGGGTGAGCCCGACCGGCGCGTCGTCCTCGCCGGCCGACGGGGAGACGGCCGACAGGCGCGGCCCGGGCAGCTCGTCGCGGCCCGAGGTGCAGGCGCCGAGCGCGGCCGCGAGGATGAGCAGGGCGGGCGCGCGCATCAGAACAGTCCGAAGCGGTAGCCGAGCTCGAACGAGAGCCCGCCCGCGTCGAGGTGGAAGTCCTCGTCGTCGACCGGCGCCCAGGCCCAGGAGGCCTCGGCGAAGAGCTGGCCGGGGCCGAGATCGAGCGCGCCGCCGACCAGGCCGACGGCGCCGAGTCCGACCTGCACCGCGTCGTAGCCGTTGGCCTCGGCGCGCACCCGCGCCCAGGTGGCGACCGCGCCCGCGCCGAGGTAGCCGGCAAAGCGCGAGGTGACCAGCGGCACGAAGGCGAGCTTGAGGGCGGTGGGCACGAAGTCGGCCTGCGAGCGGCTCTCGGCGAAGGCGCCCGGGACGGTCTGGGTCGCGCGGCCATAGGTCGCCGACAGGCCCAGCCCGAAGCTCGCCGTGGAGAGCCGGAAGGGGATCCAGAGATCGAGCCCGGCGCGCGGGCCCGAGAGCTCGGCGAGGCTGTGCGTGTAGCCGGCACGCAGGCCGGCGAGCAGGCGGCGCTCTTCGCGCAGCGGGATGGGGAGGACCGACTCGAAGCTGTTCGAGGAGTCGACGACGCGCACCAGCGCCTCGGCGCCCGGCGGCACGGTCTCGGGCGAGACGTAGTCGACGCGGTAGCGGCCCTCGCCAAGGTCGAGCACCGGGCTGACGGTGCCCTGGCCAGGTGCGGCGAGGGCGATCAGGCGCGCGCCCGGCAGCGGCACGCCCGCCTTGTCGCGCACGTCCAGGGTGAGCACGGCGCGGCTGTGGCCGTCGGCGAGCACCGGGCGCGGCGCGACCCGCCCGGTCAGCGAGGCGGGCAGGGGCAGCGGGAGCACCTGATAGTTGGCGCCGGTGGTCAGGCCCTGGCCGTCGGGCTTGAAGACGGTGGCCGAGAAGCGCACCAGGCCGCCCTCGGGATAGGCCGCGGGGGCGACGAAGCGTGCCTGGTAGACGCCGTCGGCCCGGTAGTGGAGGCCCTCGATGCGCTGGCCGTTGGCCATCAGCTCGATGCGCTGCAGCGGCAGGCCCAGGCGGTTCTCGTCGAAGACCCGCACCTCGACGGTGGCCGAGGCGTGGCCGTCAGCGATGAGCGGCGCGTCGGGCGGCTTGACCACTATCTCGGCGGGCGGCGGCAGGCCGAGCGCGAGCTTGGCGCTGCCCTGGGCGGCCTTGTCGCCGGCGACCGTGACCTGGAAGCCGATCTCGCGCGAGACCGAGCCGCGCGGGGGCACGAAGCGGTAGCTGTAGCGCGGGGGTTCGGCGCGCAGCAGCGTCACCTCGCCCTCGGTCGGCACGACGCGGACCGAGTCGGGGGCGACCGCGCCGGCGTCGTAGAAGACGTCGACGCGCGCCCAGTCGACGCCGTTGGCGAGGATGGCGTGGGGGACGAGGGCGACGGTGAGCCGGTTGTAGGGCGGGGTCGAGACCGCGGCGCGCCGGGTGGTCACCGAGCCCGAGCGCTCCTTGATCTTGATGACGGCCTCGGGGACGTCGGGCGGGACGTCGACCGGAACCGAGGCGCGGCCGCGGGCGTTGGTCGCCACGGGGCCGAACTCCTTCTCGCCGACGGTGACCCGCACCTCGGAGCGCGGAGGGGCGACGGCGTCGATACGCGTCGTGCCCTGCAGCGGCAGGCGCATGAACTCGATGGGCGCCTCCGGGCCCGACTCGCGCCAGGCTGCGACGAGCGCGACCTGGGGAAAGAGCGTCTTCGGAGGCGTGTAGACCGCGCGGTAGAGGCCGGGCTCGACCCGCGTCACCTCGCCGAAGCTGCCGACGTTGACCGACAGGCGCAGTGGACGCGGCTCCCCAGGCGGCTCCTCGACCTGGAAGAGCACGCCGACCGACTCGACGCGGCCGAGGACGACGGGGCCATTTTCGAGGGTGAGCGAGGCGCCGAGGGCGGGGGCGGCGGTGCCGAGGGCCATGCTCAGGACGAAGGCGAGCGCGAGGGCGGTCCGGGCCGATGGCGTCCACGCGCGCTCGACGGCGGCGCGAAGGGCGCTCGAGAGGGTTCTGGCTTCCAAGGTGGGGCTCCCGCCTGCCAAGGCCTTCGTGTTCGACAGGCCCGATTGTCCGATTCGAGAGGATAGGCGCCGGCAGGGGCCGACTCAAGGAACGGGATGCGCTCTTCACCCGCGTGTTCTTGCTGGGCGAGGGGTTTGTCTTCAGCTCCCCGGGCGCCAGGAGGCCGGAGTCCGGTCGAGGAGCGCGGACGCGACAGACGACCGAGCAAACTCGCAGCGGGAGCGCCGCCCTTCCAGGCCTTTCATCGGCGGCGCCCGCGCCGGCGCGCGTCGGCAACGGGTCCGCTCAGCCGGGCGCGGCGGCGAGCAGCGCCGCAGGTCCGCCGAGCGCCTCGTCGAAGTGCAGAGCGCCCTGCCTGTGCCCCGGCGTCCGAGGCTCTCCTCCTTCGAGCTGGAGGTCGAGCCCGCGCGCCCTCGCCTTGGTTTCGACCATCCCCAGCAAGCGGTGGTAGTCCCTGGCGCCCAGCCCCAGGGCCCAGCCCGAAACACGGCTTTCCGAGGACTTGGACGGGAGGCGCATGGAACGCTCCGCGGCGTTGTTAGACAGCCAGACAATGCCCGTGCCCACGCGGCGGGCGCCCGCCGACGCAGTGATGGACCCTCGGCGGCCTGCACACCGCCCGGACGGGGAATTCAGATGCCCACCTGGGGCTGTTTTCTGGTATTCAGGGCGGGCCCGCGAGCCCCGAGCCCCGCTCGCTGACAACTGCCGCGGGCCGGTCCTTTAGGAGAGCGAACAATGGCGAACAAGATCACCGAAGAGTGCATTAGCTGTGGTGCGTGCGAGCCCGAGTGCCCGAACCAGGCCATCTCCCAGGGCGATGACAGCTATGTGATCGACGCTTCCAAGTGCGACGAGTGCGCGGCGCGCGGCGGCGACATGGGCTGCAAGTCCGTGTGCCCGACCGACGGCGCGATCGTCAAGGCGTAACGCGCTCGACCGGTCACGCTCCGATCAGCGGCTGTGAAGCCGAATGCCCCCTTTCCTGCACGGGAGAGGGGGCGTTCTTCATCTGGCGCCTCGGCCGCAATGGCGTCCATCGGATCGGTCGGGTCTTCCCTCGATTGCGGTCATCGCGCGCGGGTGTGAGAGGCGGCGCAGTTGCCCGAACCGCGCTTCGCCCGTGGCCCCGTCGGCCTGGCGACCGGGAGGCTCGCGCCAAGGGCTGGCTCGCTGCTCCGATACGCTTCACCGCAGGGGCTCCGGCGGTCAGGGCCAGGAGACCGCGGCGTAGCGCAGGGGGCGTGGCAACCTTCTTCGGCAGGAGCCGAGCTACCGCAGGTGGCGCACGGGCGAGAGGGACCTACAGCAAGCCAAAGGCGAATGAGCGGCCCGACGATGTGGGAAAGCGTCAAGGAAGGTGCGCGCCGCTGAAGAAGAGGCGGCAGGCGAGGCAATGGGAAGCCGCCATCCCGGCGGTCTCTGCTGCGAGACCGAGAATGCCGAGTCGATGACTGCACGGCCTTCTGCGAGTAGCTGTGGCCCAGCCAGCAGCGTGGTGAGGCCACCTCTCTGCTGCTGCCAAGGCCCGGTGGCAGTGCGCCTACTTGGTCGGGAATCGAAGCGAAAGCTGAAGCTCGCCGCGAGTGGGTGCTTCGCCGTGGGATGGCAGGCCAGCCTCCAACCCCACGACTGCCCAATCAAGAGCTTGAAGAACGCTCTTGCTGATAGGTCGCTTGCAGTCCCAGAAGATGCGTGACTCGAAGAACTCGCTGGCTTCATTTGAGGTCAAAGCGCTCAGTGCCCGTTGAGCTTCTCGTCTTGTGGCAAAGGGAAGGAAGTAGCACGTGTCATCCACGATCACCGGCTTTCCGTCCAAAGGGCCCACCAACTGGAATGCGAGCTTCTTATACAGTCCGCAGATCGCCACTTTCCAGGCGCTAAAGGTATAGTCGCCCACCCCGAAGACGGAGAAACTCGGCTGGCCCTGATAGATCGCGCTCTTTCGAGCGGCCATCGCGGCGCTGTGTGCATTCAGATACGCCCAGGTGCGTGGCTGGTTCTCCCTGATATGGCTTGTATCCTGGCCCAGGGTTCGTTGTGGGACGAGAACGCGGCGATTCGTCGCCAGTCTTCCGTTCGCAACATCGGAGCCCTTCAGTAGCGGAAACACCAGATCGGGCTCAATGCCAACGGTCTCGCCTTGGCAGTTGCGCAGAACACCATTCTCAAGAGTAAGCTCCATCACGGATGCGCAGTCGTGCTTGAGCCCCGAGCGCCACTCGGGCTTTGAGGAGCCCGCGAAGCGGATTGTGCGCTTGAATGCCTCGGTGTCGCCCGTGAGTATGCCCTCGACGAGCCCTAGTCGCGAAGTGTGATGTCGGTCGGCGATGTGGGCGAACATCGGCCATTCCATTTCATCGTCGCGCTCGGGTTTGCGGCCGATATCCATGATTAATAGGACCGCATCCACCGAGGCGTTGAAATGGGTTTTTGAGTCGAAGCTTCGCAATTGGCCGTGTACGTGGAGGCGGTGCTTCGCGCAGTGCTGCAGCATTTTCCGAGCGACCGCGGTCTTGCATAGCATGGCGACGATGCAGCCGTGGTTCGGAGAGGCCGCCAGTAGGCGGAGAAGCATCCACTCGGACACGTCAAAGTTGCTCTTGCCGGTTATTGCGTCGAGACCGCGCAGGCCCTTGAAATTGTTCTTCTTGGGTAGATTGGCGGCCCCAAGCACGCCGAGCTCCGAAGCAGTAACCCAAGGGGGATTGCCGAGTATGAGAAGCGGCCGAGGCAGAGCGGCGAGCGCAGGCTCCCAAGGCTTGGAGAAGAAATCTGCTTGTTCTATGAGCGCCTTCTCGCCAAGCGCCGCACGCGCTTTGGCCGCATAAGCAGGGTTTACGTCGAAGCCAAGCAGCGTGGCGGCTGGCCACCTTTCGTGTGCCGCGCAAAGAAATGCGCCAAGGCCGCAGGTGGGCTCGACGACAGCGGCGGGAGCAGGAAATTCCCTTGCCAGCAGCTCGACTACCTCTTTGGCAAGGGCGTGGGGGGTTTGCCAGTCGCCGAACTCAATTTTCTGGCTCGAGGCCCGCCGTGCCATCACAGTCTCCGCACGTTGGGCACGGTACCGGCATCGCGAACTGCGTGTCCGTACTGGAGCCGCCACTGGAGGGCGTTGGAAATCGTCAGAAAACCTTGTTGGGGTGGAGTCGAAAGAACCGCGGCGGCGATGCGTGCGATTTCAATATCGTCCGCAGGTAAGTTGCGATCATGGAGGAAGGCGGCGATGTCTTCCTCGTTCGCTTGGTCGGCGACCATTTCGCGCAGACGCTTTGTGAGCGTGTAATCGCCAGTTGCGGAGGAATCGATATAGACGACGTGCTCGATTGAAAGGCGAGCGGTTTGGCTGCGCGGGTTATCGACCTTCGCGTAGACCAGCACAAGTAACCCGTAACCCAGGCCGAATACTTTCTGACGCGCAGAACGGAAGGGGCAGGAGGACTGTGGCTGTTTGATGCTCGTGACCTTCAGGTCAACCTCGATATCGGGGAAATCAATGCCCGATGCCGCGTTTCCTTGAGCGAACGAGTAGCGATGGCAGAGGTACTCCCGGAATTTGAGCTCAAGGTAGGTTCCGACTGCCTTTCCGTCTGTCACGCCAAAGAGGCTCGGCTCGTCGTGACTAGACTCAAGGTCGGCAAATCTTCGCGCTTCCATCTGAAGCTTGCCGACATCAAGAGTGGGCTTGCGCATCTGTTCCTCCGGGCTCTTCCTTTGCGACCGAGACTTTCGCACGGCCGAAAACCGCTCGTGGCTCAACGCTCTGATAGCACGGTTCGGCAGGTTGGCCGGATTGGGAATGCCAACGTCTTGGTGCTTGTGTTCCTGGGACCTGCTCGTTGCTTTGGTGCAGGAGCGGCAGGCCGTCGGAACCGTTATCGCTTGAGAGTCGCGCTGGCACAGGCGCGTTGAAGGCACACCGTGGGGCTTCGCGAGAGTGCCAGCGCGAGCTTCGCAGATCTAGGAGAGCGACGGCTCTCGGATGGATGGACAGACTCCAAACCGCTTCGCGCTTAGCCGGAAGGGTCCGCGGGAATGACCGCGGCGTAGCGCAGGGGCTTGGAGACGTTCTTGACCGGGGTCTCGGTCAGCTCGCCGAAGCGATAGCCGTGCGGCTCGCCGAGGTCGCCGAGCGCGTGGACGACGCTCTCCATCGCGAGGACCTCGCGGAAGCCGGCCAGGCATTGCAGGCGTGCGGTCGCGTTCATCCCAGCCGAGAAAGCCGTCAAATCATGGGTCGGCCCGAAGACCCCGACGCAGGCGGGGCAGAGGTTGATGCCCACCGCGATGCCCAGCCCCCGGGCGAGCTCGGGCTTGGACCTGACCACGTCGAGCAGCGGGTCGTCGGCGAAGCGGACGGTGAAGTCGAGCATCTTGCGCGCGGCCTCGAGCGCGTTGAACGCCCTCCGGGCGCGAGGCTCCTCGTAGAACGGTGGGCCGAAGAGGCCGATGATGCAGTCGCCGACCATCTTGTCGAAGGTGCCGCCGTGCTCCCAGAGGATGTCGACGGCGCCCTCGGCCCAGCGGTCGATGAACTTGCCGATGAGCGAGGGCTTCTCGAGCGCCAGCTCGCTCAGGCGCGTAAAGCCGTTGATGTCCGCGTAGAGGATGGCCACCTCCTGCTCGCGGGGCGCCAGGTACTTCTCGTCGTAGGCCGGCTCGCGCAGCAGGCGGTTGATGACCGGTGGGGCGAAGAACTGCGCGAGGTGGCGCCGCTCGCGGTTGTGGTCGACGAGCCTCTCGCGGGCCATCTGCGCCAGCAGGCGCACGAGGTCCAACGAGAAGGTCGAGAAGCCGCGCGGGCCGGCCTGCACCAGGCACTTGCCCAACCACTCGGCGCGGGCGAGCCCGGCCAGCAGCACGTTCTCCAGGCAGCCCTCGAGGCCGAGCACGGTGCGCAGCCGGTGACGGTCGGGGGCGAGCAGCTCGACTCCGTGCGCCTGGATGGCCGCGTCGAGGCCGGGGTGGCGACGGCTCTCGGCGTCGAACTCGAGCTTCCCGCCGCGGTAGAGCCGGTAGTAGAGCGTCTTCTCGTCAGCCCCGTCACGCCAGACGAAGAGCAGGGTCTGGAAGCCGACGGTCTGGTGCAGGAGCGAGACCGCCGTGTCGAGGCCGCGCTCGAAGACGCGGTCGGCGAGGGCTTGGCTGATCCGCTGGATGAGGTCCTGCTTCTCGGAGGCGGTGTGGATGGTGGCGAGGATGGTGTCGAGCTGCTCGCAGACCACCTCCACGCGCGCGGCAAGCCCCTCGAGCCGCTCGGGCGGCAGCTCGCCGTCGAAGACAAAGCCCGCGGTGCCCACGTCGGTGCCGGCGACGTCGAGCACCTGGCTGACGAGGGTGTGGCCGCGGACCGGAAAGCGGCCGAAGCGGCGCTCGGCGAGCAGCGTCCAGGGGTCTTCGCCGGCGAGCTCGCCGTGCGCATAGGCCGCGGTGACCAGCTCCTCGTTCCGGGTGATCACCGCGGCGCCGACCGCGTCCAGCTCGCCGCAGACGGCGGGCAGGAAGCGGTCCATCGTCGCGCGCAGCGACAGGCGCTCGCGCACGCAGGTCTCGAGTAGAGCGTCGGCCGCCTTCGACAAGAGCATCTGGTCCCTCAGCTCCTCGGGTGAAAAGCTCGCTGCGCTCACGCCGGGCTCCCGGGTACGTGGTGAGTGGAGGTCTCGGCGCCCGTCTCGCCTGGACGGCCTTCGCGCGCCGACGCGATACAACCCTTTTCGATCTCGAGGATCCAGTACCCCTCGTCGCCGCGCATGGTGGAGGCGCCCGCGCCGAAGAGGTGGGGGTGGCGGTCAGTGGCCCGGTGCCAGTAGCGCTGGTGGATGTGGCCGTGGTGTACCGAGCAGCTTCGGCCGGCGAGCGCACGTAGCAGCCAGCGGGCGTCCCACAGGCCGTGGGTGAGCGAATCGGCGCCGCCCCAGCGGTGCAGCGGCGCGTGGTGGACGAGCACGGCGAGGCCCCGGTCGCGCACCGCGGGGTCTTCGAGGATCGCCGCCAGGCACCGAAGCTGACGAAAGCCGAGGCGGCCGAAGGCCAGGCCGGGCACCGGGGCAAGGTGCGTGCTGTCGAGCCCGACCACCGCGAGCTCGTCGCCGACCAGGCGCACGTAGGGATAGCCGTCGGGCCCACAATACTGAGGAAGGTCGCTCTTCAGCAGGTGGCCGAAGTACTGCTCGAAGCGCCGGTCGCGCATGCTGTGGGCGGTGTAGCGGTCGTGGTTGCCGGGGATTATCGACAGGCGGCTCGGGTCGTCGGCGAGCGGGCCGAGCGCCTCGCGCGCGCGCCGGAACTCCTCGTGCGTCGCCAGCGCGGTCAGGTCCCCGCTGAGCAGGACGTGAGCGGCGCCCAGCCGGTCGGCGTCGCGGACGATCTGCCGCAGCACCTCGGCTCCGCGCTCGAAGCGCGCCGCCCTGCCGAGCACGCGCAGCTCGACCTGGGCCAGGGCCCGGCGCCAGCCGAGCCGGTGCCAGGGGATTTGCGAGTAGTCGAGCTGGATGTGGACGTCGCTCAGGTGAATCAGGCGCAAGGCGGCCTCCCTTCGCGCTTCAAAGCTATCGTCGGGTCACACCGGGCGAAGCTTCGCCCGGCGACAAGCAGGCGAGATCGGCGGTCGTTCGAATAGGGGAGATATCATCGCCCGGCCCGGCACGCGCGCTTGTCCGTTTGCCGAGACGCCACGCCCGCGAACCTGTGGAGCACCATGCGCACGCCTTCATCCCGACCCCTCGGCGGCTCGCTCGTCGCCGCGCTGCTCGGCCTGCTCGTCACCGCCGGACCCGATGTGGCAGGACGGCTCGTAAAGAAGTGGGAAGGCGCGATCTGGGTTTCGACCATCACGACGAGCGCTTTGGCGTAGCACCGTACAGACACGAGCGTCGACTGCCGGAAACGAACGCGCGACGATTCGCACGATGGTCCTTCCCGTCGTCCTTGAGCAGACACCGCGCCTCGCGTACTACCGGCGCCTCGCCCAACTCTGGGCGGCAGGGCGTCGCCCTGCGCCGATGCTGTTCATCGACTACTTGCGCCAGCTCGCGCAGCGTGCCCAGAACGTACAGGCTTCGGCGCCCGTCGAAGACGAGGAGCTGGACCTGTTCTGTCGCCTCGTGATGGCGAGACCAGAGGAACTCCGTCGTCGTTTATCGGGCGCGAACTTCCAGCGGCTACGCGGGCTCGACCGAGACCAGCGCGCAGCGCTACGTGTGCTCGAAGTATCGCCCGACCTGCTCTCACCGCTTGGCGAGCTGCGCTATGAGCCTGCCCACACGCGCCTGCTCGGCTACTTCATGGACCGCCGTCGAGTCCCTGGGCTGGCCGAAGCTCTCCTCGGCGAGATGCTCGTCTTGATCGATGCTCCGGCAGAAGTAGCCGATGACGACAGCGTCTCTGCGGCAGTCGTGTCGACCGAAGTCGTGATCGAGGGTGGACGCGTCGACCTCCAGATCGAGAGCCCCTCGCTGCTCGCGTTCATCGAGGTGAAGGTCGACGCCGTCGAAGGGCCGTCTCAGCTCCGGCGATACCGAAATGCACTTGATGCGCGCGCGAGAAACAAAGCTGCGGTGCTCGCCTTCCTGACGCTGCCTGGCGTGGAGGGGCCACCAGCGCGGCTCTCGTGCAGTCACGTCACCTTCGCCGACCTGTTGTCTCGATGGCTTCCGCTCGCGCGCTCGCACGACGACGCTTCGGCCTACCTCTCCCGCTACCTCAGTTCGGTCGCACGACTGCTCGGCTACGCGGGTGAAGGCCCCTTCGAGCATTGGACGTTCGCCGATCAGCGAAACGCGCTCGACTTCGTGTCGCAGGTTGGCTCTGGAGGATTCCGTGGCAACGATCTCTGACGTCTTTGCATTCGCGGCGCAGAACGCCGACTACTGGACCGAGTTCTTGTCGGGCGGTGACTACCCGAGCGAGCTCACCGAAGACGAAGCTCGCGGCCTCACTGCTGCACGAGTTCACATCGATGCGCTTGTCGTGGAGCTTCTCCACGAGACCGGTGTGCAGCTCGCGACGAAGCTCGGCGAAGGGAAGCTCTCCAAGCCGAGGTTCAAACCCGCCTGCACGATCAAGAACCGTTCGGTGACTCTCCCTGCGCCGACGGGCCTTGATCGGAAGCTGTATTCGATCGTGTTCTCATTAGGGCGCAACGAGGCGGGCGCGGCCATCGAGCTCTACGCTTCGCTCATCGTGAAGAAGGGCGCGCTCGACACGCTTCGCCAGTCGCTCGACGAACGGAAGGTCGAGCACAGCGTTGACGGCTACTGTCTCTACGCGAAGGGCCTCGCGCTGACTGCCAACGCCGACGTCGGCGCGCTTGCCGCCCAATCTGCGGAGCAGGCCGTCGCCCTGCTCTCAGGTTTCGAATCGAATCCTGATGTCGGCTCACCCACCAGCTTCGCGAGGAGCGCCATCCCGCGCGCGGCCTCGGCCGGCATCGCCCGTAGCCTCCCGAGGAACGAGGGAGGCGGAGTCGAGGCGCCCTCGACTTCGCCTGTCCCGAGCCTGCCGAGGGTCTCGGGCTGACCGGTTGTCGCTCGAAGGATTCTTCGACACCTCTTCAACCCGCCGCCGGCGCGGGCACCCGTCTCCTCGCCCTTTACTCGACCAGCCTTGCGCTTTACCGAGACGCCAGCGGCGGTTAGGCTCCGCCAGCGAATCGAGGCAGGGAGCCCGACCCGGGGCGCTGCTCCGGAGGCCGCTTCCGCCCCAGGTTTTGCGCCCAGCCAATCTGGAGAAGCAATGAAGCGTCTCGCCATCCTCATCGCGCTGCTGCTCGTCCCCGCCGCCGCGCACGCCTACCTCCTCTCGGCGGCCGCCGTGATTCACAAGATGGGCGTCCACCGGCGCAACCTGAAGCTGTCGACCATGGTGGTGAAGGGCGAGATCACCTTCCAAGGCCCGGAGGTCGCCGCCGCGGCCGTCGCGCTCGGACGCCAGGTCGAGGAGAGCAAGCTCATCGCTCCGATGACCATCTCCTACAAGATGCCGGGCAGGTGCCGTGTCGAGCTCCAGGCCCCCGAGGGCAGGGAAGGCCCGTCGGCCTCCAACGTCAACGGCAAGGTCACCACGACGGGCGCGCGGCTCGGCGTCCTCTCCGACTTCGCCACCTACGTCTGCCCGTTGCTCGACGGGCGTGGGGGGTTCGATGGGGTGATCGATCTCGCGCAGGCCGCGGGCATCAAGACCTCCAAGGTCACGCTCGGCCGCGCCGAGAGCACGGTCGCCTACGTGGTTGGCGCCCACCCGCGCGACGTGGGCCTCCCCAGCCTCTGGGTCGAGAAGGATCGCTTCGCGCCGCTGCGCCTGGTCCTGAAGGACGGGGAGAGCTTCCGCGAGCTGAGGCTCATCGACTACTCCTCGGCCGTCGCCGGCGAATGGCACCCGCGGGTGGTCGAGCAACGCAAGGCGACCGAGCTGTCGGCGCGCTTCGTCCTCGACAAGATCGAGCCGAACGCCAAGCTCGCCGACGCCATCTTCTAGAAGCACGGCAGGCAGCGCCCCGGGTTCCCATCGCATGGCCGTGCGGTATCCTCTCGGCCATGCGTTCTTCAACTCGCTCTCTCTTGTCGGCCGCGGCGCTGGTCGCCGGCCTGGTCTTCGCTGTCGACGCGTTCGCCGGAAACTCCTCGCGGGTCTCGGTCGATCCGCTCTGCGTCACCGGCGCGGACACGGTGCTCTTCTTCGTCGAGCAGACCGACAACTGCGGCGGCGCCGACAAGCAGTGTCGCAACAGCCGTTGGGCCTACGGCACCCTCGCGGCCAAGGGAGGCTGGGGCTTCGAGACGCTCGGGGACGCGTCGCTCGACGAGGAGGCGGCCCCCGAGAACAACGCGCTCGTCACCCGGCAGCTCTTCAAGGCGCCGGCTGCGCACCCGTGCGCCTCGTTCTTCCGCGCCCCGCGTCTCCCGTCCCCGGATCTGCCCTACGCCGAAGCCTGGTTCGAGTACTCGCTCGAAGGCGGCGCCCTCGTCCTCCACTGGCAAGGCCAGCGCGAGCTGGTGCTGCCCGGCGTCCAGCTCTGGCGCCTCGGTTGGTGCGGCGCGGGCTGCAAGGCGGGAGCGGGGCCGAACGCCGAGGCCTTGGCGCTCGGCGCGGGCAACGCCAAGGCGCTGGCGATGCAGATGCCGCCGACCGTGCCGGCCATCGATCTCGCGCTGGGCGACCAGGTGATCCTCGGATTCGCCGAGCCAAAGCGGGACGGCGCCACCGAGCTCGGGTACCTCATCCTGCGCGTGCCGCAGCCCAAGCTCCGGGCGCTGCAGGCCAAGCTGCTCCACAAGGACGCCAAGCGGCTCCTCGAGAAGGCGGCGGGAGACCTCTTCGTCAGCGCGCAGGCCGCCGGCGTCTTCGACGCGGCGCTGCAGCTCGATCCGGCGAACGCCGAGGCGCGCCTCGACTACGCGCGGCTGCTCGCCCTGCAGGGTGAGCCTGCGCCCGTTCTCCGCGAGCTCGAGCGGCTGCGCCGTACTCCGGGGCTGCGCGCGAGGCTCGAGGCCGAAAAGGGCTTCGCGGCGGTGCGCGGCAAGGAGCCGTTCGCGAAGTTCTTGCAGAGCCTGCCGAAGTAGCGCGAGAAGGCGCCTGGTCGCGACGCAGCCACCGGGAGAGGAAGCTCCACGCCGCCTCGGTCGCGTCGAGCCCGCTCCCAGCCTCTGGCCGCCGCGGCCAGACAGGGCCGCCGTCGTCGATTTCGATGAGGGCGACCTCGCTCCCCGGCGCGCAGCCCGGCCATCGGTGGAGCGCGTAGCCGCTGTGCTGCTCTTCCTCCGGGACCTGCGCGCAGCCGGCGAGCCTCGCGAGGTGGGCGACCGCATCCTTTGGCCCCAGGTAGCGGATCTTCGGGCGCCGCGGGCTGGGACCGCCGTCGAAAGGGACGGAGGCGTCGTCGCGGGCGTGGATGACGAGCGCGGGGAGCGGCGGAGCCGGGATGGCGTAGCCGCGCATCGCCGGCTCCTCGTCCTCCTGGGCCCCGAAGGCCGCGCTGACCGCGACGAGGGCCGCCACCTTGTCGCGGTGCTCTGCCGCGAAGCGATAGGCGAGCATGCCGCCGTTCGAGAAGCCCACCAGCGCGACCCGCTCTCTGTCGATGGACAGGAGCGCGGCGAGATCGTCGATCGCCTTCACGAGGAACCCCACGTCATCCCAGCCGTCGTGCTTGGCCTTCCCGCAGCAGAACCCCACGTTCCAGTGCCGCAAGAAGCCGAGCAGCCCGATGCCGTTCGGGTAGGCGACGACGAAGCCCTCGCGGTCGGCGAGGGCGCTGAAGCCGGTGATCTCTTCGAGCTTCTCCGCCGAGTCGAAGGCGCCGTGCAGGGCGATGACGAGCGGGTAGGGCTTCGCGCGGTCGTAGCCTTCGGGGACGTGGACCAGGAGGTGGCGCGAGACGTCGGTCTCGAGCGACTGCGAGTAGGTGGCCGAGGCGATGGCGCCGCTCTTCGGCAGGCTCGCCGCGCAGCCGGCGAGGGGCAGGGCGAAGGTCGCGAACGCGGCCCGGGCGAGTCGAGCGGAGGCCATGCGGGCACCTGGCGCAGGGGCGAAGACGGCTGCGCCCGCGAAGCTCTCCTTCATCGAGGAGGGCCGCGCGGGCGCGAAGAGCAGGGGCGCGACGGCGATTAGTAGCGGCCGGCCGAGCCGAGCACCGTCTCGTTCTTCTCCTTGATCATCTTGATGAGCTCGTCGCGGGCGGGCCCCAGGTACTTGCGGGGGTCGAACTCGGCGGGCTTCTCGGCGAAGACCTTGCGGACGGTGGCGGTGAGGACCAGCCGCCCGTCGGAGTCGATGTTGATCTTGCAGACCGCCGAGGCGGCCGCCTTGCGAAGCTGCTCGGAGGGGATGCCGACGGCGGCCTCGAGCTTGCCGCCGAAGTCGTTGATGAGCTTGACGTACGCGGGCAGCACCGAGCTGGCGCCGTGGAGCACGATGGGGAAGCCGGGGATGCGCTTCTCGATCTCCTCGAGGATGTCGAAGCGCAGCGGCGGCGGGACGAGGACGCCCTGCTCGTTGAGCGTGCACTGGGCGGGCTTGAACTTGAAGGCGCCGTGCGAGGTGCCGATGGAGATGGCGAGCGAGTCGACGCCGGTGCGCTTGACGAAGTCCTCGACCTGCGAGGGCTGCGTGTAGACGTGCTCGGCGGCCTGCACGTCGTCCTCGATTCCGGCGAGCACGCCGAGCTCGCCCTCGACGGTGACGTCGTACTGGTGGGCGAGGTCGACCACCTGCTTGGTCAGCTCGACGTTCTTCTCGTAGGGGTGGTGTGAGCCGTCGATCATCACCGACGAGAAACCGGTCTCGATGCACGACTTGCAGAGCTCGAAGGAGTCGCCGTGGTCGAGGTGCAGGGCGACGGGGTTGGTGTAGCCCTTCTCGCGGGCCATCTTCACCGCGCCTTCGGCCATGTAGCGCAGCAGGGTCTGGTTCGCGTACTTGCGGGCGCCGCTGGAGACTTGGAGGATGACCGGCGACTTCGACTGGCCGCAGCCTTCGATGATGGCCTGGAGCTGCTCCATGTTGTTGAAGTTGTAGGCGGGGACGGCGTACTTGCCCTCCATCGCCTTCTTGAACATCTCGCGCGTGTTGACGAGACCGAGATCCTTGTAGTTGAGCATGGTCGAAGCCCTCTCTTGCATTGGTGAAGGACGCTTGCGCGAGAGAGGAGAACAACACGTTGGCTGGCCGGTCAAGCTGCAAGCACGCGTCGGAGCGCCTGCGCCCCCGCCAATTTCAGCGCGGGCGCGGGTCGGCTTCTCCATCGGGCGCGGGACTTCGCGTGCAGGCGTCGAGAGTTGGCACCGAAAACAGCAGCGCCCCGGACCAGGCGGGCCGGGGCGCTGGAATGAGCGTGCGAAGAGGCTCGCCGCCTACCGCATCCAGATCCGCTCGAACGCGTGGGCCACCTCAGCGCGGTTGGCCGGCTGCTCGGGATTGAATCGGCCGTTCGAGTCGAGCGCCATCGCGTCGTTGGCGAGCGCGGTTTCGACGACCGAGCAGGCCCAGTAGGTGCCCGGCACGTCGGAGGCCCGCCGGCCACAGCTTCCGGAAGGCGCGGTCCAGCCCGCCATCCGCACCGCGACCGCGGCGAGCTGTGAGCGGGTGATCAGATCCTCGGGGTGAAAGGTGCCGTCCGGAAACCCGGAGAAGACGCTCTGTGCCGTGGCGGTCTCGACGTTGGCAAAGGCCCAGTGGCTCGTGGCGACGTCCGGATAGGTAGCGCGAGCGGGCCGCACCACCAAAAACTCCATCGTGCGCACGGCGACGGTCGCGAGCTGAGCGCGGGTCGCCGACTCCTCGGCGTGGAAGAGGCCGTCGGGATAGCCCGCGAGCACGCCGGCGCACGCGAGCGTGCCGATGGTCCGGTTCTCGGGGTGGCTCGCCGATACGTCCGGGAAGCGGCTGTAGCAGCTCTGCGAGGGGCCGAGGACGCGCAGCATCTCGGCGAGGTCGCGCTGCCAGTCTGGCGGCGCGAGGTGCTCGAGGCCGTCTTTGATGACCTTGCCCTCGTTGAACTTCTGGTTCTCGTAGGGGCGCAGCAGGCTCGGGCTCATGATGCCGTTCGAGACCTCGGTGTGGTACAGGCCGAAGGTGTGCGCGAGCTCGTGCGAGATGGTCTTGGAGAGCGCGAAGGTGTCGCTCCAGGCGCGCGGGAAGATAAGCGCGATGTCGTTGAGGTTCTTGTTGCCCAGATCGAGCGGGGCGAGGCCGATGTAGTTCGACGGGGCTCCGATGAGCGCCGAGGTGCCGCCGATGACCGCCATCGCGTAGGAGCCGCTCCTCGGGCGCGTGGTCGTCACGGTGAGGTTGAAGTTGGCGAGGTCGGCGCGGACTTTGGCCGCCACGTCGTCGATGACCCGCTGGCGGTCGTTGCCGAAGCTGCTGTGTTCGAACCTGGGGATGGTGGCGAACACGTCCATGCTGTAGCCGTTCCTTCGCAGCTCCTCCCAGGCCTTGCCCGAGTCCGGGTCGACGAGGCGGTAGAGCAGGCTGGTTCTGTTCTCGGCGGCGTTGTTCGGGGCGGCGTACTGCAGGGTCGCGCCCTCGAAGTTGAGGTAGACGGTCTGCGCGCGCTGGGGAAACTGGATGTTGTTGCCCCAGCCCTGCTTCGGGACATCTTCCGGATCGATGAGGAAGTCGTCCGTCGCATGGTCCTCGGGGATTCCCGGAGGCAGGACCTCGTCGTAGTAGGCCGCAGAGCCGAGGACGACCGATTCGTCGACGACCTCGATTTCGGCGCTGCCGCACGCCGCGAGCAAGGCGGCCGCGACGGCGATGAGCTGACGAACGGGCAGAGTGCGCATCCTCGACTCCTGTGAGTGCGTGATCGGCTTTGCTCCCCAAGATCGCGCGCGTTTGTCGCGCTTGGCCACCGCAAAGTTGCGTGGAAAGCGCTCCGCTCGACAACCGGGCGGAAATCCACGCCTTTTCTCGAAGCGCGGTTGCGAGGGATTCGCAGCTTTGCGATACCGGCCGACCCCCTTCAGCGCCGCGCTGTTTCGCTCGCCGTGTATCGACGAGGAGGCCGTCTGGCTTTCGAGCCGGGTCGGCCTCGCCGTGGTCGGTAACGTCGAGCCGCCGGCGCCCGCCGTCGGGTGCGACTAGTGCGAGCCCGTCTCGCCCTTCTCGCGGGGCTCGGGCACTTTGAGCTCGTCGAGCTTCGCGAGCCTCTCCTCATCGACGAGCGTGCCGCTGGTCGGGATGGCGAGGCCCGAGCTGGTCCACTCGGGCACGAAGAGGATAGGCCTCGCCTCGCCGTCGTAGCCGAGCTGCACGAGCAGGCCCGCCTCGAACAGCCGGCACTCCTTCTGGCAACAGTGGAAGGGCTCGCGCACGCGGTAGAGCCCCTCGCGCGGCAGCGCTCGCAGCGAGCGCGCCCACTCGTCGTCCGGGATGGTGTTGCCGCGCTCGCTCCAGACCGCCCGATTCAGCTTCCACCTCACCGGCAGATAGACCCCGGGACCGGGGTCGCCGTGGTCGTGGAAGAAGACGAGCCGGCCGGCCGCCACCTCGTCTCCAAGGGGCTTGGTCGTTCGGTAGATGCCACAGCGGGGCAGTGCGGGCATGGTCGGTTCCTTTCTGGTCGTGGTGGTCTTCTCCGAAGCGGCTCGCTCATGCCGTCGCCTGGCTCGCGATGGGAGTCAAGAGCCCGCGCCAAGGTTCGCCTCTGTCGGGAAGGTGGGGTTCACCCCACCATTTCGACGCGGTGGGCCCGGGGTGGCGGCACCCAAACCTCGGCGAGGAGCAGGTGGTGGTCCGAAGCGCTTGTCTGGATGACGCGCGCCCCGGCCAGCGCGAGGTCGGGTGAGGCGAAGACGTAGTCGATCCGCAGCGCCGGGAGGAAGGGGAAGACGAGCGGGAAGGTGCCGCCGGCGCCCTGTCCGACGGCGCCGAAGACGTCCGAGAAGACGGAGGCGAGCTCGCGCCAGGTCGGCCCGCCGGGAGGCTCGTTGAAGTCGCCGACGACCACCTGTGGCAGGGGCGAGTGGCGGAGCTGCGCGGCGATGAAGGCCGCCTGCTCGCGCCGCAGCCGCGGGTACGAGCGGCTGTTGGTCAAGTGCGTCACGCTGACGGCGAAGCGGGTGGGCGGGATCTCGACGACGGCGGTGGCGACGATGCGCTGCTCGAAACCCCGGCGATTGGGCAGCATCCCCACGCGCGGTGCCAGCAGAGGCCAGCGCGACAGGAGCGCGACGCCGTACTCGCCGCGGTCGCGTCCGATGGCTCGAAAGAACCGGAAGTAGGGATAGCCGCAGGCTTCGGCGAGCTTGGCGGCCTGATCGGTGTTGCCGGAGCGGCGAGTGCCCCGGTCGACCTCCTGCAGCCCGACGACGTCGGCGTCTGCGGCGCGGAGGGGCCGCGCGATGCGCTCCAAGCCCCGGCGGCAGTTGTGGAGGTTCCAGCTCACCACGCGCACCGGGCGCTTGGCGGCGGGGGGGGCATCGGAATCGAGGGGCCCGGGCAAGCGATTGGCGCTCCTTGGCCCGGGCACGATAGGCGAAGCCAGCCGATCCGAGGAATGGACGGCCGGCGGACAGGCTGAGCGTTCGCCCGAGCCTCGGCCGGCCGTCGCGCGAGTGCGAATCACCGGGTCTTTGTCCGGCTGTGTCCCAAGAACGAATTGCGGACTGCCGCCAAGACACCGCGCGCGCCGCGGGTGAAAGAACGAGCCGCGGAAATGCCGAATCCGCCTGGACGGAGACTGCCGGACGCCTCGGACAGCGTCGTCGAATCCTCGCCGATGTCTGAACCAAGGCGCGGAGTGCTCCGGTGCACGGCGTCGCGCTCCGGGGCGCGCTCGTCGGCTCGGGCCGAATCCGCCCGGAAGCTGGGAAGGCGACAATGGCCCGGGTCGCAGCCGTCCGGTGACTCGTCAGGCGCGGGCATCCGGGGTAACGAGCGGCCGACATGGGCTTGGGCGGCGATACTTCGGCGGCTGGGGCCGGACTGGAGCAGGCGAACGCGCACAGGCGGAGCCGCCTGCTCGAGCTGCTGGTCTTCTTGTTTCTCATCGTGCCGTCGATGGTCTTCTCGTTCCTCGACGCAACCGGCACCGGATTGGGCTTCGTCCTCACGGCGATGGCCACCATCCTTCGAGACCTCTCGCTGGTGAGCCTCATCGCTTTCTTCCTGTGGAGAAACGGCGAGCCGGTGCGGCGCATCGGGTGGACGCAAGGCAAGGGGCTGCGCGAGGTCGTCGTCGGGCTGCTCGCGTTCGTGGCGGTCCTCTATGGCGCCGCGCTGCTGCAGATCCTCCTTCGACGTGTCGGGCTCGAGTCGCCCGAGAGGCTGCCGCACGACCTCATCGCGTCGGGGGCCGGCGAGCTGGTGCTCGCCTCCTTGCTCGTGATCGTGGTCGCGTTTGCCGAGGAGACCATCTTCCGGGGCTATCTCATCCTCAGGCTCTTCGAGGTGACGCACAGCAGGCTCGCCGCGCTGCTGCTCTCGGCTGCCATCTTCGCCGTCGGTCACGGTTACGAGGGGACCGCAGGCGTGGCGACGGTAGGGGCGATGGGGGTCGCCTTCGGCCTCGTCTATCTCTGGCGCGGCAGCCTCATCGCCCCCATCGTCATGCACTTCCTCCAGGACTTCACGGTGCTCGTGCTCCTCCCGGTGCTCGGGGTCGGTCCTTGAGCCGGCACCGAAGGTCGTCGCGAGGCAAGACTCGAAAGGACGCTTGGCCGAGCGAATCGTCTTCGTCGAGCGGCTGAACCTTCCGTGGGCGGGTTGGAAGTGCTCCCTTGCCGCTCGGTGAACGAAGGTTCGCGCCGCCTCTGGCATTGGCGGCAAGCTCGAGGAAGCCGCAGGCTCGGTCGCCGTCCGGGTCCAGCGCCGGCTGGCTTCGACCGGTCGCGGTCCCTCCAGCCTGCCATCGGCTCCCAATTCGAGCAGACCGCGATGTGAATGGCCTCACGTTGACACTTGGAGGAAACCCGCGTAGTCGGCGGCGAGGGAGAGCCTGAGAACGCCATGCGCATCCTTCTCATCGTCGACGACGAGCCGGAGCTCGAACCGCTGCTTCGCAGGTTGCTCAAGCGGGATTTCGACGAGATTTACTTTGTCGGGGATGCGGCAGGTGCCGAGGCGGTCCTCTGCTCATCGCCAGTGACGCACCTCGTGATCGACAACGCCCTTGGGCGCGGGTCCTCCAAGTCGGGCGTCGATTTGATTGCCGGCTGGCGCAGAACGCATCCGTCGATTGAGCTTGCCGTGCTCTTCTCGGGCTCGGCCCTCTTTTGCGAAGCTGCGCCTCCGCCTGAGATCGACGACGCCTACCTCAAGCCGACCGGTCTGGAGCCCCTGCTGGCCCGCCTTCGCCAGCGGTAGCCGGCGGCAGCCTCACGAGGCGTCGCCGGGCGGCCGGTGTCGCGGCGCGAACGCCGATGTCGAGGCTGGAGAGCGGCGTCGAGAAGACCCTCTTCGACTCCGTCGGTTCCGCGCCCCCTGAGCGCAGCTCGACGAGGCGCGAGCGGCGGGAGCGAAGTCGCAGGCCCCGGCGACGCCCGGCCTCGCGTGCCCGGTTTTCGCTCGGCGGACGTGCCTTAGCTCCGGGAGATCGTCGCGACATCGCTCGAGCCGGCGCTCCCATCCCTCGCGACTCGTCGCTCGCTGTCCGCCGCCCTCGCGCAGGGCTGCGCGACACCTGATGAGCCGGGGCTCGGCTGGCCAGAGGTTGACCGCGGGGCGGCAGCGGCTACCCTGCGGCGCCATGCACCTGCGCGCGCTGCTCCTCGTTGCCTGTCTCAGCTCGGCCTCGTGCGTCGAGCCCTACGAAGACCTCTTCCGTCCCGTGCCGATAGGCGACTCGCCTGTCAGAGGTCCGGCCGACGCTTGGGTCACCATCGTCGAGTTCGCCGACTTCGAGTGCCCGTATTGCGCCCGGGCGGCCGACACCATCGCCGAGATCGAAGTGGCCTACGGCGCCGACGTGCGGCTTGTCTTCAAGCACTACCCGCTCGCCTCGCACCCGCGGGCGATGCCCGCGGCGATGGCTGCCGAGTGTGCCCGCGAGCAGGACCGTTTCTGGGCCATGTACGACCGGCTCTTCGATGCCCAAGGCGCGCTGTCGGCCTCGGACCTGGAGCGACACGCCGGCGTGGTGGGCCTCGACCTCGCCGCCTGGCGTGGCTGCATGAGCAGCGGCACGCACCAGTCGCGTCTCGACTCCGATGTCCAGCTCGCCGAGAGCATCGGGGTCGCCGCGACGCCCTCGTTCTTCATCAACGGCCGGCTCGTCGAGGGCGCACAGCCGCTCGCCGAGCTCAAGCGGGTCGTCGACCGCGAGCTCGAGCAGGCGAAGGCGAGCGGGATCCCTCGCGAGAGCTACTACGAGCTCGCGATCATCGGCTCGAGCGGCAGGTAGTCACTGCGGCGGCAGGAAGTCGGCGACCAACGCCGCGTGGTCCGAGCCTCCAAGCCCCCAGCCCACGCCGTGAGCCACGCGCACGGTGCCCGGGACGTAGGCGCCGGAGGCACGCGCGTCGATGAACAGGTGGTCGATAGCGTGCGGGCCCGAGTACCAGTAGGTCCCGGCCTCGTCGTCGGGCAATTCGCCCGCGACCCGCACCAGCCCCCCAGGCGACTCGAGCGCCGCGAGGGGCGCCGAGCCGGGCTCGTCGTTCAGGTCGCCGCCGAAGACGACGAGCGTCTCGGGGCGCTCGGCGGCCGTGGCGGCGATGATCTCCGCCGCGGCCTGGGCCTCGGCGAGCCTGCGGCCCGGGTCGTCGTTGTTCTTCGAGCGGAAATGCGCGACGAAGAGCGCCACGGGCGCCTCTCCGATCCTCAGGTGCGCCTCCAAGAGCTCTCGCGAGAAGTAGGTGCGGGAGCCGTCGGGGCGAGTGAGCACCTTGTCGGCGCGGTGCTTTCGCACCTCGTCGAGCTGTCCGCGCGCGAGGATGCCGACGTCGACCGAGCCCGGGAGGCCGATCTCGCCGAAGGCCCCCGCGGTCATCTCCGGCAGCCTTTGGGCGAGCGCGTCGAACGCCGCTTGGGTCTCAATCTCCTGGAGCAAGACCGCGTGGACGCCGAGCCCCCGGATGGCCGCGGCGATCTGCTGGGCCCGGTCCTCGAATTGCCGTTGGGTCGGCAGCTCTTCGTATTCGTCGCCGCCGCAGGCTGCCGAGTCGCAGACCGTGTCGAAGAAGCGGCGAACGTTGAAGCTCGCCACCCGGATCCGTCCCTCGGGCGGCGAGGGGTCGCCGGCGTCGTGGCTGCCGGCATCGAGCGGACCGAAGGTCGAGCCGTCCCCGGACTCGGCGTCGGAGGCTCCCGCGTCGCGACCCGCGGGCGGTCGGCCGTAGAGCTCTTCGGGGGTTCGGGAGTGGCAGGAGGCGTTGACCGCGATGGCCGCGACGAGGACCGGGAGCAGCGAGGGCAGGTGCATGGCGGGGAGCCTACTCCACTCAACGAATAGAAGGCCGGGGCTTGACCGAACCCGCCCTCGGCACTCGACGAGTCAAGAAACGGTGCCCACCCCACCGCCTCGGCACTCGACGAGTCAAGAAACGGTGCCCACCCCACCGCCTCGGCACTCGATGAGTCAAGAAACGGTGCCCACCCCACCGCCTCGGCACTCGATGAGTGACGAACTGTCGCCTGCGTCACCTTTTCCGGCACTCGATGAGTGAAAAACCGCCGTCTGCCCCACCTTCCCGGCACTCGATGAGTGAAAAACCGCCGTCTACCCCACCTTCCCGGCACTCGATG
>DHSB01000208.1:0-194 GCA_002408385.1 Myxococcales bacterium UBA5297
GGGAGGGGGTTTGGGGGTAGGGGGCGCGGCGCGCCCATGCCCCTACTTGCTCACGGGTTCAACTCGAAGTCGGGCTGCTGGTCGCTCGACGGCGCGGACGAGGCGGGAGTTTGGCTCACCCGTGTCCCCGGTCTGCGAACTCACCCATGTCCCCGGTCCGTACGCCCCGCTGGCCCGCGCCCTCCCCTCCCAAC
>DHSB01000208.1:392-37441 GCA_002408385.1 Myxococcales bacterium UBA5297
GCGCCGGGGAGGGGCGATCGCGCCTGGCGAACCCGACGCCTCTTCTCCTGTTCGACCCGCCGCCGAGGGGCTGGAGATGGCCGGGGCGGGCTCGGGCTCTTGAACTCCGAGAGGGTTGCTCGACTACTCGGAAAGCAAGCGCCCCAACTCTTCGACCGAGAGGCCTGCCTGCCGCAGCACCGAGCGCAAGGTACCCGGAGCGAGCTCTCGATGCAGGGGAACGATTGCGGTGCGACCGTCCGTGCTTCGTAGCTTCGCGTGGCTCCCTCGCTGGCTGGCAACGACGAAGCCTGCCCTCTCGAGGGCACCGACGATGACCGCTCCCGAGACGGCTGGCAGTCTCGGTGCCACGGACTATTCGCCAACCGAGACGTCTATCGGCGCGATGATCGGCGTCGGGCGCGGCTTTTCGCCCGTTCCTTCCTCGAAGAAGAGCTCGAGGGCTTCGCGAAGGTTGGCGAGCGCGTCTTCGACCGAATCGCCCTGGCTGGCGACATCGACTTCGAGGCACTGCGCGACGAACAGGTCGCCTTCGTGCGTAATGGCCGCGGTCAATCGCATGGCATTCGAAAGATAGCGCATCGTCGCCCAGTTGCCCGCGCTGAGCTCCTGAGTCGGCCGCCGGGCGCTCGGGGGGATGCAGCCGGTTTCGCGCGTGGCGGAGGTGGAGCGCCACCCTCCATCGTTGGGGAGGGGGCTTTCTCATCGGGCGCCCGCGGGCAGATACGGTGTTCTTCTGGGCCGCGACTCGCACGCGCTCGTCGGAGAAGAGGCCGGCCGGCGGCGGCCGAGTTGGCCCGCGCCGCAGTCAGGCTTTGCCGACGCTGTCCAAAGCCGCAGCCTCGCAGAGGGTTGCGCTCGCTTGCGGCCCGAGCTCGCAGCTGAGAATGCGATACAGATCGTCCCCTCGTAGCCCTACCGACTTGGCGTTGCGCTTGATTTCGCCTTGGAAGAGGTTCGCAGACCCGCGTGAGATCTTCACCCAGATGTTGGTTTTCTTCCCATCGAGGATGAAGAAGAACATCTCGTGGTCGCGCTTGGGCTCGCTCCTAAAGCCCTTCTTCAGCAGGGCCGCGCGCGCCGTCGACGCCTCGACGTCGCGGATCACAGGCCAAGCGCGCGCTGGAGACGGTTGCGGGCCGCGACGGCGCTCGGGTGCAGCTCTTCCTCGCTGGAGGACGAATAGCTCTCCCACAACGACCAGGCCGTTTCGAACAGGTCGCGCAGCGCCTCCGAGACCGAGGGGCCGAAGCCACCGACCTGAAGCTCGGGAGCGTAAACCTCCCAGCCGCCCGAGGACTGCTCGCCGACCTCCAACTTCAAGGGGTAGTCGAGCCGTCGGCGCACTCCACCGAGGGCAATCTCCTGCAGGTAGAGCACGGGCTCCCAGGCCAACTCAGGGCGCCGAGTCGCCTCGTCGATCCATTCCCACGCCGGCAGCTCTGAGGCTCGGGTCTCGAGCACGGGCCGTTGGCATTGCTGAGCGAGCGTCATGGCCAGCCCCGTCCTTTCAGGTACGAATGGTAGTCGTCGGTGATGAGCCCGAAGAAGGCCTCGTCGACGAGGTCGTGAGCTTGGTCGAGCAACGTTGCGACTTGCGGGGCGGCGATGGGCTGCTCGACAGATGCGTTGAGGTCCAGCAGGACGCCAGAAGAGAGCGGGATTCCCGATTCGCCCAACTGCTCGGTGGACCGCCCAGAAACCGGCTGGACCCCCACGTGCAACCGGATGGGCGGACGCTCGACTTCGAGGCCGAGGACCGGCTGGCCCGCCAGCCGCGCAGCCAGGCCCTGCCAGCCGTCGAGCTCGAGCTTCAGACAAGGATGGATCTGCTCGGCACGCGACGCGCCGGGAAACTCAGGCGGAAGTTGGTTGACGAACCGCAAGCCGAGCCGCGTGAAGGCGTCGATGTCGCACAGCTGCGTCCACTCCGCGAGCAGCCAGTCAACCTCGCTGCGAAAGGACTCGAAGCCCCGGTATCGGCTCTCCGAGTAGCCGAGCGCGTTGACGGCGAGCATGACGCGCTTGTCCTCCTCGGCGTTCGTCAGGCGAACGGGCTGGAGCAAGGGAGAGGTGCCCTGGAGCGCGCCGGGAACGTAGAGCTTGGGGTAGCGGTCGCGGCAGCGCCGCTGCAGCGTGCCCCACGCGTTGAACAGCGAGAGGTTTCCAGCGAACCTCAGCTCGCAGACGACCTCTCTCAGCGGGGAGTTGGGCAACTGGGAACGCCGTGAGGAAGAGGGAGTCATGAGCGCGCCTTCGGCAAGCCAATCGAAGATAAAGCTAAGAATTGCCGCTGATTTCCGGGTATCACGACAGCGGCGAGAGCGGCAACACGCGTTCCCGTCCCCCTCCCGTAGGCGGGAGGGGACGCTCGTCTGTGCCCTCGTCGGCGGCGACCGCTGGCCCGCCCGCTCCCCGTCGGCGGTCGCGTTCGTTGCGCCGGTCCCGGTGTCTGAGCGCGCGCCGAAAACAGGGAGCGCCGCCGTCTCGGCGGCCGACGGCGGGAGGCGGCCCGAGGTGTCGGAAAACTTCCCGGCGATCGCGTTCCTTCTCGCCGCGCGCACTCTGCGGACGCCCCCTCCCCGTCGGCGCGCTGAGATCTGCGCGGCGAGCACTCGGATCGCGGGCGCGGGTCACACGCGGCGCTCTCCTACGCCGGGAAACGGTCGATCGGGCACCTTTTGGAGGCCCGATCGGCCTCGGGAGGGCCGAAAAGGGCCCGTAGAGCGATTCTGCCTCGCCAGGCTCACTTGAAACAGGGTGGGGGTCGGACGGCCGTTCCTGGGCCATCCTGGCGCTCTACAGGCCCCTTCCCGAGGCTCGAAAACGCGCCCACAACATCTCGTATTTACAGCGGTTGTCCTGTGCGTCTGGCAGGCACCTCATCCTTGCTGCCCGGCGGGAAGCCGTCGGCCACAGTGGCGGGAGCGGATCCCGGCCGCCGACCGCCGCTCGGTTCTTCGGTCGGTCGGCCTTCGTTCCTCCTCGGCGCGCCAAGCGGCGAAAGCCCCGACGTAGTTGGAGGCCTTCAGCGCGCCGGTGGCCACTCGTTCCTCCTCGCGCGCCATGCTGTGAAAGCCCCCTCCCCGCCGGCGCGCATCGGGCATGGTCCCTCGCCGCGATCCCCTCAGCGCTCCCGCCATGAAGGGCGCCGGTATGGAGGGCGGAGTCCAGCTCCGCCAAGCTTCAAGAACTTGTCGTGAGGCCGCTGGAGATCGCTCCCCATGCTGTCCCCCTCCCATGGTTTGGAAGCTGCGAAGCAGGATAGCGCAGGGGGCTGACATCGGCCCCGCGGGTGCAGTCGAACCGCGTGTAGTTCCAGGTGAAAAGAGCGAGGTGCCCCGCCATCTCCAAACCGGGCAAGCGGCACGTCGCGCAAGGCGGGGGGGCCCGCTCACCCCCGCTCCTGGTCCGTGGGCCTCGGCGGCCAGCGTGCCCGAACGGAGAGAGGCCCGCCGATGAGGTAGACACCGGCCCGCTCGCCTACCCTCCAACCCCGCGAAATCTCGACGGAACCCAAAGCACCCGAGCGCGCGTCCCGCCGGTCGACTATTCGACACTAGAAGTTCCCCCCGCGCCGCAAAGGGAGTATCCTCGCCGACCTTTTCGACTTTGGGACCCTGGGGAGGACCACCATGCGAAGAGCAGAGCCCGTCCAGACTGCCCGCGCCGAGGCGCAGGTCTCCGACCTCGACTGCGCCAAGCTCTCCAGGGGGACCGATAGCCAAGCGCCCGCTCGACTGCCGAGCGACGGAGCAGGCGACAAGGACGGCCCCGGCGGCAGCCCACTTCGCCGGAAGCGGGTGCTCGTCCACCCTCGGTGCAGCGAATGATGGAAGCGAACGGCCAACCCAACCCTCAACCGCAGGGCCAGCCTTTCGACGAGGAGCCGATAGACCTCCGCAAGTACTGGGAGATCGTCCTCAAGCGAAAGTGGACCATCGTCGCCGTCTTCCTCCTCGTCGTCGGCGCGGTCGGCGTCTATACCCTGCGCCAGCCCAAGATCTATTCGGCCACCGCGACGCTGATTATCGACGCCCAGATGCCCCAGGTGCTCGGCGGCGAGGTGCGCGAAGCGGTCGAGATGGGCACCGGGAGCTACTGGTACAACAAGGAATTCTACGAAACGCAATACCGCGTCATCAAAAGCCGCGCCATTACCGAGCGGGTCGTCGAGCAATTGGGCCTGGGACACGACCTCTCCTTTCTCGGGCTCGACAAACTGCCGCCCGAAAAACTGCAAGAGGCGCTCGAGAAGATCGACCCGGTGTTCGTGCTCCAAGCCAAGCTGAAGGTCGAGCCGGTAAAGGACTCGCGCATTGTCCAAGTGCGCATCGAGGACCGCGACGCCGAGCGCGCGGCCCGCCTCGCCAACACCATCGCCGACGCCTACATGCAGGCCAACCTCGAGCGGCGCGTCGAGGGAACCAAGGACGCCGCCGAATGGCTGCAGGACCAATTGGCCGACCTGAAAACGGGCCTCTCCGAGAGCGAGCTCGCGCTCCACTCCTTCAAGGAGAAGAACGACCTCATCTACACCACCCTCGAGAACCGCCAGACCATCACCAGCCAGAAGCTCATTGCCATCAACGACACGCTCACCCGAGTCAAAACCAAGAAGGCCGAGCTCGACGCGCGGGTCAAGAGCGTGCGGGCCGCCTCGCAGTCGGGCGACATGAACAAGGTGATGCAGCTCGGCATCGTGGCGAGCAACAGCTTCATCAACGACCTGAAGAAGGCCTATTCGACCGCCCTGAACGAGGTCGCCGACCTGGCCGAGCGCTACGGCCCCGAGCATCCGAAGATGAAGGCGGCCCAGGAGAAGCTCGAGAACGCCAAGAAGAGCCTGATGAGCGAGCTCGACGCCGTCGTCGCCGCCAACCTCTCCGACTTCGAGGAGTTGATCGAAACCGAGAAGAACCTCATTGGCATGCTCGAGGAGGTCAAGCGCGAGTCCTTCGAGGTGAACAAGAAGGAGATCGATTACAAACGGCTCGCCCGCGAGGAGGAGAACAATCAGCGCTTGTACGACATGGTGCTCAAGCGCATGAAGGACCTCGACCTGTCGAGCATGCTCAAGGCCAACAACGTACGTGTGCTCGACCCGGCGAAGGTGAAGCGCATTCCGGTCAAACCGAGAGTGCGAGTCAACCTGGCGCTCGCCGCGGTGCTTGGCCTATTTGGAGGAATGGGGCTCGCCTTCCTCATCGAATTCCAGGACCGGAGCATCAAGGGACACGAGGACATCGAGGCGCTGGGTATCGGCTTTCTGGGGCTAATTCCGTCAATACCCGGAAACGAGTCCAAGCCATCGTCCCGCGACCTGTATGTGCTTGAGCAACCAAAGAGCAATGTCGCCGAGCTCTGCCGAACTATTCGCACCAACATGCTCTTCATGCGCCCGGACGACCCGCCCAAGCGGATCGTGGTGACGAGCGTGGCTCCGCAGGAAGGCAAGACGACCACGGTCGTCAGTTTGGGGATAACTCTCGCGCAGGCTGGCGCCCGGGTACTCATCGTGGACAGCGACATGCGTCGGCCGCGAATTCATTCGAGTTTCGGCCTCGCGAACGAAGTTGGCCTTTCAAGCGTCATCGTCGGCGATTGCGGCTTCGAGGAAGCGGTGAAGACCACCGAGGTGCCGGGTCTCTTCGTGCTCACGAGCGGCCCCGTGCCGCCCAATCCGGCAGAGCTCCTGCATTCGGCGAAGTTCAAGGACGTCGCCCGTCAACTCGGCGACCAGTTCGATCGAGTGCTCTTCGATTCGCCACCAGTAGGCGCGGTCACTGATGCGTTGGTGCTCGCAAACGAGCTCGAGGGAACGATTCTCGTAGCGAAGATGCTGCGGACGGATAAGGCGGCGGCTGAGCGCGCGGTCAAGGCACTGCAAGGCGCCAGCGCCAGACTCCTCGGCGGAGTGTTGAACGACGTCGCTGTGGACAAGAAGAGGTACGGGTACTACCCCGGCACGTATTACGGATACGGCAGGTACTACGGGGAATCCAAGACGAAAGCATGATGCGTACGGGCTCCCCCGGGGACGCTGCTATAGATGAGGATCCACACTTGGCTCAGTCTCAGAACCTGGATGGCGTGCGGATAGGAATTGTCGGACTCGGCTATGTCGGGCTCCCGCTGGCTGTCGAGTTCGGAAAGCACTTTCCAACGGTCGGATTTGATCTCAATTCGGAACGGGTTGCCGAGCTTCGACAGGGTTATGATCGGACACAGGAAACAAGCTCTGCCGAATTGGCTTCCTCTACCTTCCTCAGCTTTTCCACGGAACCCGAGCGACTGCGTGGCTGCAACGTCTTCATCGTTGCGGTGCCGACGCCGGTCGATGAGGCGACCCGACCTGACCTCTCGCCTCTAGAGCAGGCGAGCGCCACGGTAGGCGCTGTCTTGTCGCGTGGCGATCTCGTTATCTACGAGTCGACCGTCTATCCCGGGACAACCGAGGAGGTTTGTGTTCCGGTGCTTGAGCGTGTTTCCGGTCTGAGATTCAATGAGGACTTCTTCTGTGGTTACAGCCCGGAGCGGATCAATCCTGGCGACAAGGAACGCCGGTTGACCAACATCAAGAAGATCACCTCCGGGTCTACGCCGGAGGCGGCTGAGAGCGTGGACGCGCTCTATCGCACCATCATCACCGCGGGCACTCACAAGGCGGCGAGTATCAAGGTGGCCGAGGCGGCCAAGGTCATCGAAAATACGCAACGTGACGTCAACATCGCGTTAGTAAACGAATTGGCGATGATCTTTGACAAGATGGGCATCGATACGACCGACGTGCTCGAGGCCGCAGGTAGTAAGTGGAACTTTCTTCCATTTCGCCCTGGGCTCGTCGGCGGTCACTGCATCGGCGTCGATCCCTATTACCTGACCCACAAGGCGACGGTGCTCGGCTATCATCCGGAGTTGATTCTGGCGGCTCGGCGCATCAACAGTCGCATGGGACTACATGTGGCCCACCAAGTGTTCCGATTGATGGCGCAGAAGCGGATCCACTTGGTCGACTCCCGCATTCTGGTACTTGGGGTGACATTCAAGGAAGACTGCCCCGACCTGCGTAACACCCGAGTGGTCGATATCGTTCACGAGTTGCAGGCGACGAATGCCGTAGTCGACGTCTTCGATCCCTGGGCTGATAGGGCTGAGGTCAAGCGCGAGTTGGGATTCATGACGGTTGAGGAGCCTGTGAAGGGTGCCTATGACGCCATCGTGCTGGCGGTCGCTCACAGGCAGTTTCGAGCGCTCACGCGGACGCAGTTGAACGGTTGGGCGAAGAAGACTCACGTGATCTTCGACGTGAAGAATGTACTGAAGAGAGATTTGGTCGATGGGCGGCTCTAGGCAAGGCCAGATGGGGATGTCTGCTACGTAGAAGGAGCGGCTTATCAATGAAGAACTTCAGCGGCGTTCATCCGACTGCAATTATCGGTGACAACGTGGTCTTCGGTCGTGATGTCACTATCGGTGCGAATACAATTGTGTATGACAATGTCACCCTCGGCGATGGTTCGATGGTCGGCGCGAATGTCATCCTCGGAGAACCCGTCGGCGAGTTCTACTCCGATCCCGGTCATTACAAAAACCCGCCTCTGACAATCGGACCCAAGGCAATCATTCGGTCCGGCACGGTCATCTATTCGGGTAGTACTATCGGCGAGCGACTCGAAACCGGGCACCGAGCGACCCTGCGTGAAAAGTCATCGATCGGCGCCAATCTTCGCGTCGGCACGCTGTCTGATGTTCAGGGGCACTGCTCCATTGGTGACTACGTTCGGTTTCATAGTAACGTCCACATAGGTCAGCGAACTGTCATTGGTAATTATGTGTGGATCTTTCCATTCACGGTATTTACTAATGATCCGCACCCGCCGTCGTACGAACAGGCGGGTGTGGCGGTAGACGATTTTGCTGTGATCGCGACGATGGTCGTAGTCTTGCCAGGTGTTCGCATAGGTAAAGACTCGCTAGTTGGTGCGTCGTCGTTGGTTAAACGCGAAGTCCTTCCAGAAACCGTCGTTGCGGGCAATCCTGCGAGACAGGTGGCGTCGATTCACGACATTAGGAATCGTTCGACTGGAGAAAACGTTTATCCTTGGCGGTACCACTTCGACCGAGGGATGCCGTGGGAGGGAATGGGGTACGACAGGTGGGTGGCCTCTCGATGAACGAGTCGACGGCCAAATCAATTTCCCATGGCCGAATCGCCAACGAGATTGAAGCCGGCAGTGTTGACGCGTGTCGGTTGATTCGGCTGCCTGTCTTCGAGGATTCGCGCGGGGCGCTCTCCTTTGTCGAAGGCGGAAGACATGTTCCGTTCGAGATTGCCCGCGCCTATTTCCTTTACGGTATTCCTGATGGAGCCAAGCGCGGAGCTCATGCTCACAAGGCGCTTCAGCAACTCGTCATTGCGATCGCCGGCAGTTTCGAAGTGGCAATGGATGACGGCAGAAGGCAGAAGGTGGTTCGGCTCGATTCGCCCTCGGTGGGCCTTTACATCTGCCCGATGATCTGGCGCGACCTGCTGGCGTTTTCTAGGGACGCCGTCTGCTTGGTTCTTGCTTCCGAGCCTTACGATGAAGCCGACTATTTCCGATGCCGAGATGAGTATCTCGCGGCTATTAAGGAGCGCCGGTGATGATTCCCTTTCTGGATCTCGGGGCTGCGTATCGCGAACTTAAGGAAGAGTTGGACCTCGCGGTGCACCGCGTCCTCGATGGTGGTTGCTATGTGCTCGGTGGCGACGTCGAAGCCTTCGAGAGCGAGTTTGCGGATTACTGCGGCACAAAGAACTGCATAGGAGTCTCTGACGGACTCAATGCGTTAAGCCTTGCTTTGCTCGCAATGAGGATTGGTCCTGGGGACGAAGTGATCGTTCCATCGAACACCTACATCGCAACGTGGTTAGCTGTGAGCCATTGCGGCGCCACGCCAGTTCCGGTGGAACCCGATGAGCGGACCTACAACATCGGTTGCGAGGCGATTGAAGCGGCAATTACGACCCGCACTAAGGCTATCCTTCCAGTCCACCTTTACGGGCAGCCCGCCGATCTCGACCCTATTCGTGCTGTTGCGCAAGCGCATGGTTTGCGGGTTCTCGAAGACGCCGCCCAGGCGCATGGTGCATCTTATAACGGGAAGCGAATCGGCGGGCACGGCGATGCGGTTGCATGGAGCTTCTACCCAGGAAAGAACCTTGGGGCGATGGGCGACGGCGGCGCAGTCACGACGAATGATGGCGAAATCGCGGACCGGGTTCGCGTCCTGCGTAATTACGGCTCGCGCGTGAAGTATGTGAACGAGGTTCGCGGCTTTAACAGTCGCCTTGATTCTATCCAGGCAGCCATTCTTCGTGTGAAGTTGCGGCATCTCGACTCGTGGAATGCGCGGCGAGCAAGGATTGCAGCACGTTATCTCAAGGCGCTCGGGGAATCGGGTCTGGTCTTGCCACGGGTTCCGGAGTGGGCCAGCCCGGCTTGGCACCTCTTTGTTGTGCGCCATCCTCGCCGCGATGCGCTACAGCGCGCGCTTGCTGCGTTGGGTGTGGGGACGCTCATTCACTACCCAATAGCGCCGCACCGGCAGGGTGCCTATTCGGATGCAGGCTTCGTGGAAGGGTGCTTGCCGGTAGCCGAGCGGCTCGCCTCAGAGGTCCTCAGTCTTCCAATCGGACCGCAACTGGTCGCCGCCGACGTCGAAGCGGTCTGCGAGCGAGTTCGGAGGGCTATGGCGTCGCTATGAGCGAATCCCGGTCCTACCGACAGATTCTCAAGTCGACCTCGATTATCGGTGGGGCTTCGGTGCTGAATATCGGCATCGGCTTGGTCCGCACGAAGATCGCTGCGGTGTTGCTCGGGCCTGCCGGCGTAGGCCTGATTGGGCTCTTCAATAACTTGATAGGCACGGCCTCTACACTTGCGGGGCTTGGCTTCAGCACCGTTGGCACCCGTCAGATCGCCGAGGCGTCGGGCCGGGGCGACCATGTCGCGATGGGAGCAGCGCGCCGCGCGCTTCTCTGGGGCACCCTCATTCTCGCCTTGATTGGGGGCGCGGCGGTCTTTGGCTTTCGGCGATCACTCGCCACTTACGTGCTCGACGATAGTCGGCTCTTCGCTCGGGTCGGCTGGCTAGGGATTGGTGTGGCGCTCACCGTTGTCGCTGGGTCGCAAGGCGCCCTGCTCAACGGCATGCGCAGGATTGGCGACATAGCGCGAGTGCGGGTCTACTCGGCCGTGCTATCGACGGTCGTGGGATGCGCTGCAATTGTTCTTTGGGGCGAAGCGGCGATTATCACTTTCGTTCTGGCGGCGCCAACCGGAAGCTTCCTGTTCGGCCGTCTCTTCGTCGCGAGGCTGCCTGCTATTCAGGCGCCGCCGAGCGAGTTGAAGGCGCTCTGCTCCCAATGGAGGGTTCTTTCTCGTCTTGGAGCAGCTTTCATGTTGGCCGGCCTCGTTGCCAATGCTGGGCAACTGGTGGTTCGGAGTCTCGTGCAGCGAGAACTCGGGGCGGCGCAGCTTGGCCACTTCCAAGCTGCGTGGGCAATCTCGATGACCTACCTCGGGCTCATCCTCTCGGCGATGGGGACCGACTACTACCCCCGCCTGACCGAGGCTATTCACGAGCCTAGAGAGGCAAACCGGATGGTAAATGAGCAGACAGAGGTGGCGCTGCTGCTTGCGGCACCCATCCTCCTTGCCATGCTCGGCCTTGCCCCCTGGGTTATCGAACTGCTCTACTCAAGCCGCTTCAGCGAGGCGGCGAGCATTCTCCGCTGGCACGTGCTCGGCGACCTATTGAAGATTGCAAGCTGGCCGCTCGGTTTCGTCATTCTCGCGGCGGGCGACGGGCGCACCTATCTTCTGAGCGAATTGACCGCGATGGTCGCCTTCGTCGCACTAGTGAAGCTTGGGCTTCCGCTGTTCGGCATCGTCGTTACGGGAGCGGCCTTCGTGTGCATGTACTTCCTGTATTTGCCGCTCGTGTACGTCCTGGCCCGGCGCCGCACCGGCTTCCGTTGGACGTCGACTGTCGCGCGCCAACTTGCCGCGCTCGCCGCTTCGAATCTCGCATTGTTTGGGCTCGCTGGATGGAGTCGCGCCGCGGGCGGCGTCGCGGGAATCGTGCTCGCCGGAGCCTTCGGTTTCTATGGCGCTCGGCGAATGGCGCGCCTCAGCGACATGGGAAGCTCACCGCGTGTTCGAGCGCTACTCGCGCGCGTCTCGTTCGGTAGCAAGAAACCTCGGCCGGGAGCTGAATCGTAAATTCGCGGCGGAACCGGAATTGAGAAAAGGAGCTCGCATTGAAACTGCTCGTTACTGGCGGTGCCGGTTTCATCGGCTCGGCAGTCATTCGCCACCTTCTTCGCGACACGGCGGACTCGGTGGTCAACGTGGACAAACTCACCTACGCTGGGAATTTGAGTTCGCTCGCCGAGGTAGCTGACTCCTCCCGCTATTCGTTCGAGCGCGTGGACATCTGCGACGGAGGGGAGCTCGGGCGCGTCTTTGCGCTGCATCAACCCGATGCGGTGATGCATCTGGCCGCCGAGTCGCATGTCGACCGCTCGATTGACGGGCCGGCCGCCTTCATCCGAACCAACATTGTGGGCACTTACTCTCTCCTTGAGGCGGCACGGAAGTACTGGGGCAGCCTCGAACCGAGGCGGCGCGAGCGTTTTCGCTTCCACCACATATCGACCGACGAGGTCTACGGCGACCTGGCGGACCCGGGTGACCTGTTTCGGGAGACGACTCGCTACGCGCCGAGCTCTCCGTATTCGGCAAGCAAGGCGAGCGCAGATCATCTCGTCCGGGCGTGGCAGCGGACTTATGGAATGCCGGTTCTGGTGACCAACTCCTCGAACAACTACGGCCCATATCAGTTTCCGGAGAAGCTCATCCCCTTGATGATTCTAAATGCGGTTGAGGGTAAACCGCTGCCCGTTTACGGCAAAGGAGACCAGGTTCGCGACTGGCTCTATGTCGAAGACCATGCCCGCGCTCTTGTAAGAGTACTCACAGCCGGTCGAGTCGGCGAAACCTACAACATCGGTGGCCACAACGAGCTACGAAACCTGGAAGTGGTACACGCGCTTTGCGACCTCCTCCAGGAATGCTGCCCGCCGGTGCACGCCGGCTTGGGTGTCCTTCATTACAGCGACCTCATTACCTTCGTGCAGGACCGGCCAGGCCACGATCTTCGTTATGCGATCGACGCAGGGAAACTTCAGCGAGAGCTCGGCTGGAGGCCGAAGGAGACCTTCAATAGTGGACTGAGGAAGACCGTCGAGTGGTACCTCGGGAACCTTGCGTGGTGTCGCCACGTTCAAGACGGCACCTATCGGCGCGAGCGCCTTGGATGCATCGGCGATGATTCGTCCGGAGAACGACCGGCTTCGCATTTGGAAAGGAAGAGTTCGTGAATGGAATCGTGCTTGCGGGAGGCGCAGGGACCCGGCTTCACCCGATAACCCTTGGGACTTCGAAGCAGCTCTTGCCGATTTACGACAAGCCGATGATCTACTATCCGTTGTCGGTGCTGATGCTGGCCGGGATTGACAATATCCTGATTATCACCACGCCGGAGGATCAGTCGGCGTTTCGGCGCCTTCTCGGCGACGGACGGAGGTTTGGGATTCGGCTGAGCTACGCCGTGCAGCCGAGGCCCGAAGGGCTCGCTCAGGCGATCACCATAGGAGCAGACTTCGTAGGGGATGATTCAGTCTGTTTGGTGCTAGGAGATAACATCTTCTTCGGGCAGGGTTTTACGCCGATGTTGCGGGCCGCCGCGGCACGTACGCATGGCGCCACCGTCTTTGGATACCAGGTGAAGGATCCCCATCGTTTTGGCGTCGTCGAGTTCGACGCAAACAACACAGTGCTCTCGCTCGAGGAGAAGCCCGAGCACCCCAAATCACACTTCGCGGTGACGGGGCTCTACTTCTATGACCGCGATGTCGTAGGGATCGCGAAGAGTGTGCAGCCCTCATCGCGTGGCGAATTAGAGATCACTAGCGTAAACCAAGCGTACTTGGCGCGCGGCAATCTACGGGTCGAATTGCTCGGCCGCGGGTTCGCCTGGCTGGACACGGGAACCTTCGAGAGCCTCCAAGAGGCGGCGCAGTTCGTGGCGACAGTTGAGAAGCGACAGGGATATAAAGTGGCGTGTCTCGAGGAAATCGCGTTGAACAATAGCTGGTTGACTGCCGAGGAGGTTGAGAGCGCAGGGCGGTCAATGCAAAACAATAGCTATGGAGAGTATCTTTTGTCGTTGGTGTCGCGAGAACCGAGGTGATTGCAGAATCGGATCTCGGTCCGCCAAATTGCGTCCTACATGCTATTCCGGAGTCGTCTTGCCTTGAGTGCAATTTCGTGGAGCAGGGGCACTCGGGTGCGGAGAAGCGCGCGGCCGACCCTCGTTGCTCTTGCACCGGCCCTAATACCAGCGAAGAGCTCACCCAGGGATGGGTTGCGGCCCTGCTGTATGAGAGCAATGAGTTCTGCCTCGGCGATTCGGGCATTCAAGAGGGGAAGCAGGTCCGCGCGCCCGAGTTCCAGGGCGTCGGCCCGCGCCACGCGAGCATTGTGAGCGGAGAAGCGCGCGAGCCTCGTGTTGCGGCGTTGGAGTTCGACTCGCCCTGCCTCACCACGTTCGATCCACTTGCTAACTCCTTGTCGGTATTGAACCAGCGGCTCATCGACGTACAAAATGCCGCCAAGTAGGAGCGCACGAAAGGTGAGAACCTGATCCTCATTTACGGTGCCCGCGGGCAGATCACCAAAGCGATTCCAAAGCCGACGCGTCCAGGCCTCAGTAGCGCCGACGACACCATGTCCGTACCTGGCGACGGTCTCCAAGGCGAGTGGGCCGACTGGGAGTCCGCTCTTTTCGCCCTGAAGTTCGCCGAGCTCGGACATTCCGTAGTAGGCGGAGCACAAGAGATCGGCCTTGCGCCCGGTGGCCTCCCACTCCGCGACGAGGCGACGCGTTCTTCCCGGCAGCGCGATGTCGTCGCCCGCTGCGGCGACCAGCAGGTCCCCGGAGGCGATCTGCATGACGGAATTAATATGGGCTCCGATGCCCATGTTGTATTCGTTCCGCCGATGGCGGACGACGTGAGGACCGGAGTATCGGTCGGCCATCTGGCGCATGAGCGAATAAGTGCGGTCGGTCGAGCAGTCGTCGGAGAGGATGATCTCGATGGATGGGAAATCCTGTGCAAATGCACCCGCGATCGCTTCTTCGATGTAGGCTTCCTGCTCGAATGCGAGCACAGCAAATGTTACACGGGGCGACATATGCTTTCGTCGGTAGTCCATAGTCTATATCATTCACGTCGTTCAGAAGCGTCCAGGCGGCTGTTGAATCAAGGAAACGGAGTTGGCCGTGGCTGTCGGCGTTGGTGCGCTCAGTGACTTCCATGCCCATTGCAAACACGGTGCCGGTCATGCGCTGGGCGAGTACGGATGCCGGCATGATACCACGGAAGAAATGGGCGCGACTTGGTATTTCGTTTCTTCTCTACGGGATTCCGGCGCAAGTTGCGGCGGTGTCTGCTACCTGGAGCGAATGGTGGGTTCACGGCGCATGGTGTGTTGGCGGTTTTCTTCTTGCGTTTCCGATAATTGTGCGGGCTGTCCGTCGCGGCGCGCAGTTGGTCATTCAAGATCATTTAGTCATGTTTACGGCTGCCTTTGCTGTCTACTTCGTGGTTGGTGCAGCCTTGCTCGCATTCGGTAGCGCCGATTCCATCGAGCGCGCCCTTTCGTATTATCAGATCAATGCATCCGGCGCGCTTCGGGCGGACGCAGTTAATGCTTTCGGGTTTGGAACGGCGATTCTCGCGGCCGCCTACTCGCCCCATTCCTGGTTTGAGCGGCGTGTGCTCGAGATCGGCCGTGCGTGCGCACGGTTGCCTCCGCGCTTAATTCTGCTCGGTTTTCTTACGGTCTCTTTGATCGCTAATGCAACCGTCACCATAAGCGATATTAGCTCTGAAAGCGCCGTCGTCGCCGGATCGTGGCGAGTATTGACGCAGTTGTCACTTGTATCGGTCTTTCTTGGAATATCCTACCGCGGTAGAGGTCGGAGGTTGGTGTGGCTTCTGGCGACCGCCGTCATGGCTTTTGAGGTAGTTTCCGGTCTACTGTTGCTGAACAAGAGCAAGGCCCTACTGCCGATAATGGCTTATGTGGGAGGACTGTCGCTGCGGTGTCGTCCTCGAGTGGTCGTTCCCGTTGGTGTCGCAGTAATTGCTTCTTTTTATGTCGGGATCGGAGGCGTCGTGTCATTTGGGCGCAAAGCGACGATCAGCTCTGGATGGGTTTCGCTGGAAGACCGTGTGCAGGTGCTGGGAGACGGAGTTCAATCTGCAGCGGAGGACGACCCCTCGGCCGATTACTACGGGTGGAATCGGATTTCCTACACAGTGCCGCAGGTGGCGGCGCTAGAGTTCTACGACTCTGGAAGAGGCGGGAAGGATTTTCAAATGATACCCTGGCTGTTCCTTCCTCGCGCCCTATTTCCGCGGAAGCCAATTATCACGCAGACGGGAAGGGACTTTCACGAGAAGATTTCGGGGAGAGAAGGATCCTCGACCGGGCAAGGGATATTCTCGTCAGGCTACTACAATGGTGGATGGTTCGGTTTGTTCGTCGCGAGCGCCCTTTGTGGGTGGATACTGGCGCAGACCTCGGCGATCGCGCGCGCGGTGTTAAGGCAGAATGCTTTGTTGTTGTTTCCATTAGCGCTGTTTGGTGTAAAGATCGCTTTTAGAATCGACGCAGTATTTCTCGCGGATTGGTGTGGGTCGTTCGTTATCATTGCCTACGCTGTTGTTGTTGGCGCGCTTCTTGTTCGCCTGACCCGCCTCGGGCGCGGCGCTAGGCATGAGGCCTGAAAGATGCGTATTCTATTCGTCGGGCCTTCGTGGAATGGATCATCGGCCCGCTCCCTGCGCGAAGCGCTTTCCCACTTGTCCGGCATGGAGATCGAAGATGTTAGCGAGGACTGCTGGGTGCCGAAACATCGTTTACTTCCCCTAAAATGCGCGAATCGCCTATTGAGGCCGCTGCAGCGAGCCGAGTTTGAGCGAGAGATTGTCCACAAGCTCAGCGTAATGGGCCCGGACGTGCTGTTGGTATACAAGGGAGTCTGGGTCAACCTGAACGTATTGCGGAATGCGAGGGCGGCACAGGTGATGACGGTGAACGTGTTCCCCGACTGCTCGCCGCACGCCCAGGGCCGGTTGGTTCGAGCGGCAATGGGGAAGTATGACCTGGTGGTGTCGACCAAGCCGTTTCATCGCGCCAATTGGCGAGGCGTTTATGGGTACTCGAACGAATGCGTTTTTGTTCCCCACGGTTACGACCCGAGAGTTCACCTCTGGGAGGACGTGCCCCGGGAGGACGAGAAGTGCGTTGATGTTGTTCTCGCCGCGACGTGGCGGCAGCAGTATGAGAGGTTGATGTGCGAAGTAGCCGATCAACTTGGCTGCCGTGATCGTAGTGTCAGCATAATCGGCTCGGGGTGGCAGAAGCGGCGCCGCGTGTTTCCGAAAGGGTGGAGAATTGCTGGGCCACTGGCGGGTCGTTCGTACGGGGAATGGGCGCGCAAGGGAAGGATCGTGGTCGCGCCCGTACATGGGGAGGTAAGTGTTGGTGGCAGAGTACAGCCGGGCGACGAAGACACAACGCGAACCTATGAGTTAGCTGCGGCAGGCTGCTTTTTTATCCACCGCAGGACGCCTTATGTAGAGAAGATCTATGATGAGAGCAGCGAGGTTCCGTTGTTTGGCGATGCCCGAGAACTGGTAAAGCTGATCGAATACTATATCCCCCGGCCCGAGGAGAGGAGAGCGATGGCAGTTGCTGCACACCGGCGTGCAGTACCCGCGTACTCCATCGCGTCACGTGCCGAAGCGGTTCGGGACCATATCGAAGTCGCTTTGCGCCGATACCGGGCAGGGTTCAGAGAAGCTGCTAAGTGAAGGGGCGAATTGCGAGAGGCGAAGGCGCCGCGAATGTCGACGTAGTGTCGATTCGCTTCGTCGGACTTCTCGGCGGTTTCGGAGTGTTCAACCTTCGGCGGTCAGGCAGTCCATCCCCATCAGGATTTTAGTCTTCCCGGCAGGCCGCTAATCTCGGATGAAAGCCGTCGCAGCGATTAGGGGAACTCATGCGGGACGAAGGAGGGCGTTGCCTCGCGGCAACTGGATGTCTTGTCGACGCGGAAAGCCCGGCTGCAATTGCGAATTCGCTACTGCGTCCGGGGGGATTCGGTTTCTGCGGTACAGGGGAATGAATGCGTGTCCTAGCTTGCCTCTTGGACAACTTGGGGAAGAACCGTCGATTCTGCTGTCGATAAGCTCGACTAGCCAATCGCTCAGGGCAAGCCGTTGTGAGCGTCGCCATAAGGCGCTTGAGCCTTTCAGCCTGTGCAGGTGTGACGGGAAGGTGGGCGTGTCGCGCTCGTCGTGACGCGCCGCAATCGGCGGTTCGATTGCGACCGCACTCTGTGGCTGCGAAAACGAGGACCTTCCCATCGATGTGCTGGCTCGAACATGTGGAAGAAACGGTCCGTCGCAGCACCGGAGAGGCGGGTTTCAAGGTCGAGTACGCGCCGACGGCCCTGCCTCGGATTGCGCTTCCCCAGACGTGGCTTCGGGTGGACGAAGATCGCTCATAATGAATCGGGTCTTGCCCCTGTCGTGAGGAATGTGGTCCACCAATTCGAGACGCACAGGAACGGTGGGTCCCACTTTTCTCTGTAGGCTCTCTCGGGCGCTGGTGATGACCTCTCTCGCGCGTGGGCTGTGTCCGGGAACGCAGCGCAGCGAGATGGAATAGTCGCGATGCTGCTGTACCTGAAACTGAATGATCGCTTCAGGTTGGTGGTCGAAGATGGTCGTCAAGTACTCGCCGCTGATGCTGGAACCGCCCGGCAAGCGTATGGCGTCTGAGACACGGCCGCGAACTTTGTCCATGAGGGGCAGCGTAAGTCCGCAGGGGCATTGAGAGGGAAGTCGGCGGGCCCGGTCGCCGAGCTCATAGCGGATTAGTGGGAATACACGATTCTCGAGATCGGTAACGAGGATTCGACCCCATTCTCCATCGGGCACTGGCTGGCCGGCGTCATCGACGATTTCTATGTGCCTCAGGTCTTCCATTATATGCAAACCATGCTGTTGCTGGCACTCGCAGGCCAGCCAGCCGATTTCACAGGAGCCGTATTGATCGTAGACGGGGGCACGAAAGACCTCTTCCATGAAAGCGCGCTGTGATTCGGGCAATGGTGCCGAAGTAACCCAGACAGCGCGGGGCGGAGGAAGTGTGAGCCGGGCGGCTTGGAGGAACTGGGCGAACTCGAAGACCGCACCGACATACCCTTGGATGATCGCCGGTCGAATCGCACGATAGCGTCGCGCGAACGACGCCATGGAAGTGGTGGTCAAGAGTGAGGCGTCGAGAAAGATGCGCTTGGTCGGCCACCAGAGCGCCGAATTGGCGAGGGCACGAAGCGGAGTTCGCTTCGTCCGGAAGATGAAAGCGATATCGTCCGAGGGCGCGACTCCCCACCATCGGGCGACTCGCCACCATGCCGTCTCCAAGGGGACGCGTCGGTCCGTCAGGACGGCCAGTGGTGTCCCTGTGCTTCCACCGGTTGTTACCTTCGAATAGAACTCGGGGCGAGCGGATGAGGCGCGCAAGTCGGAAAATCCATCAATCACCTGCTGTCTAGTGAGCGATGGCAGTTGCGCGAAGGTCTCGGCGTCGTGCAGGTCGGTGCGCTTGATCCCGGCGGCCAGGAAGCGTCTTCGGTAATGGGGTACTTGGTCGAAAGCGAGGAGTAGCAACTCGGTGCGCTTGCGCTGGTTGACGGCTGCCAATTCTTGCGCGGATGAGCGCTCGATAGCCAGAAGGCGTTTATAGAACGACACGGCAGAGGCGCGGAATAGGCGGTTCTTAAGGAAAAAAAGCGTACGGTTCAGTCGGTGCTTCCGCTCATTGCTGACCATGGAGTTCCCCCTGCCAGTGCTTGATAGAGTCTGGCGTATTGCGCAGCGGTGCGGCTCGGCGAATACTGAGACACATTCCTGAATCCCTGCTGTATAAGCGTTGATCGCGTCTCTTCGTGTTCAATAATGTCAATGATGCCTCTGGCAATCGAGTTGACATCGAATGGGTCGACAAGCACCGCCCCGGTGCCGGCGATCTCCTTCATCGGAGAAATGTTGCTCGTGACCAATGGACGGCCCGTGGCTTGTGCTTCGAGTACTGGGAGGCCAAATCCCTCGAATGTCGAGACGAAGGTGACAAGGTCCGCGGAGTGGTACTCATTAAGCAATTGCTCAAACGAAAGCATGTCGTTGTGCGAGTATTCGATGTGGTTGCATTCGAGAACACGACGGGTCTGGGCGTCCGGAATGCCAACGATGTGCAAATGGCAAGGAATACCTCGCAACGCTTCGGCCAAACGTGGGATGTTCTTATTGGGCGCTCGGCCGACCTGCAAAATGCGGGGCTTGCTCGAATTGAATGGCTTCGTTCCCGGCCGGAATCGGGGGTCAATACAGTTTGGGATGACGACTATCTTCTCTTTGGGGCAACCAGTGATCTCGAGGAGGTCTCTTCTGGCGGTTTCTGAAATGGTGGTAACGAGCCGGGCTCGTCGAACAGGAAGGGTGAACCAGATCCATTTATAGAGGTGTCGCTTCAGAGTTGGCTTCTTGCCGACAATTGTTCCGCAGTCATGAACGGTAAGAATGGTGCGCTTAGGTGGTAGTGCGAGGACGATATAGTGGACTTCGCCCGTTACGTGGTTGACGTCACCGCTATGAAACATGGCCCAGGCCAGGTTGCCGAAGCGCTTGAAGAACCCGCGACTGTGGAATGGAACCTTGAGCGGGCTGGCAGTGATGGGTGGGGGAAGATGCTCGATGACGATCTCGAAGAGGCGCTCCATGCTGAAGCCGTACGGATGCCTGCGTGAGATGACGTTGACGCGTACCTCTTGGGATTTGGCGTTCAGGCCTGACTCAGAACGCATGGAATCGCCCTCCACTGCAGGCTGTGGCCAAAGTCGCTGTCGGCCTGTCGGACAAGCCGCTTGTGCCGCGAAGGCCGCCCGCGTTGTCGCCACGGTCGGATTTCAGCGGACTAGGGGTTTGCTTAAGGCCTCGTGGGTGAGGATGCGGTTGCAGTTTCTCGGGCGTGGTCCACTCGTGCGAGCGAAGGCCCGCTTCGACGCGCACTACCGGAACGCCGAGCTTGGCTCCTGCGAGGCCGGCCGAGAGGGTGCTCGTCACGTTGCCGACGACCACGATCGCCTCAGGCTGATGGGCGAGAAGCTCCGTCTCCATGGCGACGAGAACGCTCGCAGCCTGCTCGGCGTGGCTGGCACCGCCGCCTCCGGGGTTCACATTGGCGCGGGGCATGCCCAGGTCGGGAAGAAGACGTCGCTCGTGCCAACAGCGAGGTGCTGATCGGTGTGGATGAGCCTCACGGCGGGGCGCGACGCACGCGCAGCGCACCGAGGCGGTCCTAATGGAGTTCGGCCGGGTGGCGGCCACAAGATCAACGGTCATGGGCTTGGGATCTCCTAGCGGAACGGCAGTCTAGATCGCTCCGAAACCGCAGGGTTAACTCGATGACAATCGGGGGAGGCTCGCCGAGCGAGTGTTCGAAGCTGCGAAGGCTCTCGCGTGGTTCGAGGGCGTGAGCAGTCGCCTGCTTCCTCCTCCCGCCGGTGAGGCGCCCCCCCGCCCCCGGGCAATACTGGGCGAAGGAACATGTACTGTGGTAATCAGCACCGCGGGCATGGGAAGTAGGCAACAGATAGGGTGCCAGAGGCTGTGCCTTCCAGCGGACAAGAGGCCACTGGCGGGCAGCTCGACGGGGAGTCAGACGAGCGGATGCGACGCGGAACCTTAAGCAAGCCGGGCCCCGGTCCAGGCGCGGTCTCGCGGGCTAGCGCAGGGCGGGCAGCCATTGCCGACGCTTACGGCACTCGGTCGACTGAGCGGGCGGGCGCAAGGCCGTGATCAGCCTCGCCATCGCATTTGCCATCGCGCTGCTGTTCCCGCCAATTCTCCCCCCGGTGCTTCTTGACTTCGCCGTCAGAAGAAACTGGGTAGACGGCGCCCGCTCGACACGCAAGGTCGACAGTCGGCCAGTCCTTCGAGTGGGCGGACTCGCTTTGCCGCCGCGTTCTTTGTTCCTCTCGTCGGTCTCATTCTCGTCGACTCGAGTGTGGGATGAGGCTTCTGTTCCAATCCGCGAATACCCGTCGGACTTCTTCTGCGATAGGTTCTCATCGCCTTGCTGGGTGTTTACGACGATTCGAAAGGGCTGGGCGCCTTGAGACTCTAACGCTCAGTTTCTCGCGGTCACGACTGCGAGAGAGGTCCGGGAGTGTTCGAAGAGAATGGAGGGGGGGCCGATGGGCGGAAAGAGTGGCTTCAAAACGTGAGATTGTGCGGCCAAAGGCTCTGCGATGATCTTTGTCGGTGATGTGGCGGTTGCTCCCGGGGACCGCTTTAGCTTCGAGAGGGTTCCCGCGGGGTTTCGGAACGCAGCGCAGTGTTTCAATCTCGAGGGCGCGGTTTATGCTTTGTCGAGTCCTCCAGCGTGGGGCACGTGTAGTTGGGAAGGGTGGGCCGCTTCGTTCTCTGAGTTTCATCTGGTTGTCGCATTTATCGGCAACAATCATATTCAAGATGTGGCGGGCGGAATCGGCAGATCGATGTCGAAGCTCAGTAAGATGGGGATATCGGCAGTTGGGGCTGGCGCGAACGCACGCGAAGCTGCGAGAAATGTCGAAGCAAAGTATAGGGAACAGAAGTATGTCGTTCTCGGTTGTGGGTGGCTTGTTGTAGGCTGCCAGTCGGTGGGAGAATGCGCGCCTAAGGTTAACCCATTAGAGGGCAGGGCTGTGAGAAGGCAGGTTATTGAGGCACTGCGACAAGACAATCAGGAAGCACGTGTCGTTGTGGTGATGCATGGGAACTATGAATTCGAATTCTATGCTCAACCGGCTCACAGCAAGCTTGCAATGGCGCTTATTGATCTCGGAGCCTATGCGGTGGTGGGGCGTCATTCTCATGTTGTGGGGCCGGTGGAGCAATGTAAAGGTCGGACGATTGCTTACAGTCTCGGCAATTGGGCGTTTTCGTACGGGCGATTTGTTGGCGGACGACTACGGTTTCCTGAGTCGTCGTTTCATCAAATCGCACTCGAACCTGGCGCGGCCTGCGACACCGTTCACCATGCCCGATTTCATCCTTCGTCGACGGTTCGGTACGAGAGCTCGGAGTCGGTCGGCTGCAATGAGTTCTCGTTGAGGCCGGAATTCGCCGGATACAGCCATGAAGAATATTGCCGCTGGTTGCGCAGGAATCGAGTGAAGAGGCTTGCGCTGCCAATTTGCCGGGACGCCGACGCATCGCGTGCTAATCGACTGCGAGATGCGTGGGTGGCTGCAAGGCAGGTTGTAGTCGATCAGTTGGCAAGAACGGGCGTCAAGCGAATGAGGCGCGGGGGATGAAGAAACCTGTCCGTGTCACATTGAAGGAGCATGTCGAGAGACTTCCGGCCGGCCTCGGTCGACATCTCGCTCTGGTCCCATTCGCTCTTCGGCTTGGCCTGGCCTACCCGCGGTCGGTTCGCGCCATTGCGGAGGCGGAACGTGGGCGCCGCTGCGAAACTGCAATCGTCGAAGAGTTGCGTTCCTTGCTAGCGTTCGCCGCCAAGCATGTCCCCTTTTACCGCGAGTTACTCGGCCGCCAGGGCATCCAACCCGACAAGGTGCGGACCATTGAGGACTGGAGACGCGTGCCAGTCGTGAGCAAGGCCGACCTTCAACAGGTGCCCTTGAATGCCCGGTGTGCGGCGGGGGCGCGGGGACTACGCATCAACACCGGTGGTACTTCCGGCCAACCGCTCGAGTTTCTGCTGGATGATGAGGCGTTTGCTCGTGAGTGGGCGCACATGCACTTCATCTGGCGGGCGCGGGGTTACCGGCCCGAGCACCTCAAACTGACCTTTCGAGGAAAGCACTTCGACTCAGGGCAACCGATTCGCTACAACGCAGTTCACAACGAATATGTAGTCAACGCGAACTGCTCGATGAATGAAGTCGTCAGGGCGGTCGGTGCGTTGGGATCTGCCTCTCTCGTGCGGTGGGTCCACGGCTATCCAAGCCTTGTATCCGAGTTTGCAGTGGCCCTCGAACAAGAGGCGCCGCGCTTTGCGTCGGTCTTGCGAACTCGGCTCTTTGGGGTATTGCTTGGTTCAGAGTACCCGGTGCCCTCCTATCGGCTGGCCATCGAGCGAATTCTTTCGAGCAATATTGTGACTTGGTATGGCCACAGCGAGATGGCGGTGCTTGCCCGGGAAACCGGGCAGGGGCTTTATGAGTCGCTGCCGACGTATGGATTCGCCGAGGCGGTGCCGTCGGAGGTGCCGGGGGAATACAGGTTGGTTGTTACGTCGCTTCACAATCGCGTGCACCCCTTTATTCGCTACGACACGGGCGACCTAATTGCCCCTGAATCAAGTGAAGATGGAGTTCTTGCCTTTCGCATCACGCAAGGAAGAGTTGGTGATTTCATCCTAGATAAGGCGGGCAGACGATTGGCGCTCACCGCGGTCATCTTCGGCCGCCACCACGCGTCCTTTGAACAGATCAAGCACGTTCAGATCCGAGATGAAGGTGGTGGCGTGATCGCGCTTGTGGTGACTCCTCGGAGCAAATCCGTGGACCGCGAGGCGCTGCGGCGTGGCTTTGACCTCGGCGACCTCGCCATCGACTGGCGGTTGGAGCTTGTGGACGAGCCGGTTCGCACTGCCACCGGGAAGGCGCCGCTCAAGATCGTGTGAGGCGTCTGTCGGAAGCTTTCTGTGTTGCTCGAGGATCGGTCGCGTGATGGCGCAGTTGGTTAGCGCCCCGCCTTTTGGCTAGAGAGGTTGCCGGCTGCCTGCGATCTCTGAGCGATTGCGGTTAAGAACAGATCCCGATTGGCCTCAATTACTTCGGGCTTCTCCGAGCGCTCCCGGGCGTATTCGAAAGCGCGCCTCCTGGCTGATGCGATCAGGTGGTTGTCCCACGATGAAAACTCATCGATCTTCTGGGCGAACGCGCCCTCGTTGTCGAGTGGCAGTGCCCAGCCGACACCGCGCTCGTTGATCTCGAGCCAAGGTGTCTGATCGCTAATTAGAAGGGTTAGACCGGAGCTTAGGGCCTCATGGATGACATGACCATAGTTTTCTCCCCTTGTTGGCAGGAAGAACAAGTCGTGCTTAGAAAGTTGCTGCCTTACGTCACGCGGGTGAAGTGGCCCCTCGTAGCGGACTGTTATGTTTGAGGGCAGATTGGCGATTATCGCCTCGCAGGTGGCCCAGTAGGCGCGGGATGCCTGCGGGCCGTAGATTGTGAACACGACCTGTGCCGTCGTTGTCGCAAGTGCGCGGAGTGCGAAATCGAGGTTTTTCATCGGCGAAATGCGTGACAAAAAACACACTCGTAGCGGTTCGCCAATGCGGCGCCCATGTTCCTCGATAGTTGGTATTTCCCCGAGTGGGGCGAGGTTCATTGCTACGCGGATGTCGGTCGGGGCCACGAAGGTGAGATTGCATAGGATGTCTGTGCGCTCGTGAATGCTCGATGCCTGCCAAGTAAGGTCGCGGTATAGGCCTGTTGCTGCAGTAAGGCGAATGTATAGCTCTTTCTTGAGCGATTTGAGTCCGAGCGCCCCTTGGGAAAACTCGCCTCTCGGTGCGATGATGATGGGCGTCTTGCTTATGCAACGGAGTCGGCGTGCCCAAAGCACGCGCTGTGTGAAAACCGGATCGAAGAAACTGTTTAGGTAGATTGCGTCCGGATTCGCCAGCGCGACTAGTTGGCTGACTTGTCGAAGCGAAACGTCTGCCGGTGCGAGGTGCATCACCTGGGCTTTGCCGAACTGGCGCCAGCAATCGCGATGGACATCGAGGTACGGCGTTGGGTCGCCCGCGTCATGGTCGAGTGCGACGATGCGAAAACAGAAGTCGTCGCCCAGCCGTTCGGCCATGTTTGCGAGCGTGCGAATTGGTCCGCCGGCGCGGTAGCCGGGTAGGTAGTACTTGTTGAAGGCAAGAATTGTTGGTTTGCTCTTCATGGCTCGACTCTGCGGTTGGGGTTTCGGATTGTAAGAATGAATCCGGAACCGCTGCCCTCCCCCGATCCAGCCCAGTGGCGAAACATCCGATGCGCCTCGCAGCAGAGGGAAACGTCCTTTGCATCGGGCGGAACGCGGCCGCCAGGTTTCACGGGTCTGTGCGCCCCGGCCACCCCGCCGTACGTGGGAAGGTTACGGGTTCTGGAATTGCCCCGAGTTCTATTGGAAGGGGGCATCGGGCGGAAGAGAGGTTTTCCGTGCTCGCCGGTTCCGGCGAGTTCGGGAGGGCCTTTGCTTCATGTCCTAATCGGCTGATTTCCCCTGTGTCCACGCTTGCTCTGCCGCAAATGTCCCGCGCGTCGTCGCCATAATCGCGTCCCAGCCAATTGGACTGTTAGCCTGGCTCCCGCAAGCAATGAAGAACGCTTCAATCTCTCCCTGGTGCCCCTTGTCCGCTTTCAGGGCCGTCTGGTGCTTTGTCTTTCCCCGCCGAGTAATCGTGAGCTTTCGCCAATCCTCAATCCGCGCCATTCGCCCCTCGGAAATCACCTCGTAATTCTCCTTGCCCACCGAGGGATCCCCCATCGACGTATAGACCAGCGAAGCAACGCTGCCGTCGGAGAAGCTCAAACCAATCACGAGGTTGTCGTCGCGCTGGAAGCCGCCGTGCGGTCCAATCGCGTGTGCGCTCACGTGTACCGGTACCGCATCGGCCCAATACGAGAACAGGTCGATGAAGTGGCAGGCCTCGCCGATTACCCTGCCTCCGCCCTCGCTCGCATCGGTAATCCAGCTCCCGCCGGGAAGCTTTCCAGCGTTTATCCGTGCGGTCATCACCAAGCCCGTCCTTCGGCCGGCGAAGGCTTCCCTTAGGTCCGTCGCCATCGGGGCGAATCGGCGGTTGAACCCGACCATGAACCTCGCGGTGGTTCCGTTGACCGCCTCGGCCAACTCCGCGAGTTGCTCTTCGTTGATGGCCGCCGGCTTCTCCACGAAGACGTTTCTTCCCGCTCGGAGCGCCGCGGCCGCCATCGGCGCATGCAAATCGTGACGGGTGGCGATGAGGACCGTATCGACCTCGTCGAGGGTGAGGGCCTGCTCGAGGCTGTCTACGACTCGGTTGGCGCCGAAGCGGTCGGCGGCGTGGCGCGCCGAGAGGCCGCGTCCGGAGACCATCGCTTCGATGCGCACGTCCTTGCGCTTGCTGATCAGCGGAAGCAGCACGCCGGTGGCGAAAGACCCCGTGCCGATGACCGCCAGGCCGATGCTGCCAGATCTGCTCGCCTTGGCGGCGAGGCGCGGCCTCGGGGGCTCTGTCGTTACTCCGCCCGGGTAAGTGAGCACCACGCCCAAGTGCGGCTCGGGGCGCTCTCCGGTAATCAGCGCGTAGGCGTCCATCACCTCGGTGAAGGCGAAGCGGTGGGTGATGAGGCTCTTGACGTCGAGCCGCTTGGACGCGATCGCCCCGATGACGGCCTCGAGGTTTCGCCGCTCGGTCCAGCGGACGTAGCCGACGGGATAGTCCTTTCCGCGTTCCTCGTAGTCTGGGTCGTAGCGCCCGGGCCCGTAGCTACGCGAGACGACGACCTCGAGCTCCTTCTCGTAGAAGGTCTTGCGCGGAATCTCGAGCGGGATCATCCCGACCACTGAGATCGTCGCCTTGTCGCGTGCGACTTCGCCCGCGAGCTCGAGCGGTTCGGCGGTGTTCGCCGAGGCCGTGATGACGACGCCGTCGGCACCGCGGCCGCAAGAGATGGCCCTGACGACCTCCACCGGGTCGTCGGTTCCGGTGACGGCTCCGCCGGCCGCTCCACGCTCGATAGCCAGCTTCACCTTCGCGGGATCGACGTCCACGCCGACGACGTCGCAGCCATGCGCCCTCAGCAGCGAGGCGGCGATTTGCCCGATGAGTCCGAGGCCGATGACCACTACGGTCTCACCCAGTGCGGGGCGCACCAGGCGCACGCCCTGCAACGCGATGGCGCCAACGGTCACGAAGGCCGCTTCTTCGTCGGTCACCTCGTCCGGCACGTGTACGGCCATGTTCTGCGGGACCGCGTTCGCTTCGGCGTGGTTCGCGTATCCGGCGCCGGCGCAGGCGACCCGGTCACCCCTGGCGAAGCCCTGCGCGCCGCTTCCGACGTCGAGGACCCGGCCGGCGAGCGAATAGCCGAGCGGTATTGGGTTCTCCAGCTTGCTGCGGACGGTCTCCAGCGCGGCGAGCGCCCCTTCGCGCTTCACCTTCTCGATCACTTTGCGCACCAGGTCCGGCCGCGCGCGCGCCTTCTCGACCAGGTTCTTCCGGGCGATGTCGATCAGCGCCCGCTCGGTCCCGGCCGAGATGAGGGAGGCGGCTGTCTCGACGAGGATGCCGCCGCGAGGTGCGCGCGGCATCGCTACATCGACCACCTTCATCTCACCGGTTCGATAGTTCTGGGAGACCTGTCGCACCGCGACCTCACTTTGGAGCTTGGCCCCCGGCTCGACGCCGACGGCGGATTACCACTCGATGAGCCACTCGCACCGGGTGCCGGGCTTTGCTCGCGCCTCGAAAACGACTGCAGGTCGAGCGGTGGCAAAAGTTGGATACCACACGGAGAGCGACCGGGTGAACGGCGCCGAAACACACCGGACGTTCACGCGTGCGGCCGCCTCCTCGTCCAACCGGAGCCGGCTCGCGAACTCTCGCGGACCACCCTCCAGCGAGTCGGAGACTGCCAGCCGGTTTGCTTCCAACCGCAGCGTCCTCATCGGACGGGGACCGCCGGGAAGCCAGGCGTAGCCGTCGTGCGTCGCCGTCGCCTCTATCGCATCCGAGCGGCCGGTTCGATGGAGGAGCTTGCCGGTCGAACGGCGCCCGGTGCGAAACCCCGCCCAGACCTCCGACGAGTCGATGCCGGGGAGCTCGAGAGTGTTGTGGACGCTCGTCGATCGGCACCGCTGGCGCTCGAAGTCGGCGCCGTAGCTCGAGACGCCGTAGTCCACGCAGGTGCGCTGCCCGCCTATCCAGAGCTCGAAGGCCAGGGCATCGGCGTGGACATGCCCGGGTTGGCAGTCCGCGCCGTCGGGCCCGGCGTCGAGTGCGAGGAAGACGCCCCCGGGCGCGCCCATCAGCAGCCAGCCCGTCGTCTCGAGGTGTCGCGCCCATGGACCAGGTGTCGGAGTGGTTCGGAGCTCGATGGAGAAACCGAGGGCGCGGCCGAGCGCCAATACGGCATCAGCTCGAACCGAGCCGTCGAGCATCGCGTCGTTGAAGAGCGGATAGGCGCCGTCGGGCGCGCGGATCGCCGCTATCCAATCGAGGGCTCGGCCCGCGACAGCTCGCCACTGGGGCGGCGTGACTCGGCCGGAGGCTTCGGCGAGCTCGATCGCTTCGAGCAGCCCGGCCGTGAGCCAGAGGTGGTAGGTCGCCGAGCGTTCGAAGTGCCCGCCGTCGGCAAGGAACTGTTCGTCGAGCTGCCAGGCGAGCAGCCGCGCGCCGAGCTCCCACCAGGCCTGGGCTTCCGGGCCTTCGGCCGCCGCCGCGCCGCAGACGAGGCCGAGGGCGTTCTCGAGGAGGTGATTGGCGAGCAGATGAAGCTCTGGTTGGAGCGCGATCGCCCGGCAGGCCCGGGCCATCTCCGCTTCCAGCCCGCGCGCTCCGAGCCGCGTCGCGAGCGCGAGCTGTCGAGCCCGGACCGAGGCAGGGTAGGGGTGGACGGAGATTGGGCCTTCCCACCTGCGCCGGCCGCAGAGCGCGTCGAACCCGTAGCTCTCTTCGTAGGCTCTCAGCAGGCTGGATGCTGGCAACGCGGGCAGCCGTGCTGCTGCGCGACGCGCATCCTCCTCGACGAGCGCACGCAGCTCGGGAGGAGCGGGTGGCCAGCTTTCGCGTAGCCGAGGGGCAGCGACCGAGGGAATGTCGCGAACCGCTCGCCGCAGCAGCCAGTGAGGCGGACGCGCCACGACCTGGAGCGGGTGGAGCCCGCGGACGGTGCGAGCGAGCCTTCCGAGCTTCGCCATCAAGCCCCGCTTACCTCCGGTGCTCTCATCGCCCCCGTTGCCGCGACCTCGTCGAGGATCTCCAGGTAGTCCGCGGCGAGCTTGCGGCGGTCGAACTCGCGCATCACGTAGGCGCGCCCGGCCGCGCCCATCTCCTTGCGGCGCTGCGGCGAGCCCATCAGCGAGAGGATCGCCGACTCCATCGCCTCGACGTCCTCGGGCGGCGCGTAGAGGCCGCCGCCGGACGCCTCCACGAGCTCTCGCGCCTCGCCATCGACCGACAACACCAGGGGCCGCTCCATGGCGAGGATCTCGAAGATCTTCGAAGGGAGGACGCTGGTGAAGAGCTCGGTCTTTCGAAGGGGCACGATGCAGGCGTCCGAGGTCGCGTAGACCTCGGTCATGCGCTCGCGTGGCAGCGCACCGAGGAACTTGACGTTCGACAGGCCCTCGTCGCTTGCGCGCTTCTGCAGGTTCTTGCGCTCGGCGCCCTCGCCCACGAAGAGGAACCGGAGGTCGTCGCGCGAGCGCAGCCTCGCCGCGACGTCGAGCACCGAGCCGAGGCCGTGGGCCATGCCGTGGGTGCCGACATAGGCGAGGACGAAGCGGTCGCCGTAGCCGAGCTCGGCGCGAAGCTTGGTTTCGCGCGGGAGCGGGTTGAACCGGGTGAGGTCCACCCCGTTCTTGACCACGAAGATCTTGTGGGGCGCTATCCCGCGGTCGATCAGTTTCTGGCGGAAGGTGTCGGTGACCACGACGATGGCGGTCGCCTCGGAGTAGAGCCGCTTCTCGACCCGCTCGAGGCTGCGCACCACCGGGTGTCCCTCCGGCAGCGCGCCCACGGCGACGATCGACTCTGGCCAGAGATCGCGCACCTCGAAGACGAACGGGACCTGGCGCATCCGGCTGATGAGCCCGCCGGCTGCGGCGCAGAGGAACTGGGGGCTCGTGGCGACGAGCACGTCGGGCCGCTCGACGCGCGCTTGGCCGAGCGCGACGGCCGAGGCCGCGAAAGACGCGTACGCGAGAGACCGGCGGACGCGGCCACGGTTGGCGGCGGCGTAGATCCAGGTGCGAACGACGCGTGCACCGTAGTGGTCCTCTACCGCGAAGAGCCTGTGCCGGTACTCCGGCGGCACGACCCCCGTCGGATGGTTCGGCATGCCGGTCAGCACCGTGACGTCGTGGCCCCACTCGGCCCAGCAGCGCGAGAGCTCGGAGACCCGGGCGGCGGGCGCGCCCGGCTCGGGCGGGAAGTACTGCGAGAGATAGAGGATCTTCATCGGACTAGGCCCTCGGCCCCGCGGTGCGCGGCGGCGGAGTGCCCTCGAGCAAGCGGGCGATAGCCTCGGCGACCCGCTCCCCTGCGTGGCCATCCCAGCCCTCGGGAAGGGAGCCCCTCTTCGCCCTGCCCGCGAGGATCGCGTCCACCTCGGCGAGGATCTTCGCCACGTCGAGGCCGACTATCGTGTTGGTGCCGAGCGAGACGGTGATCGGGCGCTCGGTGCCTCCGCGCAGAGTCAGGCAGGGGATCTGCAGCGCGGTCGTCTCCTCCTGGATGCCGCCGGAGTCGGTGGCGACGAACTTCGAGCTCCCCATCAAGGTGACGAAGTCGTCGTAGCCGACCGGTCCGGTCTGGACGAGCCCCGGCACCGCGCGCAGCTCCTCGGCGAGGCCGAACGCCTCGGCGCGCGCCGCGGTGCGCGGGTGCACGGGGAAGACGGTGGGAATCCGCGAGCCGAGCGCGCGCAGGACGGCGAGGGTGGCCTGGAACGACTCTCTGGAGTCGACGTTGGCCGGCCGATGCATGGTGACCGCACAGTAGCCGCCCGGCTGCAGGCCGAGCCGCTCGAGGACGTCGGTGCGCCGCTCCAGCGCGTGGTGCAGCGAGTCAATCATCACGTTGCCGACGAACGCGATCCGCTCGGCAGGTATGCCCTCGGCGATCAGGTTCTCGCGCCCGTCGTCGGAGGGGACGAGCAACAAGTCGGAGAGCTGGTCGGTGAGGATGCGGTTGATCTCCTCAGGCATCGTCCAGTCGCGCGAGCGAAGGCCCGCCTCGACGTGCACCACCGGAACGCCGAGCTTGGCTGCTGCGAGGCCGGCCGACAGGGTGCTCGTCACGTCGCCGACGACCACGATCGCCTCGGGCCGATGGACGAGAAGCTCCCTCTCCATGGCGACGAGGACGCTCGCCGTCTGCTCGGCGTGGCTGCCGCCGCCGCACCCAAGGTTCACGTCGGGGGCGGGCATGCCGAGGTCGCGAAAGAAGACGTCGCTCATGCCGGCATCGAAGTGCTGACCGGTGTGGATGAGCCTGACGGGGATCTTTCGGGCGACCAGGGCGCGGCGCACCGGGGCGATCTTCATAAAGTTCGGCCGGGTGCCGGCTACAAGATCAACGGTCATGGGCTTGGGATCTCCTGGCGGACCGGCAGTCTAGATCGCTCCGAATCCGTAGGGTTAGCTCGCTGACAATTGAGGGAGGCTCGCCGTGCGAGTCCTCGCAGCCCGGGAAGGCTCCCCCGTAGTCCGGGGGCATGAGCAGCCACCCGCTTCCTCCCCTCCCTGGAGGCCCGAGGAACAATGGGCGAAGGAATACCCGCTGTGGTAATCAGCACCTCGGGCATGCCAAGTAGGCAACACATCGGGGGCCGGAGGCCGAACGTTCCAGCGGACAAGAGGGCGCTGGCGAAGACTCGATGGGGAGACAGAAGAGTGCAACGCGAAACCTCAAGCGATCTGGGCCTCGGTTCAGGCCCGGCCTCGCGGGCTAGCGCAGGCGGCCGGCCATTGCCGACGCGTAGGGCACTTGGTCGATTGAGCGGAGTGACGAGGCCGTGATCAGCGTCGCCATCGCGTTTGTCGTCTCGCTGCTGTTCTCTGCGATTCTCACCCCGGTACTTCGTGACTTCGCCGTCAGGAAGAACTGGGTCGACGTCGCCCGCTCGACCCGCAAGGTCCACACTCGACCGGTCCCTCGAGTGGGCGGAATCGCGATCGCCGCGGCGTTCTTCGTTCCGCTCGTCGGTCTCCTGCTCGTTGATTCCGGAGTGGGACGAATCTTCTTCGCCAATCCGCGAATACCCGCCGGAATCTTCTGTGGTGGGCTTCTTGTCGCCTTGGTCGGTATATACGACGATCTGAAAGGCCTGGGCGCCCTCAAGAAGTTCGGCGCTCAGTTTCTCGTCGCCGCGGTCATGTACGGCTTCGGCTTCGCAATTGAGCGGATCTCGACGCCCTGGGGGGCGGTGGGGCTGGGGGCGCTCTCCCTTCCTTTTACGTTGATCTGGATTGTCGGTGTTATAAACGCGGTCAATCTCATCGACGGTCTGGATGGGCTTGCATCGGGTGTTTCTTTCGTTGCCGTCGCGACCATTTTTGTAATCGCCGCAGCGTCGGGCAACGTCATTATGATGTTGTTGATGGCGGCGCTCGCCGGCTCGCTTCTTGGCTTTCTTATTTACAATTTCAATCCCGCGTCCATCTTCATGGGCGATTCCGGGTCGATGTTTCTCGGTTTTGTCCTGGCAACCGGGTCGGTCGTGACGAGCTCGAAGAGCTCAACCACGGTGGCGATGCTCGTGCCGATTCTCGCGCTGGGCCTGCCCATCATGGACACGCTGCTGGCGATGGCACGCCGCGCGCTGCGTGGGCAGTCGCTCATGGCGGCGGACAAGGAGCACGTTCACCACCGGCTGCTCGCTCTGGGGCTCTCGCAGCGCTCGGCTGTCATCGTCCTCTATGGGGTCGGCGTATTGTTCGCGCTCGCCGCGCTCGCCACTACATTTGCCAATGGAAGGCAAGCGGCCGCGATTCTCGCGATGGTGGTCATCGTCGCCGCGGTGTTCATGCGCAAGCTCGGCTATTTCTCGAAGGTGCTGTTCGAGGACGCCTCGGCGCATCGCGCGCACAACCTCGTCATGCGAGAGCAGGTGCGGAACGTCGGTGCGTTGCTGCGCGAGGCTGCCACGCCGGCTCAGGCCTGGGTGGTAATCCAGCCTCTTGCGGCCTCCTTGCATGCCTCGGAGGTGACGCTCGTTTGGCACTCCGCCGCCGCGCAGGGGGGCCTGGCGACGAACCGCTTCGAGTGGCGAGTTGATTCGCGCGCTGAGTGCGCGAGGACCGGTGCAAGCTTGCCGATCAGGGTGGGTGACCAACTGGTGGGGGAGCTTCAGCTCGCGTGGCGAGATGGGAGAAAGGCGATCGAACGGGACGACGAGATCGTTCTCGAGCGCCTGGGCGAGCACCTCATCGAGGCGGCCAAGCGAATGGACAGGCAGCTTGCAGACGAGGGCGACGTGCCCTTGCAGAAGAGCGCTTGAGAGCGCGCGTGGCCCCAGGGATGGCTTCCGTGACGTCGCCCGAGAGTCGGCTCGAGCCGCTGCTGCTCCAATTGCCGCATCGGCCTGCAGCGGCAGAAGCAGCCGTCGCTCGGCTCGGTCGTGAGGCGATAGCGGACGACGCGCGCGCGCTTGGGCTACTGCCGCTGCTATCGCATTATTTGCCGACCGAGTTTTCGCTCTCTCGAAAAGAAGAATATGCGGCCAAGTTCTGCGCAGCTCGAATGGAGAGCACCACCCTCGAGGCTGTCCGGTCGCTCGAAAACGCGGGTGTCGAGGCGATTGCGCTCAAAGGAGCGGTTCACGCTGCACGGCTTTATCCGAAGCCCTGGCTCCGCCCTTCGGGCGATGTGGATCTCTTCGTCCGGGCGAAGCACTGCGACAGGGCGAAGGTGGTGCTCAAGCGGAACGGCTGGCGCCTTGATTATGACCCTCGGAAATTTCCGCTCGATTTTCAGCACAGCGTCAACTTCGTCGGACGTAATCGCTTGATGCTCGAGCTGCACTGGATCCTGACCTCGGGGTTTCAGGGCCGGTTCGAGAGCGAGCAAGTATTTGCCCGCTCGCGATGGCAGACGCTTTCGGGCGGACCGGTGCGCATTCTCGGCCCGAATGACGACGTCGTCTTTCAGGCCGCGCACGCGGCTGCGCACGCCTTTCGGGGCGCGAAGTGGCTTTTCGACCTCAAGCTCACGCTGCAGAGAAGCGATTACTGCTGGGATGAGGTAATCGCGCTCGCCCGCGCGGCGCGGGTCTCGGCGGCTGTGGGGATGGCGCTGTACGAAGCTCGCCGGCGCGTCGGGGCCGATGTCCCGGCTTGGGTGCTCGAGCGTTTGGCGCCCGGGTTACTGCGCCGCATGGTCGCCCGGGGGCTCGACGCTCTGCCCGATGAGAATGCCTGGCTTCGCTCCTCAGGGTTGGGGTTGCTGCTGACCGACAAGGTATCGACCCGCTGGGGTCTCCAGATGATGGGACCAGGCTTGAAGCGTATGGCCCTCGGCGCGAACCATATTGGCCGCAAGCTCGGCACCGGACCGCTCGTCTCGGAGCGGTTCCAGCCGGCGTGGAGCCGGCGGGGTTAGGCGCCTGCTCTGCCGGGTGCTTCGCGAATGTCTCAGAGCCTCGCTGTCGGCGGTCAGGACTGTCGCCCCGTTCGCTTCCCGGAGGTCGTCACCAGCGGCATGCGGCACGGAAGCACGCCCTGCGTCGCCAGCGGCAGCCGCACCGGCGCCCGTTCCTCGGCTCTCTGCCGCCGGATGGCCTGGAGGTCCCCCCGCATCGCCTCGCGCGACAGCAGCACGTCCCCGTAGTGCGTCACCTGCGCCTCCTCGAGCTCCTCCATTCCCAGTTGCGTTCCGTGGTGGTCCAGATAGGCGGCGAGCCGCGGTCCGAGCGAGAAGCCGAGCTTGCGCGCGGTCAGCAGCGACCTGGCGACGCAGAGGGCGGGGTAGGGGTTCTCCTCCAGGTTGATCTCCAGGCACGAGGCGGCAAAGGACTCGAAAAGCCCGTTCGTATGGAACTCGCGGGCGCGACCAGGCCTCGGCCGCAACTCGATGGCTGCCGCCTCGACCGTGAGAAACGTCGTTCGTGGCAGAGTTTCGGGAGTCGGCCTCTCCACCAATCCCGCGGTGAAGGCCCAGGTCTGCTCGAGCGGCCAGATGTCGACCGGTAGCGAGCGGATCCGAAGCCGCAGGCCGCCAAAGCGAGTCCGGCGTTCGATGTACTGACCGAGCTCCTCCTCGAGCTGCTCCATCGACGCTCCCGGGACCACGAAGTCGAGGTCGCGCGGCGGCGCCGACCAGCTCAGGCACAGGTCGCGAAGCGTGCCGCCGAAAAGAAAGGGCCGCCAAGCCCTTCGGGCGGCTGCGTTCTCGATCACCTGGATAACCGGCCGCCAGGCGCTGCTTCGGTTGAGGAAGGAGCTCAGCCGCTTGCGAAGCCGGGCTTCGAGCTGTTCGCGGCACGGGCTAACCATGCGTCAGGCTCTGGTGCAGCGAGCAGGCGAACGAGTCGGTCATGCCGCAAACGTAGTCGGTGACGAGCTGCAGCTTCGGGTAAACCTTCATCGAGGAAGGATCCTTTGCGGCCGCCTTGACGAAGACGTTGCGGTAGTTGTCGGACATCAGGTGGTAGAGCTTGCCGGGGAAGTCGTTCGGCGTGGGAGGCTCGCCCTCGAAGGCAGCGGCGCCTTCAAAGAACGCGGAGAGCAGGTCGCCAAGTACGCGCCGGCCCATCAGCTCGAGGCGAAGGTTGCCCTCAGAGGCGTAGAAGAGCTTGCGGTCGACCTGCTTGAAGGTCTCGATGAGCCCGGCCGAGGCGCAATCGGCGACCAGCTCGCCGTGGTAGTCGCCGGCGAGGATGGCGTCATGGCGGGCGATGAATGCGTCGGAGACGTCGGCCAGCGCTTTGCCGATTACCAAGGTCCGTAGCATCTCGGCGATGGACTCGCCCTTGGCCCGGCCGCGCAGCGGCGGCTTGGCTCTTCCGAGGTACTCGACGGCGCCGTCGATCTTGGAGCGCAGCAGCTCGGGGCAGCCGAGCCCGCGGGCCACCTCGACCAGCTCCTGTTGTGCGTCGTCCCAGGTGGCGAGCCCTTTCTTGATCCCGTCCTCGAAGTCCACGGTGGCGTAGGCAAGGTCGTCGACCGCCTCGGTGAGGAAGGTGATTGGGTTGCGGGCGGTGCCGGTTCCTGTGTGCCGCCGGACCATCTCGACCAGCTCGGTCTCTGAGGCGAAGTATCCGGGTTTCTCCAGCTCGTGGCGACCGGAGGCGCGACCGGCCTCGTGGGAGGCGGCGGTGTACTTCATGGCGGCCGAGAGCGTGCCCAGCGTGAGGTTCAGGCCGTAATCGTCGGCAAGGACCTGTAGCCGGGTGATGAGGCGCAGGGTCTGGGCGTTGCCATCGAAGCGCTGGAAGTCAGCGCGCTGCTGCGGGGACAGGTCGGAAAGCCTCTGCTGGTCTGCGCGCCGCTGCCCGTCCTCGCAGAGCCTTTTGTCGAACCACTCCTGGATCGCCCGTTCGCCGGCGTGGCCGAACGGAGGGTTGCCCAAGTCGTGGATGAGGGCGCAGGTGGCGGCGATTGCCTCGACGTCGCGCGCCTGCCTCTCGTCGAGCTTTTTTGTGCGAACCAGCTCAGCGCCGACCCGACGTGCCAAGCCGCGAGCCAGCGTCGAGACCTCGAGTGAATGGGTGAGGCGGGTTCGCACGAAGTCGTTCGGCTCTAACGGGAAGACCTGCGTCTTGTCCTGCAAGCGCCGCAGCGGAGTCGAGAAGACGGCCCGGTCGTAGTCCCTTTCGAACTCGCTTCGGGTTTCCAGCGGATCGTGCCGTGGCTGCGTGTTTTCGAACGCGTCGCGCTCGCGGACCGGGCAGAGCAGGGGCTTCCATTCCAAGGCGCGCCCCAGAGTTCGTGCAAGGCCCAGCTCAGGAGTTGGCAACCACGCGAAATCGAAGCGTTTGCAGCCAAGCCTCGATTTCGCGGCCGGTTTGGGATCTGCGGCAACGGCCTCACCCGCGTGTGCCTCGACTTCGAGGCTCCCGCTGGTCGCCTCTACGCTCGGCAT
>DHSB01000208.1:37550-39717 GCA_002408385.1 Myxococcales bacterium UBA5297
CTCTACGCTCGGCATGACCGGTAGGCGGCGGCCTGGCCCAAATCGCTCGAAGAGACTCGCAGGAAGTCTGGCGCCCTCCTGAAAAGCTGGAGTCAGGTCGGCAGTCCTGCGCGCCGTGTGGGGCAGGCCCGACCATCGACGGCACTCTACCCGAGGGGTCTGACATCGGGCCAGGAGACCGGCGAAAACCACAGGAGTGTCGGGAGGATGCGCCGGCTTGGTGCTCGATTGCGCGGGAGAAGGACTGCCGATGCCCCCGAACTTCCTGGTCGGCGAGGGGGCGCGCCCGGCTTTCTTGACGACGACCGCATGAGAGTCGGGACGAGTGTCTCCGGGCGAGGCGGCTTTCACGGCTTGGCGGGCGGGGCAGGCGGAGCCGAACGGCCCCTTGACGTCGGCCTCGTAAGCTCGACCTCCTGAACTACTAACTTCGAGATTCGTCGCGCGGCAGCATGATTTTCAAAGGGCGGGCCTTCGTATCGATTCCTCGCAGGGCGCATTGCTATGCGTCCCTACCGCCCTGCGACCGATCGCTTCGGTTCCGGGCGAAGCCCGGGCTGAGCCCGGTCGAAGGGGCTCACGGGCGAACGGAGGAGCTGGCGCCGGCGGCGAGCGCGCCCCCACCCAACAAAGAAACGCCAGCCAGCCACCAAGGCCAGCCGGCGTCCCATCGACCCCGCCAAATCCCCAGTCCGCTCCTACCCGGCCACCTCCTTGGTCTCCGTCTCGGTCTCCGCCTCATTCACCGTCTGCTCGCCATCCTCCTTGGCCTTCTTCGCGCGGCCGCGCGCCCGAAGGAGGATGTCCTTATTGAACTTCGCGGCGATCTCCGCCCGGCCGGGGAAGGCGATCCGCCCGATGCGGTTGAAGTCCTCGATGATCTCGAGCATCGCGCCCTTGGCCTCGTAGAGCTCGAGGCTCTCGGGCGCCAGGCCCCCGCGCTTCACCTCCTGGTCGCGGTTGGCGTCGGCGAGGTCGCTGATGATCTGGTCGTGCACCGCGGTGGGCGACCGGCCGCCGAAGTAGGGCGCCAGCCCCGTCTCGAGCTTCACCACCAGGTTTCGGATCTTCCTCAGGTGCTCGGCGATCTTGGGCGAGGAGCGCCGCAGCTCGCCCGAGGGCGCGATGTGCGCGGCGGTCATGTCGGTGGCCTTGGTCCGGCGCACCACCATCGGCACGAGCTGGCGCAGCTTGTAGATGTGAGCCTTGGCCGCGGTGATGGCCTCGACCTCCCTGCGCGTGGCCATCTGCGAATCGACCTGCCCCTCCCTCCGGCCGCCGGTCAGCGCGAAGAGGTTCGATTTCTTCGTGGCGTACTCGAGGAGCAGCTCCTCGGTGAGTCCGGCTGCGAGAAGCTCGGCCTTGTGCTCGGCGGTGACGCCCTCGGTGTACTCGGACTGGTCGAGGAGCCCGCGGAGCGGCTCGAACTTGCCCTTGGTGATGAGGCGGTCGCGGTCGTGTTCGCTCGTCATGTCTGGTCCCCCTTCAAGGGTTCGGTTGGTTGTTTGGTTGCCCTGCTGGGGGAGGATTAAGCACGAAGCCGGCGCGGGATGCAAGCACTGAAAAAAGTCTGTTAGCCACTTAACACTTCCCGGCACGGGGGAGGGCTGCTGCCGGGGGCGAGGAGCTCAGGGCAGGAGTCGCAGCGGGGCGAGTGCTCTGCTGCCGCCCGCGAGGCTCGGAAGGTGGCGCGCGTTCGGGCGGCGAGGCGTCGATGCAGACGGCGCCAAAGGAGTCGCCCGGTGGCAGGCGCAGGAGCGGTGGGGTGTGCGAGGGGCGGCGCGGCGGGGCCGAACGCGCGGGGTCGCCTCCTCGGGCGGCGCGGTGGTGCGCGAGAGCTGCAGCGGGGCGGAGGGAAGGGAGCCGGCAGCGGGTCGAAACGGCCTGGTGGGGCGTCAAAATCGCCTGGTGGGGCGTCCAAAGCGCCTGGCGGGTCGACCCAAGCCACCTGACGGCGCGTCCAAAGCGCCTGACGGGTCGACCCAAGCCGCCTGACGGCGCGCCCAAACCGCCTGACGGGTCGACCCAAGTCACCTGACGGGTCGACCCAAGCCACCTGACGGCGCGCCCAAACCGCCTGACGGATCGACCCAAGCCGCCTGACGGATCGACCCAAGCCGCCTGGCGGATCGACCCAAGCCGCCTGGCGGCGCGTCCAAACCGCCTG
>DHSB01000208.1:39891-40414 GCA_002408385.1 Myxococcales bacterium UBA5297
GGCGCGTCCAAACCGCCTGACGGGTCGACCCAAACCGCCTGACGGATCGACCCAAACCGCCTGACGGATCGACCAAAACGCGTGGCGGGTCGACCGAAGGCGCCTGGCGTCGAAGGCGGGTGGTGGGCGCTGGTGATGCTCGGGGAGGTGAAGGCCGGCGAGCACAAGACCCTGGCCAGCCGGCAGACGGCGAAGAGCACCACCGGCGAGGAGGTCGGTTTCGTTGCGCCGATCCCGGTGTTTGAGCGCGCGGACCTTGTGGAAGCCCCCTCCCCGGCGGCGCGCTGAGATCTCCGCGACGAGCACTTGGATCGCGGGCGCGCCGGCGGGGAGGGGGTTTGGGGGTAGGGGCCGCGCGGCCCAGCTCTTGGTTGGATTCCTGCTACTTGGGCCGGACGAGGTCGAGCAGGAGACGGCGGATAGCCTCGGGAAGATCAACCTGGATCGTCGCTCGGCGCGCGCCGTGCTCCCCGCGAGGTTGAGTGCCTAACCCGTGGGGCCCTACCCCCAAGCCGGCCGAGCC
>DHSB01000208.1:40710-84926 GCA_002408385.1 Myxococcales bacterium UBA5297
CTCAGCGCGCCGACGGGGAGGGGGCTTTCACGTGGCGGGCGCGGGTTCAGACATGGGGACCGGGCACGACGGAGGCGAGTCGCCCCACGCGCGCCTGGTCGAGCTGCGCACCCGGCTCGAGAAGGCCGACTCGACGCAGGAGATAGCGCAGGACGAGTTCCCCAAGGAGACGCGGGCCTTCTACCTGGCCAAGGGCCGGCTGCTCACCCTCATCGAGAAGCTCCACCGCATCGCCTTCGACGGCGACGCGCTCACCGCGGCCGACTTCAACAAGGAGATGCTGCTGCGCGCCCGCCGGGCCGCGCGGGGCAAGCGGGGGGAGAAGCCGGCCGAGCCGGTCGAGAGCCAGACGGGCGAGGGCGAGGCGGCCAAGAGCGAGACGGCGGCCGGGTAGGGCAGAAGGACGACGAGCCTGCAGGTGAAGCGCAGCGGCGCCTTCTCTCCCGGGGGGCGCCGTTGCTGTTTGTGAGGAGGGTCGGAGCTTCGTCCTCCATCCTTTTCTCCGGTGATGCCGGCAGCTTGGCTCATCCCCTCGGGTCGGATGTCAGCTCCGTCTGCTACAAGGCTTGGCCATGGGGCGGTGGGACCGGCTTCTGAAGCTCGTGGCGCGGCTGCGCCCGTTCGATCTTCTCGGGATGGTGCCGGGCGGGTCCGGGGGCGGCCGGTCCCGGGTGCGGGCGCTGGACAAGGAGCTCGAGCGAGTTCGGCAGAGCCGGTTGCTCGACGGGCTCCTCGAGGTGGAGGAGCCGAGCGGCAAGGCCTGGTTCCACCTCGAATACGAAAAGCAGCCGCGCAGCGACTCGGCGAAGCGCGCCTTCGAGCACTGGGTCTACGCGGAGGCGCGCCTGCGGCAGCCGCTGCGGACGGTGATCTTCTACCTGACCCCGGGCAGTGAAGGGCGGCGGCCCCAGGACGGCTTCCGGGTCGGTGTCGGCGGCACCGAGGTCTGCTTCCGGAGCGAAATCGTCTGCCTGTGGCGGGTGCCGGTCGAAATGGTCCTCGCGCGGGGCTCTGGGCGCTGGCGGCTTGGCTCGGCGGCGCCGGATCGGCCCACGTCGAGAGGGCCTGTCGCCAGCTCGAGCGGCTAGAAGACGAGCACCTCGGCAGCGAGCTGCTCGGCGTCTGGTTCGAGGTGGCGGGAGAGAGAGTATCGAGGCCGAAGGTTTGTGGGCGATGGTGCGGCGAAAGGAGCTCGTGATGGAGTCCTCGACCTACAGGCTGATCCGAAGGATGAGCCGAGAGGAGGGCGAGAAGAGAGGCGCGCAGGCGCTGCGGCAGACCCTGCTCGCCCTGATGCGAGCGAAACTCGAAGAGCTCCCGCCCGAGGCCACGCGGGTTTCGCAGATAGAAGACCTCTCGCTGCTCCAGCAGACGGCCGAGCGCCTCATCGCCGCCTCTGACCCGAAGGCGGTGACCGAGGTGCTGCGCAGCCTTCCTGGCAAGCACTCGAAGCGTGGGGACCGTTAGCGAATGCGAGGATGAAGCTCCATGCTTGGCCGTCGCGCGGGCGTGTCGGAGCTGGAGCTCCGCCCTGATGCCAGTGTGCTCTAACCTAGCGACGCCATTTAGTTTTCTAGACTTCCGCGGCCGCAGTGCGCAAATTTGCCGAAGGTCTTCCTCGCGAGGTGTCGGTGGCTCCTCTTGGCGAACTGTCGGCTCCCCCGGTCTTCGAAGTCATCTCGGGGCTGGTGTTTCAGCCGCTCCCCGAACTGAGCCCGCTCGTGCTCGGCAGTTACTGGGAGCGCAAGAGGCAAGCCTTCCCTCACCACCAACTTCATCCGGCTCTTGCCGACGAACCGACCGTCGTCCTGGAAGCGCTGCCGCCGCTGCGGGTCTGGCTCGTCAGCGCAGACGACGAGTTCGTCCTCCAGATCCAGAGCGACCGCTTCTATCTCAATTGGCGTGCTCGGGGGCAGGCGTACCCCCGTTTTGGGGACCACGGGACCAGCCGCGGCATCCGCAGCCGTTTCGAGGAGGAGTACCGGCAATTCGCCGAGTTCTGCGAGCAGGCGCTCGGGCGCCGCCCCGCGCCGGTTCGACTCGAGCTTGCCAAGGTCGATCACCTCGTCGAGGGCAAGCATTGGTCAGGGCTCGCCGACCTGGCGCTCGTCGTCCCCTGGGTCGCCACCTTCGCCGGGTTCTCCCAGGCGGCCGATACCTCCTTGGCGTTGCGTTTTCGCGAGAGGCGCGAGACGGGGGCGCTGGCAGTCGGGATGGACCTGGTGCGGCTGGCTGGTGACGAGGACCGGCGCGTTCTCAAGCTGGAGACGCGCACGGGAAGACCGATCCCGCCCGGGGCCTGCCTCCCCACGATCCTCGGGGAAGCGAACGCCGAGCTGAACGAGGTCTTCGGAAGGCTCATCTCGCCCGAAGGCATCTCTCGCTTCGGCCAAAAGGAGCAAGCTCATCGCTGAGCTCGCCTTCGAGGCAGCCCGGGAGGAGAGGCGGCGGCGCGTCTATTTTTTGTGGGCCGACCCCTCGCTGTCCTTCGAGGGAGCCCGCCGGCAGCCGCGACGAGCCCAGATCGCCAAATCGGACGAGGCACTGGTGGCCTTGAGCGGTCTGGATGAGCGAGCCCAGCCCACGCTGTATGACCACTTCGGCTCCAGGCCCTCCGAGGAGGTACGGCGGATGGGCGACAACTTGCTGGTGCGTTTCGGCTCGCCCTCGTCCAGGTCGCTCGACACCAGGGAGGCATCGTATGCGGCCGTCTGTCGCGTGGCGCGCGAAGAGAAGCCCTGCAGGATCATGAAGTCTCCGGGCGAGGTGGTGGTGATCCTGGAAACCTGCGGCCTGACGCGGCGGCCTGTGGCCTCGGCGGCCGAAGGCCTCTCTTCGGTGGTCGCCGCTCCACTCGAGGCGACCGTGTCGGCCTTTGCCGAAGAGGACGACTGGGACGCGGCGCTGCGCGGATACCGCCGAACCCGGGCTGCTCGGGCGTTCCTGTCCTCTGACGAAGAATAGGGCCGTTCGCATGCCGATCCTCTCCGCATTCCGCGACCGGCCGGAGCCGCTTGGTCAGGGCGACCTTCTCCATGAGGTGCGGCTCTTCGTCAGCGACGGCGATCAGGCCCTCGCGCTCCCGGAGACGAGCGCACTGGTCATCTCGCGCGATTGCTCGGCGATGCGCGACAGGCTTGTCTCAGTGCTGCCGGTCAAGCGGTGGAAGGGGACGCCGCCGAAAGACCTCGGCTCGAAGGAGCTGAGCGATTTTTTGGCGAGCCTGAGGGACGGGGTCTCCGCGCCCGACGTGTTCTACCTCGGCAGTCTCGAGGGAGAGGGGACGCCAGCCACCCGCTACCAGGCCAAGCTGGATGTGATGTGCGCGTTGCAGTTGCCCGCGGACGAGCCTGGGCGGGGTGACTGGATCCGGCAGAGGCGCATCGCCCGGCTCGAGCCAGATTTCGTCCGGTCGCTGCCGGTGCGGCTCTTCCAGTCGGTTGCCAGGGTCGGTTTCGACGATCAGGCTTGGTACTCCACCGGCGATCTCGAGTGGGTTGTCGCCCAGGCCGATGCCGAGCTGGCGCAAATCGAGGCCGAGGTGATGGCGAAGAGAGCCAACGCTCATCGGTCGCGGGTCGCCGATCCCGGCAATGTGCAGCGGATTCAGGCGAGCGAGCGCGAGGTCAAGGACCTCGAGAAGCGGCGCGACGATCTCTCCGATCGTTTCTCGCCCCTGAGGTCGGAGCTGCGTCGCCGCAGCGCTGGCCCGTAGCGCCAAGCCGTGAAAGCCCCCTCCCCGTCGGCGCGCTGAGATCTTCGCGGCGAGCACTTGGACCGGAAGCGCGCCGACGGGGAGGGGGCTTTCCCATCGGGGCGCGCGCGGGCAGATACGGGGTTCTTCTGGACCGTGATTGGAGGAACGAAGGTGGTCCGAGTGCTCGCCGCGAGCCCCTCAGCGCGCCGACGGGGAGGGGCTTTACATCGGGGCGCGCGCGGGCAGATACGGGGCTCTTCTGGACCGTGATTGGAGGAACGAAGGCGGTCCGAGTGCTCGCCGCGAGCCCCTCAGCGCGCCGACCGGGAGGCGGCTTTCACCGGGCGGGCGCGGTCAGACATGGGCGCCGCGCCGCCCTCGCCGACGCGCCAGAGCTCGCCCAGCTCGGCGAGCCGGTTGACGTCGCTCGCGAGGAGCATGAGCGCCGCCACCAGCGGGGAGCTCGGGCGCTTCTCGCCCTTCTTCAGCTTCGAGAGGTAGCCCGCCGACAGGCCGAGGAGAGGCTCGAGGTCGCGTTGCGGGACCAGCTTGGCGAGCTTGCGGATGGCCGCATCGGCCTTGCTCGAGAGCGCGGCCTCATAAGCGCCGGCCAGCCTCTCGTCGAGCCTGCGCGCGAGCTGCGCGTCGATGAGCTCCTCCCCGCAGGCGCTGCAGGTGGGGATGGCGAGGTCGGCGGGGACTTCCAGGTCGGGCACATTCCTGTAGGGCAGCCGCCGGCCGGAGCGCGCGACCTCGCGAATCTCGCCCTCGCCGCAAATCGGGCATCGCCTGGCCATGGTTCAAACCTCGCTTCCCTCTCAGGGCTCAGGGACCAAGATCCCGCCGTTTCGATAGATGGGTCTCTCCGGAGCGTGCAGTGAGAGGTAGAAAACCGACTCCCCCGCGCCGTCGTCTTCGACCGTGAGCTTGAGGTACCAGGCCCTCCGAGCGGTGAGGCCGTACTTGCCGGCGAGCCCATCGGACAGCCTGACGCCGTAAACGTCGAACGGTTCGCCGCTTGGCATGCGGACGGTCTCGCTGAAATCGTCGAGCGTGAGCGACCCGGCGACCTCGGCCGCAAAGCGGAGGCAGCGCTCGTAGCCGTGAAGCAAGGGCGTGAGGTGATCGAGGCATCGCTTGCGCGTGAGCCGTACGTTCTGCTCCTTCGCCGCGCGGTGGACCCGCTCGAGCTCGAAGAACGGCGTCTGCACTCACTAACTTCGATCTAGGTTGGACTTAGTCCAGAGTCAATCTTGGCTCTCGGGTCGCCCGGGGGGACGGTAGCACGGGCGAGCGGTTGCTTTCGTTGCGCCGGTCCCCGTGTCTGAGCGCGCGCATCCGGTGGAAGCCCCCGCCCCGTCGGCGGTCGCTTTCCTTGTGCCGGTCCCGGTGTTTGAGCGCGCGCATCCGGTGGAAGCCCCCGCCCCGTCGGCGCGCTGAGATCTCCGCGACGAGCACTCGGACCGGCAGCGCGCCGGCGGGGAGGGGGCTTTCACCGGGCGGGCGCGGGCAAACGCGGGTTCTTCTGATCGTGATTGGAGAAATGAAGGCCGATCGAAGAGCCGGCCAGCGGCAGGCGGAGCTGGAGCTCCGCCCTCCATCACTCCGCCCTCCATCCTTCGGGCGCCGGACCGCTTGCTCGGTGCAGTCGCCTCTCACCAACCTGGTGCCAGTCGCAAACAGCCCAACGCTATTCACTCCAATCATTGTGCTAGGGTGCGGGCTGTTTCCGTGTTTCCAGCTCTGAGGGGGGCGCAATGGCGAATTGCCCGTCTTGCGGTAGCAAAAACCTCTGGTCATCGCGCACGCGTGGCCTCGGCGATGCCTTCCTGCGGGCCATCGGCTTTCCGCCGCGTCGCTGCGCCGATTGTGGATGGCGCGGCCACCTTCGCCGAAGGCAAGCGCCGACCCACCGCGCGTCGTATCGGCCGCCGGGCACCGAGTCGGAGCCGCGGATAGCGGGGCAGGATTGACGACTCATCGCCTCGGCGTGGCCGCCGCGTCCGTCTATCCCTTCCGAAGCGGCAGGCGCGGCGCGTTTCGCCTCGCTCGCATGGCGCGGCAGCACGATTCCGGAGGGCCGGCCTTCGTGCGGCCGCCGGGAACCCTCGTATCGCCCGCGCCTCTGCCGGATTCGTCGACGGGCGCATCGCGATGCGCCCCTACCCGCCACCGGACTTCCCGGCGTCCCCGCGGCTGAGGTTCAACCCCCGTCGGCCTCTGGCGCCGGCTCGTCGAGCATCACCTCGACGAGCGCCTCTTCCCCCGCCACGACCTCGACCGTCGTTTCCTGGCTGAAGCCCCGCTCGCTGTTGACGAGGCGGACCACGTGCTGCCCCGGCATCACGAGCAGCTTGGTCGGCGTCGAGCGCCCCGTATCCACGCCGTCGAGCAGCACGCGCGCGAAGGGGTGGCTGCGCACGACGACCACGCCCTTGCTCTCGACCGCGCTCTTCTCCTTGCCCATCAGGATGGCGAGGGAGGCCTTCTCGCGCTCGAGCCTCAGCGCGTCCTTGCGGGCGCCGTAGATCTCGGCGAGCGCCTGGTGCGGTCGCGGGTCGAACGGATCCTGGGCGACGACCTCGAAAAACGAGCGCTCGGCCAGGGCAGCGCGGTCGGTCGCCATCTGGACCTGCCCGAGGTGCAGGTGCGTCGTCGCGTGGGAGGGGAAGGGCTTGAGGCTCGCGGTCAGCAGCTCCTCGGCGCGCTTGAAGTCGCCGAGCTTCATCAGCGCGAGGGCATAGCGGTTCGACAGCGCCGGCGAGCGGTTCTTGACCCGCTTGTAGGCCCGAGCGAACTCCTCGACCGCCGCCTGGTGGCGTCCGCGCGCGTGCAGCAGGTCGCCGAGGTGGGCGAGCTTGCGGCCCTCGGAGTCCTCTATCTCCAGGAAGTCGCCGAAGCGGATCTTCTCGCGCTCCTCCTCCGAGCCCTTCGCCGCCGGCCGCTGTGCCTCGTCCTCGGTGAAGCGGCGCCGCTCGGCCGACAGCGGCGCCACCTCCTTCGGGTACTCGCGGCGGGCGAGGTAGGCCTTCCAGTCCGCCATGAACTTCGGGAAGGGCGCGCCCACCGTGCGCGAGACCGCGGTCTTGTAGTCGGCGCCGCCTCTCAGCTCGTCCATCAGCTTGACGAGCGCCGCGTTGCCGCCCTTGCGGTGCATCAGCTCTATCGCCGTGAAGACCTCGGCGTAGGCGAGCGCGGCGTCCTCCTGCGACGGCAGCAGCGCCATCGACGGGTGCATCCGCTCGAAGGGGATGAGCGCGTCCTTCTTCGCCTCCTGACCGAGGAAGGCCTCGGAGGCAGGCGAGAGCGCCTGGCCCGCCTCGCCTCGCCAACGCGACTCGAGGAACTTCGCGAGCCCCTCGTGGATCCAGATGGGCACGCTGTTGCGGCTCTTCTTGGAGATGACCAGGTGGACGTACTCGTGGGCCAGGGTGTCGAGCCAGCCGTACCCGTGCACCAGCGCCTTCGGGCTGGTGAACATGATCCGGTTGAACTTGCAGATGGCGATGGTGCCCGAGGTCTTGATCGCCTCGAGCGGCAGGGTCGATACGGCCGCGAGCGCCTTGGCGTCGGCGTAGACCTCGATGGCGATCTTGTTCGGCGGCCCGAAGCCGAGGTCGGCGCGCATCGCCGCGTAGATCTTCTCGAGCGCCTCGAGCGCGTAGGGGGCGAGCAGCGCGTCCTTGCCCGGCGGGTAGCGGAAGACGAAGTGCTTGCTCTCGACCGACTCGTAGCTCTTGGTCACCTGGTGCGTGGCGCGGGCGAGCAGCGCCATGTCTTCGTCGGGTGCGCCGAGCTCGTCCCAGAGAGCGGCGGACTTCGCGTAGTCGCCCTCTTCGAAGAGCACCTGCGCGTGCAGCGCCTTGGCCCTGCGCGAATCGGGCTCGCGGGCGAGCAGCTCGTCGACGGCCTCGCGCGCGGCGTTGACGTCCCAGGCCTCGAGCTCGCCGATGACGATGCGCGCCGCGGCCTCGATCTCCTCCGAAGCCGCGAGGACGGCGCCGGGCAGCAGCAGCGCGACGAGCAGCAGGGTGGGGCGCGCGAGCCGGCTCACTTTACAATCTCCTCGTAATAGCGCTTGACCTGATCCTCGTATTTCTCCGGCGCCCGCTGCTTCATCGCGTCGAGGATGTCCTTTCGGTACTCCTCGGGCACCTGGTACTGGTCGGCCCCGGGGATCTGGACCTTCTCGTCGTTCGAGGAGGACATCCCTCCTCCGTTGTCACGTCCCATGCCCGGGCCCATCCACGGCCAGGGGATGCCCGGACCCTGACCGCCGCCCTGCTTCTGGCCCTGCTCGAGGCCCTTCTGGAGCTGGCTGATCTGATCGAGCGCCGCGCGCTGCTCGGCGATGGCGCCGGTCGGATTGCGCCCGCGCAGCTCGCGCTGGGCTTGGCCCATGCGGTCGCCGGCCTGCTTCATCATCTGCTGGGCGTCGGGCGAGAAGAGGGGCGCCTGCTGATTCATCCTGCCCATCTTCTCCATCATCTGGCCCGTCTTCTGCTGCAGCGCGCCCTCGCGCTCGCCGAGGTCCTTCATCTTCTGGATGTCGGACTCGCTCATCATCTGCGTGGGCGGCGGGAAGAGCTCGGCGAGCTCCTTGCGCACCTCTTCGAGCGGCGGGATCGCCTCGCGGGCGTGCTTGGCGTTGCGCTGCGCCTTCTCGGCCTCCTTCTTCCAGGCCTGCGGGAAGTGGCGCGACTCGCGGGCCTGGCGCTCGAAGTCCTCGGCGAGCGGCTTGGCATGCGCGAGCGCCTTGGCCGCGGCCTGCGCCGCTTGGTCGAAGTCCTCGACCGCGAGCGCCTTGTCGAGATCGGAGATCGCCTCCTGGGCGCCGCGCAGGTCGTTGAAGCCGAAGAAGCTCTGTACCTCGGACACCTCGCCGAGCTTCTTCTCGGCCTCGGCCACCTTCTCGCGCAGCCGCTTCACGAAGTCGGCGCCCCTCTGCTTCAGGCGCTCCTCCATGGCCTGCTTGTAGCTGTTGCGCACCTGCTGCGTGTCCTCGAGCAGCGACTGCTGGTCCTGCTGCAGCCTGTCGAGCTCGCGGGCGAACTGCTGCAGGTCGCGGCCGAGCTCGGCCATCTCGCCGCCCTCGAACTTGCCCGAGGCCTCCTTCAGACCCTTCTCGAGCTCGTCGAGCATCTGCCCGAGCTTCTCCATCTCCTTCATCGCCTCTTCGACCTCGCCCTGGTGCAGCAGCTCTTGGAGCTTGTCGAACAGGTCCATCATCTGCCCGGTCTCGCTCAGCTCCTTGAGCGCCTCGGCGTTGACGTGGTCGTCGCTGATGTTCTTGGTCAGCTCGGCCATCCGCTGCATCAGCTCGGCCATCCGCTCCTTGAGCCGGGCGATCTCGGAGATGAGCCGATCGCGCGTCTCGTCGTTGGGCGCGGTGCGGTACTCCTCGAGCAGGTTGGCGAGGTCGCGCCGTTTGGCGGCCAGCTCCTTGGAGAGCGCGAGCAAATCCTCGATGCGCTGCTGGTCGAGCAGGGTCTCGAGGTAGAGGATGCTGCGCTCCTCCTCGGCGATCTCCGCGGCGAGGGCGGCGTCGAAGCGGCGCACCGGGCTCGAGTCGAGGCCGATGCCGCGGCGCAGCCAGATGCCGAGGGCCGAGCGCGCGTCGGAGGTGGCCGAGGTCTTCGCGCGCAGCCCCTGCGAGACGTTGACGAGCGCGCGCCAAAGCTGATCGGGCGCCTTGGCCTTGCGCAGCGAGGTGGCGCGCTCGGCGAGCGTGGCGGCGAGCGCGAGCGCGCGGGTGTCTACCGCCTCGAGCCCGGCGATGTCCTCGAGCGAGCGGCCCTCGGCCCGGTCGCGGCCCTCGAGCCGGTCGGCGAGCAGGGAGATGAGCTTCTCCCAGTCCTCTTCTATCTGCCCGATGATCTGCCGGTGGTGCTCGGCCTCGCTGTAGATCTTCAGGTACTGCGTGCGCGAGACGCCGGTCTTGACGCCGGAGATCTGATCGTTGTCGGTGGCCTCGACGTAGTAGGCGACCCGGTCGCCGGCCATCAGGCCGAGGGAGACGATGTCCCAGCGGTACTCGCCTGCGCCGCGGCGCGGGGTCTCGGGGTCGCGCTGCAGCACGAGGCGCTGGGGCTTGGTGGCGCCGGGCAGCTTGTACATCAGGGCGATCTCCGAGAGCCCGTAGTCGTCCTGAGCCTCGAAGCGGAGGGTCACGTCGGACTTGGGGTCCACCTCGAGGTCGGTCGCCGGGGCGACGATCTCGGCCTTGGGCGCGGCGTCGGCCTCGACGGCGATGGGGATGGGGGGGCCTTCGGCCAGCGTGCGCCCGCGCGCGCTCTCGAAGCGAAAGCGGTAGCTGCCCGGCTCGTTGACGAGGAGCTCACCGGCGAGCGCGCGCCCGCCCTCGACCTGCAGCGGCAGCTCGGAGTTGCCGACGAGCACGCTCGCCTTGTCCACCTCGCGATCGGCGCGGGTCGCGAGCTTCACCTGCGTGCCCCGCGGCGCGGAGATCTCGCCGTTGGTGTTGGGCACGGTGCGAGCCGGCAGGCGCGTGTAGCTCGGATAGACGTAGGTGAGCTGGATCTCGCCGGTGATCGGCTCGACGATTCGCGCGCTCTTCGCCTGCGGAGGCTGGCGGGCAAAGAGCAAGCGCGCGCCGCGCGAGAGCGGCGCTCCGAAGGCGACCAGGGCGACGAGCAGGAGCGCACCGGCGGCGAGCAGCACCTTGGCTGCCTGCCTCAGGGGCTTGCTCGGCAGGGCCTTGGCGAGATCGACCCGGCGGGCGGCGGTGGCGACGCTGTCGATGTGGGCGCGCGCCAGCGACCGCGAGAAGTCGACCGGCTCGCCCCGCGAGAGCGCCGCGCCGAGCTCGTAGGCAGGCAGCAGCCCGCGCTGCAGCGTGGCCGAATCGACGCGGCCTGCGAGCAGCCGTGCGGTCGTCTGGAGGTCGCCGGCGCGGCGTCGCGCGTGCAGCAGCCCGCCGACGAAGTACCCCGCGAAAGCAACCAGGACGAGGCCCGCGGCGAGCGCGCGAGCCCCTGGCCACCCGGCGGCGGCGAGCCCAAGGACGACCGGAGTGGCGACGAGCAGGCCGGCGAGGCAGAGGAAGGCGGCCGAGAGGTGGAGGATGCGCGCCTGACGCGCCCGGGCCCGCGAGAGCAGGGTGAGGATGGGCGCGAGGCTCGGCTCGTCAGCCTCCTCCTTGCCGGGCGCGTGTACCGGGGGCGGCGGGCGCGGGGCGTCGACGCTCTGTTCTCGCTCGAGCAAGGAAAGCTCTCTTCCGGAGGGGCCTTCGGCGGGCGGAAGGCCGAAGCGGCCCAAGGAATATACGCCCGAGCACCCGAAGGACGCTCGTTCTCAACGCCCGTCTACAGGCTCGAGCCACGGCAAGGGGTGCCGGCGCCTGGGCACGCGCTTGGTGACCGGCTCTCCTGGGCAGTCGCGAGCGCCGAGCCCGGGCCGCCAGAAGGGCCTCCAGAGCCAGGGAGGCCGGGCGCCCGGCTTCGCGGGGCCGGGCCGACGGCAGGGCAGCAGCCCGGCTGTCGCCCATCCGCTGCCTGCACCAACGTTAGCCAAGCGCCTCGTGCTCGCGGGCAAGCTCCCGGAGGGCGCCCGAGCGGCGCGGTCCCGCGGCTCGGGTGGTCCGGCAGAATGTCTTCTGAGAGGAAGAGCCGGATGGGAAACCTTGCGAGCCCGACTGCGGGCGCGATAGGTTTCGCCCGTGGAAGTCATCGAGCTGCCAGGCGAGCGCGCCGACGAGCTACGGGGCTATCTGGCCAAGGATCCCGTCCAGAACGCGTATGCCCTCGGCATCCTTGAGGAGCACGGCCTCTCCGACGCGGCGGGCGGCGGGGTGCTCGCCTTCGTCCTGCTCGAGGAAGGCCGGATCATGGGCGCGGCCGTCGTCGGCGGCGGCGGGGGCCTGGTGTTGCCGTGCGTCTTCGACCCGGGTGCAGCCGCCGACCTCGGCGAGCAGATGCGCGGGCGGGTCCGGCTGCGCGGGATCTTTGGCGAGCGCTACGCGGTCGACGCGCTCGTGCGGGCTTTCGGCACGGGCCCGGCGCGCTTGTCGCGCCCGCAGCGGCTCTTCGCCGCCTCGGCCGACGACCTGGGCCCCTTCGTCTGCCCGGAGCTGCGACTCGCGACTTTGGCCGACCTGCCGCGCCTCGTGTCGATGGGGGCCGCCTCGATTCGAGAGTCGCTCGGTGAGGACCCGCTCGCTCACAACGCTTCGGCCTTCGAGCGGCGGATCGAGGCGCGCATCGCGCTCGCGCGCACCTTCGTGCTTGGCGACGCCCAGGGGCTGTTCCTGAAGCTGGACGTGGGCGTCAAGAGCCGCTACGGCACCGAGATCGAAGGCCTGTATACGTTGCCGGCCGCGCGTCGGCGCGGCTTTGCGACCCTGGCGCTCGGCCAGCTCTCACGCATGCTGCTCAGCTCGAGCCCGCGCGTGGTGATGCGCGTCGACGAGAAGGACGTCGGGCTCGCCGGGGTCTGCCGCAAGGTCGGGTTCACGTCGATGCGCCCGCAGCGGCTGGTCGTGATCGGCTAGGAGACGGAGCGACGGGGGATGGGACCTAAAGGACCGGCCGCAGGTTGGTTGGGCGCGGGCATGTCGTGCCCGGAACTTGGTTTTCACTCCCAACTCCCAACTCCCAACTCTCGAGCGATCGGCCGATCCCCGGCGCCTTCCGCGGTTTTCGACAATCTGTCAGGGTCGCGGGCGCGACGCTGTTCGGCCGCTCTTCCCTTGTCCTCGCGCCCCCGAGTATCGTGACGGGTCCTTGCCTGTTGGGGGGCGCCTAATGGCCGATTCCAGAACTCCTGACCTACCCAGCGTCCGGGCTGCGGCAGGGCGCAGAATCGATGAAACGTGGTGGGCGGATTTCCGTCCGCTGCCGAGGCATTTCGCCCGGTGTTCGAGCAACCGTGCTGCCGACTAGGGCATCGGATGTTTCATCACCAGGGTGAGAGTGGCTCAGGAGTTCTGGATTCCTAACGAATAGTCGCGGCCGGCCCGCAACAGGCCGAGAGGGTGGGAGCAGGGCAAGTGGACATGCACGGCACAGCGACGGCCGGCAGCGTGCCGACCGGACCGGCAGGAGCAGGACCGGTAGCTCGCAATCGTTCTTGACCTCGTTTGCGTTCGATAGACCAGGAGACCCCATGACAACCCCGGAGAGACTCAAGCAGCTTCAGGAGTCGAGAGCCCAGGCCCAACTCGGCGGCGGCAAGGACCGCCAGGACGCCCAGCACGCAAAGGGCAAGATGACCGCCCGCGAGCGGCTCGAGAAGCTGCTCGACAAGGGCTCGTTCCGCGAGCTGGACATGTTCGTCACCCACCGCACCACCGACTTCGGGATGGACGCGAAGAAATTCCTCTCCGATAGCGTTGTGACCGGGTGGGGAACCATCGACGGGAGGACCATCTACGTCTACGCCCAGGACTTCACCGTCTTCGGAGGCAGCCTCGGCGAGGTGCACTCGGCGAAGATCTGCAAGGTGATGGAGCTGGCGATGAAGAACGGGGCCCCGGTCATCGGCCTGAACGACTCGGGCGGCGCGCGCATCCAGGAGGGCGTGGTGAGCCTGGGCGGCTACGCCGACATCTTCCTGCGCAACACGCTCGCCTCCGGCGTCGTCCCGCAGATCAGCGCGATCATGGGCCCCTGCGCCGGCGGCGCGGTCTACAGCCCGGCGTTGACCGACTTTGTCTTCATGGTCAAGAACACCAGCCACATGTTCATCACCGGCCCCGACGTGGTCAAAGCGGTCACGCGCGAAGAGGTCTCGTTCGAGGATCTCGGCGGCGGCAAGGTCCACTCCACCAAGAGCGGCGTCTGCCACGTGCTCTCCGACGACGAAGAGGACGCCCTCGACTCCATCCGCCAGCTCCTCGCCTACCTGCCCTCCAACAACATGGAGGACCCTCCGCGCACCGAGCCGACCGACGACCCGAAGCGCATGGAGGCCAAGCTCGACTCGGTCGTCCCCGACGAGGCGAACAAGCCCTACGACATCAAGGACGTCATCCGGCCGATCGTGGACGAGGGCGAGTTCTTCGAGATCCACGAGGGCTTCGCCCAGAACATCGTCGTCGGCTTCGCCCGCCTCGACGGGCGCACCGTCGGCGTGGTCGCCAACCAGCCGATGGTGCTGGCCGGGGTGCTCGACATCAAGGCCTCGCTCAAGGGCGCGCGCTTCGTGCGCTTCTGCGACGCCTTCAACATCCCCCTGGTCGTCTTCGAGGACGTGCCCGGCTTCATGCCCGGGCTCGACCAGGAGCACAACGGCATCATCATCCACGGCGCCAAGCTGCTCTACGCCTTCTGCGAGGCGACCGTCCCCAAGGTCACGGTCATCACCCGCAAGGCGTACGGCGGCGCCTACTGCGTGATGAACAGCAAGCACATCCGCGGCGACTACGTCATCGCCTGGCCGGCCGCCGAGATCGCGGTGATGGGCCCGGAGGGCGCGGTGAACATCGTCTTCCGCAAGGAGCTCGACAAGGCGGCCGACAAGGCGGCGCGGCGCGCCGAGCTGATCAAGGAGTACCGCGACAAGTTCGCCAACCCCTACGTGGCGGCCTCGCGCGGCTACGTCGACGACGTCATCGAGCCCCGCGAGACCCGGCCCCGGCTCATCGAGGCCCTCAAGATGCTGCAGAACAAGCGAGACCCCAACCCGCCGAAGAAGCACGGCAACATCCCGCTCTAGCGCTCAAGGGGGAGTCCACCATGTCCAGCCCCAGTTTCATCACCGCCATCGACGAGCTCACCCCGCTGCTGACCAAGCCGTACTTCCACCTCGAGGTCGGCCAGGTCAACGACCATGCGGCCTACCTGCTGCGCTTCGAGGGCGAGAGCACCTGGCACCGCCACACGCAGGACGAGATGTACGTGGTGCTCGAGGGCGAGGTGAAGATCGAGTTTCACAACCAGCCGACCCGCATCCTCAAGAAGCACTGCGTGACGGTGGTGCGCGCCTACACCACGCACCACCCGTCGTCGGAGCAGGGGGCGCTGGTCCTGATGATGAAGCCCAAGGAGATGTTCTACGCGCCCCAGGCCAAGGGCGAGTGAGGCGACCTCATGGCACATAAAGTGATGATCACCGACACCGTCCTGCGCGACGCGCACCAGTCGCTGCTGGCGACCCGCATGCGCACCGAGGACATGCTCGAGGTCGCCTCGCGGCTCGACCAGGTCGGCTACTGGTCGCTCGAGGTCTGGGGCGGGGCGACCTTCGACAGCGCGATGCGCTTCCTCGGCGAGGACCCGTGGGAGCGGCTGCGCGCGCTGCGCAAGGCCATCCCCAACACCCGCCTGCAGATGCTGCTGCGCGGCCAGAACCTCGTCGGCTACAAGCACTACCCCGACGACCTCGTCGAGCGCTTCGTCGTCGCCGCCCGCAAGAACGGCGTCGACGTGTTTCGCATCTTTGACGCCCTGAATGATTTGCGGAACATGGAAGGCGCGATGAAGGTCGCGAAGCGCGAGGGCGGCCATGTCCAGGGCACCATCAGCTACACCATCAGCCCGGTGCACAGCATCGAGGCCTTCGTGCAGATGGGGAAGGAGCTGGCCGAACGCGGCGCCGACTCGATCTGCATCAAGGACATGGCCGGCCTGATCACCCCGTACGCGGCCTACGAGCTCGTCGCGGCGCTCAAGAAGCAGGTCGGGCTGCCGGTGCAGCTCCACACCCACTACACGAGCGGCATGGGCACCGCGGCCGCGCTCAAGGCCGTCGAGGCCGGCTGCGACGTCATCGACACCGCCATCTCCTCGATGTCCCTGTCGACCTCGCAGCCGCCGACCGAGACGCTGGTCGCCTGCCTGCGCGGCACCGAGTACGACACCGGCCTCGACCTCGGCAAGCTCGCCGACCTCTCGCGGACGATGACCGAGACCCGCAAGAAGTACGCGAGCTTCGAGGCGGGCATCGCCGCGGTCGACGTCAACGTCCTGCAGTTCCAGGTGCCCGGCGGCATGCTCTCCAACCTGGTGAGCCAGCTTCGCCAGCAGAACGCGATGGACCGCTACTACGACGTGCTCGACGAGATCCCGCGGGTGCGCGCCGACCTCGGCTATCCGCCGCTGGTCACCCCGACGAGCCAGATCGTGGGCACGCAGGCGACCTTCAACGTGCTGATGGGCGAGCGCTACAAGGTCATCCCGGAAGAGGTGAAGCGCTACGTGAGCGGCTACTACGGCCGCGCGCCGGCGCCCATCAACCCCGAGGTGCAGCAGAAGGCGATTGGCAGCGGGACGCCCATCACCTGCCGGCCCGCCGACCTGCTCGCCCCGGGTTGGGAGAGCGCCAAGGCCGAGGTCGGCCCGCTCGCCAAGTCTGACGAGGACGTCCTCTCCTACGCGCTCTTCCCGCAGGTGGCCAAGCCCCTGCTCGAGCGGCGAGCCAAGGGCATGGGCGGCAAGGAGGAGGTCGCGGCGGCCATCGCCGTGGCGCTCTTCCAACAGCAGGAGGCCCGTGAGAAGGCGAAGGGCTCGGCAGGCGAGCCGATGGCGGCGGGTTCGCCCTGGAAGATGTTCGCCCGAAGCGGGCTCATGACGCGTGGAGGCTGGCGATGATCAACCGGTTCAAGCTGACGCTGGAAGGCGTCGCGTACGACATCGAGCGGCGCGGCGACCTCATTCTCGTGAACGGGCAGGAGCTGCCGGTCACCTTGGCCGCCAACGCCATCCACGTTTCGGGCAACCCGCATGCCGTCGAGCTGCGGGGCAGCACCGCGGTCGTCGACGGCATCACCTACGCCATCGAGGCGCATGGCCTGTCCGAGCCGAAGGCGGGCAGGCGCAAGGCCGCTTCGGCGGCTGCGGCCGACGAGGCCGGCGCGGTCACGGCGATCATGCCCGGGCTGATCATCAAGGTCGCCAAGAAGGAGGGCGACAAGGTCGAGGAGGGCGAAGTCATCGTCGTCCTCGAGGCCATGAAGATGCAGAACGAGCTCAAGGCCAAGCGCTCGGGCACCGTCCGCCAGGTGAACGTGAAGGAAGGCGAGACGGTCGAGGTGCGCCAGGTGTTGGCGGTCATCGAGTAGCTGCCTGCCTTCTCGGGAGCTACGGCCGCGCGTCCTCCGGGGCGCGCGGCTTTTTGTTGGTGTGAATGGCCAGGAAGGCCGCGTATCGAGGAGGGAGCGCCGCCGTCCCCGTCGGCCTGCGTCCGCGAATGGCCAGGAGGGCCGCGTGTCGAGGAGGCCTTGTTCGACGTTCGAATCGTGTGGCCTTTTCGAGGAGGCAGCTTGCGCGGAGGCAAAGGCGATGTGGAAAGCTTGTGCATTTGCGTCATTCGCCATGATCCTGGTCCGGTGGGCGTGACCGCAATTACGATGAGACTCGGCCTTTCGTTGAGCGAGGTCTTAGCGATCAAAGGGTTCCCTCTCTGGAGCGTCCCGATCGTGAGCTCTCTCTATCTCGCCGGCTCAATCCTTCGGATGCGCCAAGTCGCAACACGGCACGCCGTCGTGGCGTTAGTCTTTCTGTTTTGGATGCTAGTTCCTTGGCTTCGCGCCGGGGAATACAGGATTAATGTCGGCACCCTCATGCTGATAGCTGCCGCCTACTTGTATGGCTTGCTGCTCTATGCTCGCTACAGGGCGACGCAGTAAGAAGGCCAACTCGAAGACGCCAACTGCCTGAGTGCGGGCCATTAATGCTGGCTCCAAAGAACTCGGACCAGCTTTCGATGCTCGAAGGAAGCGGGTCCGTGGGCACCCTCGAGCCCTCTTCAATCCGCGCCTTTCGTTGCAGACGGCTTTCGTTGTCAGCGCCCCCCATCCCGACTGACCCCGATCATCGGCGCAATCACCCGCGCGAGCTCATCGACAAAGCTCCCGGCGAGTGACTCCGACGTATTCGATTGCAGCCTGGTATTTGCGGAAACCGCGTCCTCCCCGGCCATCGCCACGCGCTGTCGCGGCGAGCGGAACCTGCGCTCCCACACCAGCCGTGCCGAGCCTGCCTGCCTGTCGCCGTACCGCGTTCGGAGCGAGAGAGAGCGGCTGATCTGGTACTCGGCGAGCACCTCGTTGAAGTTGGCGCCCGGCGGCGCGAAGAGGTTCCTCACGAACGCAAGGAAGAGATCCTGCGTGACGTAGACCCCTGCCTCGAGCCTCCTCGGCTCTCCCGTGGGACCGAGCTCGACCTCGAAGACGTCGAGAGGAACGGCGGGTGCGAGCGCGTCGCGCAGCTCTCCGGCGACCAGGTTGAGGGCGCCCGCGACGGCCGTCTGACCGACTCCGCCTCCCTCGACCCCGCGCTGGCCGGAGGCGATGAGGAGGGCGATCTGTGCCGGGTCCATCGGCGGGTCGGAGCGAAACGCGAGCTGCGGCGCGCGCAGCGTGCCGCCCACCTTTACCTCGATCTCGGCGTCGCGGTGGTCGTAGCGCAGCGTGCCGTCGAGGTTGGGGTCCAGCTCCGCCGCGCCGGTGAACTCTGCGCGGAAGTCTTCGACCTCAAAGCGCCTCGTCGCCAGGGTCACCTCGCCGCGCAGGGCCTCGGTACTTCCCTGCAATGCGAGCGATTCGCCATCCCAGAGCCCGACCAGATCCGCGGTCAGCTCGACGTTCGCCAGCGGGCTGCGAAACCAGAAGTCGCGCGGCACTCGCAGGGTGATGCGCGCCCTCTGGCGGGCGAGCCACGCTGCGAAGCTGTCGGACGGCGCCGCCGGTGGCTCGGGGCCGTACACCCGGAAATCGGCGGGCAGCTCGACCGGATGCAGCTCCTGGGTTCCGGGCAGCTCGGGAAACAGCACCTCGCCCGCCGACACGCGCAGCTCGGCGTCGACGCGCTCGTGGGCTTGGCTGAGCCGCGCCTCGAGCCGCGTCGTCAACTGCGCGACCGGCGTGACCAGGGTGGGCACGGGGAGCCGGTCGAAGTCAGCGGTCAACAGGCTCTGCCAGCGTTCGTCGCGCCAGGTGAGCTCGCCAGTCGCCTCGACTCTGCCTTGCCCGGCCTCGAAGGCGAGCGTGGAGAGCTGCAGCCGCGAACCGTCGCTCGTGAGAGCGAGTCGCAGCCCTTCGAGTCTGCCGTAGGACGGCAGCGTCACCGTCTCGGCCCGCGCGCGCAACTCGCCCGCGAACTCGACCTTCTTGCCTTCGGAGCGCGCGCGCAGCGAGCCGTCGAGCGCGCTCCCCTCTACCTCTCGGACCTGCGGCAACAGGGTGAGGAGGTCGAGCCCTGCCCGGTCCGCGTCGAGCTCGACGGACCAGTCATCGGTGGTGAAGGCGTAATCGACTCGCGCGAGCAGGTTGCCGCCGGCGGCCGCGTCGAGCTCCAGCCGTGCCGTCGCGCGCTCCTCATCGACGGCGCCTTCGAGGGTCAGGGCGCCGACGGCGCGTTCGCGATACGCGAGCCCCTGGATACGCCCGCTCACCTTCGCGATGGGGTCGGCGAGCGTGCCTTGCGCGTCCACGACGAGCTCGACCGCCCGCGCCTCGAGCCGTTCGCGCGGGTACGAGAGCGACTCTCTCACTGTCGTGAGCCTGCCGAGCAGCGGCGCGTGGTCCGGAATCTCGCCGGCGAAGAGCTCGCGGACAGAGGCTCCGAGGCGCAGGAACCCCTCGACCCGAGGGAAGCCTTTGATTCGACCGGCCAGGTCGGCCGCAATCGCCTCGGGGCCGCCCTCGAGCCGCACCCGCGCGGTCACCGGGGGGAGCTCGCCGAGCTGGGCGACGCCGACGTTGGTCAGCTCGAGATCCGCGCGAACCGTCGGGCGCGCGAGCGGCGCCTCGAGGTCGAAGGCTCCGGACAGCGTTCCGCTGAGACCGTCGAGGCCGGCCTCGGCGAGTGTCGCGAGGCGCAGCTCCTCGATAGAGGCCTTGATGGGTCCTCGCGCGCCGAGCGCGCCCTCGCGCGACCAGATCGGTCGGTTCCGCGGAGCCATCAGGCGCACGTCGAAACGAACCGACGACCCTGTGGTCGGAGCCAACAATCCACTCGCGTCGAGGCTTCGCGAGTCGAGCGCGAAGCGGGAGGCCATCGAATCGAGGCCGTACTCAGAGAAGCGCACGTTCGTCGCTTCGAGAGTGCCGTCGAAGCGCGGTCGTTCGATGGTGCCGCCGATGGCGACCTTTGCGTCGACGGTCCCGGAGAGCGTGGCCTCTTCGAGCAGGGAAGAGAGCGATCCCAACGCGAAATCGTCGATCGATAACGAGCCTGAGAGAGGCCCGGCGATGCCGTTCTCTGATCGGGCCGCGGTCAGCTCGAGCGCGATCCGGCCCGGACCGTCGAGCCGCAGATCGCGGATCGCGAAGGCCTTCGACCACGAGATCAAGGCCGGCCCTCGCAGGCGCCAGCTCGTCCCGGCCAGCGCGAGCTCGAGCGATTCGAGGCGAGCCTCATCGGAACCGGCCACGGTCGCCTCGAGAGCGAGCGCGACGCGGCCCGCGGCGGTGAGGGCTTCGAAAGAGCCGCCGAGCCGCGAGTGCGCGAACGTCGCGTGGCTCTCCACCGAGCGAAGGACCGTGCCGCCGATGGTGACGGAAGGAGAGCTCGCGTGAAGCCGTAGGTTCGGGTCGTCGGCCTGGCGCGAACCGCTCGCCTCGAGGTGGAGCGAGCCCGACAACCGCGGAAGGTCGACCTCGAACGCGCGGGCGAGCCCGGCGAGCTCCTCGAGTCGCGCGGCGTCGAGGACCAGGCTGCCGGCTGGCGGGGCGCCAGCGCCCAGCTCGAGATCGGCGCGCGCCGTCGCGCCGGGCAGCTCCAGCTCGAGGTCGTCGATCTTCCAGCGCACCCCACGGACCGCGAATCGCGCCCGGCCTGGGCCGATGCGCTCGCCGTCGAATAGCGACTCGCCGAGCCGCAGCATCCCGGATGCCTGCGCGTCGGGAGGGAAGGCGAGCTGTCCGGAGGCCTCGACAGCGAGCCAGAGCTCACCGGCTGGCAGCGAGGCGAAAAGCTGAGCCGGGTCGACGCCGCGAAAGTCGACGAGCGCCTCGAACCTCTGCGGGTCTCCGCTCGTTGCCCAGCCTTCGGCGACGATCGCGCCCGGGCCGGGCGGGTGCGCGGTCGCCGTGAACCGGAAGCGGTCAGCCGATTGGTTGAGCTTCGCCAGGATGCGCACCGGACCTTCCAGAGACGGTCCGCCGTAGGGCACGAGGCCCTCGCTGGGGATGAGCACCGTGACGCGCAGATCCTCGATAAGCCCGCCGTCGGCTTTGTCGGGGACGACGACGATGCCGTTCGCCGCGAGCATCAAGGGCGAGGTCCAGGGTGGTGCGGCGCCGTGCTCGCCTTCGAGCTGGACGCCGCCCGGAAGCGTCGCCTCCAGGCGCTCGAACGACAACTGGCCCTGTGCGTAGGTGCCCACGACGTCGACGCGCGCGAGGCCCGCGGCCGGAGCCGAGAGCGTCAGGTCGCCTTGGGCTGCAAAACCGATGGTGCCGCCTCCGAACGACAGCCTGCCGCGCAGCGCTCCTCGCTCGACGACCGCCGCCGGGGCCTCTTCTGGCGAGGGCGCGTAGACGACCCGGCGGACGCCGACGAAGACGCGCTCGAAGACCAGTGGATTGCCGCTCGACTTGCCGGTCCCGCCGGCTGGTCCGAAGGCCTTGCGGAGTGCGTAGTCGCCGTCGGCCTCGGGCGCGATGTCGGCGGTGAGCCCCTCGATCCGCAGCAGGTCCAGAAACACGCCGTTGCGAAAGGCCCCGGGCAGGGTGATGGCGGCGGTCACGCGCTCGGCCGACACGGCGGCCTTGCCGTCGGGCGTCAGGGCGCGCAGATCGTAGGCGGTCACGCCCCAGAGGCCGTGGACCTCCACGCGGCCGGGCTCCACGCGGCCGGCGATGCGCTCGTTGAGCGGCGCGAGCGCCTGCCGACCGAGCCATAGGCCGCCTGAGTCCGTCTCGAGCCAGAGGCGAAAGCCGACGATGCCGACGAGAGCGAGCGCGAAAAGCGCGACAAGGGCGAGCACCGCCCAGCCTATTGGGCTGACCCGTCGCATCTCACCCAACGATGCGCACGGGGCGCGTGGAAGGGTCCGACCTCCGGAGCGCCGGCCTTCGTGGCGGCCCGCGCCGTGCGCGGGCGCGAAGAAGGCCCCCTCGGCCCGCGCGGGAGGGGTGGCTCAGTTGGTCGCGCGCGGCGCACCTGACGGCACGACGCGGTTCGTTCGTCGGCCACGGCCGGCCAAGGGACCGGTGCCAAGCTCGGGCTGACCGGTACCTGGCTGGCCGATTCGAGGCGCCGCCTCGCTCAATCGCAGGCGTTCTTGTTCACGTGCCGGCACTCGTGGAGGCTGCGCGGGACCTCGAGCCAGTAGATCTCGGAGGTCAAGTCGCGCTGCGTCTTGAGGGTCTCGGCGACCGGCGGCGCGCCCGGATCGGTGACGATGATCCCGTAGCTGACCGCGCCGGTCTTCGAGAGCGAGATGACGCTCGCCGGCTCAGGTGGTGGTGCGGCCACTGCGCGCGACTTTGCCTGGATGTAGCCCTGCGGGATCCGGAAGCTCTCGGCGGTATCCGGGGCGCCGGTCAAGTAGTCGGCCTGCCAGGAGCGGCCGATGTCTCCGGTCAGAGCCGGGCCACAGGCCTCCTGCTCGCCCTCGGGCGGCACCAAGGAGGGCCAGAAGACCGTGCCGACCAGGATGGACGAGCCGGCCGCGGTCTTCTCGTCGAGGCTCGCGTACTCGATGAACCAACCCGGGCCGAGCGGGTCGGCCTTCTTGAGCTTGTCGGCAGGAACGTAGCGGACCGTCTTGCCGTCGATGGTCGTGGTGCTGAAGTCCGACTCAGGGATGGTCACGTCGGTGAGGATGCACTTCTCGCGGGTGCACGGCTCGCTCGGCGAGTAGGTGCTGCGGTCGGTCAAGCGCAGGCCGTCGTACGCGAGCGCGCTCTCCTTGCTGTCGAAGACCCTCTCCGTTCCGCCGTACGAGAAGAAACCGAAGTAGCGGTTGCGCGGCAGCGCGGCGAGTCCTTCGTCGGTGACCTCGAACTCCCCATGGTCCTTGGTGTCCCAGACGCTCGCCATCTCGCAGTCCCAGCCGGACTGGGCGTCGCAGGACATGGTGACCGACTGGTTCTGCTTTTCGAACCAGTTGTCCTTGGTTGTGCCGCCGTGGCCCGCGTTGCAGTGCACGTCGAGCTTGGTGATGCTCATCTCGGCCGCCGAGCAGGAATCGGACGACTTCTTGTCCTTGGGCTTGGCCCTCGAGTTCTTCACCCTCCCGTCCTCGTAGTGGATCGTCTGCTTCAACTCGTAGCCGTCCACCTTGATCTTCGTGTCGATCTTGACCTTGCAGCCCAGGCGCGTGCAGGCGAGCAGGTTGTCGATGCCGCAGGCCGAGGTCTCCTTGTCGCGGATGTTCTGCTTGTCGCCGGTCCCCAGGAAAGTGCGCAGCCAACCGGTCTCGGTCTGGATGGTGTTCGAGGCGATGTTGAAGAACGGGGTCTTCAAGCCGAGCTTGCGGTCCGAGCGCGTGTCCGAGTCGCTTCGGTCGAGCTCGAGGGCCCGTGCCCCGAACCAATTGGTGACCTGGCCGTCGGCGGGCTTGATGCCCGGCTCGTACATGCGGAAGACCCAGACCTGCCCGCCCAAATCTCCGACGACCACGGTGTCGAAGAAGCCGTCCTGGTCGGCCTTGATGCTCTGCATGGCGCCGACGTCGAGCATCGCCGGAGCGGCCGCGACCGGGGCGAGCATGTCGCGCACCGATCCCTCGTAGTCGGCCCCGCCTTTGCCGCCGCCGCCGTCGGCTGCGTCCATCTCGGCGACGAAGGACCAGAGGCGCTCCCCGGTCCAGATGTCGACCAGGTAGACGCCGCGCCCGCGCAACAGGTCGTTGCTGTAGCCGCCGTTGAGGAAGGTGATCCAGCGCTCGTCCCAGCCGCGCGCGCGGTTGTCGTTCTTCAGGCGCACCGGCCCGATGGAGGGCGGCTTGGGCGAGAAGTTCATCCAGCTCTGCCCGAAGTTGTAGGCCTCGCTGTCACAGGCGTTCGGGTACATCCACAGGAACGGCTGGTAGGTCGAGGTCTCCAGGCCCGCGGTCTTCATCCCCCAGGGGTTGGTCACGTCGAGCGCCATGTAGCGCTGGCCGCCGCCGCGCTCGCTGATCATCGCCACCGTGTGGAACTCGTCGGCCTGCTTCTTCCCATCGGCCGAGGTCGCGCCCGAGCCGTCGACCCAGATGTCGCGCACCATCGGCGTGCCGTCGACGAAGTACTCGTGCTTGAGAGCGCTGCGCGCCAGCTTCGGCAGCAGGTCTGGCGGGATGAAGGCCCACATCTCCTCCCCGGTCCCCAGGTCGAAGATGTCGTCGCCCATCGTCCCGAAGTCCTTGCCGCTGATGTGCTTGCCGGCCAAAAACGCGTGCAGCATGCCGTCGTTGGCGCCGACGAGGATGAACCTGTCGCGGTGCTTCTGGGCGTTCATGTACGCCTCGTAGGCCCCGTAGGTGCCCAACCCCGGACTCGCCGCGGGAACCATCGGCGTCGCCTCGTAACAGGGCTTGGGCCCGTCATCGGTGCAGAGGGGCTCGCCGACCGGGGCGAAGTCCGAGGCGGCGGCGTACAGCGTCATCAGGCACTGGGGATGGAGCCCCAGCGTGCAGACGAGCGGGTGGACCGGCGGGTCGACCACGATCGGCGAGGAGTGGAAGATGTCGCCGAGCTTGCAGCTCTTCGTCGGGTTGTTCTGGCAGGGCCTGTCCTCGGTGGCGTCGCCGTCCGAGTCGTAGTCGAACACGTCGACCCCGCGGATGAAGTCGATGATCGTCTCCGAGCAGAGCTGCTGCATCGCCTCGCTGCCGTCGTAGGTCTGCGGGACCGGCAGGCCGCCGAGGATCTCGGTGCAGGCGCCCGCGCCGCCGCTTAGCAGATAGGGGCGCAGCAGGCTCTCCTCGTCCCGATGGAACTCGAGCGGCGGGTTGTCGTCGACCGTCAGGTTGCCGTCGCCGGAGCGGTCGATCATGGTGAAGATGCAGCGGCCGCCCGAGGCGCAGTTGTCGGTCGCGCTCCTCGAGTCGAGCGCCTCGGCCGCGTCCCAGAACGGCTCGGCCAGCTCGCCCCCGACCAGCTTGCCCTCGGAGTCGAGGTTCGCGGTGAGCACCTTGACCCATTCGCCGCTGCGGTTCTCCTGCACCACGTTGGAGGCGCTGAACGCGGTCGCCGGGGGTAGCTGTCCGGCGGTCAGGGTCCACGAGGACGGCTTGTCGAGGAAGTAGACGTCGTTGCAGTCGCCGTCGGCGTTGATGTCGGTCGGGTCGCCCTCGTCGCTGGACGCCAGGGTCGGGCTGCAGCCCTCGGTGAATTCGCTGTAGTAGCGGTAGCGGTAGAGGTGGCCCTCGAACGGGCGGTCCGAGCGCGGGATAAAGCGCGGGATGTAGACGCTGGTCTGCATGCCGCCAGCCTGCACGTTGGAGACCGCGGTGGAGGCGAACGAGGTCGAGCCGGACTTCAGGTCGTCGACCGCCGAGACGATGGAGTCCTTCAGCTCGGCCGCATTGTCGGCGCGGAAGAAGCGCCCGCCCCCGGCCAGCGCCATGCTGCGCAGCATCGGGCTGCTGTCGGCAAAGCCGATGGTGTAGGTGCGAACGCTCTGCTTGCCCTCGTACTCACTCTCGGCGCGCAGGTCGGCGCGGCTGAGGAAGAAGGCCACGTCGTCCATGAAGTTCCGGTTCGTCGAGTCCGGGCCGAGCGGGTTACTGCCGGTGTCGCACTGCGTCTTGGAGCGCTCCGGCTCGAAGTGGTCGCAGTAGTTGACGCCGCCGGGGGTCGAGGAGTTGGGGTTGAAGGTCAGCGGCGTGCCGCCCGGATGCTTCTCGCCCTGGTCGATCATCATCTTGAGCATCTTCGAGACCGGGACGCTGTTGTCGCCGTAAGGGGTGCCGTCCGAGACGATGATCACCGCGCTTGTCTGGCAAGCCCAGCAGACCGACTTGTTGTCGCTCCTCTCCCAGGGTTGGCCCACGCCGTCCACGGTGCCCGAGGGCGTGATCCACTCGGTGTTTCCCCACGCAGAGCTGTCCGGGTAGTTCGGCGGAGCCGAGATGCTGGTGAACCAGTTCGTCCAGACGGTTTGGTTCGCGTAGTAGCCGCCTACCGCGTTGAGCGCCTCGCCGAAGGAGCGCTCCGAGCCGGTGAACTGCACCTTGTTGAGGTTGGTCTTCAGGTCGGCGCGCGCGGTGGCCATCGCGTCGTTGTCGAGATCCGGGAACGATTGGGCGCAGGTGGGCACCAAGCCAAAGACGCCGCTCGTCGGGTTGGTCCAGACGTAGGCCGGGTCGTACATGCCGTTGCCGTCGAGGTCGAGGGTCGCCAGCCCCATCCGCACGTTCGACAGAGTGTCGACGACGTCCTTGAGCACCTTGCGCGCGGTGACGAACTTGGGAGGTCGCACGTTGAGGACCCGACCGCTGACGACCCAGACCGAGTCGCTGTGGCGATACCAGCCCACGCCGGTCAGGCAATTGCCGCAGGCGTTCTTGTCGCCGTTGGTGATGTAGGCGATGGAGTCGCAGGCCTCGGTGTTCACGCCATAGCCCCGGGTGCCGTGGAAGTCGTTGCTGAGCGAGGCGGGCAGCGAGCTGCCCAGGAGCATCTTCGTGGAGCTGACCCGGTAGTAGAGGCTGGGGTCGAAGAAGTCGTCGGAGCCGAGCTGCGGGTCGGGATCGAAGACCAGCGAGCCGTTCTTCGCCGGGTCCTCGCTGGTCAGGTCGAACCAGCTCATCGCCGCGACGAGCGCGTTGTCGCTGCAGCCGTTCTTGGTGCTGCTGGGCAGGGCGACGGCGAAGTCCTGCATCCCCGAGTTGTTGCCGAGCAGGAACATCACCGAGGCCGGACCGTTGGCCGACTCGAAGAAGTCCTTGTCGCCGCCCTCCGAGAAGTTGATGAGCGAGTCGCCAAGAGTCAGCGGGCCCATGCAGCAGGCCGCCTTGGGCGGAAGCCCCTCGGTGGTTTCGCCGCCAGCCTCGGCCGCGAGCGCAGGGGCGAGCAGCGCCGCGAGCGCCGCGAGCCCCAGCCCAAGCGGCACCGAGCGGCGTGCCAGGGTCGAGCGTCGCAGGTTCGAGAAAAGGGTCTTCATCGGAGACTCCTCGCCGTTGTGAGGGCCTAGAGGCCGAACCGCATACCGAATTCGATCTCGGTTTCGCGCCCGCGCGAATCGACGCAGTGCACGACCACCTCGTATTCCTGGCCGCTGCCCAGGTTCATCCGGGAGATCACGTTGGTCAGGTCGCGCTGGTTTCTCTGCTGGGTCATCCCGTGGGGCACCAGCTTGACCCCGGTGACCGTCTGGCCCAGGTGGCCGCTCTTGACGCAGTGCTGGCCCGCGGGGAGGTCGGCGGGGCAGGTGGCGGCGCCGACGCCCTCGACGTGGGCGTCGAGGACGATCCCGGTCGGCAGCTCGAGCTTGCGGAACATCGAGATGATGTGTTTGCGGCCCGCCTCGGCGCAGGAGACGAGCTCGTCGCCGGAGCGGAAGGTGCGCACCGCGCTCAGCTCGGTGTGTGAGAACGAGAGCGCGGCGACCGAGAGCATCGCGAGCGCGGCGGTGAGCACCACCGCGAGCACGAGCGCCGAGCCCCTCTGCGAGTAGTTGCGCTTCATCTCTTCCTCCTAACCGCCGGCGCAGTTCAGCCCGTCGGACGGCGCGGCGCCCTGACAGACGTTGGTGGTCGTCTTGTCGTCGGTGTACGGCGGGATGAACATCGTCGTCGAAGCGAGGTTGCGTACGTGGATGCTCGACTCGTAGAGCAGGCGGCGAAACCCGGGCCTGCCGCTGTCGATCGCCTCGACGCCGGCGAAGGCGGGGATCAGCTTGCCGTGGTCGGCCAGCCGCAGCCCCTGGTCCGGCAGCGAGGCGCGCGCCACCAGCCCGATGCGCACGGTGCGGATATTCGCGGGATGGTCGTTGAGGCGCAGCGGGTCGTTACTCGGGGTGTCGTACTCGGGCGCCTTGGCCTCGGGATCGGGGACGAAGGTGGTGCCGTCGGCCTTGACGAAGGTGACGCGGAAGGCCTCGATGTCCTCGGCCACCGGTTCGTCGACCCCGCCGCGGCGGCGAAACAGGTAGGGCCGGGTGTTGACCCCGTCGACGTTGACCTGCTCGACCCAGTAGTCGAACCGCTCGACCTTGTAGATGAAGGCCGGCACGCCGAGCGCGCCGTCGAAGCAGGGCTGGTCGAACTCGTTGTTCAGGTAGGGGAACTCGCCGGTGTCCGCCTCGAGGGGCAGCGTCTCGGCGCCCGGCTCCACGTCGGCGGACAGGACGCCGTAGGACCAGTTGCTCGCGCCCGGGCAGATCACCTGGATGATGTCGCCGGCGTACAGCGGCACCTCGAGGGGAGTCGCGGTGTCGATGGTCAGGGCGTCGGTCTCGGCGCCCCCGGCCAGCATGGCGAGGTGGAGGCGCGGGTTGCGCGCGTAGAAGACCAGCCGGTCGGAGCTGTTGGCGTAGGTGCCCTTCCAGTCTTCGGGGAAGGCGAAGGCGAGCGGCGGCTCGACTCCGTAGCCGGCCAGCCGCAGGCTCGTCGAGACCAGATGAAGCGCCTGCCGGGCCGAGGCCTGGCCGCTGCGGATGCCTTCCTGGGCGTGGAGCATCTGGGAGAAGGAGAGAAAGCCGGCCGTCATCGCCGTGGCGGCCAGCGCGACCAGGGCCGTGGAGATCATCAGCTCGAGCAAGGTGAAGCCCGCCTCTCGACGCGCGCGCATCACAGGCCTCCGACGCGGAACTTGGTGACGAACCGGGTGACCTTGCGGCGCGCTCCGCCTTCGCCGTAGGTGACGTGAATCCAGATGCGTTTGCGCACCCCGGTGTTGGGCGGTGAGGCAGCCGTCCCGTCGCGGTTCTCCTCGCGCACGACCCAGAAGCGCTTGAAGTCGTCGACGTTCGAATCGGACTCGAAGCGCACGCCCGCCAACTCCGCGTGCCTGGGCAGCCCGCTCCAGACCTTCTCGTCGCCGGTCAGATCATCCTCGTCGTGGGCGCAGGCCAGGAAGCTGTCGTAGTCCGCTCCCCTGCTCTCGAGCGCGCCCGAGGTGTCGGCCGGATCGGCCAGGCAGGGCTCCTCGGGCGGCGGGCCGAGGCGGGCCTCGTCGTAGGGCCAGGTGTCGAGCTGCTCGGTGAGATCGGTCGCCACGGCGTTGGCGAGGATCGCCCGGCGCGCCATCGAGGTCGCGCCGCGCGCGTTGAGCAGCGAGGCGATCACCCCGATCACGCCGATCATGAAGATCACCATCGCGATCAGGCCCTCGATGAGCGTGAAGCCGCGGGAGGCTGGGCGTCCGTTTCGCATCGCCATCTCCTCTCTCAGAAGGCGCGCACCAGGCCCGCCGAGGTGAGAACGACCGACCTGACGTCGTCGATGGTGGCCTCCGCCAGGCTGATAGAGCCGCGCAAGCCGTTCTCCTGGCCTTGGTGGTTGATGAGCCGGACCCCTCCGTCCGGCTCAAAGAAGATCGCGCCGCGCCCGTTCGTGCAGAAGGTGCAGCCGCCGACCGGGACGTTGCAGAACGGAGGCGGGAAGAAGCCGGCCGCCGGGCACTGCGGATACTTGGCGACCGCGGTGCCGCTGTAGGCCCCTCGGGCGACCGGTCCGCGAAAGCCGGTCAGCGCCGCGGTGCCGCCCGAGACGAGCGCGGGGAGGTTGACCGTCGCCGGCAGGGTTTCGGAATCCAGAATCCGGTAGCTCGAGCCTTCGGGGGCGGGCGCGACGGGAAGCAGGTCTGCCGGCCCGGTCCAATTGGCGTCGTTGGCCATCGACTCGTCGAGGGTCGACCAGGGATCGACCACCATCCAGTGGCTGAAGCGGGAGTCGGCCGAGTCGGTGTTGATCAAGATCGCCACCCGGAACGAGCGGCCGTAGGCCTGCGACTTTCCCGCGGAGAGCTGCGCGCTGAGGACGCGCGCGGCGCCCGAGAGCTTGGCGCGCGGCGACAGAGGCCGCAGGTACGAGAAGCTCAGGGCCGCGAGGATTCCCACGATGGCGACAACCACCATCGCTTCGATCAGGGTGAAGCCTTGGGGTCGACGGTTCATGCCGACCGCGTTTTGCATCGGGCGGGCCGCTCGAGGGGCGGCCACGCGGCCCGGGCCCGGTGGCGCCCTGGCGCCCGATGGCCTCCGAGTCCGGCTCCCGGGCTCCAGGGGAGGGGAATCCCGCAGGTGACAAATTCCGGCAGCGGACGGATGAAAAGAATGCGCTCGCTGTGACTTCTTTGCAGCCTCGAGCCTGGATCCTCAGAACGACTCGCCGAGCGAGAGGGTGAGCGCGAAGAAGTCAATCGGGCTCGTCTCGACCGGCGCGCCGGTGTTGAGCGCGTGCCGCGCGCGCCGATCGACCCGCCAGGCCACGTCGAGCCGGACCGGTCCGGCCAGCGTGTAGTAGCGCACCCCCAGCCCGAGGCCGAGCGGCGCATCGGGCCCGAATTGCAGCGGGCGCTCGGTCACGTTTCCCCAGTCGATGAAGGCCGCGAGGCCCCAGTCGTCGAGCACCCGCCAGCGCGCTTCGAGGCTCGCGAGCCAGGCGCCGGTGCCGCCGGCGGGGACGAACTGGCCCTCCTCGGCCTCGAGCATCGGCGAGAGCCTGTCCGCACCAAAGGCCCGGTGCCCGCCCTCGCCTCCGTCGAAGAGCCGGCCGACGATGGGCACGTACTCGGTCGAGCCCAGAGGCCAGACCGCGCCGACGCGCAGCCTGGCGGCGAGGACCACCCGGCCGACCGGCACGTAGCCCCGGGCCTCGGGCACGATTCGCAGGAAGTGGAAGCCGCCGAACGCAGGGAAGGCGTACTGCGCCTCGCCAAGCAGCAGGAAGCCGCGCCGCGGGCTGACCGGGTCGTCGCGCCGGTCGTAGGTGGCTTCGATTTCCGGGAACGCGAGCCGGCAGGGCGGAGCGCAGTCGGTCGAGAAGCCCGGCGGCGCCGGGGCGGCGAGCGGGACCGGCTCGAACCGCGCGTACTGTTGGAAGCCGACCGCGGGGACGAACAGGGCGAAGCGTCGCGGCCGAAACGGCGCTCCCAAGTGGACGGAGACGGCGTCTGCCGAATAGGCCTGCCGAAAGATGCGCTCGTAGGCGAGCCGGCCCGCGAGATCGGTCCGGGTCCAGACCTGCGGCACGGTCAGCTCGAGCGCCGATTCGCCGGAGAAGCCGACGCGCTCGGGGCGAAACAGCGAGGGCAGGAGCTGGAGGCCCAGCGTGTTCTCCCAGCTCAGGCTGCTCGCTCCGCCGAGGAGGTTGACGTTGCGGAGGTTGGCGACCAGCTCGAGCTGCTGCAGGCCGCGTTCGATCCCGACGCCGCCGCCGAGGGTGAGCGCGTTGGCGGCGCGCTCCTGGGCGACGACCCGCACCGTCCCCGGGGGCAGCGCCTCGCTCGGCTCGGCGAGCACCGCGCGCACGGTCTCGAAGACCCCGAGCTCGAAGACGAACGCCTGCGCGTCCTCGAGCGCCTGCGGCGAGAAGAGCCGTCCCTCGGGGACCGCGCGGCGGGCAGCCGCGCGCACCTTCGCCGCGGGGATGATCCGCAGGCCCTCGACGACCAGGTCTCCGAAGTGGACGAGCGGCCCGGGCCGGGCGCTCAGGGCGACGAAAGCCTCGCGGCGCTCGGGGAAGATTTCGACCCGCCCCTCGACCTCGACCTGCGCGAAGCCGGCCTCGCGAAGCCGCCCTCGCAGCAGCGCGAGCGCCGCGTCGTAGTCGGCGGCGAGCAGCACCTGGCCCGGCCGAAGCGGCAGCCGCTCCTCGAGGCGCCGCCGCAGCTCGGGCGCGAGCGCGTCGAGGCCGAGAACCTCGACGCGCTCGATGCGAGTGGGCTCGCCCTCGGAGATGCCGATGACGACGCGGGCGGCGCCGTCGCGCAGCTCGACGCGGGTCGAGGTGACCCGCGCGTCGAAGTAGCCCTGCAGCCGGTAGAAGGTCTCGACGCGCCGCAGGTCCTGCTCGAGCGCGAGCCGGTCGAGTCGGTAGCGCGTGCTCCAGGGCCACGACCTGGTCGCGCGGGTGACCAGGCCGCCCTTGATGGCGTCCTCGTCGAGCGCGCTGACGCCTTCGAGGCGGACGCTCTCGACGACGGGCCGGTCCTCGTCGACGGCGGGTCGCTGCGGGTGAGCGCAGCCGACCGAAGCGGCGGCGAGGACGATGGCGAGGGGGCGCAGCACGACCGAAAGGTGGGCACATGACCCCAGCCGGCCAGCCGGAATCGACCGGGGCGTGCACGCGTGAAGGGGGACGAGGCTTCGAGCTCGGTCGAAGGGCGGGAGGGGACGGCGAGTTTCGCCGGCGGAAGACGAAAGCAAACGGCAACTCGCTTCTACTGGCGGAGGGTCCGCGCTACGGCTCAGCCCCGGGATTGGGCTGCTCGCCTTCGGGACGCTCGGCCTTCGCCGTCCCCTCGCGCGTCACCGCGTAGGCGGTCGCCGAGCTCGCGCTGTGCGCTGTTGAGTGGGGCGCCGTGATTCACGGCGGCCGACACGCCTCTTCGGTTCGGCGACTGATTCTCGGTCACGCCGGCGATGGTCCCGTGCCGTCGCTTCACGAGGGGCGCCGTCAGCAAGGCCGTCTCAGCCGTACGCCCTCAAGATCTGGGTAGGCCTTCACCCCGGCGCTCGTCTCAGCCGCCCGCGCGGAGGGCGGGCCGACTCGCCGGGCACCGCCGCCCGGCCGAGAGAGAACAGAGAGACGGGCCGCTGCGCTATCGGGGCGCCGGCGGGCGGCTCGGGGCGCGCATGCCCAAGGGGATCCTGCTCGTTGGCCCGCCGGGCACCGGCAAGACGCTGCTCGCGCGCGCGGTGGCCGGCAAGGCCGGGGTACCCGTTTTCTCCATCTCGGGCTCGGACTTCGTGGAGATGTTCGTCGGGGTCGACGCCACACGGGTGCGCGATCTCTTCGAGCAGGCGCGCGCCAAGGCCCCGGCCATCGTCTTCATCGACGAGCTCGGCCGCGCGCAGATCCTCGCGGTGCACGTCAAGTGCATCAAGACCGGCGAGGACGTCGAGCTCGAGCAGGTCGCCGCGCTCACCGCGGGCTTCACCGGCGCCGACCTCGCCAACCTGGTCAACGAGGCGGCCCTGGCGGCCACCCGGCGCGGGGCCGAGCAGGTGGCGATGGCCGACTTCAACTCCGGCATCGAGCGGATCATCGCCGGCCTCGAACGCAAGAACCGGCTGCTCAACCCTCCTCGGCCCCGAGCGCGGCGTCGATGGCCATCACCGTCGCGTTCCGACTTGGGCACGTTTGCCACGTAGATGACCGCCTGCGCGAGCGGGATCCTCGCGGTTGGGCCAGCCGATCCGCTCGACGGCGCGGCGGTGGCCACGGCAGCGAGGTGCAGGCCGGTCGCGTAGCTGCCCGCGTCGACCGTGTCGCGCAGGCGGCCGGAATTCGAGCTCAGCAAGAGGGCACCTGAGGGAAGCCCCACCTGTCGTCGCCGCTACCTCCCTCCCCACCATCGGCCGGCTATCACCGGGAGACTCAGTCGCGCGCCTCCGCTCGAAACTGCCGGCCCTCGCCATCGCGCGCCTGTCTTGGGCGATCATTCCGTCGGACGGCGCGGCGACCGGATCGCCGGTCCACTCGATGAGCCTGGCCACCTCGTGCGGCTGCGATGAAGGCCAATTGCGATGGGCGGCGTGGGCGCGCGCGAATCGGGCCCGCCCTTCAGCCTCTTCGGGACGGCCCTGCGCAAATGCGGCCATCGCGAGATCGAGGAGGCGTTCGACTGCGGTGCCCTTGAGCAACGGCGCCGAATCGGGATTCTCCCGGCACGCGTCCAGGCGGCGGAGATCCAGCTTGGGGTGCACCTTCCACGAGGCGAAGCCTTGCTTCGTTGGCGACCTACGCGCGCAGGCGAGCCGCGTCGAGCTCTTCCCGCGTTGGAGGGGCGCGGGCGAGACCGTTGCTGCCTTGTCCGGAGCGTGCGACGCGGTGCAGCAAAGAAGCAGCCGGGCAGCGAGAAGCGCCGCCGGCCGACGCGGAAGCTGCACGGTGGTCTTGCCGGAGTCTTGCGTTCTGGGCTGGTCTGGCGGCGAGCCGGCGGGCTCGTCGCGAGCATTCTCTTCGAGCGTGGAGAGGGCAGTCTTGCGGAGCGCACCGGCTGCTCGGCGGGAAGACCGATGGCTTCCCATCGCGACTCGGCGACACAGATTCCCGCCTCCACGACTCAACCAAAAAGAAGAGAGAGAGCTCATGCCGACCAGGACCGGAGAAGCGATCTGGCGAGGTTCGTTCAAGCGGGGGAGCGGGACGGTCGCGGTGGCCACCGGCCTGTTGAAGGCCGACTACTCCGCCTCTTCGCGGTTCGAGAACGGCGCGGGCACCAACCCTGAGGAATTGCTGGGGGCCGCCCACGCGGGGTGCTTCTCGATGGCCCTCGCCCTGGGCCTCGGCGAGGCCGGCTTCGTGCCCAACAGCATCCACACCACCGCGCGGGTCTCCATCGAGCGGGTCGGGGGCGGCTTTCGCATCACGCGCATCGTGCTCTCGACCGAGGCCGAGATCCCCGGCATCGACGAGTCGACCTTCCTGCAGCACGCCGAGGCGGCGAAGAAGGGCTGCCCGGTTTCGCAGGCGCTCGCGGCGACGCCTATTGAGCTGGAGGCGCGGCTGCTTCAGAGCCAGATCGGGGCGAGCCCGCAACCCTAGGCACCGCGCGGCCGCGGTTTCTGCTCGTCGCGACCTTCATCCGCGCGCGGGAAGGGGCTTTCGTCAACGACGAGCAACGACTCGGGCCCACTCGGGACGTACTGACCAAGCGCAGGAGACCCGCGACCCCCGAAGCGCGTCTTGGCGCCTGCGAGCGATGCGGAACGAGCGAACGGGCATACGCCGCCGGCAAGGGCGATCGCCCAGGCGCGCCCTCGGTAGACCGTGGCGAGCACTGCGCGCGTGCGCGCCGGCTGGGAGGGGGAGCGGCGAGTGCGCGGAACGGCCGACGAATCCGATCGAGAAACCTTCCTGCGCCGGCCGCATCTGAATGAGGCGATTAGAGAGCAGCCCCCCAACACCCCCGAAACCAAGGAGAGCGAAGAGATGGAGCAGACTCAGGCCACGACCCTGCCGCGCATCGGCGAGAAGGCCCCCTCGTTCAAGGCTGTCACCACCCAGGGCGATATCCAGTTCCCCGAGCAGTACGCGGGTAGCTGGGTCATCCTCTTCAGCCACCCGGCCGACTTCACTCCGGTTTGCACCTCGGAGTTCATGACCTTCGCCACGCTCGAGCCGCAGTTCGCCAAGCTCAACACCAAGCTGGTCGGACTCTCGGTCGACGGGCTCTACAGCCACATCGCCTGGCTGCGTACCATCAAGGAGAAGATCGAGTACAAGGGCATGAAGGGCGTCGAGGTCACCTTCCCGCTCATCGAAGACATCACGATGGAGGTGGCCAAGAAGTACGGGATGATCCAGCCCGGCGAGAGCTCGACCAAGGCCGTGCGCGCGGTCTTCGTCATCGACCCGAAGGGCATCATCCGCACCATCATCTACTACCCGCTCAGCCTGGGGCGGAACTTCGACGAGCTGCTGCGCGTGGTGACCGCGCTGCAGGCCGCCGACGCGCTGAGCATCGCTACCCCGGCCGACTGGCGCCCCGGCGACGACGTGATCGTGCCGACCGCCGGCTCTTGCGGCGTCGCCAAGCAGCGAATGGAGAACAAGGACCTCACTTGCCACGATTGGTTCTTTTGCACCAAGAAGGTGAGCAAGGAGGAGGTCGAGGCGGCCATCAAGAAGCAGGCTTGAGGCGCCCTGATTGACTCACCGAGCCCCTGGCCGGCCCATTGCGCCGGTCGGGGGCTCGATCATTTCGTGGCCTCCGAGGAATCGATGTCGATCAGCTCCAAGGCCCGGAGCGCCAGCCTTCGTGCTGGCGGCCCGCCGTCTCGGGCCGACGGATCCAACGAGTCGTCGCGAGTTTCCCGCCCCCGCTCACCTCGAGCGAAGTCGAGGCCGCGGCTCGCCCCGCTCACCTCGAGCTTTGCACCGGGCCCTTGGCCGGCTGTGACCTTGAACTGACAGGCTGCCGACGGGTGCCCGGCCCCCCGCTCAGCCCGAGGGTAGGCCGAGCTTGCGAGGCCGAAGTCGAGGGTCCGCCGCGCCGCCTCGAGCACCGAGACGGCGGCGCCCCGCCTCGCGCGATACTCGGTGGCGTGCCGGCTTCCCCGGTCTTTCGGTAGGGTTAGGGTCCGAAGCGCCCGAGACCCTTCCGCCCCCTCTCGCGCTGGGAGAGCCGATGCCCTGTCGCGCCTTGCGCCTCGTTCTGTTCGCCGCCCTTCTCACCGGTCAGGCCGCCTGCACCGAGAAGGTGGCGCCAGAGGCCGAGCCGGCGTCCCGCGCGGCCGGCGAGCTCTCTCCCTTGACGTCCCTTGGCCTCCCGGCGGCGAAGTCCGGGCGCCCGGACTTCACGCTGCCCCGCACGTCGCCGCCGCGCTCGGGGGCATCGAGTGGGAGCCGCTCGACTACCTCGAGTACCTGCCTCATCTCGCCTGGGCGACCGAGCCCGAGTGCGCGCTGCGCTACACCGACCTCGGCACCCTCTCGGTCACCGCCAGCTTCACCACGCTAAGGCAGTCGTTCTCGGAGCTCTACACGCTCGAGCCCAAGGGCCCCGGGCGCATGGTGTGCCAACCGGGTTCTCGGCTCGACTACGTCCACGCCGAATTCGGCAAGAAGCGCCTCAGCGGTTTCATCGACTCCTCGGCGCAGCATCGCCCGCCGATTCCGCTCGAGATCTCGCCGCAGGAGGTGAAGTACCCCTCGGTCCTCTCGCCCATCTTCCAGCTTCGCGGCGCGCAGACCATCGGCTTCGCCTCGCCGGTCAACGTCTGGCCCTCGCTGCCGTCGAAGGGCGAGCCGGTGCCCTGGCACTACAACCTGCTGTTCGACACGCCTGAGGATCTCGCCTCGCGCCCGCCGGCCAAGGTCGAGTTCATCGGCTGGATCCGCTTGAGGTTCCAGCGCGCCGCCTACCTGACGGCCACCTGGCCCGCCGGGGCCGAGCCGATCTCCATCGGACCGGCCCTCGCGCACATGGAGCTGCAGGGCAAGAGCCCGCGGTCCTCGACCGTCGCGCAGATAGGCGACTACGTCGGCCACTACCTCGTCTCCGAGCACGGTCACCTCGTGCTCGCGCACATCGACGGCACCGCGCGCATCTACAACACCTTCGGCCTCGTCAAGCGCGGCGCCCCCAAGGGCAAGCGCAAGGCCGACTACCGCGTCGACGAGGACCGCAACTTCTCCTTCACGACCAAGCTGCTCGAGGACTGCAACGGCAGCCTCTTCTCCAAGATCGAGTCCGAGGAGCTGGCCGACGAAGAGGTGGTGGCGCTGCTCGAGCAGTTCTCCAGCCTGATGGCCATCGACCGCCCGAAGGAGGCGGCCGAGCTGCTCTCGCCGGCCATCCGCTACGCGTTCCCCGAGGGCGCCGCTTTGCTGCTGGTACGGGAGACCTTCCGCGAGCTCGGGACAGGCTTCCTCGGCAAACCTGTCCCCGAGAAGCCGGATGAGGAGCAGCCCGGCGTGCTGCTGGTCGGCAAGGACAAGCGCAAGCGCAGGACGTTCTACGGGCTCGCGCAAGGGGCGCGCATCGGAGGCCGGCCTCACCTCACCTTCATCGGCGCGAGCAGCCGGCGGCAGCGCGACCGATGGGACGTGCTCGTCGTCGAGTCGGGCAACATCCACTCCGGCGCGGTGCGGGTCTTCCGGTAGCGGCGCGGAATCCTCGGGGAGAGGCGCTCGGCCCCGGAAAGGCCCGGGGGCTGGCCGAGGTCCACGGCGACTGGCGGCCCGTGTGCGAAGGCGTGTTCGCCCGAGCGCGCTCGAAAAGGTGTCGCAGAATCCCCCTCGCCTCCCGGTCACCCCGAGCGTAGGCCGAGCTTGCGAGGCCGAAGGGGCCCTTCAGCTCCGCCCCCGCCGCTCGGCGCGTCGGGGGCAACGCTCAGGGTGAGCGGGGTGGAGGCCGAAACCGAGGGCCCTTGTTTCCGGCACCCCGAGACGCCGGGCCGCCAGCACGAAGGCTGGCACGCCGGCCGACCGGTTGTTGCTCGAACAGTTCTTCGACACCTCTTCAGATCTGCAGGCCGAGGGTGAACCCCGGGAAGAGCCGCACGGTCGTCTCCCCGTTGCGCCAGACCTTCTGCGGCAGCAGCGCGAGGTCGACGTCCTGGGCGCCCCAACTGGTGACGACGTTGAGGGTCGGGCCGGCGACGACGGACAAGTCCTTCCAGAGCCGGAACCCGCCGGCGAGCCGCCAGGTCGCGCCGATGGCGTGGCGCGACTCGGTCCACAGCCCGCTCTTGCGGTCCTGGAAGGCGGTGGAGCCGAGGTCGGTGTCGAGGAAGAAGCGGCCGGAGACCAAGTGCAGGCCGAGCGCCGCGGTGGTGGTGTAGCCGTCCATCTTCGGGCGCAGCCCCAAGCCGAGCGCGGTGTAGGTGAGCTCGCCGCCCAGCTTGACGCCGAGAGTGGCGCCGCTCAGGTCACCGCCCCACAGGCCCACCGCGTGATAGCCCTCTTCGATGAAGTTGAGCAGGCCGATGGGCGCCTTCGCGCGCCGGGCGACGTTGATCGCCCCGATGCTCACCCCGCTCTCGCCGGCGAGGTTGATCCCGCCGAGCTGGAAGCCGGTGGTGGTCGCGCGGTTGATGCCGCCCACCTGCGCTGCCGCGCCGCCGTTGTTGACGCCGCCTATCTGCAAGCCGCTCGAGCCGCTGTGGTTGATGCCGCCGACCTGCATCCATGAGGCGCGGGCGAGATTGACGCCAGCGAGTTGCACCCCCGCGAGCTCGCCGGCGAGGTTGAGCGCCCCGGCGATCTGCAGGCCGCGCGCCGTCTCGGAGACGAGGTTGGCGCCGCCGGCGACCTGCAGGCCGCCGAGCCAGAGGCCGCGGTTGTAGGCCCCGCCGAGCTGGACGCCCTTGACCTCGCCGCCGACGTGGTTGGCCGCCCCCGAGACCTGCAGGCCGGACAGCGAGGCGCCGTGGTTCCAGGCTCCGGCGATCTGCACGCCGCCGACCGGGCCGCCGACGTGGTTGGCGGCGCCGGCGATCTGCAGGCCGACCGCCTCCTCGGTCTCGATGTTGAAGACCGACCCGAGCTCGAAGCCGCGCACCGCCCGCAGCCGGCCGCCGATGAGGTTGAGGCCGAAGATGCTCACCGGCAGCTCGCCGCCGTTGCGAAAGTCGGCCAGGCTCAACCCGGGAATCACAGCGAGGTTGACCGGCTGGAGGTGCCGCTCGCCCGAGGCGCCGCGGCTAGAGGCAACCTCGATCGTCGCGGGGGCAAAGCGCTCCTGCGAAAGCGGCACCCGCAAGCCTTCGGCGAGCTCGGCGCGGGCCTCGAAGACGCCGTCGGCCGACTCGAGGGTAAGCCCGTAGCCGCCCGGCTCGAGCCCAAGCTCGACCGGATGCCCGGCCGCCTTCTGCAGCTCGGCGACGAGCCGGCCCTGGGCGTCGCGCACGAAGAGCCGGCCGGCGATCTCCGGGCCGAAGCAGAGGCCCGCGCTGGTGGCGCGCACGTCGGTCATCACCAGGTCGCCGGTGCCGGCGAGGTGGAAGTCGTAGGCCGGGTGCTGCGGCCCCGCGCTCGTCTTTTCGGTCTTGGCCAGCGTCTCGTGGAAGGCGAACTGGTAGGCCTCGGTCAGCGTCACCTTGCCGTCGCGGGTCGCGTCGGCGGCCCCGCGCAGCCCGGTCAGCAGCGAGGAGGTGAAATACGAGCCGCGGATGCGGTCCGACTCCTGGGCAGCCTCGTTCGCCGAGCTCGCGGTGAGGAAGGCCTGGCCGTGGACCGTGGTCGAGGCGTCGACGAGGAAGGCCGGCACGTGGCGCCCGCCCTTGGTGCGGATGATGGCGCCGGCGTGGCAGGAGTCGAGGATGGCGACGCGCACTTGGGCCGGAACCTCTTCGAGCATCCGGCGCAGCTCCGTGTAGTCGATCCGGTCGCGTCCGAGCAGCAGCCCGGTCTCGTCGGCGTGGCCTGAGAAATAGAGGACCAGCTCGGCGCGGGCGCCGGCGGCGCGGGCGGCGGCGATGTCGCGCTCGAGCCGCGCGATCTGGGCCTCGAAGTCGGCGCGGACCGGGTCGACGAGGACCGCCGAGTGGGTGCTCGGGACCCCGCCGAGCTGGCCGAGGAGCTTCGCGACCTGCTGAGCGTCGCTCGAGGCGTAGCGCAGTCGGATCCGGCCGGGCCCGCCGTCGTTGGAGCCGACGAAGAGGCCGAAGCGCTCGGTGGGAGTCGAGCTCGCGGCCATGAGCACGGCCGAAGTGAGGGCGACAAGCGGGTTCATTTCGTGTCCTTTCGCAGGCAGAGGCTGCTCTGCTCCCAGGTCGCGGGAAGGTGGAGGGGCTCGGTGCGCGCGCCCGGGCCGGCGGCGAGAGCGCGCGCGGCCTCGACGACGCGCTCGGCGGAGATCGGCTCGGGCGCGGTCACCAGGAAGAAGCGCTCGAAGCCCGGCGCCGCGTCGAGCTCGAAGGCGTGGGGGAGCGAAACCTGGCCCTTCGGCTCGAGCTGCGTCGGGCGAGAGGGCCGCTCAGGCCAGTGCAGCGTCACCGCGCCGCCCCCGTCGATGGAGACGATCGCGCCGAAGGCCCGGCCGGCCGCGACGTAGTGGAGCTGGACGACCTCGCCGGCGCTCAGCGGCTGCGATTCGTCGACCGGTTCGCTCTGGCCCTCGTGCATGCGGAAGGCGAGCAGGCGCGGGGTGAGCCCCTTGACGCGGTCGGTTTGCGGCTCGTCGGTCGCGACGGCGGGCGCGAGGTCGGTCGGCGCAAGGTCGCCCGGAGCGCGGACCAGCAGGAGGAGCGCGGCGGCGACGGCGAGCGCCGGGGCGGCGAGGAGCGCCGGGAGGGGCCAGGCCGGCCGCCGGGGGCTCGCGGCGCGGCGGCCGATCCTCTCGGCCATCTGCGGCGCCGGGTACTGCGCGAGAACCTCGCGGTCGGAATCCCTCAAGGCCTGGAGGCGCGCCGCCAGCGCGGGGTCGGACTCGACGCGGCGCGCGATCTCGGCCGCCTTGTCGGCCGGCAGCTCCTCGAGCGCGTACCGCTCGAGGAGCCAATCGGAGATGGGGATCGGTTCGGCTGCCATGTTCAGACTCCCTCCAGCTCGTGGACGCGGGCGCGAAGGGTACGCAGGCGCTTGCGCACTCCGGAGACCGACATCTGCACCTCGGCGGCGACCTCTTCGAGCGTCAGCCCGTCGACCAGGTGCATCACCGCGATGGCCGCGGTCGACTCCCTCTCGCGCCCGAAGATGCGGGCGAGGACCGAGAGCGTCTCGGCGCGCCGGTCGGCGCCCTCGGCCGACGACGCGATCCGCAGCAGCAGCTCCTCGTCCCGGTCCTCCGGGCGCCGCCGCTCGCTGCGCAGGCGGTTGAGGCACAGGTTGGTGGCGATGCGCTGCAGCAGCGCCGACGGCGCAGTGTCCCGGAGGCTCGCCTCGCGCCGCAGCAGCTCGACGAAGACGTCCTGGGTCGCGTCGAGCGCCCGCTGCTCGTCGCGCAGCAGCCTCCGGCAACGGCGCAGCACGAGCGGTCCGTACCGGCGGTAATGGGCTTCGACGTCGATCGCCACGCGCTGCCTCCTCCTGACTGGCTGAACACCGGTGGGCCTCGCGAGCGTCACCGCGGCGGTGTCGATTGGTTCGCGGCGCAGCCTAATCGCTCTGCGGTCGCGGCGCCGAGCTCAGGCTCGTGCAGCGCGGCGGCGCGGCCGATCTGGTATTCACACCCGCTCGTCGAATCCGAAGGAGAAAGGAAGAGCGGATGCGCGTAGCGACCAGCAGGCGCAAGAAGGCTTCAGCCGGGATTCCCAAGAAGGTGCGCGAGGAGGTCGTCGCGCGCCTCGAGCCGCAGATGGAGCGCTACCTCGAGTCGGGGGCAGCAGAGGGGTTCGAGCTTTCTTTCGAGGGCAAGTACCTGGCTGTCGCCGCCAGGACCTCCAGCGGCCGCCGCTCGCAGATGATTCCGCTGTACCGGCAAGCCCGAGAGCTGGGGTTGCGAGATCTACCAGTACAGTCGCGACGACTACGACCGCGAGGGTGACTTCCCCTTCTCCGGCGGCAGCGTCGGGCTCTGCTTCGCCGTGGCCAGCGACTTCTATCTCTGGGACTACGACGTCTTCGAGGCCGGCTCCTCGTACGACCCGGACGCGAAGCTGCGCGAGCCCGGGGCTATCGTCGGGCCCGCCTTCGTCCTGCCAGGCTTGGCGGCAGGCGAGCGCGCGCCGTGTCCCGAGCTGCCAGCCGGCCTTCGCTCCGCGGCGAGCGGGCCGCTGCTCGCGGACTGCTCGGCGTTCGTGCGCTTCATCGCCGGCCGGACCTTCAAGCTCGGCAAGCGCACCAACGGGCTGAACCGCGCCGACCTCGCCGAGGCCAATGCCCGGATGACCCGGCCGCTCGAGCTGAACCTGCGATGCGTGCAGCCGCAGGTGCCGCGGGTGCATGTCTGCTTCCGGGTGGCCGAGGCGCTTGGACTGCTTGAGGTGGACGCGGACAAGCACCGGACGGTCGGCCACCCTGACGCCGCGGCCTTCGCCGAGCTGCCCGAGTCCGAGCGCTGGTGGGCAGTCGTCGAGGCGCTCTGGCAGCGGGTGAGGTGGAAGGGCCTGAGTATGAATGTCTCCAGAGAGGCCGACGGGCTGCAGGCATACCGCGCGAGCCTGGGGGAGAGGCTCGCCAAGCCCTTCAAGCCGCTCGATCTCCTGAGGTTGCCTTGGGGCGTCGAGGTCTTCGGAAGCGTTCTCTTGCCGAGCTGGCGCGACGCGGGGCTCGTCGAGCTCCAGTACGAGGACGACTCGCGGTACGCGAAGCTGCGCGAATTCGAGTTCGAGGGTGCCAAGGTAACTCTGCTCGGGCGCTGGGCCTTCGAACGGCTTGCCGAGCAATCGCCGCGACTCGATGAGGAGGAGGGGCAGGAGGACCAGCTCGAGCCTTTGGACGACTTCGAGGACGATGACTTCGAGGACGACGACCTCTTCGAGGATGACGACGACCTCGGGGACGACGACTTCGGATGACTTCGCGGACGACGACTTCGAGGACGACGACGAGTCGCCGTAGGCGGTCCCATCGGGTGGCGAACGGCGGGTGAGCGCCGCTGCGCCCGAGAGGCCGGCTGCGGCAGGGACAAGGCTCCGATTCAAGCCGGCGGGTGCCGGCGGCGGGCAGCGGAGCGGCGCCCCGGCCGAGGCCCGTCGAAAAGCAAACGGCCCCGGGCTTTCGCCGCGGGGCCGCGCTGGCGTGTGTCGCCCGCCCTCTCGGACGAGCGCGCCAGTGAGGGGGCGGCTACTTGGCCGCCTTGCTGCGCTTCTTGTCGTCGCCACCTTCGGCCGGGACAGCCGGGGCCTCGGCGCCGTTGGCCGGCGGCCTCCGGGCGATGCCGAGCTTGTCGAAGAGCTGCTTTTCGATCTCGACGCAGGCCTCGGGACGGGTGCGCAAGAACTCCTTGGCCTGCTCGCGGCCCTGTCCGATGCGCTCGCCGCCGAAGCTGTACCAGGAGCCGCTCTTCTCGACGAAGTTGTGGGTGACGGCCAGGTCGAGCAGGTCGCCCTCGCGCGAGATGCCCGAGCCGTAGAGGATGTCGAACTCCACCTCGCGGAACGGCGGGGCGACCTTGTTCTTGACCACCTTGACGCGGGTGCGGTTGCCGACCACCTCATCGCCGTTCTTGATGGCCCCGACGCGGCGGATGTCGAGCCGCTGGCTGGCGTAGAACTTGAGGGCGTTGCCGCCGGTGGTCGTCTCCGGGTTGCCGAACATCACCCCGATCTTCATGCGGATCTGGTTGATGAAGATGACGCAGGTCTGGCTCTTGGAGATGGTGCCGGTCAGCTTGCGCAGCGCCTGGCTCATCAGGCGGGCCTGCACGCCCATGTGCGCGTCGCCCATCTCGCCCTCGAGCTCGGCCTTGGGCACCAGGGCGGCGACCGAGTCGACCACCAGCACGTCGATGGCGCCCGAGCGCACCAGCATCTCGGCGATCTCCAGGCCCTGCTCGCCGGTGTCCGGCTGGCTGATGAGCAGGTCGTCGGTGCGCACGCCGAGCTTGCGGGCGTACTGAACGTCGAGCGCGTGCTCGGCGTCGATGAAGGCCGCGATGCCGCCCTTCTTCTGGGCCTCGGCGACGATGTGCAGGCACAGGGTCGTCTTGCCCGAGGACTCCGGCCCGTAGACCTCGACGATGCGCCCGTGGGGCACGCCGCCGACGCCCAGCGCGAGGTCGAGCGAGATCGACCCGGTGGAGATGGCCTGCACGTCCTTGATCAGCGCCTCTTCGTTGCCCAGGCGCATGATGCTGCCTTTGCCGAACTGCTTCTCGATGGCGCTGACGGCCAGGTCGATCGCCTTTTCCTTCTCGGGAACCACGGGCATCTTTCTTCTCCCTCGTGAGTCGGGGTTGGGGCCGCCGGATGGCTGCACGCCTGTTTAGTGCATCCACCCTCGGACAGCAATCGTTTCGGCGGCCGACGGTGGATTCTTCCTAACAGAGGGGGCTGACATCGGTTCCGGAGCGGGGGCGCATGGCAGGGGCCCGTCGAGGTCCGGAGCGCCAGCCTTCGTGCTGGCGGCCGGTCGGCCCGGGCCTCTCACCGGGCGATCCGAATAGGGTGCAACTCTGAAACTGATT
>DHSB01000174.1 GCA_002408385.1 Myxococcales bacterium UBA5297
GCTGGAGCCGACCCGAGCCTCGCCTATGCCGGGCAGCATTGGGATGCCGATGCCGGGCTCTCTTATGCGCAGCAGCGTTGGTACGACCCGAGGCTGGGGCGGTTCCTGAGCGAGGACCCGTTGTTGGGGGATGTCGCGGATCCCAATTCGCTGGTGGTTTGGGGTTACGCCAACGGAAATCCGCTTACGTACGTAGATCCGACGGGTGAGTCCGCGTACACGCAGGGGTGCGTGAAGAGCGGGGTCCCCTACGACGAATGCGTGCGACGGGAGATCGCTATCGGCCGTGGCGACAAGCCGCAAGTCGCCGAGTTCCAAGGGAGTGTGGACCCGGCCAAGGTCTCTGTCAGCCAGGTGCGCGTTCTCGGGTACGACCCCTCCAAGACGTTCAAGAGCAGCTTCGACCTTGAGCGCGAGCGGCTTGAGCGTCGGCGCGCCCTCCAGTGGAAGGCGGCGGTGGTCACGGCGGGGGTCTGCGTGGCGGTCGCGGTCCCGGGAGCCTTGCCGATGATGGCCGAGGCGGGCGTGGCGATCAGCCCGGAAGTCGCGGCGGGGCTCGTCATCACGGCGAATGTCGCGGGCGGGGCGGCCACGGAGTACGGGCTGACTGGCCGCGTCACGCCGACGGGGCTTGCACTCAGCACTGGCTTCGGGTTCTGGCAGGCCGGGTCAACGGCGCTGGCGACCAAGGAGGCGTACCTCGCGACCCTCGCGCAGCGCGAGGCGCTGATGACCCCGGCAGTGCCGAAGGGCGGGACGCTGGACGACTACCTGGCGCTCGTTCGCTCGCGAAACGTGGCGGGGGCGCAGCGGCAGTTCCAGTACGCGCCCGTTGAGGCGTTCGCGGCTGCCGACCCGGCGGCGGCAAGGGTGAACTCGTTCGTGAAGAGCGAGATCGCTCCCCAGTTCGATGAGCCATTCGAGTTCTTCATCCACGGGACCACGAGCCTGCGCACCGGAGGGTTCACCCCGTCGCCCACCATGCGGCTGTTCGGCGCGCTGGACGTTTCGACTGCGAAGGTGTTTGCAGCGCGGACGGTTGGTCGGGAAGGTGGAAGCATCGGCGGTGTCGTAGTCGCTCTTCCGCGCGCACAGCTTGAGAGACTCCGTCAACTCAAGCTCTTCCAGATCCGGCCGATCCAGGACATGCCAGGACGGATGGAGGCTGTCTTTGAGCCCGGCGCTTCGGATGTGCTCTGGAAGCACGGCGTGATTGAGGCGCTGCCGGAAGGAGTCCTCCCGTGAGGAATGAAGACATCTTCGTCGCGCGAGTAGACCTTCCTCGCCCAATAGGGTCGGTTGCCTACTGGTACGTGCCTGCGGATGCAGAGGCAAAGTGGCACCCATGGTGGGGCGAGATGTTCCGATTCCTCATCGCCCTGCCGAGAACCGACATCGGCAAGCATCCCGACGGAGGAGAGATGGCCATCGCCAAGATGGCTGGCGATGTCCTGGGCCGCTTCTTCTCTCTGGTCGAGACGTCACCAACGGAGGAACGGACGGACAACCCAAGCCTGCGGATGGCGTTGAAGACGAAGGAGTTGGGATTGCGGGAGGTCGAGGTGAGGCTCTTCAGCCGGGACGTTCAGCCGGCCGCGCCCACGTCCTGACGGCCGGGCCAAGTCGAAACCACCCTCGCCGCGATCCCAGCGACGACGCACGCGGCGCCCGAGAGGGACGGCGCCCCCGCCGGCCACACCTCGTCGGCACCCGCGCCGCCCAAGAACGGTTGGCGGCGCGGCGCGCGCTCGCTGGAGGACGGAGGCCCGACCGGCGGTGACCGGCACAGGAACGGCGGCCACCGGGCTGGGAGGCGCCACCGACCGGAACGGCCAGACGCGAACGCCACGGGGCGGGCGCCGCCTCCCTCGGGGACGGCGGCCATGTCGGCGCTCCGCCAGTCGCCGAGAACGCCCCGGCCGGCCATGCCGAACTGGCCCCCGCATGTGCGGTTCGTGAGCAGATGGCTGGCCCCACAGGGGAGGCTGGGGCGAGGCAGGCGCGTGCCGTAGGGCGGCAAGGCGGTGCTCCCGGCATCATCGCGCTCGCGCCCGGCTCCGGCGGTCCGTGAACTCGGCGAAGACCCGCTTGGCGAGGTCGTGGACAAGGACCACGTCGGCCTGCTCCCGGCGCTTCAGCTCCCTCACCAAGGCGTCGATGGCCTCATCGCGGCCGGTCCTGCCCTCGCGGAAGTCGAGGAGATCGTAACCAGTGCACCGACGGGCCCGGGGTGCTCCGGTCCGCGGGACCAGTCCCGTTCCTGGGCACCTGCGCGTGAGAGTGACCGTCGCCTCGACGCACTTGACCCGCCTGCGCCTCGGCTCGACCGTTCTTCTAGCAAGCGTTCGGGAAGTGCCTGGCCATCCAGAAACGTGAGAGGCTGGGGGCGCGAAGCCCTTCGCCGGTGCGGTCATCGGCAGATTCAACCGGCAGCGCCACCGCGTTCAGCGGTGCTGGTCCCCGAGACCCATCGCACGGTCGCGCGGTCGCACGGTGCTCCCGCTGGGATCAGCTACAAGGGCTAGCAACTTCCTAGAAAGCGCGCTTAGCACCATTCGTAGGAGCCAAGGCGTCTTTACGCCCTCTTGCCGAAGGGCGTTGGGAT
>DHSB01000040.1 GCA_002408385.1 Myxococcales bacterium UBA5297
GCTGGTCGAGAAGCTCAACGGCGAGCGCATGAAGCTCCATACGCAGCTCGCCGGACGCGCCAACGAGAAGAACCTCGGCAAGTACTGGGCCGACGGATTCTTCAAGTCGACGACCAAGCGCCGGCGGACGAAGGACGAGGTCGAGACGCCGGAGCCGAGTTAGCCGACCGGCCGGTCTCGCCTTGCGGCGGTGGGGCGCCGTCGATGAATTCGAATCCGCGGTTCGGTTTCTCCGGGGTCTGTTCGCCGCAGCGCACATTTGAAAGAAGCAAAGCTCGGATGCGCGCGCCGCCCGTTCGATGGCGAGCGGGCGGCGTCGGCGCCGCTTACCCGTCGCGAGCCGGTCGAGGCTCGCGACGACGATGATGTCGATGCACCCCTCGACGCACCACGACAACAGGCGCCGAAGTGCCGGTCGCTCGAGGCTGCCGCCGCCGCTCACGTTGAGGTCGTCGAAGCGCTCGTCGAGGGCGACCGAGCACTCGCACTGCATCGAGCGCTCGTAGTTCTCGTAGCGCTCGCGCTGCACGTCGCACGAGGTGAGGTCCTGCTCGCCGCGCGCGACCGACTGTGCCTCCCGCCTTGCCTGCCGCCGTCTGGATCAACCCGCCCAAGGAACAATCTGCCGAGAAGGAGAGCGCTGCTCAGTAAATCCACCTGGTCTGTGTCTCAAAGTCGTTGACACGTCCCGCCAAGCCACCCGCCCCTTCCGACGCAACGTGGAGCCCAGCGGACGGTCTTGTTACGGGATGTAGCCTGCCCTGGTCTCGTCCACCTCGACCTTCTCGATGCGGTCGTTCTTCACGAAGACCTTCACGAAGAAGTCCTTGTGACAAACCTCGCACTCAACGTAGCCCTCCTTCAAGGTGGTGCCGTCCTTGGGTCTGCCACCACGCTCCTCGTCATGCCATGGGTCCCACTCGACCTCATCCCCGACTCGGTACTCCTTGAGCAGCCCGCCGTGACCAAGCTCGACCTCTATCTCGACCTCGCTATCCGAGTGACAGCGAGGGCACTTCAGCCGCGCATAGACTCGATTCGCATTGGACATGGCTCACCTCACCCGGCGAATGCGAACGCCAGCCTTCTTGTAGGTGTGGTTGAACAGGTTCGAGAGCCTCTTCTCGGAAGTAACGATCTCCAGTCCGCTCGCCCTGCCCATTCCCGCGAGAGAGGCATCGGTGGCTGAGTGCCCCTGGTTGCGGGCGAGCGAGTAGGCTTCTTGGAAGGCGGGTGTGCCTCTCAGCGGACCGGCAACGCTCCTGGGCAAGAGTTGAACGCCTTCCGTTTCGAGGAACGAAAGGCGACTCATCCTCTGGGCGTGCGTGTTGACGTTGACCAGTTCCTCAAGGACTTCAGTGGTGATGAACGTGCGTCCCGCTCGAATCTCCGCCAGAGCCGCAGCGTTGCCCTTCTCAGCCGCGTATACGAGCAAGTTGGTGTCCGCGAGAATCGCGCCTCGCGGCAGCAACGGTAGGGCTGGAGGCGTGGACAACTGCGCCACCATCGCGCTCGCGTAGGCTTCCTGCGCGGCGATGTGAGGCATCGCCCATACACCAGGCTCGACTTGCACAAGATCTATCGTCGCCGTTGATGCCCCCGACCGAGCAACTGCAGAAGACTGTGCCTTGGCAAGCGTTGTGGTTGTCGTTCTCGCAGGTGGCCCACCGGCAACCGAGGCAGCGGCCATGCTCAGGCCGTACACGGTCATGTTCAGCAACCCGACGTTACCGCGACGAACTGCCTCTTCATCAGTGAGTGATTGCTGGGAAACCAAATCCCTGCCGGTGTGTTCCTCCACAAAGCCTCGAACGCCAGTGATCTCGGCGGACATCACGCCAGCTGTTGCAATCACCTTCGTTCCAGTACTGGAACCCTTAAACCCTGAACTGCCATCGACCTCTTCGAAAACCTCTCCAGCACGGAAACCAAGCCCCCAGGTTCCGAACGTCATGAGGTTCAGGAGCCTATCGACCCAGCTCTCCTTGACCGCATTTCTTTCCCAAATGAATGTGCTCTCGACGGAGTTCTGGGCCCAGGTTCCAGACGCACGTCCAGATCGTCGCAGCCGCTCTGCGCACTGATCATGCGGTTCGCCGGGGAAACATCCTGCCTCTCCAGTCGGATCCACAAACCTCAGCGGATTGCCGTTCGCATACCCCCAAGCCATCAGCGAATTGGGACTCGCGATATCCCCGAACAACGGGTCCTCGCTCAAGAACCGCCCCAGCCCCGGGTCATACCAACGCTGCTGGGCATAGAAGAGCCGGGCATCGGCATCCCAATGCTGCCCGGCATAGGCGAGCGAAGGATCGGCACTCGTGGGCCCTGTCCCATCGAGCAATCCGCCCCAAGCGTCATACCGGTAGAAGCTGCTCGCGCCGCTAAGGCCATCGACCCGCCCGACCACACTCCCGAGCCCATCATGGAGAATTCGCTCGGTTCCAACCCCAAGCACCATCCCGCCCGCGCGCTGATACAACCGCACCGGCCCGCTCCCGTTCCTCTCCTCGAGCAATTCGCCCGCCGCCCACAAATACGAGCTCGTCACCCCGTCGGCCGTCACCTTCGACCGCCGCAGGTTCGCCCAGTCGTACCCGAAGCTCGTCGTGCGCGCGCTGCCGCTCTCGACCTCGGTCACCGACACCAGCCGCCCCGCCGCATCCCAGCCGTATTCGCGCGAGCTCGTCCCCTGAGCCTCGCTCACCAGCCTCCCTGACGCGTCGGTCACAAACCTCCGCAGCTTCGTCGGATCGAGCTCGTCGACGATGCGCTCGAGCCCGTCTTGCGCGTCGTATTCGTAGCGCAGCAGCTCGCTTTCGCCCGTGGCCATGTCAAAGGAGTCGAGCGAGCCCCAATACGATTCGATTCGATTTTCGTACTCCCGGCTCCCGTCCCCGCGCAGCTTGTACAGCACGCTTTGGCCGCTGCCGTCGCGCTGGCCCACCAGGCGATCGGCCTGGTCGTAGCCATACGCCTTCGCCTCGAAGCCCTGCGTCCCTTGCTGCTCCTCGACAAGCCGATTCCCACGCGCGTCGTACGAATAGCGATACGCGCTCAGCGCCGCCGCCGGCATCGCGCCGCCCTGCACCCAACTGCAGCCCAGGTCGACCGGCGCCGCCACCAGCCCCGCGCTCCTCCCAGCGCCGTCGTAGCAGTAGCGCTCGGCGATATTTGCGTCCGCGACCTTTGCGATCCGCTCGCCTCCGGGCTCCCACTCGAAGCTCAGGGTCCCGAGCCGGCCCGTCACCGTCGACAGCCGCCCGTCGCTTCCGTACGCGTATGA
>DHSB01000028.1 GCA_002408385.1 Myxococcales bacterium UBA5297
CTTCACGATCGACACGACCGCCCCGGCCATCAGCATCTCCGGCGTCTCCGACGGCCAGCTCGGCAGCCAGCCGGTCACGCCAACCTTCAGCGCCACTGACGCCAACCTCGATTCGACCGCGGCGACCCTTGACGGAGTGAGCTTCGCGAGCGGCACGACCGTGTCGTCCGAAGGCGAGCACACGCTGGTGGTCACTGCTACCGACCGCGCCGGCAACAGCGCCTCGAAGACGCTCCACTTCACGATCGACACGACCGCCCCCGCTATCAGCATCTTCGGCGTCTCCGACGGCCAGCTTGGCAACCAGCCGGTCACGCCAACCTTCAACGCCACCGACGCCAACCTCGAGTCGACCACCGCGACCCTCGACGGAGCGAGCTTTGCGAGCGGCACGACCGTCGCGTCCGAAGGCGACCACACGCTGGTGGTCACCGCGTCCGACCGCGCCGGCAACTCAAGCAGCGAAACAGTGCGCTTCACCATCGACGCCGAGCCTCCGACCATCAGCATCGAGGGCGTCTCCGACGGCCTGGTGAGCAACGCGGCCCAGCTCCTGCCCCTGTTCTCGGCCTCGGATCCCCACCTCGCGAACCTTTCCGCGCTGCTCGGCGGCGTGCCTTTCGACGGTGGGACGCCGGTCTCATCCGAAGGCGACTACACGCTCGTGGTCTCGGCCAGCGATGCGGCCGGCAATGTGGCGATGGTCGAGGTTGGCTTTGCCATCGATCGCACCGCACCCGAGATCACGCTCGCAGGTGTCCACGATGGGCTCGCGAGCAAGACGGCGGTAGCGCCGAGCTTCGCCACTTCTGACCCGCACCCCGGTCCGGTCTCCGCGAAGCTCAACGGCTTCAGCTTCGAGAGCGGGACGACTGTGTCGGCGGAAGGCGACTACGAGCTGTCGATCACTGCCAGCGACGCCGCCGGCAACCAGGCGAACCTGCAGGCGAGCTTCGCGATCGATGCGACCGCGCCGGCGATCAGCGTCGCCGGCGTCACCGACGGCGAGCAGCGCAACCTGCCGGCGACCATCACCTACTCGGCCGCGGACGCACACCTGCAAGCAGTCTCGGCGACGCTCAACGGCCAGTCGTTCGAGAGCGGGGGCACGGTCGCCGCGCCCGGCTCCTATGAGCTGGTCGTTACCGCCTCCGACACCGCGGGCAACAGCTCCGAGCTTCGCCGCACCTTCGCCATCGACACCGAGCCGCCGGTCATCGCTGTCGAGTCGCCCGAGAGCGGCCTGATCACCAAGCTCGGGCAGGTCGAGATCGTCGCCAGCGTCACCGACGACGGGCCAATCTCGTCGGTTGCCGCAGGGGCGACCGCGTTGACTCCGGGCACCGACGGCAAGTACCGAGCATCGGTCAGCCTTGTCGAAGGCTCCAACCTCTTTGAGCTCGTGGCTTTCGATGGTGCTGGCAATTCGGCCGGCGCGTCTATCTCCGTCGTGCGCGACAGCACGCCACCGCAGGTCACGGTGCTCGCTCCCGCCGAGGGCGCAACCATCAGCGGCACGAGCACCACGGTATCCGGCACGGTCAGCGACGCGACGCAGGTGACGGTCACGGTCAACGGCGCGAGCGCAGCGCTGGATGGCAGCGGCAGCTTCGCGGTCACCGTTGCTCTGGAGACGGGCGTCAACACGATCAGCATTGTCGCCACCGATGTGGCGGGCAACAGGGCCTCGGTTACCCGGCAGGTAACGGGCAACCTCGGTCCGCAGCTCGTCATCACCGCGCCCGAGGACGGCCTGTCGACGACCGACAGCGCAGTTGTCGTCTCGGGCACCGCCACGGCCGAGCCAGACGCCTCGCCGGTCATCGTCCAGGTCGCTGGCAGGCGCGCGAGCGTCGATGCCGCGGGCAACTTCACCTCGACGGTTGCGCTCGAGCTTGGCCCGCAGACGATTACTGTCGTCGCTGTCGACGGCCTGGGGCGCAGTCGCGAGGCCTCAGTCAGTGTGACGCGTGTCGAGGCGCCCGCCTCCGACGGCGGCGTGGGCCTCCCGGATGCTGGGGCGCTCGCGGATGCCGGGTCACCCGGAGCAGGCGATGCCGGCTCGGTGCCGGGCGATGCAGGCCTTCCGGGCGATGCCGGACCGCAGGGCGAGCCTCCGACCCTTATCGTCGAGGCGCCGGACGAGGACGCCGTTCTCGGCATCCAGAGCATCGCCGTGCGCGGCCGCATCGAAGGCGGCACGCTGCCACTGCAGGTGACCATCTCCGGCCAGCCGGCGACCGTCAGCGCGCGCTACTTCAGCGCCTCGCTGGCGCTGCCCGAAGGCGAGCATGCGGTCACCATCGCGGTCACCGACGCAGTGGGACGCTCGACGAGCGTGGTGCGCAGCTTCGGCGTGGATCGCACAGCGCCCTACCTGACGATCGATCGCCCGCAGACCAATCCCGCGCAGGTCTCCGAGTCGCCCTACCGGCTCGAGGGAACCGTCGGCGACGAGCACCTCGCGGGCGTGACGGTCGACGGGGAGCCAGTGACGGTGCTCGCCGGTCAGTACGCTGCGTCGATCCCTCTCACCTCGGGCGAGACCGAGGTGGTCGTCGCCGCGA
>DHSB01000150.1:0-3832 GCA_002408385.1 Myxococcales bacterium UBA5297
GAGCCCCGCTCCTACCCGGCGGGTGCGATCAAGGGATCCTGCGACACCTCCTCACTCCTCCCAGGCGCTGCGGTAGCCGCTGCGCTCGGTGACGTAGTCGATGAAGTCCCGATAGAACGGGTGCGCGGAGACCGTGGCGCTGTCGCCCACCACCAGCAGGAACCGCCGCGCGCGGGTGATGGCCACGTTCATGCGCCGAAGGTCGGCGAGGAAGCCCACCTCGGCCTCGGCGTTGCTGCGCGTCAGGCTGACGACGACCGCCTCGTTCTCCCGGCCCTGGAACCCGTCGACGGTGTCTATCTCGAGCCCCTCGCCGGGCAGCAGCGCCCGCAGGGTCTCGACCTGGGCGCCGTAGGGCGAAATCACCGAGATCTGCGCGGGCGCCAGGCCCGCATCGAGGAGCTGGCGCACCTTGCGCGCGACGAGCTCGGCCTCCTGCGGATTGCGGTGGCTCTCGCTGCCCTGCGCCACCTCGTCGTCAAAGCCCTTGCCTGCCGTGTCGAGGAAGACGATGGGCACGCCGGTCAGCTCGGATGAAGCGACGCCCTCGAGGTCGGCGAGCAGATGGGCCTCGACCGACGGGTGGGCGCGCAGCTCGCCGCCGTACAGCTCGCGCGAGGGGAAGGTCATGATCGCCTCGTGCATCCGGTACTGCTCGCGCAGCATCCGGGCCACCGACGGCCCGTGCAGCTCGAGCAGGCGCTCGAACAGCGAGCGCGACAGGTCCTGGCGGGCTGCGGCGAGCGAGAGCACGGTCGGCGGAAGCTGCCGATGGTCACCGGCGAGCACGGCCTTGGGGGCGCGCAGCAGTGGCAGCAGCGCGGTGGGCTCGGTCGCCTGCGTCGCCTCGTCGATGACCGTGAGGTCGAACTCCTCGCGCTCGAGCAGGTCGATCTCGGTGCCGGTGCAGGTCGCGCAGACGACCTGCGCGGAGCCGAGGACCTGCGCGCGCACCACGCGCATCAGCTTCCGGGCCTCGCCGAAGAGCTTCGCAGCGGCGGCGCGGGCCTCGCGCGCCTCGGCGTAGCGGTCGGCCGAGCGGCCCCGCGCGGCCTGTTTGCGCGCCCGGGCGAGCAGGCCGTGGGCCTCGTCGAGGATGCCTCGGGCGATCTGCTGGGAGGCGTGGGCCTCTATCTGCTCGTCGAGGGTCCACGGCAACAGCGCCTCGCTGACCCGGGCGACGTGGCCCAGGCGCACGACGCGCAGGCCGGGGCGGCGCACGAGCCGGGCGAGGAGGTTGTCGACGGCCATGTTGGAGGCCGCGACGGCGAGCACGCGCTCGCCGCGCTCGACCGCGCGCACGACGAGCTCGGCGAGCACGGTCGTCTTCCCCGTGCCCGGCGGGCCGTGGATGAGGGCGAGGTCCCGCGCGGCGAGAGCGTGGGCGAGCGCCTCGTTCTGCTCGGCATTCAGGTGAGCGGCCGGCGCGAAGCCGGGATCGGCCTCGAAGGCGGGCGTCCGGCCTCCGGCCAGCAGCTCGCGCCAGCGCGCGATGCGCCGGTCGCCCGAGCTGCGCAGCCGCGCGAGCCCCTTGCGTTGGCGCTCGTAGGTCACCTCGTTCGGCAGCAGCTCGAGGAAGAGGCGTCCCGAGTCCATCCACTCCGGCGGCGGGCCGTCGAGGGCGACGCCGACCCGGCCGCGGGTCATGCGCGCGACGACGCCGGTCACCGGCTCGTCGGCACCGAGCCCGCGCCGGGCGGCGCGGACGATGGAGCCCGGGCCGATGAGCGAGGAGGGGACCTCGCGGCCCTGCGGCGGGCGCAGCTCGACGAGCACCCTGCCGGCGAGCGAGCGGGCGTCTGCGACCTCGAGGTCCAGGAGGAGCTGGCCGCGGGCCTGCCGCTGATCGAGCGAAAGGGCGGCGCTCTCCATCTCGTAGCGTTTGCGCTCTTCGGCACGCTCGAGCTCCAGCAGCCGCTCCATCCGCTCGAGGTGCTCGTCGATGATCATGGCGCGCATCGTAGCCAAAGCCGCCCCGCGCGAAAGCGGCCGGGCGGCCGGAGGAGGCGGCATGCTCACGCCCGTTTCGTTGGCAGAGGGCAGGGTGCAGGCGGCTCCCGCAGTCGTCTCGAGCGTGGGAGGTGAGCAACATAAGGGGGAGAAGTCCGGACTCAGAGAAGGGCGCGAGCCGGGGCTTATCCGGCGGGTGCGAGGTGCGCGCATGGACGTCAAGCAGGTGCTCGAAGAGCTGATGGCCATTCCCGAGCAGAGATCCCCGGTTGCCAGCGTGTACCTGGACACCCGGCGTACCGATCAGCACGAGCGCCATGCTGTCCGGCTCCTGGTCGAGGACAGCATCCGGGGGGCGCTCAAGTCGACTGGCCGCGGCTTGTTCGACGAGCTGAAAGCGACGTTCGATCCGATTGAGCAGTACGTCGAGGCGCTCCTGCGCCAGCGGATAGACGAGTGGGCGACAGGGGTCGCGCTCTTTAGCTGCGCGCCCGGCAAGCTGTTCCGCGTGGTGCGCACGCGGCTGCCCTTCGAGCCGATGCAGTTTGTGCTGGATCCTCGGCCGCAGGTGCTGCCGCTGGCCAAGACGGTCTTGTCGGTTCCCCCGCTCATCCTGGCGGCGGTCGACAGCGAGGGGGCGCTCATCTTCGAGGCCAGCGGCGGCATCGTCGACGTCGCGGCCCAGCTCGACCAGAGGTTCCCGGGCCGGCACAGCATGGGCGGATGGAGCCAGGCGAACTGGGAGCGGCACATCGAGCGCATCCTCGACCGCAACCTCGAGCACAGTGCGCAGCCGCTGGTCCGAATGGCCGACCTGATTCAGGACGCGGTCATCATCCTCGCGGGCCACCACCAGCTCCTCAACGACTTCGAGCGCTTCCTGCCACAGCGGGTGCTCGAGCGGGTCGCGGCGCGCATCCCCTATCGAAAGTACCTGGCGGATCGCGAGGGCGAGCTGCGCGAGGACCTGATCACCGAGGCCTGGGTCAAGTTCGACGAGGTGCTGCGCGAGCGGATGCTGGCCGAGCGCGACGTCGCGCTGGCCGAGGCGGCGCGCGAGGGCATCGGGGTCGAAGGCACCAAGGGCGTGCTTCTGGCGCTCAACGAGGGCCGGATCCACAAGCTGTTCCTCGACCCGACCTGGTACGCGACCGGCTGGGAATGCACCAACTGCGAGGCGGTCGGCGAGGCGGACCACGAGGACTGCCCGTACTGCGCGAGCGAGCTGCGAGCGGTCGACCTGCGCGAGAAGGTGGTGCGCCGGGCGATCCGCAAGGGGGCCGAGATAGCCTTCTTGCCGGCCGACGAGCGGCTGCCCGAGGGGCTCGGGATGGCGGCGCTGCTGCGCCACCGGCGCACCTTCGCGACCGCGCCGACGCTGGGCAACGTGCCGCTGGAAGAGCAGTGAGGCCGGAAGTTTGACGAGCGGGCAGGCGTGCGCAACATGGAGCTACGAGGAGGTAGCTCCATGCGGCGCTCGCCGAGGTTCCCCCAGCGGCTCGTAGTCAGGTTCAGCGCCGGCGACGGTGCGTGGCTGCGTTCGGGCTGCACGCTCGACCTGTCGGACGGTGGCCTCTTCCTCAATTCGCGCTTCCTGTTGCCGGAGGGCACGCGCGTGAGCGGGAGCGTCGAGTTGCCGGGTGGCAGCCGCATCGAGGTCGGGGCGGTGGTGAGCTGGTCGAGGCCGACGCCCAAGGCGATCAACGATCCGGCCCGTGGCGGCATGGGGCTCAAGCTCGTCTGGGCCGAGCGCGCGTACTTCGAGCTGCTCTCGAGCATCGCCGCCTAAGCATTTCTGTCCGAGGGGGGCGCCAGGCGGGCGTCGGGCGCATCGCGATGGCCCCTACCGACGTGCGGATGGCGACCGAGCTCGGGTTCGGCG
>DHSB01000150.1:4036-18523 GCA_002408385.1 Myxococcales bacterium UBA5297
TGCGATGCGCCCCTACCGACGTGCGGACGGCGACCGAGCTCGGGTTCGGCGATGGGCGCATTGCGATGCGCCCCTTCCGACGCGCGGATGGCGACTGAGCTCGGGTTCGGCGACGGGCGCATTGCGATGCGCCCCTACCGACGCGCGGATGGCGACCGAGCTCGGGTTCGGCGACGGGCGCATTGCGATGCGCCCCTACCGACGCGCGGACGGCGACCGAGCTCGGGTTCGGCGACGGGCGCATTGCGATGCGCCCCTACCTACGGGCAAAGGCCGCGGCTGTCGCTTCCCGACTCAAGACTCACAACTCAAAACTGAACGCGAACCGGCGGCTCGGATGCAGCGAATTGCCCAGACGCTAGATACGCACCTCGTTCTCGCCTCCCGGCTTGCCGGTGGTGGGAGGAGGCTCGCCGCCGGTCTCGATCTTGGCGGCCGGCAGGCTGAAGGGATCCTGCTCGAGCGTGTGGCGCAGCACGTCGTCCATCTGGGTGACGTAGATGAACTCGATCTCCTTGCGGGCCTGCTCGGGCACGTCGTGCAGGTCCTTGCGATTGCGCTCGGGCATGACGATGCGCTTGATGCCGGCGCGATGGGCGGCGAGCACCTTCTCCTTGATGCCACCGACCGGCAGCACCTGACCGCGCAGCGTCACCTCGCCGGTCATCGCCGTGTCGCCGCGGGTGCGCACCCCGGTCATCAGCGAGACGAGCGCGGTGAGGATGGTCACGCCCGCCGACGGCCCGTCCTTGGGCACGCTGCCGGCCGGGAAGTGGATGTGCAGGTCGGTGCGCTCGAGGAAGTTGGCCGGGATGCCGAGCAGGTGGCCCTTGCCGCGCACGTAGGAGAGGGCGGCTTGGCAGGACTCCTTCATCACGTCGCCGAGCTGGCCGGTGAGGGTCAGCGCGCCCTTGCCCGGCATGCGGGTCGCTTCGATAAAGAGGATGTCGCCGCCGGCCGGGGTCCAGGCCAGGCCGGTGGCGACCCCCGAGACCTCGGTGCGCTCGGCGACCTCGTTGTAGAACTTGTCGGCGCCGAGGATCTCGGTGACCTGCTGCTCGTCGATGGTGCGCTTCTCCTGCTTGCCGCTGGCGACCTCGACGGCCACCGCGCGGCACAGGTCGGCGATGCGCCGCTCGAGGGTGCGAACGCCCGCCTCGCGGGTGAAGGCGAGCAGGGCCTTCGCCAGGCCGTTGGAGGTCAGCTCGATCTGCTCGTCGGTGATCCCGTGCTCCTTGATCTGCTTGGGGATCAGGTGACGGGTGGCGATCTCCACCTTCTCGTCGAAGGTGTAGCCGGGCAGCTCGATGATCTCCATGCGGTCACGCAGCGGGGCGGGGATGGGGTCGAGCTGGTTGGCGGTGGCGATGAACATCACCCGCGACAGGTCGTAGGGCAGGTCGAGGTAGTGGTCGGAGAAGCTGTTGTTCTGCTCGGGGTCGAGCACCTCGAGCAGGGCCGCCGAGGGGTCGCCGCGGAAGTCGGCGCCGAGCTTGTCGACCTCGTCGAGCATCATGATCGGGTTGATGGTCCCGGCCTTCTTCATCGACTGGATGATGCGGCCGGGCAGCGCGCCGACGTAGGTGCGCCGGTGGCCGCGGATCTCGGCCTCGTCGCGCACCCCGCCGAGCGACAGGCGCACGAACTTGCGACCGACCGCCCGGGCGACCGACTGGCCCAGGCTGGTCTTGCCGACGCCCGGAGGGCCGACCAGGCAGAGGATGGGGCCCTTCATGTCGTTCTTCAGCTTGCGCACGGCGAGGTACTCGAGGATGCGCTTTTTGACCTTCTGCAGCCCGAAGTGGTCGGCGTCGAGCACCGAGCGGGCGTTGTCGATGTCGAGGTTGTCCTCGGTCCTCTTCGACCAGGGCAGGTCGGCGATCCAGTCGAGGTAGGTGCGGGCGACGGTGTACTCGCTCGAGGCCGCGGGGATGGCCTTGAGGCGGTTCATCTCCTTGTGGGCGACCTTCTCGACCTCCGGGGGCAGGCCGGCCTTCTTGAGCCGCTCGCCCAATTCGTCGAGCTCCTCCTCCTCCTCGCCCAGCTCGCCGAGCTCCTCCTTGATGGCCTTGAGCTGCTGGCGCAGGTAGTACTCGCGCTGGGTCTTGGACATCTCGCCCTTGACCGCGCTGTCGATCTTGCTGCTGAGCTTGAGGATTTCGCGCTTGCGGTTGAGCAGCTCGAGCACGAGCTTCATGCGCGCCTTGAGGTCGACGGTCTCGAGCACCGCCTGCTTGTCCTCGATGGGCACGTCGACGTTGGCCGACAGCAGGTCGGCCAGGTGTCCGGGGTGGGTGATCGAGTCGACGAGCTCGACGGCGGCCGCCGGCAGCTCGGGCATCAGCTCGATGACCTCGCGGGCGAGCTTCTTGAGGTTGATGCCCAGGGCCTCGATCTCGACGTTGTCGACCTCGGTCTTGTCCTCGACCGGCTCGATGCGCGCCTTGAGGTAGGGGCTCTCCTGGACCAGGTCGAGGACGCGAAAGCGCGCCAGGCCCTGGACGACGAGCGAGTAGTTGTCCTCGCCCATCTTCAAGAGCTTCACGATGCGGGCGACGGTGCCCATCGAGTACAGGTCGGCCGCGCCCGGGTCCTCCTCCTCGGCACGCCGCTGGGTGACCACGCCGATGACTTGGTCGTCGCGAACCGCGTCCTTGATAAGGGCGATGGTCTTCTGACGGCCGACTGCCAGGGGCAGCACGCCGCCGGGAAAGAAGACCGAGTTGCGCAACGGCAGGATCGGCAAGACCTGCGGAATGTCCTCTTTCGCGATGAGCGCCGGGGCGCCCATCTGCGGTGCGGCAGGTGCTTTCTTCTTTTCGTCCGCCATGGAAATCCTCGTTTTCGTTCCTTGCAGGTTCTAGCCGGGGTTGTGCTCTGGCGGCCTCATGCTGCGTCCAGCCCGGCTCCGGCACAAGAAACTGACCTGGAGTCCGGGGTTATTGCCGCCTGTGGCCAATGGCGAGGGCGCGCGCATGCTTTCGATCGGGACACGGGAGGCTGCGCCAGCCGGGATTCCTGATCGGCAACCATGCGACCTCTGGGGAGTGAAAGATTGGCGTAACTTAGCAATTAGACTGGACTTGGCAAGCGTGCAGGCAAGCTTGGCGCACCCCGGCAAGGGCGACGGCGCCGGCCAGCAATCAACACCGTCGAGTGCTTTTCTCTTTCCCTGCCAGTGTGCTAGGAAGCGGGGCAGGCTTACGGGGACGAGGGGCAGAGGCTCAGCCCCCGCTTCGAACAGCAGAGAGGATGGGCACCCGCGCGGCCGCAGCACCCGGGGCTGCGCGGGGGAAAGCTTGCCCGGCAGAGGGCACGACGAACAGGCTCGCTGCGCCACCGGGGAAGAACACGTGACAACGCGGCCGCCAGCGCCGCCCTTCGCGGCGCCGGCGCTCCAGTGCGGGAAGGTGAACCATGAACAAGCTCGTCAAAAACGCCGCCGAGGCCATCCACGACATCCGCGACGGAGCGGTGATCATGTCCGGGGGCTTCGGTCTGTGCGGCAATCCGGAGAACCTCATCAGCGCGCTGCACGAGAAGGCCATCAAGGGCCTGACCATCATCTCGAACAACTGCGGCACGACCGACTTCGGGCTCGGGGTGCTGCTCAAGGCCGATCAGGTCAAGAAGATGGTCTCCAGCTACGTGGGCGAGAACAAGGTCTTCGAGGAGCAGTTCCTCTCCGGAAAGCTCGAGGTCGAGCTCGTGCCGCAGGGCACCCTTGCCGAGCGCATCCGCGCTGGCGGCGCGGGCATCGGCGGCTTCTACACCCTGACCGGAGTCGGCACCGTCGTCGCCGAGGGCAAGGGGTCGAAGGTCATCGACGGCCGCGAGTACATCCTCGAGCTGCCGCTGAAGGCCGACTTCGCCCTGGTCAAGGCCTGGAAGGCCGACAAGTGGGGCAACCTCGTCTTCCGCAAGACGACCCGCAACTTCAGCTCGCTGATGTGCGCGGCGGCCAAGACGACGATCGTCGAGGTCGAGGAGCTGGTCGAGGTGGGCGAGCTCGACCCCGACCAGATCCACGTCCCCAGCATCTACGTTCACCGCCTCTTCCAGGGCAGCGGCTATCAGAAGTGGATCGAGCAGCGCACGGTGCGCGTGCGCCCAACCGCCTGAGGCGAGGTGGTCGACGGTCCGATGGCGAGGGCTGCCGGACGAACAGTTGACCCGCGGCAGCCCGCCGTCCGCACTCAACCCCACAACCTTTCGATTCCCGGCAAGCGGCCGGGGCTGGAGCCAGACAATGAAGAGACTGTTCGGGATCTTTGCATGCGCGGCGCTGCTCGGCGCCTGCGGCGCGAGCGTCGAGGGCGAATGGAGGGGCACACTGGCCGACACCAACGGCAACGCGGCCGAGATGGTGCTGCAACTGACGCAGAGCGGAGGCGAGGTGCTCGGGACGATGACCAGCTTCGGTCTGCCCTGCCTGACAGCGGCCACGCTCGAGGGCACCGTCGACGGTGAGGCGCTGAGCCTCATCGGCTCGAACGGCGAGACGAAGATCGAGCTGGCGGGCAAGGTGAACGAGGAGGAGACCGAGCTCACCGGCACCTTCGAGATCCCGACCGCCGGGGCCTGCGTCGGAGCCAAGGGCCAGTGGAAGGCCACCCGCTGAGGGTCGCGTTGACCCGGGCTTGAAGAATCGAGGAGAGCAGAGATGGCACTGACTCGAGAGCAGATCGCGATGCGCGTCGCGCGGGAGCTGCGCGACGGCTACTACGTCAACCTTGGCATCGGCTTGCCGACCCTGGTGGCCAACTACGTGCCCGAAGGCGTCGAGGTGGTCCTGCAGTCGGAGAACGGCATGCTCGGCATCGGCCCGTTCCCCTACGAGGGCGACGAGGATCCGGACCTCATCAACGCGGGCAAGCAGACCATCACCGAGCTCAAGGGCTCGGCCTATTTCGACTCGGCGGCGAGCTTCGCGATGATCCGCGGCGGGCACATCGACATGGCCGTGCTCGGCGCGATGCAGGTGAGCGAGAAGGGCGATCTCGCCAACTGGATGATTCCCGGCAAGATGGTCAAGGGGATGGGCGGCGCGATGGATCTGGCGATCGGCGCCAAGAAGGTCTTCGTCGCCATGGAGCACGAGGCCAAGGGCAAGCCCAAGATCCTCAAAGAGTGCAACCTGCCGCTGACCGGGCGGCGCTGCGTCAACTACATCGTCACCGACCTGGCGTTCATGGAGGTGACCGACAAGGGCCTGGTCCTCAAGGAGCGGGCGCCGGGCGTCTCGGTCGAGGAGATCCAGTCGAAGACCGACGCGCAGCTCATCGTCTCGCCCGAGTGCAAGGAGATGGAGGTCTAGGCGAGGGTCGAGGGTCGAGAGCCGACAGCCCGGGCTTTGCCCGGAACCGTGGCGATCGGTCGCAGGTTGGTAGGGGCGCGTGGCAATGCGCCCGTCGAGGAATCGAGCAGCCCGGCGGGCGACACGCGGGTTCCCGGCGGCCGACACGAAGGTCAGCCCTCCGCAACCGGGCGGCGCCGCGACGGGTCTCGACGCGGCAGTCAGTCGATCGATGGAACGAGCTCGGACTTTGCGCCCCCGCGACGAAGCTGTCGCGGGGGCGCTCCCTTTACCGACGGGTTATCCGCAGGCTCTGGTCCTTCTCGGGCGGGCAGCTCCCGCGGCCGTCGCAGTTGCTGGTGGTCACGTAGAGCTCGCCATCCGGCCCCATGATGACCTCTCTGAGCCGGCCATGGCTTTGCGGCGGCTCGCCCTGCAGATAGACCTCGTGAAGGGCGACTTGCCGCGGGTTGCGCGGGTCGAAGGCGATGCGGTGCAGGTGGCGCGAGCCCAAAGTGGCGACAAGCAGGTCTCCTCTCCACTCGGGAATGGCGGTTCCGGTATAGACCGCGGCCCCGCCGGGCGGCACTGCGGCCTCCCAGGTCAAGGAGGGCGCGACCATGCCTTGGTGCTGCTCGCACGCGTAGATCGTCGGCCATCCGAGGTTCTCGCCGGCGCGGGCGACATTCACCTCGTCGTGGCCGGTTCGCCCGAGCTCGCCGCTCGGCCCGTGGTCGACGACGTAGAGCGTGGTCGCGTCGCGCCAGGCGAAGCCTTCGCTGTTGCGGAGGCCAAGAAGGAAGACCGGGTTGCCGGAGAACGGGTTGTCGGCGGGGACCTCGCCCTCAGGCGTGAGGCGCAGCAGCTTGCCGCCGAGGCTGTCGAGATCCTGCGCCAGCTCTGGCTCGCCCGATTCGCCGGTCGAGGCGTAGAGCATGCCGTCCGGGTGGAACTGCAGCCGGCCGCCGTCGTGGACTCGCGCGCCGGGGATGCCTTCGAGGATGCGCTTGTCGAAGCTCGCCGAGCGCGCGTCCGGCGCCAGCCGCCAGCGCTCGATGCGGTTGCTCAGGCGGCCTGACTCCGAGACGGTCAAATAAGGGTAGAAGAGCCGGCTCGTAGCGAAGTCGGGGTGGAGCGCAAGGCCGAGCAGCCCGCCCTCGCCGACCGAGGCGACCGGCAAGGTCGCGACCGGCTCCTCGACCAGCGTCCCGTTCTCGACCAGCCGCACGCGCCCCGGGCGCTCGGTCACGAGGAGCGAGCCTCCTGGCAGGAACCCGAGCGCCCACGGCACCTCGAGCCCGGCGACGACGCGCTCGGCGCCGACCGGGACTTCACCCGCGGGCCCGGGGCCGTCGCGCACGAGCAGGCAATCGCCCGCGCTCGTGCGGTCGGGGGACGGCTCGCGCTTGCACCCGGCGGCTGCGAGCGCGAGGAGGATGCAGCAGGTGAATTCGCGCATGGTCCCTCCCGGCTTCTTCGACACCGGCGAGGCGGGGAGGGTATGCCTCGGCAGTGACGAGCGGCTCGGCGCGGCGTGGGGCACGCTCTGGAAACGCCCGGCTCGGAACGCCGGCGCTGGCCGAGCTCGCCGTGGCCGTGGCATGTTGCACCGGCCATGACCCGGCCGCTCATCACACTCCTCAGCGACTTCGGCGCAGGGAGCGGTTATCCCGCGCAGATGAAGGGCATCATCCTGGGCATCTGCCCCGATGCTCGTCTCGTGGACCTCAGCCACGAAGTCCCCGCCTTCCAGGTGCTCGTCGGGCAGGCGATGCTCCGGGAGGTGGTCGGTGCCTTCCCGCCCGGAACCATCCACGTCGCGGTCGTCGATCCTGGGGTCGGCACGGCGCGCCGGCCTTTGCTCGTCGTCGGAGGTGAGCGGGCTCCAGGGCACCTCTTCGTCGGACCCGACAACGGCCTCTTGTGGCCCTTCGTCCGCGGCGGACGGGCCTTCGAGCTGGCGAGCCCGGAGCTGCGCCGCGCGGAGGTCTCGGACACCTTCCACGGGCGCGATCTCTTCGCCCCGGCCGCCGCGCATCTTGCCCGCGGCGTCCCGCCCGAGCGGTTCGGACCGGAGGTCGCCGACCCCGTCAAGCTCCAGCCGCCGAGGGTGCGCCACGAGGGCGGCGCGGTGGTCGGGGAGATTCTCCACGTCGACCACTTCGGCAACCTCATCTCCAACCTGACCGTCGAGGACCTCCCGGCGGTCGATCGGGCGATGCTCAAGGTCTCGGTCGCCGGGCGGACCCTGACTGGAATTCAGTCCACCTACGCGAACGTCGGCGCGGGCGAGACGCTCGCCCTTGTCGGCTCCTGCGGCCTGCTCGAAGTCGCCGTGCGCGAGGGCTCCGCGGCTCGGGCCTTTGGGGCGGATGACCCGCGGGGAATGCCGGTGGTGGTTGAGCCGATCTGAAGATCCGCCGGGAAATTGTTCGACTCCCTCCGGTTCCGCTCACCATGGACTACTCACCTCTTTCGCGTTGCAGCACGATTCCGGAGGGCCGGCCTTCGTCTCGGCCGCCGGAACCCTCAGCGAAACGGCCGCGCTTCTGCCCAATTCGTCGACGGGCGCGCGCCGCTACCGACCTGGGACCGATCGGTTGGGTTCCGGGGAAACCCGGGCTGCGCGGAGACGCGAAGGTCCCGACTTCGCTCGAGGTGACCGGGCGGGGGTGTGGGCCGCGCTCAGGAAGATTTCCCGATACCCCTTGAGACCGCCTGGCCGCGCCAGCCGTGGAGGCTGGCTTCCGCCCCCCGGGTTCCTGCTATAGTCGCGGCGCAAATTCGCGGGCGCGGCGGGCACTGTTCGCGAGGGAAGAGGCACAAGATGACGAGCGAAGCGAGCAACAAACGACGGTCGGATCGGCTCCAGCACGAGCTCCTCGTTGCCTACCGCACGGTCGACGGCTTCATCACCGACTGGGCGACCAACATCTCGAAGGGCGGCGTCTTCATCAACAGCCGCTCGCCGCTTCCGGTAGGCACGACGGTTCGGCTCATCGTCTCGCTGCCCGACACCGCCTTCCCGTTCGATCTGACCGGCAAGGTGACGCGCGTCAGTGACTACGGGAACTCGGCGAACGAGGCTCCCGGCATGGGAATCGAGTTCATCGACGTCGACGAGGACAAGCGCTCACGCATCGAGCGGTTCGTCGACAAGCTGCGCCGAGAGCTGCCGGAAGACCTCAAGCAGACCGCCAAGGAGTAGACCTCGCGCCCGTGAGCGGAATGTGTTTGGCCCAGAGGCGCTCGAAGAACGAACCGTCGTCCGGCTCTGAAGGAGCGAGAGCCCGCCGCCCATCGCGCGTCGATCAAGGATGACGGTCCTTCTGCACATCGAGTCGCTCGGCTTCGGCGGAGAAGCGATTGCCCGGCTGGACGGCCGGGTCGTCTTCGTCCCGGGCGGCGTCCCTGGCGAAGTGGTCGAGGGCGAGCTCGTCGAGGTGCGTGAGCGTTCGGCCAGGGCGCGCATTCTCAGGGTCGCCGAGCCTTCCAGCCTGCGCGTTGAGCCGGAGTGCCCGCATTTCCCCGAATGCGGCGGCTGCCAGTGGCTTCAGGTCGCGCCGGCGGCGCAGGAAAAGGCCAAGGAGCAGCTCTTCTACGACGCGCTCGAGCGCATCGGTGGCCTGCCGCGAGATTCGCTTCAGGCCAACCCCATCCTCACCGCGGGCCGCCACGAGCGTTACCGGACTCGAACCCGGTTGCACCTGGTCGGCGGGCAGCTCGGCTACACGCGACGCGGCAGCCACACGCTCGTCGATGTCACGCAGTGCCGGCTGCTCGACCAGGAGATTGAAAGCGCTCTCGAGCGGTTGCGCGAGGCCGCCAGCGCGGTCGGACACGTGCCGCGCAGCACCGATGTCGCCTTCGCCTGCGACGAGCGTCGGGTCGCCGCGGCCTTCTACGTCGCCGCTTCGAGCCGGGCCGCTATCGAGCGGGTCGAGAAGCTGCTGCGGCTCGCTCGACTCGACGGTGGCGTGCTCGTCACCGAGAGAGAGCCCGCGCGCACCTTCGGCAAGCCCCTGCTCTCCATCCCGGCGCCCTGCGCCCCGGGCTTGAGGCTGCACGGCCGCCCCGACCTCTTCGCCCAGGCAAATCCCTACGCCAACGAGCTGCTCGTCGCCGAGGCGATGCGGCTGCTCGGCGCGCCCGCGAACGTCATCGAGCTCTACGGCGGCGCCGGCAACTTCACCTTCGCGATGACCTCCCGAGGCGCGCGGGTCACCTCGGTGGAGATCTCCTCGAGCGCCGTCGAGCTGGCGCGCCGCTCGGCCTCGCATGCCGGGGAGGGCGGCGCGCGCTTCATCGTCGGTGACTCGCTGCGCACCGGCGAGGCGCTCGCCAAGGAGGGGCTGCGCTACGACGCCCTGGTGCTCGATCCGCCGCGGACCGGTGCCAAGGGGATAGCGCCGCTCGCGCGCCAACTCGGGGTGCGCCGGGTGCTCTACGTCTCGTGCGATCCGGCGACGCTCGGGCGCGACGCCCGCGAGCTGGTCTCCGAGGGCTTCCGGCCGGTGGCCGCGACGCCGGTCGACATGTTTCCGCAGACCTACCACGTCGAGGGGCTGCTGCTGTTGGAGGCGGCCTGATGGAAGCGCGCCTTCGCGACTTCGGGGAGCTGCTGCGGCACAACGGCATCCGCGTCGGCCCGGGCGAGATCGCCGACGCGTGCCGGGCCGTCGCGCTGGTCGGGCTCGAGGACCGAGACACCTTTCGCGCCGCTCTGCGCTCCTGCCTGGTCAAGCGCGGCCTGGACGCGGCGCTCTTCGATCGCCTGTTCGACCTCTACTTCAAGGGCGCGGCGAAGGTGCTCGACGCGATTGAGGGCTCGCTGCTCGAGGCCATCGAGCAGGGCGGCTTCCTCGAGGGCGACGAGCTCGCGATGGTGGTGGCGACCATCAACCAGCTCTTCGGCGAGATGAGCCCGCTCGCGCGCGCGGCGGTCGAGGGCGACAAGGGCGCGCTCGCGCGCATCTTCCGCGGCGCCACGTTGAGCATCGACTTCTCGCGGCTGGAGAGTCAGCTCCAGACCGGCTTCTTCGCGCGGCGGCTGCTGTCGAATGCGGGCGCGGACGAGGCGAACCGGAACCTCGAAGAGCTCGAGCGGCTCCTCGCGGCGCAGGGCGTCTCGGTCGAGGGCGTCGAGCTGGTCAGCAAGCGGCTCTCGGCGGCGATGCGCCAAGTCGAGGAGGCCGCCCGTCAGGTCGTCGAGCAGGAGGCGAGGGCGAGGCTGCGCCGCGACCGGCCGGGTTGGAACGAGGACCGGCCGTTCCTCGAGCTGTCGCCCGAGGAGCTCGAGCGCACCTCGATCGCCGTGCGCCGTCTGGCCGAGCGGCTCAAGACCCGGCTCGTGCGCCGGCAGCGCACCCGGCGCAAGGGCAGGCTCAGCGTGCGGCGCACCCTGCGAAAGAACCTGTCGTGGGGCGGAGTCCCCGCGCGCCTGGCCTTCAAGTCGCGCCGCCCGGAGAGGCCGGACGTGGTCGTCGTCTGCGACGTCTCGGACTCGGTGCGCAACACCGCGCGGATGATGCTCTTGTTCGTGCACACGCTCCAGTCGCTCTTCAACCGGGTGCGCAGCTTCGTCTTCGTCAGCGACCTCGGCGAGGTGACCGAGTTCTTCCGCCGCTCCGATCCGCGCGAGGCGATCGAGCTCGCCCTGGCCGGCGAGGCGATCAACATGGGCGCGAACTCGAACTACGGCCGCGTCTTCGCCATGCTCGCCAAGGATTACCTGGGCGCCATCAGCCGGCGCACCACGCTGCTGGTCATCGGCGACGGGCGCAACAACTACAACGAATCGCACCTCTGGGCGCTCGAGGAGCTCAAGCGCAAGGCGCGCCGGGTGGTTTGGATCTGCTCCGAGGACCGCCGCTTCTGGGGCGCGGGCGACAGCGAGATGCTCCGCTACTCGAAGGCCTGCGACCGGGTGGCGGTGGTGCAGAGCCTGTCGGACCTGACCAACCTCGCCGACGAGCTGGTGCCGCGGGGCGGGTAAGGGCGGCCCGGCTCGATTTGGCTTTTCGGAATCGTCGTAGAGGTCGGAGGGGCGGCCTTCGCGGTGGCTCGCACTACACTCCACAGCGATGCTCGCCGATCGCCGGCGGCAACGAGCCCGGACCGTCGGGGGCTCGCCGGTCGTCGGCGTCGGGGGCTCCCGACCTTGCCGGGTGGACGACCCGCGGACCGTGCTCGATTACCGGCCGGGCGCATTGCAATGCGCCCCTACCAACCCGAGCCGAGCGTCACGAAGAAGTTGTCGATGCCCTCGGCCGACAGCCCGCGCGCGTAGCCGACCCGCAGCTCGGTCAGCAGGTTGTAGCCGAGCAGCAACTCGGTGCGCACCTCGGCGGCCACCGCGGTCTTCAGGCCCCGGAGCTCGAACCGCTCGCCCGCCTCGCCGACATCGACGCCGAGGGCGCCGTGGACTCGGCGGACGAAGAGCGGCAGCGTCCACAAGCCTCGGTCGACCGTGAGCAGCGGGAAGCGATACTCCGCGTTGCCGAGCACGTAGCGGTTGCCCGAGAAGGCGCCGGGGGCATAGCCGCGCAGCGCCGCCCCCGAGCTGCCGCGCTGGTAGAGCAGGTCGAGCAGCGGGTTGCCCAGGGCGAGGCCGCCGAGGCTGAAGACGCGCCGATTCCCGAGATCGCCGACGCCGAGGCCGCCGGCGAGCCGCAGCGCGAGGGCGTGGTGGTCGAGCCAAGGCATGCGCAGGTAGCGCGTCGCCGAGGCCTCCACCGAGGCGAAGGAGAAGTCGCTGCCGAGCTCTGGACGCGCCCCGCGAACGGTGAGCGAGAGCGCTTGCCCGCGCTCGGCGCTGATGGCGTTGGCGAAGCGCTGCGCGTTCGACCAGTAGATCCGCGCCGAAGCGGTCGCGGCCAGGCCGTGGTCGGCGCGAAATGGCGCGGTCTCCATCGGCTCGACGGGCTTGGGGACGTTCAGGGGATCGTAGTAGCGAAGCTCATAGCCGGCCGAAAGCGACAGCCACCAGTCCGGGCCTTCGAAGGGCAGCGACGCGGAGAGCCCGGCGCCCCACTGGCGCTCGAGGAGCCGGGGCGGCGCTTCGGGGATTCGGGCGAGCCAGCTCCCGGCGCTCGCCGTCAAGACGGGCCGGAACACCCGCGTCGAGTACGAGAGATCGCCGTAGGGCGCGTGCGAGGCGAGGCCGTAGCCGGCCCGCACCGACCAGGAGTGGCGGCCGACGAGGTCGGCGCCGCTCGTCGTCACCGCCAGGGTCGGGCCGGAGACGTCGGTCTCGAGCAGCGGGAACCAGTAGCGAGGCTGCAGGGACTCGGTGGCGCGGTAGGCCCGGGCCGGAAAGAGCTCGCGGCTCTCCCACTCCGGCGGCGCGGGCCGCTCGAGTGAGGTCTCGGGCGCCGGGGCCCAGGAGTCGGGGTCGAAGGGCATCTCGGCGACGTCGTAGCCTGTGCGCGAGAAGGTGACGAACGCGAGGCGCTTGCCGTCAGGCGAGACGGCGGGGCGGAAGGCTCCGGTCAAGACGTTGGTGATCTGGCGCATCCCGCCGCCGGTTAGATCGTGCGCGTAGAGGTTGTAGATGCCGGAGCGATCGCTCGCGAAGAGCAGCCAGCGCCCGGTCGGATCGAAGGTGGGGTTCGAGTCGAGCGCGCGATCGCGGGTGATCTCCGCGACCGCTCGGGTCTGCAGGTCGAGCACCCGCACGTCACGCCCGGCGCCGCCCTGCTCGGAGAAGGCGACCGACCGGCCGTCCGGAGAGAAATGCGGGGTGTAGAGGACGCTGCGCTCAGGCGGCGAATAGAGCGTCTCGAGCGTGCCGTCGGCAAGCGACAGCCTGGCAAGCTCGGTCCTGCCGCCGGCGAGCCTGCGGACCACCACCGCGGTGCGGCCGTCGGGCGCGACGTCCGGCTCGGTGACGCGGGCGCCGCGGGTCAGCCGCTCCCATCGGCCGTCGGCCAGGTTCACGCGGAAGAGGTCCTCGAACGAGTAGTACTCGTCGTGCGAGAGGGTCTGCGAGACGAGCGCGCTTCGCCCATCGGGCGTCACGGCGAGCGCGCCGGAGGTGTAGAGCTCGCGGACGAGTTGCGCTTCGCCGCCGGGGTCGAGGACTCGCAGCTTGGCCCGCGCGTCGCCCGACGCCTCTATAAAAAGGAGGCGGCCGTCGGGCAGAAAGCGCGGCTCGCCGGTCTGCTCGCCGGAGAAGGTGAGGCGGCGAGGCTCGGTGAGGCCCCGCTCGCGCAGCCGCGCGACGCTCGCCGCGACTTCGGCGGTGTACTCGGCGCGCCACTGCTCGAACAAGGTGAGCCAGGAGCTGCCGAGCTCCTCACGCGCGGTCAGGTTGATGCCGTAGGGGATGAGCTGCGCGCCGTAGTTGCGGCTGATCTGCGCGAAGACCGCCGCGCCGTGGCGCGTTCGGACCCAGTCGAGGAAGCGCGCGCCGTAGAGGTAGCCGGTCCCGCCGCGCGGCCAGACGGTGGGCGAGCCCGAGGCGCCGTCGATGCCGCGCAGCCCGCCCTCGAGCACCTGCGTGCGCAGGTACATGTCGTAGAGCGAGGAGCGGGCGCGCCCGCCGCCGCTGAGCGCCGACTCGGCCCAGATGGCAACCCCCTCGATGATCCACTTGGGCTGGAAGCTGTTGGGGGTCCAGACCTTGCCGAAGAGCGCGTTGACGAGCGCGGGCACGCCCCCGACCTGGTCGAGGTGGAGGATGTGGGCGTACTCGTGGATGACGAGGTTCCAGAGGTAGTCTTCGAAATCGTTGAGCTCTGAGCGATCGTCGGGCGGGACGGCGAGCAGGTGGATCACCGGGCGCAGGAAGGCGTTGGCGCTGCCGTTGGCGCTGTCGGTCTCGTCGCTGAGGACGAGATCCACCTTGCCGCCCGGCCGGTGGCCGAGCATCGGGACGAGCCGCCGGTGGGCCGCCTCCGCCGCGCGCGCGGCGCGCTGGGCGAGCGGGCCGAGGCCGTCGTGGTAGTGCAGCCGGAAGTTCGGGGTCTCGAGCGTGTGCCAGTCGAGCTTCGGGTCGTAGCCGGAGGCGGGCAGGGCGAAGAAGAGCCCCGCCAGGCAGAGCAGCGCCGCCCAGAGCCTGCGCTCAGCGAGTAGGCGTCGAGCAGACCTTCCTCGACTCCCTTCGGTACCGGCAGGCTCGGGGCAGGCGGAGTCGAGAGGCCCCTCGACCGGTTGCACCCCTAAATCCCCTCTTCCCGCGCAAGCGCGGG
>DHSB01000150.1:18676-33645 GCA_002408385.1 Myxococcales bacterium UBA5297
GGGACTTTCACTTGCTCGCGCGGTGGTACTACCGCAATCGGTTCTCCGTTCCTGGGACACCAGGCAAGGCCCCGGTGCAAACCTCGGGGTGAACGGGGGCCGCCGCTCGAGCGCCCGAAGCCTCGTCACGCGGCCTGCCTGGGCGCCAGGCGCTCCTTGAGGAAGCGCTCGATGCGCAGCGCGATGAGCTCGGGCATCTCGATGATCGCGGTATGGGTGCCCGAGCGCACCACCAGCATCTCGCTGTCGGGCACCGCGTGGTGCATGCGCTCGGAGAGCCACATCGGCGTGAAGCGGTCGTGGTCGGCGGCGACGATGAGCGTGGGCACGTCGACCTTGCCCAGGTGGTCCCAGGCGGTGTGGTTCGCGGCCGACTCGAGCGTGCGCAGGAAGACCCCCACGTCCATCTGCGCGAGGTGCGTGAAGTAGGGCTCGAAGTCCTCGCGGCGCACCAGATGCCGGTTGATCTCGGTGAAGCGCGCGAACTGGTAGGCGAGCTCCGAGGGCATGATGGCCTTGGTGAGCCCGCGCGAGAGCCTGGGGGCCTTCTCGACGGCCGCGACCAGAAAGGGAAACAGCGCCTTCATCCCCGGGTTGTCGTGGACCGTGTCGAGCGGGTTGCCGTACGAGCCGCAGATAGGCACCAGGGCGAGGCAACGCTCGGGGTGGCGCCGGTGGAACTCGAAGGCGACCTGCACGCCCATCGAGTGGCCGAGAATGACGGCCTGGCGGATCTTCGTCGCCTCCAGGAGGCGGGCGAGGTCGTCGGCGAAGTAGCCGATGCCGGTGCGCTCGGGCTCGGTCGCCAGGCCCGAGCGGCCGTGGCCCCGGTAGTTGAAGCGCAGGATGCGGTGCTGGGGGACCAGGTGCCGGATTAGGTGCTTCCAGGCAAAGCCGGCGCACCCGAGCCCGTCGCACATCACCAGCGCCGGCTCCCCCTCGCCCAGCACCGCGTGCCAGATCTCGGCGCCGTCCTCGGTCCGCAGATAGTCCTCGGTGTAGTAGCGCATCGCCCGAATCCTTCGTCGCCGCTAGAGCAGGCGGCCCAGTGTGGACTGAGGCGCGCCGCAGTTCAATCGTCGCCCGGCCGTCCAGCAGTCAGGCAACGGTCGGCCCTTTTCTTGTCCGGTGCCAACTCGTGTTAAATGCCACACCCATGAAGACTTCGTCGTTCGAAGGCATCTTCGTGGCGCTCGTGCCACAGCGCCAGTCGGCGCTCATCGAGCTGTTGCGGGAGGCCTGCCGCGAGTTCCTCGGTCCACGCGAGCTCAAGTCCTGGAGCATCGAGCTTGGCCAGCTCGCCTCGCCCGCGGGCACGGTCGCCTTTCGGCTGACGCACCCGAGCGAGCCGTTTCCCTGGCGCGACGGGGCGCAGCTCGCCGAGGTGGTCAGCCGCCTGGGGCCGGGACGCTGCTGGGCGATGGCGATGGAGACCCGGCCGCGCGCCGGCGACTCCGAGAGCTGGGCCGAGGGGGTGGTCTACGACCGCGGAGAGCGCGTCGGCTATGAGGAGGCCAGCGGTCCGGACGGGCGCGCCGACCTGCTGGCCTGGTTCGGCGAGCAGCTCGCGCTGTCGGAGAACGAGGTGCACGCGCTGTTCGAGTCGTGCGACCAGGCCGCCGGCGTGCTCGAGGGCGAGGAGCACTTCGACGACGAGATCGACCAGATCCTCTCCCGCGCCCGCGGCGAGTTCGAGCGCTACCGGCGCCTGAAGGACGCGCGCGAGCAGGTCGACGAAGACTGAAGCCCGACCCACACACGCCAGGCGCGGCGGCCAAGCCTCCGGATCCGACGGGCTGGAGCTTGGCGGGGTTATCTGCCAGACTCTCGCGAATTCAAAACGACCCGGGTGGGGAAGCCAGAAAGGACGTATCCCAAACATGAACCCGAGACTTCGCCTACTGCCGATGCTTCTGTCGGCGCTCCTCATTGCCGCCGCCTGCTCGGACGACCCGGAATGCGGCAACGGTATCGTCGAGGAGAACGAGCAATGTGATGACGGAAATGCCGTCGACGGCGACGGCTGCGAAAGCAACTGCACCACCACCCCCAGCGCAACCTGCGGCGACGGCAAGCTCGACCCGGCCGAGCAGTGCGACGACGGCAACAACGTCGACGGCGACGGCTGCGAGTCCAACTGCAAGAAGACCGCTCCGGTGACCTGCGGCGACGGCAAGCTCGACCCCGGCGAGGAGTGCGACGACGGCAACAAGGTCGACGGCGACGGCTGCGAGGCCAACTGCACCAAGACCCCGAGCCCGCTGTGCGGCAACGGCATCAAGGACCCGGGCGAGGAGTGCGACGACGGCAACAAGACGCCGGGCGACGGCTGCGAGAACGACTGCAAGAAGACCCCGAGCGAGCTGTGCGGCAACGGCGTCAAGGACCCGGGCGAGCAGTGCGACGACGGCAACAAGGTCCCCGGTGACGGCTGCGAGAACAACTGCACCAAGACCCCGGTCTGCGGCGACGAGGTGGTCGATCCGAACGAAGAGTGCGATGACGGCAACGCGATCCCGGGCGACGGCTGTGAGCCGAACTGCAAGTTCAGCCCGACCCCGGCCGAGATCGTCGAGTGCGGCGCGCTGCCGGCCACCGGCAACGGGCGCATCTGCGAGCTGACCGCCGGCTCGGGCAAGACGCTGCTCGAGGGCGATATCCTCACCCCGGGCAAGGTCTTCCGAGGCGGCCAGGTGCTCATCGACGAGCAGGGCAAGATCGCCTGTGTCGACTGCGACTGCAGCGCCCAGGCCTCGGGCGCCACCGTCGTCACCTGCCCGGACGCGGTCGTCTCCCCGGGCCTGATCAACGCCCACGACCACATCACCTACGCGAACAACGAGCCCTACGTGGCGTCTTCCGAGAAGGCCAACGAGCGCTTCGAGCACCGCCACGACTGGCGCAAGGGGCTGCGCGGCCACACCAAGATCACCACCAACGGCGGCGCCTCCGGCGCGGTCATCTCCCACCTCGAGCTGCGCTTTGCGATGGGCGGGGCGACCTCCATCGTCGGCTCGGGCTCGGCCCGCGGCCTGCTGCGCAACCTCGACAAGGCCGATGCCCAGGAAGGGCTCAACAAGCCTGCGGTCGACTACGAGACCTTCCCGCTCAAGGACGGCGGCGACGGCACCCTCATCTCCAGTGGCTGCGGCTACGCCGCGTTCGTCACCAGCGACGCGGCCTCCTACGTCCCGCACATCGCCGAGGGCATCGACATCGAGGCGCACAACGAGTTCCTGTGCGTCGAGGGGCTCAACGGCGGCACCGACCTGATGAAGGGCAACGCTGCCTTCATCCACGGCGTCGCGGCGCTGCCCCCGGACACCGCCTGGATGGCGCTCGACGGCACCCACCTCATCTGGTCGCCGCGCACCAACGTGAGCCTCTACGGCGACACCGCGCCGGTCACCCTGTATGCGCGCTCGGGCGCGATCATCGCGCTGGGTACCGACTGGACCCGCTCGGGCTCGAGCAACATGCTGCGCGAGCTCAAGTGCGTCGCCGACCTGAACGAGGTCTACTTCGACAGCTTCTTCAGCGACGAAGAGATCTGGAAGATGCCGACCCTCAACGCGGCCAAGGCCGCGCGCATGGACGATGTCATCGGCGTGCTCGCCAACGGCCGCTTCGCCGACATCGCCGTCTTCCGCAAGAACAACCACGAGGACTTCCGCGCGGTCATCGAGGCGCTGCCCGAGGACGTCGCGCTCGTGCTGCGCGCGGGCAAGGCGCTCTACGGCGAGGACCAGATCGTCGACGGGCTCGCCAACGTCGGCGGCTGCTCGGCCATCGAGGTTTGCGGCGAGGCGAAGAAGGCCTGCACCGCCGAGACCAACAACACCCTGCAGCAGCTCAAGAGCGCCGGCGACCAGTACATCCCGCTCTTCACCTGCGGCGGCGCTCCGGCCAACGAGCCGACCTGCCAGCCGTTCCGCGCCACCTCGGTCAAGGGCTCGACGGTCTACGACGGCTTGCCCAAGGAAGGCGACCAGGACGGCGACGGCATCCCCGATGCCGAGGACAACTGCCCGACCGTCTTCAACCCGATCCGCCCGATGGACAACGGCTTCCAGCCCGACTTCGACCGCGACGGGGTCGGCGACGCCTGCGACCCGTGCCCGCTGTCGGCCGAGAGCGGCAACTGCCCGGTCTTCACCCCCGGCGACTACGATATGGACGGGGTCGCCGACAACATCGACAACTGCTTCTCGGTGCCCAACCCGATGCAAGAGGACCAGGACAGCGACGGCCTCGGCGACGCCTGCGACCCGTGCCCGGAGGCGGCCGGCGCCTGTCCGACGACGATCTACAACGTGAAGAAGAGGCTCGTCTCCACCGGCGACAGCGTCAAGATCACCAACGTGCTCGTGACCGGCGTGGGCGCCGACGGCTACTTCGTGCAGGTGGTGGACGGCGACGCGGGCTTTGCGGGCGCCGACTACTCGGGTGCCTTCGTCTTCGCCAGCGCCGCCGGGGCCAAGCCTGCGGTCGGCGATCGCGTCGACCTCGACCCGGTCAAGGTCGGCGAGTACTACGGCCAGATCCAGCTCAGCAACGCCACCTTCACCGTGAAGAGCTCGGGCAACGCCGCCCCCGCGCCAGTGGTCGTCGCCCCGGCCGAGGTCGCGACCGACGGTGCTCGCGCCGCGGCGCTCGAGGGTGTGGTCGTACAGGTGCAAAACGTGGTCGTGACCAACGCGAATCCGGACACCCAGGACTACGGCGAATTCGTCGTGACCGACGACCTGCGCGTCGATGACTACCTCTACGTGGTCGACCCGCGCCCGTTCATCGGCGACGAGTTCACCTCGCTTTCGGGCGTGCTCACCTACCGAAACAGCAACTCGAAGCTCGAGCCACGCTCGGCCGACGATCTCGAGGAGGCGGCCCCGACCGCGCGCATCGCGGCCATCGAGCCGGCTTTCGGGTACCTGCGCGCCGGTACCGAGGGCGTGCAGACCTTCCCGCAGCCGATGATGCTCAAGCTCGCGCGCGCGATGACGACCGCGACGGTGGTCACCATCACCTCCGACTCGACCGACGTCGTGGTCGTCGACGGCGGCGTCACCGTGCCGGCGAACGCGACCGAGGTTGCCATCACCTTCGATGCGGTCAACGCCAACGCCCTGGTCAACCTGAGCGCCGCGCTCAACGGCACCAGCGCCACCGCCCAGATCCGGGTCCTCGGCGCCACCGAGCAGCCCACGACGCTGGCGATCGCGCCGACGCCGACGCTCGTCGACCCGAGCGCGACGAAGACCTTCACCGTCTCGATCGACGTCCCGGCTCCCGCGGGCGGCTTCATCGTCAACCTCGTGGCCGCTCCGGCCGATGCGGGTACGCTGCCGGCCGAAGTCACGATCGCCGAGAACGCCATGGAGGCGACTTTCGACTTCATCGCCGGGGCGACCGAGCAGGCCGTGGTGATCACTGCGACTCTCGGTGCCCTGAGCGCCGAGGCCGAGGTAGACATCGCCAGCGGGCCGGCCGGCACGCTCATCTTCAGCGAGTACATCGAGGGCTCGAGCAACAACAAGGCGATCGAGGTCTTCAACGGCACCGGCGCGCCGCTCGACCTCTCCGGGTGCACAGTCAAGCTGTTCACCAACGGCGCTACCACCCCGGGTTCGACCTTCAACTTCCCGCAGCAGACGCTGGCAGCCAACGCTGTCTTCTCGATCTGCCACTCCGCGGCGACCTTCACCTGCGACACCGCGCACGGCGTTGCGAACTTCAACGGCGACGACGCGCTCGAGCTCTCCTGCGGCGGTCAGGTGCTCGACGTCTTCGGTCAGGTTGGCTTCGATCCCGGCACCGAGTGGGTCTCGACGGACGGCACGGTCTCGACGCTGAACAAGACCCTGCGGCGCAAGTGCGGCATCGCCCACGGTGACACCAACGGCGCAGACGCCTTCGACCCCGGGGTCGAATGGGACGTCTTCCCGCAGGACGCCTTCGACGGGATCGGCTCGCACAGCTTCGCCTGCCCGTAGAGCCTGCGGGATAGCTCGCTATCCCTGAACGCTGGCCCCGGCGCCCTCCGTGGTGTCGGGGCCTTCTCCTGTCCAAAGCCCTGAGCATGCTCCCACTCGCCCGGCTACCTCTGGCGACGGCGCGACGAGTGCGCGCCATCTTCACCGACGTCGACGGCACCCTCACCACCGACGGCAAGCTGTTGCCCTCGACCTATCGCGCGCTCTGGGACTGGAAACAGGCCGGCGGCCTCGTGGTGCTCGTCACCGGGCGGGCCGCGGGCTGGGCCGAGGCCTTCTTCCGGCTCTGGCCGGTCGACGCGGCGATCGCCGAGAACGGGGGTATCGCCTTCGTGCAGGGCAGGCGTGGACTCGAGCGCGTCTATGCGTTTGCGCCCGAGAAGCTCGAGCGCGAGCGCCGGCGCATGCGGATGGCGGCGACGGCGGTCGAGCGGCAGGTGCCGGGGGCCGCGCTCTCGTCGGACAGTCGCTACACCGAGGTGGACCTCGCCATCGACTACAACGAGGAGCGCCGCCTCGGGTCGAGAGCCGCCGGGGAGATAGAGCGCATCCTGCGGTCGCGCGGCTTCTCGGCCGTGCGCAGCTCGGTGCACGTCAACTTCTGGCCCGGCGACTTCGACAAGCTGAGCACGGCGCGGCTGATCGCCCGGCGGCTGAGGCTGCGGGCCGAAGAGCTCGCCTACATCGGCGACTCCTTCAACGACCAGCCAATGTTCCGGGGCCTGCCGCTCTCCATCGGCGTCGCCAACGTGCGCGACGTGCTCGAGCAGCTCGAGCATCGGCCCGGGTACGTGACCAGAGCCAGAGCAGGGAAGGGCTTCGAGGAGGTGGTGCGAAGCCTGCTGCGAGCCCGCACTCAAGACTCACGACTCAAAACTCCCAACTAGACCATCACCTCCTCGGCCAGCCGCGGCCGGCCATGCCAGCGCATCAGCGAGACGCGCGGCTCGCCGCGCTTGCCGTAGCGCACCAGCGCGTAGTGGCGCTCGGTGCTCTGGCCCAGGTTCTCGAGCGAGAGGTTCACCATCGGCATCCAGGTGCCGAGGTTGACGTAGATGCGCTCGCCGTGGCCGTAGGTGCGCAGCATCGCGGTGTGGGTGTGCCCCATGATCAGCGCGCGCAGGCTCGGGTCGCTCTTGAAGAGCCGCTGCGCGGTGTCCTCGTGGTTGGCGAAGAAGTCGAGCTCGTTCATCAGGAACTTGCCCAGCTTGGTGAACGGCCGGCGCCGGCGCCACAGCGGGCTGACCCGCGCGCGCAGGAAGTAGTAGGCCGAGTTGACCAGGGTGCGCACGGTGAAGCCGGTGTCGATGAGCAGCCCGCCGGCCAGCACCGGCCAGAACGGCTTGACGCGGTCGAGGTAGGGGCGCTCCTCCTTGTACTTGTTGAGCACCTGCAGCACGAACAGGCTTCCCCAGGGCAGGTTCAGGATCGGCTCGGAGAGCTTCTTGTCGAGCACGAGCTGTCGGAAGTCGAGGGCGTTGAGCGCCTCGAACTGCTGCCCGTGGTGGATCTCGACCCCGCCCTCGAGACGGTAGTGGTCGCGGTCGATCACGAAGCTCACCCGCTCGTCCCGATCGTGGCCGACCAGGGTGCGCGTGAACAGCCGGCGCACCTCGGGGAAGACGAGCTCCATGTCGTGGTTGCCCAGCACGTAGGTGATGCGCCGGTTGCCGCGGCGCAGAAAGGCGCGCAGGGCCTCGACCACCTTCGGGTGACCGCGCAGGCACAGCTCGGTCTTGAGCGCGGCGACGCTCTCGGTGATCGCCTCCGGAAACAGGCCGTTGACCGGCACCTTGAGCAGGTCGAAGACATCGCCGTTGAGCACCAGCTCGAGGCCGTCGTCGCCAAACCGCCGGCCCACCCGCGCGAGCAGCGCGGCGAAGTTGTCGTCGTCCCGGAAGTCGTCGAAGAAGTTCGGCCGCCCCTTGGCGTGCCCGGCGCCGATGTGGAGGTCGCTCAGGACCAGGAAGTTGCGCATCTGCATGGCCCCGACTCTACCTCCCGGCGCCGGTGCGAACGAACGGGCCGAAGGAGGGACGAGGTCGATGGAAGGGGGAAGGGATGGACGGCGGAGCTCCAGCTCCGCCCCGTAGGTCCCTCTTCCCGAGGCATGGACGCCGGGTGGACGCCGGGAAACCCCGCGAAGCCCGGTCCAAGCCCGCGCCATCGAGTGGGCCTCGCGCGCCCGTGTTCCCCGATGCCCCGAGCCCAGGGTCACGCGATCACGGGCCGGTCGCTTCCGGTCGCAGGCCGATCTGTCGAGACTTGGCGGCCGCTCGCTCGGCAGGCTGGCTGCTCCGCCCGCGGGCGGGGCAAGCGTCGCGATGATTGAGTCGGGCTGCTGCCAGGTGTTGTAATAGGTCGCCTTTACGACGAAAACCCGGCACCCGCACTCCGCCGACGAGCGCGGAGCCTTTGCGGACGGAGGCCCCTTTGATGAGCGAGCTGATCACCCGGCACATCCGCGACGTGCCCGACTTCCCGAAGCAGGGCATCGTCTTCAAGGACATCACCCCGCTGCTGGCCAGCCCCGAGGCCTTCCAGCACGTGGTCGACTCCTTCACCGAGCGCTACCGCAACCGCGGCATCAAGAAGGTGGTCGCCATCGAGTCGCGCGGCTTCCTCTTCGGCGCTCCGCTCGCCATCGCCCTGGGCGCGGGGCTGGTCATCGTGCGCAAGCCGGGCAAGCTGCCTTGGCAGTGCGTGCGCGAGGAGTACGAGCTCGAATACGGCAGCGACTGCCTCGAGATGCACAGAGACGGCATCGCCGCGGGCGACAAGGCCCTGGTCGTCGACGATCTGCTGGCGACCGGCGGGACCGCCGAGGCGGTCGGCCGGCTCGTCGCGAAGCAGGCAGGCGAGGTCGCCGAGTTCGCCTTCGTCGTCGAGCTGGCCTCCCTGGCCGGCGCCGCGCGCCTGGGCAAAGAGAGGGTCTTCTCGCTGGTGCAGTACTAACCGCCTGCCGTCCGCGCGCGCGCGTCGGGTCCGAGGCTGCGCGCGGGGCGCGAACGAGGTGAGGGAGCTCGCTTGAGTTTCATTGGCTGCTGGCTATGCGGCGGTCGCGGTGAACGTCAGATTGTCATGCGGCCCGGGGGCGTGCCGGATGGCAGGCGCGTCTGCCGGGTGTGCCTGCGCCGGCTGCTTGCCTGGCTGCACTCGCTCCCGGAGACCGACCTCGCCACTTCGGCCGCTGCTCTCTGGGCGGAGAGGCAGCCGGCTGCTGTGCCCGAGGGCGAGGGGTGGCGGGCTGCGGTCCGGGAGGCTTTCACCCGGCGGGTCCGCGAGGCGCTCGGCGCCGAGGACGAGCCGGGCCGGGTTCAGATCTGCATCGCCTACCTCGAGATGAGGATGCCGGGCGAGGCGCTCGAGGCGCTGGCGCGGGTGGCCCCGGAGGCGCTCGACGCGGGGCTGCTCTCCGAACGGATGCTGGCGAGCCTGCTCTCAAGGCTGCTCGACGAGCACGCTCTGGCCGAGGGCGCTCGCGAGCGCATCCAGTCGACGCTCTACCCGGCGGCGTGAAGATGGGTCGAAAAACTCTTCTTCGACTCCGTCCGGCTCGGCTCACCCTGAGCGTAGCTCCCGAGGCGCGCGCGGCGGGAGCGGAGGCGAAGTGCCCCTCGACCTCGGCCTCGCAGGCTCGGCCTGCGCTCGAGCCTCTCGACTTCGCTCGAGGGGACCGAAGGGGGCGGGCCGGGTTCAAGGGGATTTGCCGACACCACTTGAGACCCCGTGCCAGAACGCCGGGCCCGGCAGCCTGGATTGCCGCCCGCACGCCGGGATGCAGCTCGGACGGCAGGGCAGGGGAAGCGGGCATGTCCACATGAACAGGTCTCCGGTCGACAAGGAGCTCATCTTCTGCCTGCAGGCCGTGCAGATGGGCCTCGCCGACTCGCGCACGCTGGTCGACATCGGCCTTGCCTGGAGCCGCGGCGAGGCGCAGAGCCTGCGCGCCGAGCTCATCGAGCGCTGCGCCCTCTCGCCCGAGAAGCTCCAGCTCGTCGATCAGACCGTCGAGCTGATCCTCAGCGCTCACCGGGGCGAGGTGCGCGCCTCGCTCGAGTCGATCGGTGGCGGGCGGGTCCTCGAGAGCCTCGGCGGCACGCTGGAGCCTGCGCCCGCCGAGCCTCAGACAGCGCGGGGCGAGGACGGGTCGAGCCCGGCGGGGCCGACCGACGAGGTGACCCCGGAGCTCGCGGGACGCTATGAGATGCGCGGGGAGCTCGGGCGCGGGGGCATCGGGCGGGTGCTCGCCGCCTTCGACGGGCACGTCGGGCGCGAGATAGCCATCAAGGAGCTGCTCATCGGCGACGGCCGCGGCACCTCGGTCTCGAGCGATCGCACGCTCGCGGCGAGCAGCCGCTTCCTTCGTGAGGCGCGCCTGACCGGCCAGCTCGAGCACCCCTCGATAGTCCCGGTCTACGAGGTCGGCCGCCGCAGCGACGGGACGCTCTACTACGCGATGCGGCTCGTGCGCGGCCGCACCATGGCCGAGGCGATCTCCCAGGCCAAGGGCGTCGAGGAGCGGCTCGGGCTGCTGCCTCACTTCGGCAACCTGTGCTCGGCCATCGCCTACGCCCACAGCCGCGGCGTGCTCCACCGCGACATCAAGCCGCAGAACGTGATGATCGGCGAGTTCGGCGAGACGGTCGTGCTCGACTGGGGCCTGGCCAAGCTCAAGGGGGCCTCGAACAGCGAGGACCGCCGCTTCCTCAAGCAGATGGAGGCGCTCAAGCAGGCCGCGGCCGGCAAGACGGTGATGGGCGAGGCGCTCGGAACGCCCGAGTACATGCCGCCCGAGCAAGCCTGGGGCGAGCTCGACGAGGTCGACGAGCACAGCGACGTCTACTCGCTGGGCGCGGTGCTCTGCGAGATCCTCACCGGCGAGCCGCCGTTCACCGGCGACATGGCCTTCGAGGTCATCGGCAAGGTCCAGGCCTACGGCGAGGGCCGCGAGGAGCTCGCGCCGCTGCTCGACCGCGAGCCGGCCGCCCCCGCCGAGCTCGTCGCCATCGCCGAGAAGGCTCTCGCCCCGCACCCCGATGATCGCTATCCGACCGCCAAGGCCTTGCACGACGACGTCGCCGCGTTCATGGCCGGCAGGCGCGTCGGAGCCTACGAATACAGCGCCTGGGAGCTGGTGCGCCGGCTCGTCGAGCGGCACCGGGCTGCGGCGGGGATGGCAGCCGCGCTGCTCGTGCTGCTCATCGCCGGCTCGGGCCTGCTCGCGAACGCTTGGCGCACCGCGGCCAACGAGCGGGCCGCAGCCCAGGCCAACGAGCGGCTCGCCCACGCCCACCTTGCCGACGGCTACCAGGAGAAGGCCGAGCGGCTGGCCGCCGAGCACGACCTGCTCGGCGCGAAGGTCTTCGCCGCCGCCGCGCTCGTCGAGAGCCCGTTCAACCCGCTGGGGCCCTACTTCGACCCGGAGGTCTCGCAGGCGAAGCTCGAGGAGGGCCAGGCGCAGCTCGCCTCGCTCCAGTCGACGCTGTGGGCCGCCTCCCAGGGGCTGGTGCGCCACCGCGCGCGGCTCGAGCACGAGAGCACCGTGACCGCCTCCGCGCTCTCGCCCGACGGCGAGCTGCTCGCGAGCGGCGACTGGAACGGGCGGGTGACGCTGTGGCAGGTGGCAGACGGCAGGCGGCTGCGCTCCTTCGACCTCGGCGAGGCAGTCTGGGCGCTCGCCTTCTCGGGCGAGGGCGCGCTGCTCGCGGTGGCTTCGGGCAAGTCGGTGCGGCTGTGCGACGCGGCGACCGGCACCGAGGTTCGCGCGCTCGCGCTCTCCGAGCCGGCACGGCAGCTCGCCTTCTCGCCCGACGGCGCGCTGCTCGCCGTCGCCAGCTTCGTCTCGTCAAAGGTGGCGCTGTGGGATCCGGCCAGGGGCGAGCCGGGACAGGCGGTAGATCTGGGCGCCGAGGGCCGCATCACCGAGCTCGCCTTTGCTGCAGACTCGAGCACGCTCGTCGTCGCTGGGCCGAAGAACGCGGTCTGGCTCTGGGACGTGCGCCGGCGCAAGCTCCTCCGAACGCTCGAGGGCCATGGCGACCGGCTCCACGGCATCGAGCTGTCGCCCGATGGGCGCTTCCTCGCCACCATGGGCGCCGACAAAGCGCTGCGCTTGTGGGGCCTGCCCGAGGGCAACCTGCTCGACACCGTCTCGCTCGGCTTCGCCTCGCGCTACTTCGCGGTCCACTTCGGCAGCGAGGGCGCGCTGCGCGCGGCGCTGGCGCGCGAGCAGGAGGGCGTCGACCTCATCGACCTGAAGAGCGGTCACAAGCTCGGCGAAGTGCGCGGGCACCGGGGCGTCGTGCGCGGCCTGCTGATGACGCCCGACGGCAAGACGCTGGCGACCTACGGGCTCGACAGCCGGATCAACCTCTGGTCCCTCTCCGGCGCGAGCGAGCATCGCGTCTACTCGCACCAGCGCGGCGTGCGCCAGGCTGTCGTCTCGGATGACGGGCGCACGCTGGTGACCGAGGGGGGCGGCCTTGTCCTCTGGGATTTGCGGGCGGGCACGCGCCTTGAGCTCCCCGAGATCGGCAGCGCGAGCGGGCGGCTCTCCATCTCGCTCACGCCGGACGGCCGCCAGCTCGCCGCGGTCGATCGCGCGGGGCTGAGCCTGGTCGATCTGCGCGAGCGCAAACTGCTCTGGTCGGCGCCGACGGGCGGGTCGCGGGCAGTCATCTCCCCGGCCGGCTGGATGGCCGTGGCGCGGCCGGAAGAGGGCTTGATCGAGCTGCTCGACGTCGCGACGGGCGGTTCGAGGGGGGGGCTGAAGAGCTCGACGGGCCGGATCTTGGCGCTGGCGGCCTCGCCGGACGGGCGCCTGCTCGCGGGCGCAGGGCAGGGCAAGGGGACCGAGGTCTGGGAGGTCGCTGGGGCGCAGAAGGTCGCCAGCCTCACTTCCGAGGAGGAGGCGATCGTGGCGCTCGCGTTCTCCCCGGACGGCAGCCGGCTCGCCTGCGGTGGGGGCACTGGGGCGATCGAGCTGTGGGACCTGAGGGCCGGCACGCAGTCGGCCACGCTCGACGGGCACACGGGCGGCGTTCGCAGCCTCGACTTCTCGCCCGACGGCACGCTGCTGGCGAGCGCCGGGTCGACCGACGGCGAGGTGCGCCTGTGGGACTCGAAGCAGGCCCGCCTCGTCCAGATCTTCCGCCCCACCGGCGGCAGTCGCACCGTCGCCTTCGCCGACGGCCGGACCCTGGTCTTCGGCGCCGGCTCGGACGTGCTCGTCGTGCCGCTCGCGCTCGAGCTGTGGCGCATCGAGCCCGCCAAGCTGCTCGAGGAGGCCGAGCGCGAAGCGGCGATGCGCCTGACCGGCTTCTCGCTGAGCGGCGAATAGTCGCGAACGCGCTGCCGCCCGGTAGATAATCGCCGGCACAAGAGGCCATGAGCACGAGAGTCGCCGGGGTTGAGCCAGGTTTTTCCGGTCACCCCGACGAGCAACTGTCTTGAAGCTCTGGAGCCAGAGCCCCGGTCACCCCGAGCGAAGGCCGAGCTTGCGAGGCCGAAGTCGAGGGGCTTCGACTCCGCTCGGACCGAACCGGTAGACGCCTCGGCGGCCCGAGGCGCAACTCTCGACGGACCAAGGACGGCAACGGCGATGAGCAGCCAAAGGATCGAAGAGCTGGAGAACCGCGTTCGCCTGCTCGAGGACGAGCTGGCGCGTTTGAGGCACTCGGCGGGCTTTACCATCGCTGCCGGCGCGCCGATGGGGCTGCCGGGCACCATCGCCCAGAGCGGCTCGGTCGTGGGGATCGAGGAGATGATCGCCACGGTCGATCGCGAGGGGCGCCTCGCCTTCCTCAACGGGCCGATGGCCACCTTCCTCGGCGTCGAGGACAGGAAGGAGGCGAGCGGGCAGCCGCTCGCAGCGCTCGATCACACGGCGCTGGGCGCAGGGTTCGTCGGCGGCATCGTCGACGGCGCCCGCGGCGCCCGCGAGCCCTGGGTCGTCGAGCGCGAGTGCCCCGAGCTCGACCCGGGGCTCCTGCCCGGACCCCGCGGCAGGGCGCGCCCGCAGACCGCGCCGGTGCTGCGCATCGTGGCGACGGCCAAAGGCGGCAGCGTGACCCTGGTGATGCAGGACGTCACCGAGATCAAGTGGCTCGAGCGCAACTTTGCCCGCTGCGTCTCGCCCGAGGTGCTGGTGCGCATGTACCAGACGCCCGAGGGCGACTTCCTCACGCCGGAGCGGCGCGAGATCAGCGTGCTGTTCGCCGACCTGCGCGGCTTTACGCGGATGAGCAACGCGATCTCTCCGGAGGAGGTCCACCTGGCCATCAACTCCTTCCTCGCCGAGATGGTGGCGGCGGTGGAGAAGTTCGGCGGCACGGTCGACAAGTTCGTCGGCGACGAGGTGATGGCGCTCTTCGGCGCGCCGCTGCCCCAGCAGGACCACGCGCTGCGCAGCCTGCTGTGCGCGGCGGAGATGCACGCGCGCCATGCGCGCTGGGCCGAGGCGCGCAGCGCCGCAGACAAGCCGGGCTTGGGGCTTGGCGTCGGCGTCGCCACTGGGCCGGTGGTCGTTGGCAACGTCGGGACCCCGCAGCGGCTCGAGTACACCGCGCTCGGCCACACGGTGAACCTGGGCGCGCGGCTGTGCGGGGACGCGGCGGCCGGCGAGATCCTCACCACGGCGCGCACCTACGAGGCGACGCGCGCGGTGCTCAAGGGCGGGCTCACCGACCTGGTCGACATTCCGCATCTGCGCTTCGAGTCGGCGGGCATGCGCCAGTTCAAGAACGTGCTCGAACCGGTCGAGGTGATCCGCGCCCGCAGGGCTTGAGCGCCGCGCGAGTCGCGCTCAACGCAGCCGTCGCTTGAATCCGGGTGAACGGGGACGAGGTCGAGCGGGCGCGGCAGGGGCGCCTCGTCGCTTCGGATCGCGCTTCGGCCGTGCGGAGGAGGAACCTGCAGCCTTCCGGTCGCCTCTCTGCAGCCGCGAGCCCCTCGCACCCAGCCTTCCGGTCGCCT
>DHSB01000151.1:0-34533 GCA_002408385.1 Myxococcales bacterium UBA5297
GGCTGGTCTGTGTCCCCGCGGTGGGCTGTGACAACGAGGTCAAGGACGGCCGCGAGACGGACGTCGACTGTGGTGGCGGCTGTCCGGCGTGCGAAGTCGGCAAGGGCTGCGGCGCTGACGCCGATTGCGCCTCGCAGTACTGCGCGAGCGGTACCTGCGCGACTAACAGCTGCGACGACGAGGTGCTCAACGGAGGCGAAGCGGGCGTCGACTGCGGCGGACCTTGTCCGGAACGCTGTCCGGAGGGGACGACCTGCTCGCAAGGCGACGACTGCGCCTCCGGAATCTGCCTCGGAGGCACCTGCTCGGCGCCGCGCGCCGAGTCGCAGCTCTCTTCGGGCAACGACGCGGTCTCGTCCTACCTGATGGATGCGGCGGAGTCCGAATGGAACCTCTTCCACGGCGACCACGTGCCGCTCGGGCGCCACTTCGACCCGAACCACGTCTCCTACCACACCGCGCTGCGGTTCACGGGTGTCCAGGTGCCGGCGGGCGCGACGATCACCAGCGCCAAGCTGAGCCTCCACCCGAACAACGCGGTCGACTCGTCGCACCGGCTCTGGATCAACCTCTACGCAGAGCGCGTGGCCAACTCGGCGCCCTTCGACCCGACGAACTACGAGACGAACAGGCCCGATCAGCGGGTGAAGACCGCGGCCTTCATCGATCACTGGCTGGTGCGCTGCAACGCGAGCTGCACCGAGCTGACCGAGTACGACTGCCCGCAGCGGAAGCTCGATTGCTGGGATCCGACCGTCGAATTCACCGTGCCCAAGGACTTGAGGACGCTCGTGCAGGAGGTCGTCGATCAGCCGGGATGGGCAGCGGGAAACGCAATGACGATCTTTCTGATCAACTCCGCCACCGATCAGGACGGTCCCAACTACTTGGACCACCGGACCATCGTCGGGTACGACCCGGCGCTGGGCGCGCAGTTCTCGCCTCGGCTGGTCATCGACTACGAGCTCGAGTGACGGGCCGCCCGTCACTCGGGTTTCGCGCCGCCGAGCGCTCGCGGCGGGGTTAGTGAGACGTCAGCACGCGGTGGGGAGCCGCCGTGCTCGTGCCTCGTCCTCGGGAGGTGTCGCGTAGCTTCCCAGAACTCGGCCCGTCCGCCCCGTTCGCCCCGGGCATCGCACCAGGCTCTTGCCCGGCTGTGTCCCATGGACGAACAGCCGGTTGCCGTAGAACCACCGCGCGCGAGCAAGAGAGAATCCCCTCTCCAGCGCTTGCGCGGGAAGAGGGGATCCAGGGGCTTTCCGGCGGGAATCTGACCAAGCTGGCAGAAATCGGCCGTCTCGCTGACCCTGGGCCTGTGGTCATAAGGACTGAAGCCTGCCGGCCAGCGCAGACGCTGGACTCTCTTGGTTCCGGCTTGGCCGGCTTAGGGGAGAGGGAAGGTTGGTCGCAACCGAGGAGAGGCATCCGATCGATTCGACGCTCGTGCCCAACCTCGAGGAATATCGGTGGCTGTTAGTGAGGAGTGTAGGCCGAGCCTGCGATGCGGAAGCCGAGGGGCCCTTCGACTCCGCTCCCGCCGCTTGCGCGTCGGGAGCTACGCTCGGGGTGAGCGGAACCGGGCGGAGTCGAAAGGAGTTCTCGACGGATTTTCAGTCGAGCCCGCGCGAGGCGAGACAGGTCTTCGTGTAGAGGTCGCGGAAGAGGTTGCGGCGGTCGGTGCGCGCCTTGACGGCAAAGTGGTTCTCCTTGTGGCAGATGCGCCAGAACTCCTCTTCGCTGTAGTAGTTGAAGGAGATGAAGGTCTTGACCCCGTTGAGCTCCTGCAGCTTCCCCTCGAGCATCCGGTAGTAGTTCCTGCCGTCTCGCCCCTTGAAACCGTAGACGGCGAGGTCGACGAGCATCTCGTCCTTCAGCCCCGCGTACCACTCGTCCGAGAGCCAGTGATAGCGCTGCGCCGGCCGGTAGGGGACGCACCAGAGCGGAAACGGACCGAACTCGCGCCAATACCACTCCATGAAGTCGTTGAAGCGCGAGAAGGGGATGAAGACGTCGACCGTGAGCGTCGGGTTCTCGCGGGGCAGGGCCCAGGCGATCTTCTCGCCGATCTTCAGGATCTCGGTGGAGCGCACAAACCGGCCCAGCAGAAGCCGGCCGAGCCGCGACTTGGGCCGCACGTTGGTGACGCCGCGGTCGTAGCGGAAGAAGTACTCGGGGGTCGTGAAGTAGTCTTCTGTGCGCTTGGCGGTCGTTTCGTAATAGGCCGTCATTCCGTCGTAGCGGCTGGTGTAAGGCGCGTGGTCGACGAAGCGGCCCACCGAGAGCACATAGCGGTCAGGCCCGTGGATGATGCCGTCGATGAAGTCGACCTCCGCTTGCCCGGAGCGCTCGGCGATGGCCGCGTGGTAGTCGCCGGCAGTCCGATAGGTCTCGTAGCTCAGCCGCACGAACGGCTTGGCGGGGATGAGCTTGAATTTGAGCTTTGAGAGGATTCCCAAGGTCCCGAAGGCGCCGTGGACCATGTGGAAGATGAGCTTGTGCTCGTTCTCCGGGGTGCAAGTGAGCACCTCGCCGTCCGAGGTGATGACCTCGTACTCGAGGCAGGAGTCGTGAAACCCCCCATAGCGGAAGGACATCGACTCGAGTGAGCACCCGGAGATCGCCCCGCCGATGGTGATCGTCCTGAGCTCGGGGACGACGAAGGGCACCAGGCCGTAGGGAAGCGCCGCGGCGACCAGGTCGACGAAGGTGACACCGGGCTCGGCGATGCAGACTCGGGAGACGGGGTCGATCTCCAGGATCTCGTCGAGGTCGGAGACGTCGATTTTCTCGTCGCTGTACTTGCGATCGCCCGGTTTGGGGACCTGGTGGCTGACGGCCCGCTTGCGCAGCGACAGAGGTTGGGTGCTGGTCCTCTCGCGCAGTTGACGCGCGACGCGCGCGACCTTCGCGTCGTGACGAGCGAGCGACAGTGCCAAAGACGGTTCGGGACAGGGGGGGATGTGCTCTTGGGCGATCATGGTGTCGTTCCTGACGTGAGGGGAGGGCGCGGATGCTACACCGCGAGGCGCGGGGAGGGGCGATGCGATCGCGCTCCTCAAAGGCGGTGTCGCCCGGTGGACCTTCATTGTCGCCGAGTGCCCGTCGACCATCCCGCGATGGTCCGGCGCGTCCTTCTCGACGGTCGAAAACAACGGGCAGGCGGGGAACCTCGCAACGGCATCGGTACACCGGCGGCGCGTCGCCACACCGGGAAGCTCGCCGGACGACGATCTCAGGGTCAAAAACTCAGTGATAACGCGCTATTGTGGTTGCAGGGAAGACCCGTGTAGCGCGCGCGGCGGCCAGCGGTGGGCCCTGCCGGTGGCCAGGTCTATTAGCCTAGGGCTGGCGCCCTAGAAGCTGCCCTTGGGCCCTTGCAGGCCCTCTGGTGGTCTCCTGGGCCGATCGGACGGCAGGAGCGGGGCCGCGAGCGCGGCCAAGACAGCCGGCGAGAGCTCTGCTTTCCGACGCGCGTCTTTCCACTGGAGAAGGCGATTCGCGCGAGCGGTGCCGTCTGCCGGGGGGGGGGGTTAGCGACCGATCTTCTGCATCGAGCCGTAGATCGGAAGGAAGAGGCCAACTGCAAGCAGAAGCAGCATTCCGCCGCCCACCAGCAGCAGCATGGGCTCGATCATCGACGCCATCGTGGTCAGGCGCGCTTGCGCCCGAGCGCGAAGGAAGCCCGCCAGGCGCTTGAGGTAGGTGTCGAGCGCGCCCATGATCTCGCCCTGGCGCAGAACGCCCTTGGCCACCGGTGGAAAGAAGGGATCTTCGAAGCCCTCGGAGAAGGTCCCGCCGCGCTGAATCGAGTCGTAGATCCACTCGAGGCGGATCCGAATGGCGCGCGTGCCGACGGTGCCGATGACCGTGTCGAGCGCGACGGTCAGCGAGACCCCCGCGCCCAGCATCAGCGAGAGGTTCTGGAAGATGTTGCAAAGGGCGACGTTCTTGAGCACCGGCCCGATGAGCGGTGCGCGGTAGAACAGCTCGCCAATCCGGGCCTTGAGCGAGGTTGGCATCCGCCACCAGCCGAAGGCGATCGCGATGCCGGCCAGGGGGATGGTCCACCAGTAGCCGACCGCCGAGGACGACAGGAAGAGCAGCACCTTGGTGGGCAGCGGCGGGTTGGGCGGAAAGATTGCCTTGAGCTGGGGGACGACGCCGATGAGCAGCCCGACGGCGATGAAGAAGAGCACCACCACCGAGATCGCCGGGTAGATGGTGGCCTTCATCACCTGCTGTACCAGCTCGGCCTCTTGGCGGAAGTGATCCTCGAGCGATTCGAAGACCTTCTCCAGTGTTCCCGACTGCTCGCCCGCGCTGATGTTGCCCAGCACCATCGGCGGGAAGACCCCGGTGCGCTCCATCGCCTCGGTCAGCGAGTGGCCCTGCTGAATGGCGGCGACGATGGTTTCGATGCTCTCCTTGGCCAGCTTGTTGGGCAGCGCTTCGGCCACCGAGGACCAGGAGCTCACCATGTCGAGCCCCATCGCCAGAAGCCCGCGGAGGTAGCCGAACATCTCGATCAATACCGACCGCGGCAAGCGGTTCGGTTTGAGTAGCGCCGCGAGCTCGCCGAGCACGTCTGGGCGCGCATCGACGAGGCTGAGCCCGCCCTTCGCGAGGTCTGAGCGCAGGGCGGCAATCGAGGCCGCCGGGGCCTGTCCCTTCACGAATCGGCCAGACTTGCCGATGGCTTGATAGACGTACAGCATCCGCGCTCCCTATGGCCCGGCACCTCGCGGGCGTCGGCCGCTACTTGATTTCGGTCGACTCCTCGCACGCCGTCTTGATGCTGATGTCGACCGGGCAGGCGTTACCGGGGCTGTACTCCTCGACGGCCAGCACCCCCTCCCAACTGACGTCGCCGCCCGGGCCGGGATCAAGACCGAGCTCCTCGGAGATGATCATCGCGGTATAGGTGATGGCCCCGTTCTCGTCGAAGACCGTATCGAGCTGGCTCTGGTTCGGCGTGCAGGTGATGCCTTCGCAGAGGAACACCGCGCGGTTGCCGCTCTTGATCTTGAGCGGCGCGTAGGCCAGCGAATACTCGTCGGCGCTGCCATTGCGGCTACTTCCGTCTTCGGTGCGGGGGGCAGAGGTCACCGTGACGAAGATTTCTTCGGGAATCGGGCAACGGGAGTTCACGGCAGTGACGTTGATTTCGGTGTTTACTTGCCGTTTCGGGCACGCCACGCGCGGGGGCACGAAGGCGCCGCAACTTCCCAGGAAGATGGTTCCAGCAATCAGCGCAATCTTGTACCGCGTCATCGGCGTGCCTCCGTCGCTGTCGTCTTGTCCGGGGTGGCGGCGGCCTGCGCCCTCGGCGCCTCGGTCGTCATCGGCCCCACCGTGGCCTCGGCCTCGTCGAGCGGGACCAGCCCCTTGGCTACCAGCCAGAGCGCATTGTCGGTCATCGTCCGATAGCCCGACCTGCGCGCAGCCTGTACGATCTTCTCGTTCGATGCGCGCTGGTACACCTGCTCGCGCAGCTCGTTGTTGAGGGCCAGCACCTCGGCGATGACGGTGCGGCCGGTGGTGCCGCCCGAGCAGTGGACGCACCCCTTGCCCTTCTCGTAGACCTCGATCGGGCGGGTCGGTACGCGCCCGGAGCCGTAGACGTTCTCGGCCAGAGCGTGGTCGAGGGTGGCCGGGTTCAAGGCCGCCTTGCGCTTGCAGTGAGGGCACAGCTTGCGTAGCAGCCGCTGCGCGACCGTGCCAAGCAGGGTGGTCGAGACCTGGTAGGGGTCCATCCCCAGGTCGAAGAGCCGTCCGAGCGCCTCGACCGCGGAGTTGGCGTGGAGCGTCGAGAGCACCATGTGGCCGGTGTTGGCGGCCCGGAACGCCTCGCGCGCGGTCTCCTCGTCGCGAATCTCGCCGACGAGGATCACGTCGGGGTCCTGGCGCAAGAAGGCGCGGACGGTGCGGGCGAAGGTGACCTCGGCCTTCTCGTTGACCTGCACTTGCTGAATCGTGGGGATGCGGATCTCGCAGGGGTCCTCGACCGTCAGGATCTTGGTCGAGCCGTCGTTGAGGCGGCTCAAACACGAGTAGAGGCTGGTGGTCTTGCCCGAGCCGGTCGGGCCCACGACCAGGATGAGGCCGTAGGGGTAGCGCAACATCTGGTTGATGGCGTTGAGGTTCCAGGAGGTGTAGCCCAGCTCCTCGAGGCTCGCCAGCGAGCGGCTGTCGTCGAGGATACGCAGCACGATCATCGGGCCTTCGACCGTGGGGCTCGCCGCGAAGCGGATGTCGAGCTTGCGCCCGGCGAAGGCGAACGAGAAGCGCCCGTCGTGCAGACGGCTGAAGTCGGACAGGTCGACCCCCGCCATGCCGAAGATGACGTTGGTCAAATTCTCGTGGCGCGAGCGCGGCAGCGAGAGCGCCGTGCGCAGGTCGCCGTCGATGCGGTAGCGCACCACGGTGGTGACCCCGGTCGGCTCGATGTGCACGTCGCTGGCCCGCTCGAGCACCGCCTTGCCCATCAAATAGTTGAAGAGGACCTTCACCTCGCCGGCGTCGATGCTCTCTCTGGCGCTCTCGATGATCCGGTCGGCGTCGACCGTCTCGAAGGCGATCACCTGCAGGATCATCTCGATGCCGCTCGCGGTGCTCACCGCGTACTGCCGCTTGCCGATGACCGCCTCGACCTGGTCGGTGGCGTCGGTGTCGAGCGGGTCGGACAGCAGCAGGATCTCCCTGCCCTTGAAGGTGATCGGCAAGAGGCGCTTCTCCTCGAGCACCTTGATCCCGATCTTGGCGACCGCCTCGCGGTCGACCATCTCGGTGGTCAGTTGTTTCGGGGCCACGTAGGAGACGCTGAACTGCTGCGCGAGCGCCTTGGAGATGTCCTCCGGCCGTGCATAGCCCGACTTGACGAGCACCTCGCCGAGCCGCTCGCCGGTCCGCTTGGACATGCTCAGCGCCTGCTCGAGCTTCTGCTGATTGAGCAGGCCGGTGGCGATGAGCATGTCGCCGAGCCGCGCGCGCACCGGCATCCGCTGGCGCCGGCCGATGATGGGCTCCTCGGCGACCGGGGGCGCGAAGGCGACCGAGGGAGGGGCTGGGGGTTGGTTGGCCATGACGTTCCGAGGAAGGGGTTACTGGCCGAGCATGACGGCCGAGCGGCCACCGGCGGTGACGATGCCGCTCTCGTTGATGTCGCGCACCACGGTGTCGCCGAGCTTGTCTCCCGGGCGCACGGTGTAGACCCGCCCCCGGTAGGTGACGATGGCCTCCTTGAACGGAGCGACGGTGACCGCCTTGACGCTGATCTGCTCGGCGGAGGTCTCGAGCTTCGGCGGCGGGCGTACGGCGGTCCGCGGCAGCTCGACCTTGGGCTTGTCGTCCTTGGACTCCTTGATGCCGAGCTTGGTCTCGAGCTCCTGTCGCTCGAGCCGGGCCTCGAGGATTCGGTTGTACTCCTGCTCGAGCAGCAACTGGGCCCTCATGGTCTTGAGCCGCTCGATCACCTCGCGAGCCTGCAGGGGGGCGATGGTCGTCGAGCCCTCACGGGCGAGCGCTCCATGGCCCGAGGCGTCCTCGGCCGTAGGCGCCGCAGCCGGCAGCAGGGTGGTCAGCGATACGATTGCAACCGCTACTGGAATCACGGGCTACCTCCCGAAGACGTCCACATCCATGGAGAGTACGATGACGTCGGTCATGTTCCTGGCGGTGACCTTGCGCACGGTCACCGGAAGGTCGGCAAGCTCCTCCTCGAACATCGCGAGGATCGCCGCGGCGCCGCTGGCCTCGACGCCAGCCGACAGGGTGACGGAGGACATTTTCACCCCGGGCAGATAGTCCTCGAAGACCAGCGTCCCTCCGCCATACCCCGAGTTGCGCGGCTCGACCCGGACGCCGGCGCCGAGCACCTCGCCGGCCTCGACGGTGCGCGAGAAGAACTCGGAGATTGCGTCGTCGGCGAACTTCAGCGGCGCGGGATCGGTCGCGCGCTTGGCCTGCACGTCCGCGCCGAGCCGGGCGACCTCGTCGCTGAGCGTGGCGTTGTGCCTGCGGGCCCGCGAGGTCACTTCGTAGGCGTCGTAGGCGAGGTACCCGAGCACCAGGCTCCCGAGCACCGCCAGCACCGAGAGGATGTTCATCACTCGCATTCCATCCTCCTCAGGGCTGCGCTTCGGTGGGGGTGGACGGCACGGTCAAGTTGTAGCGGACGATGTGCCCCTCGAACTCCTCCTTGATCTGGGCACGGGAGAAGAAGGGCGAGGTGCTCAGCGCCGCGGTCAGGTCGGCGCGGGCAAAAGGCGCGGCCCCCGGGCGCCGCTCCATGCTGGCGACCAGCCCCGTGGCGTCCTTCTGAAGCGAGACGAGCGCCACCTGCGGCGGCAGGCTGATGGAGAGATCGAACAGCTCTTCGCTCAGGAAGACCGACTCACTCCGGGCCATCGCCGCGTAGCGCTCCTGGTTGATTTCGGCGAGCTGGGCGGCGAGCCCGTCGCGCTGGGAGGTGAGGAGGGCGGTCTGAGATTCGGCCATCGCCTGCGAGGCGCGGGTGTAGACGAAGCCGGCCGCGCTGCCACCGAAGACCACGAGCGACAAGAACAGGTACAGCAGCGAGCGCCGGCGGCTCTCGCGGGCCTTCTCTCTTGCCAGCTCGAACTCGGTGCGAAAGCGCAGCGAGAGGACCTTGTCGGCCCCGGCGAGCCCGATGAGCTCGCCGTCGACGTCGGCGTACTCGGCGGTGAACCCCTGGACCTTGAACTCCATCGCGAGGTCGTTGTCGCGGGTGAGGACCAGCGGGTTCTCGAGCCGATTGCCGGCGATGGTGCGCTGGGCCTCGATGATCGGGTCGCCCCCGCGCACCAAGCGCACCGCGACCACCTCCTGGCCCCGGATCGCGGTGATCAGGTAGTCCTCGTCGATGCAGTCGATCGCCAGCCGCTCGGGGGGAGGCGCCTTGGTGACGTCGGAGGTGAGCGACTGGATGAACACCCGGGTGCGCTCGCGCAGCGAGGTGCCCAGCTCCCCCTGCATCGAGCTGACGACGCTGCGGACCGCCGCCGGGTAGGGGACGATCGAGACGTCGCGGGACATCGCCCGCAGCCGCGCGAGCAGCTCGTCGTGGGCGACATAGACCTGGAAGACGTTCGTCTCGAGCGGCTCGGTCTGGAAGCTGTACGAACCCGGATACTGCTGGGAGACCACCGCGTCGATGGTCCGGTCGGTGCCCAGCACCCGCGCCACCGCGAAGGGGACGATCGCGAAGAGCAGGGGCTCGCTCGGATTGACGAAGTCTGCGACCTCGTCGAGGGTGCAGATCGACGGATCCGAACCGGGGCAGTAGACCAGGTCGTTCGTGATGACGACGAAGGTTCTCATCGGATGGCCCGTCTCATTCCACCGTCAGGTCGGTCTTGATGGTGGCAGGCGGGGGTGCGCTGACCGACTGGACCTGCCGCGGGGTGACCGTAATCACCAGCTCGGAGCGCTTCTCGACGTCGCGGGTGGCGCCGAAGAGCCAGCCGATGATCGGGATGCGCGACAGGAACGGCACGCCGCTGGAGATCTCCTCTTTGCGCGTGGTGATGAGGCCGCCGATGACCGTGGTCTCGTTGGGGCGGGCCCGGATGACCCCGCTGTAGCTGCGGCGCGAGGTGAGCGGCAGCTCGACGAACCCGCCTCCATCGCCAAAGTCCTCGCGGCGCACCTCGATGACGTCCTGGAGCACGGTGGCCAGGGCGAGCGAGACCTCGTTCTCCCCGGTCAGTCGGGGCAGCATCGAGATGATCAGGCCGTCGCTCAAAGTGGCAGTCTGCACCGTCACTTGGGCGCCGCCGGTGCCTTGAACCAGCGTCGCCGTCTGTTGGGCCACATAGGACTGGACCCGCGCCAGCTCGATGATTGCCGGCAGGTTGTTGCCGAGGGTCAGCGTCGGCTGAGCCAGCACCGACACCTTGCCCTGCTCCTCGAGCGCGCGGATGAAGGTGTCCCCGGCGCGGCCCGAGAGCCTGAGAAACGGCGCCACGGTGTCGACGAGCGTCGAGCGCGCCGCGCCGCCGCCGAGGAAGGCGACGTTGCCCAACCGCGCCGCGAGCATGGTCCAGTCGACGCTGGCCGCCTGGCTGTCGCTCAGGTCGACCTGCATCACTCGGGTCTCGATGGCCACGCTGCGGCCCATCTCGTCGTTGAGGGCGTCGAAGTAGGCCTTGACGGTGGGCATCACGCTCGGAAGCGCCCGTACGGTGACGAAACCGGCGACCCGGTTGACCGAATACGAGCCGTGGTCCGGGCCGCGGTTCTTCTCGCTGTTGGCTGAGGCGGCCGCCGCGTCGTCCTTGCCAAGCATGCTGGCGAGCGACTTCTCGATCTCGGCCCATAGCCCGGCAGTGTCGGACTTGACCGACAGGGCGACGTTCGCCCCGAGGTTGCCGCTTTCGGTCCCCCCTGAGTTGGAGATCCCGGCCGACCAGTTCTGCACGACCACCGGCATCGCCACCCGGAAGGTTTGCGTGTCGTAGACGAAGACGCGCAGCAGTTGGCGCTCGTCGTCGATCTTCGCGCTGTAGCCGAGCGGCGTGAGCACGACGGCCAGGGCGATGTCGACGGTCGTGTCGTCGAGATTGGGTGTGGGGACCGTGCGGTCGAGCAACACGTCCTTGTCGGCGACCAAGGCCAGGCCCGCGGCGCGGGCAATCTGGTTGAGCACCGCGCCCAGCGGCAGGTCGGAGCCGCGCAGGGTGATTCGGCTGCGCCCCGCGCGTGAAAGCTCTTGTGCCTGCGCCCCGCCGGCTACCGCGAGAGCCAAGACCGCTACCGCCACTGCTGCGCGCCCCCCGCCTGCTCTAAGAATCATGCCGGTTGCTCCGGAACGCTGTAGGTTGGGATGAAAAGCGCCTGAGAACTATCACGCGTCCAACATCTTTGCCAGGGGACACGGCGGTCCCCAGGCAGGCCTTCGCGCACTGGGCGCGAAGGCCCGGATTTTAGGGTGCTTAGGGGCTTCTGCTTTGCCGCGGCTGGCAAAGATGCCCGGCGCACAGCTCGCCGGCCGGACAGTCCGAGTCGGCGCAGCAGCCCGCGTCGGGCGCGCAACGGCCCTGGCAGCAGCGCGCGCCCTCGGGGCACTCCTTGTCCGCGGTGCAGGTGGCGCAGTGGCCGTCGCGGCACACGAACGGGCCACAGTCGGCCGCGCCGCAGCACTCGACGCGCTTGCAGGCGCCTTGGCAGCAGCGCGCGTCGGGTCCGCAGTCGGCATCGCTCGCGCAGGAGAGGCAGTCCTCGCACGGCGGGACAGCCGGCGGGGGCCGACAGGCTCCCTCGAGGCACCGGGGCGCCCCGGGCACAGAGGCGCAGTCGGCATCCGAACAGCACTGCACGGCGAGGCACTGCCCGCCGCAGCACCTCGTCCCGTCGGCGCACTCGGCGTCCGCGCTGCAGGAGAGCTGGCGGCGGCTGCCGCCGCAGCTCAGGCCCTGCACCAGGCAGCGTCCCTCCGAGGCGCAGCAGAACATGCGCTGCGCGCACTGCGAGTCCTCGGTGCACGGAGAGCAACTGTGATGGATACAGGCCTGGCCCATGCAGTCGTCAGAGGTGCAGCAGTCGCCGGCGGCGCAGACGCCGCCGCAGCACTTGGCGTCGGGGCCGCAGTCGTAGTCGCTCTCGCAACCAGCGCAGCTATTGTCGATGCCGCACATCTGGCCGAGCGGGCATTCGGCGCCACTGCAACAACTGCCCTGCTTGCACAGCCCCATGCAGCAGACCGCCCCGGCTTCGCATTGATCCGAAGCGGTGCACGGCTGGCAGAGGCCCAGCACACAGGCGCGCCGCTCGGGCAGGCCGAGGTCGCAGTCCTCATTCGCGCAGCACTCGGCCACGACGCACCCGCCACCGCAGCAGCGCTCGCCCGCGAGGCACTGGGCGTCGCTCGTGCAGGCGTCGCAACTGAAGCCGGTGCAGGCTTCGCCCGCGCAGTCGGAGTCGGAGCAGCAACTGCCGGCCTCGCAGCGTCCGGAGCAGCAGCGGCCCCTTTGGCAGTCGGCGTCGGTGTTGCAGTCGGAGCACTGGCCCTCGTCGCAGACCTTGCCGCGCGGGCAGTCGCTGTCGCTGCAGCACTGGCCGCTCTGGCAGCTTCCCGCGCAGCAGACGCTCCCCGGTCCGCAGGCCTCGTGCGCAAGACACGCCTCGCACCCGCTCAGCCCGGTGGAGTTGGCCGAGCAGACCTGGCCGCTGCCGCAGTCCGAGTCGCCGCAGCAGGTGCCCATGGCGCAAGTGCCGCCGCAGCAGCGGTTGACGGCCCCGCAGTCGGAGTCGCTGGTGCAGCTCAGGCACTGGTGGCCTTCGCAACCGAGCCCCGCGCACTCCGCCTCGGTGCAGCAGCCGCCGCCCAGGCACGCGTTGTCGCAGCACACTTGGCCCACGCCGCACTGCGAGCTTGCCCAGCACAGGCCGCACTGGCCGCCCACGCAAGCCTGGCCGGCGGCGCAGTCCCGGTCGTCGCAGCACGCGCCGTCCCGACAGGCGCCGTCGCAGCAGACCTTGTCCGGCCCGCATTGACCGTGATCTTGGCAGGTCCCGCAGCGGCCTGCGACGCAGATCTCGTCGCCGGGGCAGTCGTCGGCGGTGCAGCACTCGGTGGTGTAGCAAGCGTGGTTGCAGCAGCGCTGCCCGGGCGCGCAGTCGCCGTCGGCCATGCAGTTGCCGCAGCTATTCTCGCGGCACAGCCCCGCGGGGCAGTCCTGGTCGTTGCAGCAGTCGCCCAAAACGCAGGCGCCGTTGCAGCAGATCTTGCCGGCCCCGCAGGCCTCGTCCGAGACGCACGCGGCGCAGGCGCCGTCTTCGCAAAGCCCGCTCGGGCACTGGTCGCCACGGCAGCACTCGGCCGGGCTGCAAATGCCGGCGCAGCAGCGCCAACCCTCGGGGCACTGCCGGTCTACCTGGCAGTCGCTGCAGACACCGGCGCGGCAGGCCGCGCCCGCCGGACAGTCGGCCGGCGAGCAGCACTCGGCGCTCTGGCAGAGGCCGTCGCAGCAGTGCTGGCCGGAGGGACACTGCGCGTCGCCCTGACAGCCGAGACACTGGCCGCCGTAGCAGGCTTGGCCCGTCGGACAGTCCGCGTCCTGGCAGCAAACACCCGCCTTGCAGCCTTCGGCGCAGCAGAGCTGCCCGGGCGCGCAGTCGCCGTGCTCGCCGCAAGCCGCGCAGCTATTGTTGGTGCACACGCCACCCTCGCCGCAGTCGGCGGCGACGCAGCAGTCGCCCGCCTTGCAGGCGCCGTTGCAGCACCGCATCCCCTCACCGCACTGGCCGTCCGCCGTGCAGGCAGCGCACTGGTTGTCGATGCAGGCCTGCTCGCCCGCGGTGCACTCGGCGCTCGAGCAGCAGGTGCCGGTCGCGCACGCGCCGCCGCAACAGCGCTTGCCCGCGCCGCACTGGTCGTCGCGGGTGCAGCCGAGGCACTGACCGCCCAAGCAGAGCTGACCGCCTTCGCAGTCGCCGTCGACGCAGCACTCGCCCGGCGAGCAGGACGCGCCGCAGCAGAGCTGGCCGTTCGGGCAATCGCCGCTCGAGCGGCAACCCTGGCACAGGCCGTTGATGCAGGCTCTGCCGGCCCCGCAGTCCGAGTCGAGGCAGCAGACCGCGCCGGGCCTGCAGCCGCCCCCGCAGCACTTGCCGCCCGGGCACTGCGCGTCGCTGACGCACCCGGTGCAACTGTTGTTGGCGCACTCGCCCTCCGGGCCGCAGTCGCCGTCCCCGCAGCAGTCTCCGAGGACGCACGCTTGGTTGCAGCACTTGGCGTTCGGACCGCAATCGGCGTCGCCGCTGCAGCCGCTGCAGGCGTTGCTCCCGTTGCAGGTCTGCCCCGCGGCGCAGTCTGCGGCGCTGCAGCAGGAGCCGCTCACGCAGGCGCCCTGGCAGCACTTCTCGCCGGCCCCACAGTGCTGGTCGAGGGTGCATTCGCTGCAGAGGTTGAGCACGCAGGTCTCGCCCGAGTCGCAATCGGCCGTCGCGCAGCAGTCGCCCTCGACGCAGGCGCCGTTGCAGCAGGTCTTGCCGTTGCCGCAGTCCGCAGCGGCGCTGCAGCCCGTGCAGGTGCCGTTGGCGCAAATCTGGCCAGGCGCGCAGTCGCTCGCATCGCAGCATCCCGCGCCGGCCTTGCAGAGCCCGTCGCAGCAGCGGCCGCCGGGGCAGTCGCCGTCGCCCTGACAGCCGACGCAGGCGAAGCCGACGCACTCCATGCCGCTCTGGCAGTCGCCGCTGTCGCAGCAGTCGCCCGCGCGGCACTGGCCGATGCAGCACTTCTTTCCCTCGCCACACTCGCCATCGCTCTGGCAGCCGACGCAGATGTTCTCGGAGGAGCACTTCTGCCCCGGATCGCAATCGCCGTCGCCACAACAGGTGCCGGCCCGACAGGCGCCGTCACAGCAGAGCGCTCCAGCGCCGCACTCCCCGTCGTGGATGCAGGGGCGGCACTGGCCGACGATGCAGGACTCGCTCGCGTCGCAGTCGGCTCCGGTGCAGCACTCGGCTCCAGGGCGGCAACGTCCAGCGCAGCACTTCTCGCCCGAGCAGTCCGAGTCATTTCTGCAGGTGTCGCAACTGTAGTCGACGCAGGTCTTCGAGTCGGGGCAGTCGGTGTCTCCGCAGCAGGAGCCGACGTGGCACATGCCGTCGCAGCACTTGACGCCCGAGTCACCGCAGTCGGCGTCGGCGCTGCAGGGCGCGCACTGATTCTCGGCACAGCGCTTGCCGCCACAGGCGGCGGAGATCGGTCCGTCGCAGCAAACCCCTTCGGTGCACTTCTTGTCGCAGCAGACCGAGCCCTCGCCACATTCTTTGTCGGCGGAGCAGGGCGCGCAGACGTTGTCGCGGCAGAGCTCTCCCTCGCCGCAATCGGAGGCGCCACAGCAGTTGCCCTCCACGCAAGCGCCGTCGCAGCACCTCCCACCGGCGCCGCATTCACCGTCCTTGCGGCAGTCTCGGCAGCCGAGCACCCCGCACACCTGGCCCGCCGGGCAGTTCTCGGGCACGCACTCCTCGGGCTCTGGGGGGGGCTTGGGATCCGCGGGGCAGCCGGCGATTCCCAGAGCGAGGAGGACCAACAGAAGCGATCGAGTGCACTTCATGAAGCTGACCTCACGTTCGTGCGGCGGCGAAACGGCCCAGCGGCGAAAAAAGCCGCTGGGCGCGCAGGGCAAGGCGACGGGCCGACCGACGGCATCGTGCCCGGTAGACCGGAGAAACCCTGGGGCGCGAGGCGAGAGCGGGCCCGGTAGTGGCCGGGATGGCTCTGGGGATGTGGAGAGCGCCTTGGGGCTCGGTAGGGAGCGGCTGGCATCTGCCGGCAGAGTGGCTCGAGTGTCGACGGCCAACTATTCGGAGGTCCGAGCGACGATGGAGAGGTCGAAGGCGCCCGCGGTGCCGGCGGCACCGTCGACGACGACGAAGTAGTCGCCTGCCGCGAGCTGGTTCGCCGAGAACAGGATGATGTTGTCCGGGTTCATCACCGCGCACCCGACCTCGCTCGCGCTCGACGCGTCGGCGCAGTCGCGGCGCAGGTAGGCCACCGGCCACAGCCCGACGGCGTCGAGCACCGGCGCCACGGTGACCTCGACGTCGGCGGTCTGGCCCGCGGGGACGTTGAACTTGTAGACCACCTCCGGGTCGCCGGGCTCACCGGCGCCGACCGAGGGGCTGCAGCTTCCGGCGGTGTCGTCGTTGGCCCCCGCGGTGGTCGCCCCGGCGACCTCCACGCGGAAGTCGCCGAAGTGGTAGTCGCCGGGCTCCCACGCGGTGAAGGCGCCCAAGTCCTGGGCGGTGGCGCAGGTGTCGTTGGCGGGGACGGGATCGACCGGGCCGAGCTCGACCTCGAGGTCGAAGGTACCCTCCGCGCCGCTCGCCCCGTCGACGACCAGATAGTAGTTGCCGGGAGCGACCACTGCGCGAATCGACGAGCGCACCTCGGACCCGGCGCGGCAGGTCTGGTCGGCCGGGCCGTCGCAGGCGCTCCTCAGGTAGAGCACCGGTGAGAAGACCGCCACGACCGAAGCGACGAGCCTTCGAGGTTCAGTGCCGCCGACGGCGATTCGATAGACGAGCTCCTTGCCCGAGGAGTCGGCCGCGCACGTGCCCTGGAGCGTCGAGGCGCCGAGGCTGGTGTCGCCGCGAGCCAAGAAGCGGTTCGGGTTGTACTGCGCCGGCTGCAGGACGACCGGATCGTTGCAGTCGCCCGCGGCGCCGACGCACTGATTGTTCTGGCAGACCGCTCCGTTGGCGCAGTGGTACCTGCAGTAGACGAGCCGATCGAGCCCGGTGCAGTTGTCATCGCCGGTGACCAGTCCGCACACCTTGCCGGCTGCGGCCATGCGAGCGCAGAACTCGGTTTCGCTCTCTTGAGTGCACACGCCGCAGCGGTTCGTGCGGTGGTCGCAGACCTCTTCGGCCGCGCAGTTGCCGGTGCCGCAGTCCTCGGACCGGTCGTTGCCGCAGTGGTCCTGGCCCACGACGACGCCGCACTCCTTGTTCTCGAAAGTCGCCATTCTCTGGCAGAAGTCCTGTGGTTCCTCGTAGACGCAGCTGACGCAGAGGTTGTCCTCGCAGGTGCCCGAGAAGCAGATGCCGCAGTCTTCCTCGCGCTGGGCTTCGCAGTTGTCCAGAGCGATCACCGACCCGCATTCTTTCTGGAGGCGGGAGCAGAACTGGGCCTTGGACTCGGGCTCGCAACTCGTGGGAACACAGGTGTTGATCTGCGTGCACTCGTGGTCCGCGGGGCAGTCGCCGCACTCTTCGCGGCGGGAAAGGCCGGTGCAGTTGTCGAGCTCGGCGACCTCTCCGCAGACCTTGCCGGCCGCGGCCAAGCGCGCGCAGAACGCCTCGCGAGTCTCTGGCTCACAGGCCTCGACGCACTTGTTTTCCGAAGAGCAGGCCTTGCCCTCCAGGCAGTCGCCGCAATCCTCGGCCCGGCGCTCGCCGCTGCAGTTGTCCTTGTCGGCGATTTCTCCGCAGACCTTTCCGGCCCCGGCGAGGCGCGAACAGAACTCGTCCTTCGTCTCCCGGACGCAAGGCAGGCAGACGCCGGCCGCCTCGTCGCACGCTTGACCACTCGGGCAGGCTCCGCAGGAGGTGCCGCATCCGTCGCTGCCACAGGCCCGGCCCTCGCAAGGCGTCGGCGTGCAGCAGGTCTCGGAGACGCACACCTGTCCCTTCTCACAGCAGGAATCGCCGCACATGCGCGACCGCAGGCACGGCACCGAGGCGTCTTCGGACGAGGGGGGCGGCTCGCTGCAGCCGGTCAACGTTCCCGCACAAACCAGAGCGAAGCAAAGGAGCCGTGTCATCATTCGCATGGAATCGCCGTGTCGTCTTGTGGTGAGAGGGTTTTCGCCTTCGGAGCGCCTGCGCCGCGTCGAGAGTACCCGTGCAAGCCCCGCCTTGACTGCCCGGGCAAACGGGCCGTCGCCGCTGCAGAGCACGGCTGTCCGCGCTCCGCAGCGGCGAAGGTCGCATCCCTTAGGTCAGCGCCAACACTTGAAGTAGGCGGTGGTGTGGATGGTGCTGATGATCCAGTTTCTCGGGTTGGTGTTGCTCCGAGTCATTCGGCAGCTTTGGTTCGTCCCGCCGCACGGAGGCATCGTGGCCTGGCTCGAGTATCCGCCGGGAGTCGGCGCGCCTTGGCTTCTTCCGCAGCAACTGCATTGGTCCCGCGTGCAACTGGTGAGCGCGCAACAGAAGAAGTCGTTCATCGGCGGGCTGGTGGTGCTGCAGGCCGTGGAACTGTTCGACACCGCGTCTGGCGGCGGAGCCGAGCAGACGCCCCACCCCTTGCACTCGTTGATGCACGCCTGTTCGCCCTGGGTCCCCGACTGCCCGGTGCAGTAGGACGGAAGCCCTTCGATGAGCTCGGAGTAGCAGACCTTCGGCTGCGTGTCGCAGATCTCGCCGTGGCTGGCGCTGACCACGCCGTCGCCGCACCACTGGTTTCGCAAAACGGTGACGGTCAACGAAGCGCTGGCGATCGAGCCGCAGCGGGTCGTGGCCCTGACGGTCACGTTGTAGGTCCCCGGGTGGCTCGAGTTGTTGGTGGGAGTGCCCTGGATGAGCCCGGTCGTGGGGTTGACCGAGAGCCAGGACGGCTGGTTCACCAGCGAGTAGGTGATCGGGTTGGTCATCGAGCCGTTGGCATGCCCGGAGCTCGTCGCTTGGGCGGAGACCGAGCCCGCCGTGTAGTAAAGCGGCTTGGTGACGCCCGCGGGTTTCACGTAGATGCTGTGAACCGACGGTGAGACTTTGACGGTGAAGGTCTCATCGAAGTGGGGGCATTGGTTGCGGCTCTTGACGTAGCAGTCGTGGCAAGTGAAGTCGCACCGTCCTTGGTTGCAGAAGCGCGTGCTGTTGGGCGGCTGCGGGCAGGTGGAGAGGGCGCCGCAGCTCAAGGTCCCGCCGCAGCCGTCGGGCCAGTCTCCGCAGTTCTTGCCGAGGGTCTGGCAGTTGTCCGCCGCACAGCAGTTGCCGACCTTGTGGTAGCCCGGGTGGCAGAGCAATTCACAGTGGCCGGCCTGCGAGCAAACGTTGTAGCCGTGGGCCACCTCCGGGCACGAACCGCAGTCGAGCGACCCTCCGCAGCGGGTGTCGAGATCCCCGCAGGTGCGGCCCTCGGACGCGCAGGTCTTGCAGGGGCAGCACGAGCCCGCGCCACATCGGTAGGAGCCCGCCGGACAAGGCGTGCACGGGCCGAGCGGGTCGTCGGGCGACCAGTCGATCTGGAGCCGCTGCAGGACCGGGGTCTGCTGGCCGTTGAGCGTCTTCTTCATGCGCACCTCGACCTCGATGAACCGGCGGAGGGCGGCGTCGTTGACCTTGGGGACGAAGGAGAAGTCGAGGCTGTAGTCGGCATAGCCGGTGCCATTGGGGACGACGAAGGACCAATCGGACCAGCCCTTCGAACCGGTGAAGGCAGCGTCCTTGCCCACGCGCACGCGCGCTTCGATGGTCGCCGAGGCGGGGATCTTCGCCCTCAGGTTGACCCGCTTCCAGAAGGGCTGGGCGGTCGAGGTCGCCACGATCTGCGAATCGTAGACGACGTTCCAAGACCCCAGAGTCGACGCGGGGACGTGGGGAGCCACGCAGACGAATCCCGGTTGGGCACAATCGGAGTCGGCCGGGTGATAGGTGCCTTGCTGAGTGTTCGTGTATCGGCCCGAATCGAATTCTTCGGCGCTTTCGTACTGCTTGGTGGTCTCGCAAAACGCCTTGCAAACCTTGGTCGGGCTCGCATTGTCGACCGAGGGGCAGCACTGCATGCCGCCGCCACAGTCGCCGTCTTCCTTGCAGGAATTGCAGACGAGACGGGTGCCCGCGACGTCGAGGCCACAGCGGCCCGCGCCACAGCCACAGTCATCGTGGTCGCAGCAGTCGCCGGGGGTGCAGACGCCCTTGCAGCACTTGCTGCCCGCCGGGCATGCGCGCTCCGGGTCTGGTTTTTCGCTGTCGTCGCAGGCGCCGCAGGAGTTGCCGGTGCAGACCAACGTGGTCGATGAGCCCGTGGTGGCGCAGTCGCTCGTGCTGCAGCAGGTGCCCGGCCGACAGCTCTTCTGGCCGTCGGCGCCACAGCAAACGTGGCCGCGCGGGCAGGTGCCGGTGATGTCTTTGGGGTTTGCCGGGTCGGTCTGGCACGAGCCGCAGCCGCCGTTGATGCACTGCTGACCGGCGGCGCAGTCCGAATCGGCGCAGCAGGTCGCGCCGCTGACGCAGCTGCCGCTGCAGCAGCGGCCCTTGCCGCCACACTGCAAGTCGTTGGTGCAGGGCTGGCAGGTGCCGCCCGCTCCACAGATGTACCCCGGGTACTTCGCTTGGCAGTCTTGATCGTTACAGCAGGTCGCCGATTTGCACGTGCCGCCGCAGCACTTCTGGCCGCTCGCGCACTGGGAGTCTTGCGCGCAGGCGACACAGGTGCGGCTGTCGAGGGAGCAGACCTGGCCGTTCGAGCAGTCGGAGTTCGAGCAGCACGCCGTCAAGGCGATGCACGCGCCCCCGCAACAGCGTTTGCCCCTGCCGCACTGGATGTCGTAGGAGCAGGCCGAGCACTTGCCGGCCACGCAGAGCTGGCCTCCGCTGCCGCAGTCGGCGTTGCTGCAGCAGGTGCCCTGAACGCAGCTTCCATTGCAGCAGCGGTAGCCCGTGCGGCCGCAGTCGGTGTCCTTGGTGCAGGCAGAGCACTTGTTGCTGAGGCAGGCCTGCCCGTTGCTGCAGACCTGGCCCGGGCAGCACTCGGCGGCAATGCAGGCGCCGCCGCAGCACTTCTGGCCGCTCGCGCACTGAATGTCGCCCGTGCACTTCTGGCAGACGTAGTTGATGCAGGTCGGGGTGGAGGGGAAGGCTTGGCAGTCGGCGTTCGAGCAGCATTGCCCGTTGACGCAGGAGCCATTGCAGCAGAGCGGGGTCTTCCCGCCACAAGCCGGGGTGCAGGTGCTGCGGGTCGTCATCTCTCCTTGCAGCAGGCAGGCCCCCTCGGCCACGCAGGCGCCGTCGCAGCACTCTTGGCCTTCGCCGCACTGCGCGTCTTCAGCGCAGGCGAGGCATTGGTTGTTCTCGCAGAGCGCGCTGCCGCAGTCCCCGCTCGAGCAGCAGGTGCCCGCGACACAGGCCCCTTCGCAGCATTTCTCGCCTTCGCCACATTCGCCGTCGTAGCTGCAGTCTTGACAGGTGTTGCCGAGACAGACTTGGCCCTGAGCGCAGTCGGCGCTCGAGCAGCAACCGCCGTCCTGGCAGAGGCCGCTGCAGCAGACCTTGCCCGCGCCGCAGTCCTCGGCCTGCTCGCAGGGCTCGCAGCGGCCATCGGCGCAGACGCGCCCGGAGCAGTCCTCGTTGCCGCAGCACTCGACGTAGAGGCACTCGCCGCCGCAGCAGTGCCGTCCGGGTCCACAGTCGCGGTCGTTGCGGCAGCCTTCGGTCGATGAGTCTTCGACCGCCGCGGGTGCCTCGGTCACCTTGCTTTCCGGTGAAGGGGCCTCGGAGAGGCAACCGGTGAGAAACAGCGCGGCGACCAGGCAGAACAGGCGAGTGACCTTCATGGCGGCACCCTTCGTCTTGGCGAAGCCCCGGGGCTCTGGACTTCGAGTTTTGTCCGCCGCGACGAGCTGGCTCCCCTATCGCTGAAGCGAAGCCAGCCCGCCGGGCGAGTTCCTTCGAGTACTACAGGAAGAAACAGAGGTTCACGTCTTCAGTGGTTGGTTCCTTTTTCATCGCGCACGTCTGGCCGCCGATGATCCTGTCAGCCCCTATCTGGATGTAGCTCGGGTCCTGCAGAACCGAGTTGTAGACGTCTTGAGCCTGGGCCGGCCCCGAGGTGTGGACCCGGATGAGGACCGCGTTCTGTCGGCCGACGTTATTCTGTCCGGCGACTTGCTCGAGGCCAAGTTGCATGATCGAGAAGTCGTCAGCGGTGCCCGCACTCCCGTCCGAAGGGCAGGCAGCGACGCACCAAGGCGCAGCCTCGGCCTGCCCCGCGGGGGCGGGCGGAAGCAGTTGTCGTTGCCGCAGCGTCTGCAGTCCCTGAGTCGCTGGGACGGCGGTGACAATGGTTCCACCAGTGAGGCCGGCGTAGGTCGAAGAGGCCTTCCGAATGGTGCCGCAAGCCTCGACGATTTTGGAGACCCGGCCGGCGACGATGAAGCCGCGTCCGAAGATCACGACCGAAGCCAAGACCGCGATGACCGCGATGACGATGCCAAGCTCGATGAGGCTGAAGCCGTGCGCATGCCGACTACGACGGGCGACAAATGGGTTCATTTTTCGTGTGCTCCTTGGTTTCCCAGACGGGAGGAGTCCCCCGAGGTGGCGGCTATCATAGCCCAACGGCGGGCCGCGGTGGAAGCCCACGATCAGCGCCGGAGGCCTCGGGATTGGACGGCATCATAAACGAGGGGCGCCGGAGGATACCAAAGGGGCGCTCGGGGCCGGACGCACGGCGTTGGCTGGCCGCGGCGAGCGGCCGTTCGACATTGCATTCTGCGCAGAGCGCGTCGCGCATCGAGCCTGCGCCGGCCGGGAATGAGGAGCCGCGGGCCCTCGGGCAGGTATTCCGGCCATGAGGCCGTCGGGGGGGCCGGGAGGCACGGGCGGCGCGGCGGCGGTGCCCGGGGCGCTCGGCCGCTGCCTCGTGGGCCCGCGACTCGGGCGGTTTCGCGGAGAGGGCGAGGCCGTGCTACTCTGGCCGCCATGAAATCAACCTTCGGTCGTCCGCTCCTGCGGCGTTCTCGTCCGAGCGGCTTTTCGCTCATCGAGCTGGGGATCGTCATCGCCGTGATCGCGGTGCTCGGCACGGTGGTGATCGGCTCGGTCGGCTACCTGCGTGCAGCCAGGCAGCAGTCCTGCGCCGACCTCGTTCAGGCGATCCGCAAGGCGTCTCAGAGCTATTCGATGCGCTACTTCAACGGCATCGCCTACGCGAGCCGAGGCAGGGAAACCGAAGAACTCTTTCAGAAGCTGCTCGCACAGGGCTTTCTTCCCATGGAAACCAGGACGCCGTGGGAGCAGACGGCCGGGGCGACGGGAATCCAGGTCTTCGCCGACGCCGGGGCCCAATGCAACGCCATCGGTGGAGGGAGTGGAGGCGACCGGTGCAGGAAGTGCGCGGGCTTCGCCTGCGTCTTGATCCGGGTGCCTATCGGGGCCGACGACAACGGCGTGACGTGCAGGGACTTGGCGACCCTCTTCGATCCAAATCAAAGAGGCAGCGCCCTCGCCGCGAGATGCAACGGCGGTGCGAGCTTGGAGGTCGTGGTCCGATGAGCCGGCGGGGCGCCAGTCCGGCGCGGGGGTTCTCGCTCCTCGAGGTCGGCGTCGTCCTGGGCGTCGCTTCGGTGCTGCTGACGGCCGTCGCGGTGCTCGGAGCCGGCCAGATCAAGAACGCGAAGAACGAGCGGATCGGCATCGAGCTGCAGTCGTTTGCGCAAATTGGCGCGAGTGCCCACCTGCGCGGGGTCCAACGGAATCTGGGTATTGCGACCTTCGACGCCGCTGCTTGGAACCTTGGGCCAAATCAGTCCGTCTGCTTCGACATCGCGGGCAATCAGCCGAACAACAACTGTGCGCCTGCCGCGACCGCGAAGATGGGTGGGCAGCGCTTCAGCGCGAGCCCGGTCCTCACTCAACTGCTGACCGACACCCCGCCAAACGGCGGCTACAACCCGTATTGCGTCTCCTACGAGATCTGCCTTTTCGAAAACCGCGCCGAGGCGCGCACCTGTGTGCCGGAGAGCGCTCGTGAGCTCTCGGGGCGTCCCTGCAATCCCCAGCGCGCTTGTCCAAATCCGAGGATCGACGGCGAGCAGGCTTTTTGTGTCTCGGCGGCGGTGACGCCGGCCTTTTGGAAGCGCAACGAGGCCGCCTATTCGATTCAGCCGACCTGGTTCGACACGTCGATCAACTTCTAGCGGTCTTTTTCGGAGCTCGTGATGGGCATCCAGATGTCGAAGCGGACGAACCGTCGGTCCGGCTTCACGCTCTTGCAGCTTGGGATCGTGCTCGCCGTTGGCGCGATCCTCGCTGCGGCGGTCATGCCCGAGGTTATCGAAACCGAACGCGAGAAGATGATCCAGCGGATACTTCTCGATGTCACGGTCCACGCTGACGCCGCGCGCGCCTTCCACAAGCAAAATGGCGGGTGGCCGGGCGAGGCCCAATGGGGCTGCAACCCTGTTCCGGTGAGTGAGCAGATCCACGCCACGTACAAGAACGTGGTCGCCAATCAGGGTTACGTCCCTTTCGATCCTCAAGGTGAGGCGAGCATCTACGCGAACCCTTGGGATCATCGATATCTCATCGATATCATCCAGAGGCAGCCGCTCGCTCCGGCGCCGGCGGTCTGCTTGCTCCGGATCTCTACGCTCGTCCCCACCGAGCTCCAACAGGCGTTTCTCTCGCTCGTCCCGCAGGGACGTTGCGGGGGGGCCTGTGGCGCTGTCGCGCCGGCGGCCGACTTCGTCACCTGCTGCGCCCATGTGGCGCCCCCGGGGCTGGACGCCGGAGTGGAATTCGGATGCTGCGGTCTCCCGCCCCAGGCCAGCCTCGATGGCTGCGAGAGACCCTTCCTGCGGTTCGTTCCCCCCCCCGCTGATCGCTTCGAGTGCAGCCCCACGCCTTAGCGGCTCCCCGGGTTGGAGATTGCTTGAGGAAACCATGCCGACAAGACGCACGAGTAGGCAGTCGCTGAAGCCGCAAGGATTCACCTTGCTCGAGATGGGGATAGTGCTCGGAGTCGCCGCGATTCTGGCCGCGGTCGTCTTGCCGGATGTCGTCGAGATGCAGCGAAACAAGATGGCCGAGAAGACCGCGGCGGAGATGATGGTCATCATCGACGCGGCGCGCGCTTTTCGCGTCGCCAACAACGGAAGGTGGCCAGGCAACCCCGGCGGAGACGCCGTGTGCGGCCTCAATTGCGATCCGAATGGGCAAAATCAGCAATGGGACCGGGGCGGGTTTCGAATTGAACTCACGGGTGGCGGCTTCGTTGCCGAAGATCTGAATGCCAGTGGCAGTGGCAAGATGCTCACCAATCCCTGGGAGGAGGACTACGAACCGTGCGTCTGGCGCAACATGGGGGCCGCGAACCCTTCCGGCGCGCCTTGCATGTTCGTCGTCTCCACGAGTGTTCCGCGAGAGCTGGCAAGGATGCTCGAAAACCAGCTCTCGCAAGTGCGGTGCATGGACAAGGGCAATCCTGGCGACATCGTCTGTCCGGGCTCGGGGCCGGTTCCTGGCAACATGGTTCGGTGTTGCGCGGTCGTCCAGCCGCCGACGAAGAACTATGCAGCCGGGTGCACGCCGCCGAATCCGAATTTCGGGTGCGTTGGGGGCATCTGCGGGTGCCGGCCCTGAACCGCTCGGACGGTTGAACTGGGCCCGGGTCCGCAGCCGGACCGCCGCCCCGGGTTTCCTCCCCTAAGAACAGTTCGCCTCCTGACCGTCCGCCGGCTTGCCTTCAAGCCTGCCTTCGACGCGCGCGCGGGTCGTTGGGCGCCTTTCCCCCCAGACCTTCTGACTAGAGCGCTGCCGCTGACGCGAAAGCCTCGGCCGAGCCGCGCCTCCGTCGATGGGTGGCTGGCCGTTCGGTCGTTTGAGCGAACTCGGGCAAGGCGAGCTTCGCCGTCGGTTCGGGGCGCTCTCGGGCGCAATCCGCCGCCCAGTGATCGGCTGAGGAGACCGAGCGCCGGGGCATCCCGCTCCGCGCGCCCGCGTCGGGGCGTGCGCCGAGGCGGGCCGTGTCCCTTCGCGGAGCCTCGAGCCTTTCAGCCTGCGCCGCCCCAGGGGCCGGCCCTGGCGACGCGGGCGGCCGGTTGGACATTTGCCGCGACTCTCGGTATGGCCGCTGTCCGACTCAGGCCGTCGCGCTCGTGGTCGGACGCACCCCCAAGGTGCCCCGCGCGCGAGCGGCTCGAGATCGTCTCGGTTTCTGGTGGAGGTGAGCGTCGATGTCGGAGGTGCAGAGCCCGCGGGACAACCCCATCGAAGCCGTCCGCGAGATCTGGCGGTGCGGCGACAAGCTGCTCAAGGGCTTCAAGCTCTATGGCGCCGGGCACGCGAACGCCGCCGCCTTCGCCGGCGATCTCCATCAGAAGCTCGCCGGCTTCCTCGCCGCCCACCAGAGTCTCGAGGTCGTGCTGACGACCCAGACCGTCTTCTTCGAGGGCGAGAAGCTGCTGCGCGGCGCCGGGGGCGCAGACAAGAACTTCGCCCACGCGCTCGGCCTCGCCGGGGTGACCAAGCTGCGGTTCGAGCCGGGCTTCGAGCGCGACGAGCTCGACCGCTTCTTCACCGTGCTGGTCAAGAACGCGGGGGACGAGGACGAGCTGCTCACGCAGCTCTGGGCCACGCCGCTGCCGCACCTGAAGTGGAGCTCGGCCTCGGCCATCGACCGCGCCGACCCCGACGACGCGGCGACGGCGGCCTGGCTGCGCGCCGCGCTCAAGATCGTCGAGAGGGGCAAGGCCAAGTCGGTCGATCCGGTCGCGCGCAAGCCGCCGGGGCTCGCCGATCTCGCCCGCGACGGCCTCGCCGAGCTGACCGCCGTCCCGGGACCGCCCTGGGAGAGGCTGAAGCTGACCTCCGAGGACCTGCAGGCCATCCGCAGCGAGCTGATGTCCCAGCGCGACCTCACCGTGCGCGCTCTCGGCTATGCACTCGACCCGGCCCGCCCGGACCCGGAGCTCGGGGCTCAGCTCGTGCTGCCGGTCCTCGAGAGGCTCGTCGGCTCCGGAGAGCTCGGCCAGCTCTGCCGGCTGCTCGAACAGCTCGGGCAGACGCCGCTCGGCCCCGAAGGCGCGACCCGCCTGCTCGGGTCGAGGCTCGAGGAGATCGCGCGCAAGGCGCTCGTCGCGCTCGAACAGGGCCGGGCGCGGCCCGCGGAGGCCACCGCGCTGTTGCGCAGGCTCGGGGTGGCCGCCCTCCCGGCCATCGTCGGCGCGCTCGCCCGGCTGCCGACCGAAGCGCGCGGCGCGGCTCTCGACGCCACCGCCGATTATCTGGAGCAGGCCCTGGTCACGCTGACCGACACGCTCACCACGCTGCCCGCCGAGGCGGCGCTCGAGGTCATCGCTCGCGCGTCCCAGGTCGGCGGCGCCGTGGCTATCGATCTATATGACGCGGCCGCGCACCACGCGGTGCCCGAGGTTGCCGCCGAGGGAGCGCGCCTCGCCCCGGAACCGACGGTCTTCTCGCCCCGACGTGCGCTCGCCGCCATCGGCGCGAACGATCTGGCCCTGCGCGCGGCCGCGCTCGAATACGCCTGTCGCGAGAAGACCCCGGGTGCCGCCGCGGCCGTCGAGGCCCTGCTTCAGGAGGCGGGCTTCAAGACCCTGCCGATCGAGGAGAAGAAGGCTTTGCTCTCGGCTCTCGCCACCCTCGACCCGGAGCGTGGCCTGGGCGCCGCGCGGCAACTCTTCTCGCAGAAGAGCCTTCGCGGCGGCCTCGCCTTCGACGAGACCCGCGCGGCGGCGGCGCTTACGCTCGGCCGGCTCGGCGATGTCCACAGCCGGCGCGCCCTCGAGGGGCTCGCGGGCCGTGCCTCGCCCGGCCTCAAGGACGCCTGCCTCGAGGCCCTCAACAGGATCGATGAAGTCGCCGGGAGCCAGACGCCATGAGCCAGCCTTCCAGCGGTGGTCGCCAGCTCGGCGGCTTCCAGATCATGGGTGTGCGCAAGGAGCCCGAACCGGTCAAGCGCGAGGAAGACGTCGGCACGCTGCTGCGCACCACTGACGACGATCGCGAGCCGGCGCGGGCGCTCGTCCGCGCGGCGTTCCTGCTGCTCAAGACCGCGATGATGTACGACTTGGGCAACGCGGCCCTCGCCGCCCCGCTCGACGGGATGCTCTCGGCCGCCAAGGTCTTCCTCGATCAGGACGCGGTCGCCTCGCTGCAGCGGCGCCACGACGGCTTCTACGTCAACAACGCGCTCGTTGCTCGGGACACGGCGATGGCCGAGCTCTATCCGTTCCTCGAGTTCGCCTTCGAGCGCCTGGCCGTCCACGAGCTGCTGCTGCAAAGGGGCGTCGACAAGCAGGCGATGCGCGTGTTGCTCAAGCATTTCCAGGGCCGGATGACGGGCACCAGCGCCGCCGGCGAGCACCGGTGGGAGACGGTGCAGCTTCGCGAGCTGCCCGACGAGCGCGCCCTGGCTGCCCGGCGCGAGCGCGAGCGGGTCGTAAGCAACTACGCCCTCGCCTGTGTGCGCATGAGCGAGGTCCTCAACGGCTTTGCCAAGGGGCTCGCGCCCAACCTCGCGCGCCTTCGCTCGGCGCTCGTGCCGCTGCTCGACCTCGCGCCCTCGCTCGAGCCGGTGCTCCTCGCCGCCCTCGGACTGACGCGCGAGAAGCCCTCCGCTTGGTCGCATGCGGTCAACTGCGCCGTGCTCGTCGGGCTCGTCGGCAAGCGCCTCGGGCTCGAGCGCCCGAGGTTGCTCTCGTTGGCGAGCGCCGCGGCGCTTCACCCGCTCGAGCGGGTGTTGCCACAGCCCTCGAGTGACAAGCGGCGCTCCATCAAGCTGCTGGTCCAGGTCCAAGGGCAGGGCGAGGAGCTCGCCGAACGGCTCGTCGCGATGGCCGAGGCCGGCGCGGGTCTCTCTGATTCGCCGCACGTGGTCTCGCGGCTGATTCGACTCGTCTCCGCGTTCGAGGATCTCGTCGCCGGCTCTGAGGCGCGTGCCCCGCTCACGTTGGACGAGGCGATCCGCGTCCTCGGCGCCGAAGCGGGCCGCAGGCACGACCCGCGCCTCTTCGCGGTCTTCGCCCGAACGATGGGCTTCTTTCCCATCGGCTCGGTCGTGCAGCTCGCGACCGGCGAAGCCGCCGTCGTCGCCGGCGTCCCCTCCGAGCCCGCCAAGCTGCTGCAGCCGCCCGTGATCCTCGCCACCGGCCCCAACCCGGGCGCGCTCGCCAACCTCGCCCTGCCCGAGCAGGCCCCGCGGCGCATCGTGCGCGCCGCTCTGCCCTCGGAGCTCGGGGTCAACCCGCTGCGCTGGCTCGTCGGAGGTTGAGCGCTGTCCGGGCAGAAGCCGGCAACCTCTTCAGTTGAGCGCGCTGGGCGGCGGCGGGGCGCCGTCCTCCCCGTCGCCGAACAGGCCTCTCTCGAAAGCCTCGAGCCTGCCGAACCGCGGGCTGCGGAACGGCCAGTCGCTCAGGTCCATCTCGCGCGACATCGCTTTCGCCATCGCCAGCAGCACGGCGAGGTCGCGCTCGCGGGCGCTCGCGTAGTTGAGCAGGTAGTGGCCGACCATGTCGTTGCGGCTCCCTATCGCCAGCGCCCTCGCCGCGCCGAAGAGCACCAGGCTCTCGTCGTTGGGAAACAGGGAGAAGAACGTCAGCAGCGCCTCGGGGTGGTTCGGGCGCAGGTGGAGCGAGTGTATGAAGCAGTGGATCGCCTTCTTCACCTCGCCCAGCCGCTTGAAGGCCACGCCCATGTCCGAGAGCGGTCCGGCCGCGTAGGGCAGCAGGTTGGCGTCGCCGTCGGTCGAGGCGCGCACCGAGCGCAGGTAGTGGACGATGGCCTCGGGCGGGCGCTCGAGCGTGCGGTAACACCGGCCGAGCACGTGGTGCGCCGAGGGCACGCCGAGCGGGTTGTCGGCGGTCACCGCGTGCAACAGCTCCATCGCCTGCTCGAGCTCGCCCCGGCCGAAGCTGGCCAGCGCGCGCGCGACCCTGCCGCTCCAGTCGTGCTCGAGGTGGCGGACGAACTCGTGAAGATCGAAATCCGTCTCGCCACAGCGGATGAGGGTCGGGAGGGTGCTGGTCCGCAAGGCGCCGGCGGCTATCCGCCCGATATCGTCGGGCTTTATCGGGATGGACCAGGGGGTCGGATCGCGGTCGGGCAGGGTGATGCAGTAGGCGAGGCGTCCATCGACCAGGCGCAGCGACGGCTCGACGTACATCGCCTCGAGCAGCTTCTCGACCTCGACCGCGCTCGTCGCCTCGAAGACGAAGGAGGCCGCCTGGGCGTCGCGGTCGCCATCGATGGGGCTGAAGCTGTAGCTGCCGCCGGTATGGAGCTTCATGGCCTCGCCAGCTCGCTGGTTCGAGAGGACGGTTCCAGCTTAGCACCCGCGATGGGCGCGCCAATTGTGGCGGCCCGGGCGGTCGATGGCGCGCGCGACAGAGGAGATGTGGACGACGCTGGGCGGGGCGCAGCCGGCTTCTCGTCTCGGCGCGAGAGTGCCGGCTACGGCGTCAAGATCTGTCGCGAAATCACCCTCACCTCGGCTCGCCGCCTCCGGTCACCTCGAGCCAAGTCGAGGGGCTCGGGCGGACCGGTTATCGCTAGGATTCTTCGACAGGTCCTCAGGAGGCGAGCCCGTGGCAGCGCTTGTACTTCTTGCCGCTGCCGCAGGGGCACTTCTCGTTCGCGCCCGGCGCGTGCAGCCGAGGCGGTAGCGGCACGCCCACCTTGCTCGCCGCGGCGATGCTCGCGGCCGAGTGCGGGTTCTGCATCACCTCGGTGTAGAAGCGCAGATAAAGCTGCGCCTTGCCCGCGTCGCCGAGCGCCTCGTAGGTGCCCCCGGCCTTCAGGAGCACGACCGGCTCGTTCGGGTGCGCCTGCAGCAGCGACTCGATCTGGGCCACCGCCTCTTCGCGGCGCCCGAGGCGGGCGAGGATTTCGGCGCGCTCGGCGAGGATCGATTTGGCGTCGATCAGCTCGGCGAACCTCTCGCAGAGCGAAGGCGCCTGTTCGGCGTCCGGCGTGCCGAGCAGCACCGCGGGCATCTCGATCATCCAGCCAGCGAGGTCGCTGCCCGACTCGCGCACGACCCGCTGGAAGAAGTCGCGCTCGGCCTGGCCGTCGCGAAGGCAAGTCTCGACCAGCCGCCGCGCGGCCGCCAGCCACAGCTCGGCCCGCCGCGGCGTGACCTCGGCCTCCTCGAGCAGCTCGTCGATCTCGTCGGCGACCACTTCGGCGCGCAGCTCGTGTGGCAGCAGCCGGCGCCACAATTCGCGCGCGCCGAGGGTCGGCAGGTCCTTCCAGCGCCCCTCGGCCGTCGACCACTTCTCCCAGCGCGAGGCGAGCTCGGTGGGCGAGCCCGCCTCGAGCGCCTCGACCTTGAACGACTCCTCGTCGTTGACCACCGAGAACTGGGCGAGCATGCGCAGCAGCTCGAGCGTCGCGATGCCCGAGAAACCGTCGTAGCGCCAGCCCAGGCCTTGCTCACGTTGCCGGTCGGCTGAGGAGAGCAGGCGACGCTCGGTGTCGGTCTGCGGCCCGCGCTCGCGGATCTTGCGCATCTGGCGGCGGGCGGTCTTGAAGAGGTGGGCGGGGGTGGACATTCGATAACCCTCTTGAAAGCGGCCAAGAGATAACAGACAGGCCCCCGCGAGACGATCCCGCGAGGGCCTTCTCGATGGCTCGAAACCAGGCGAGCCGACGGGTCGGGCTCAGCCTGCCTTGGGCTCGAGCGCCGGCTCGACCGGCTTGGGCGCGGGCGCGGCGCGCTTGGCCGTCGCGTTCCAGATCCGGGTCGTCAGCACGAAGCCGACCAGGGCGACGGGGATCATCGCGATGGGCCAGTTGGTCCAGTTGGCCGGGTCGGCGGCCAACTCGCCGCGCGGGAGGATGCGGCCCAAGAGCACCGACTGGGCCGCGGTGCCCACGTAGACCGCGCCGTCGATGATGCCCACGGCGACCCCCGCGTTCTTCTTGCCGCCAAAGTCCATGCTCGCGGTGCCCGAGAGCATGCCGTGGACTCCGATGACGCACAGGGACATGAACGCGACCAGCCAGCCGAGCGCGGGCGAGCCGAGCAGGAAGGCCGTGATGATCGCCCCGACCAGCATCCCGCCGTAGAGCACCGCCGAGACCGGGCCGCGCCGCGAGCCGAAGATGCGGTCGGAGATGACCCCGGCGAACATGCCGCCGAGGATGCCGGCGATGCAGAGCACCAGGCCCCAGTTGCCGAAGATGAACGAGCCGTCGGCGAGCCCGGTCTGCACCGCGTACTTGCGGCCCCACTGCATGATGGCGTTGCGCAGGAAGCCGCTGCAGAACTCGACGCTGAGGATGATGAGGATCACCGGGTTGGTGATCATGCGCTTGAAGACGCTGACGACGCCCAGCGCCGGGCCCGTGTCTCCCGAGGAGGCGTCGGCGGTGTCGAAGTCCTCGAAGCCCGCCTTGCTCGGGGTGTCGCGGATGATGAACAGGTCGATGACGAAGAAGAGCGCGAGCACCGCGGCGGGGATGAAGAAGATGAAGTGGGTCGGCAGCGCCGAGGCGATGGCCGCGCTCCAGTCGTAGGCGAAGTAGATGCCCAGCGAGATGAGCACGCCGAAGACCCCGCCGAGCACCCCGCGCTCGCGCACATGGAACCACTGGGCGTTCACCTTGACTATCGAGACCGCGCCGAAGCTCTGGAAGTACATGTTGACCGCGTAGATCACCGAGAAGGTCGCGACGAGGCCGCCGGGCGGAGTCCAGCCGTGGGCGAGCATCGCGTAGGTGACCAGGCCGAGCAGCGCGTTGGCCGCCGCGGCGCCCACGGCGGCGATGAGGATGGTCTTGCGGCCGCCGAGCTTGTCGGTGAGCGGTCCGTTGATGAGGAAGGCGAACCCGTAGACGATCGCCCCGACGCCGAAGATGGTCCCGAAGTCGTTGTTCGAGGTGGCCTTGAGGGCGCTCGTCGCCTCGTTGATGTTGTAGCGGCCGAAGTAGAGGAAGGCGTACGTCAGGCCGAGAGGAACCCAGTTGAAGGTGCGGCGGCGCTTGAAGGCCTTCGAATGCCCGAGCTCGACTTTCGGAAGGCGCCACAGCACCAACCCGATGACGGCCAGCAGGATGACGATAGGCAGCAGGTTCTGGACCCACTTCGGTAAATCGGACATCGACGAACCTCGGTCGCGGCGACGGGTGTGAAAGCCTCGGTGTTGGCAAGGCTCTCCAGCGACCGAAGCGCTCGCTCGCCGCGATGGGCGAGGGCACTCCGAAGCGCGCCAGCGGGGTCTAGCCTTCTTCTTTCCGAAGGCCTCGCCCACTGCTCCGGGCACTGGAGGCACACCTTAACCGGCGGAATTGAGCGCGATCAACAAATGTCGAATCGCCCACAGCCCGGGCGTGCGCCCGACCTGCCTGAGCCCGGCCGGCCGTGTGCCCGCCCGGCCGTCGGGCCGAGAAGCCCCCCGGCGAGACAGGCGAAGCCGAGGCCTTTGCGGGCCTCGGCTCCGGGGAGAGCGGCGCTTGCGGGGACGGGGCCTACTTCTTCTCGGCTGGCGCCGTGCCGTCCATGCGGATGACTTGGGTGTCGGGCGGGTAGGCGATCTGGAAGGCCTCGGTGCCAAACCCGGCATTGGTCTTCACGTCGAGGAAGGCGACGCGGTTCTCGCTGCCGTCCGGGTCGACGACGATGGACTCTTTGACTGCGAAGGTCTTGGCGTCGATGAGGAAGAAGACCTTCTGGAAGCGCGGGTCGGGCTTCTTCGGGGTCAGCTCGAGGGCGATGCCGCCCTTGAGGTCGTCGCGGCTGGCCTTCTGGATGTCGAACTCGCGCTCGAGCCTGCCCTGGCCCCAGAGGAAGGTGATCGACGCGGAGAGCCGCTCGGTCTCGATGCTGGAGACCGTCACCTGCTTGGCCTCCTTGTCGTAGGCGAAGACCTTGTTGGCTGCGACGACGAAGACCTTCTCGTTGGGCTTCAGGTAGTCCCAGCGCATCGAGGCGCCCGACTTGAGGAAGCGCACCGTGCCGCTGGCCTTGGTGGTGCGCCCGAAGCTCTTGTACGTGTAGCGCTGCTCGAAGCGCGCCTGGAAGTCGCGGGTCTCCTCGTAGAACTTCTGCATCTGATCGACCGCGTTCTTCACGTCGGCGGCCATCGGCTGCGCGGCGGCCTTGGGCGCGGGGCTGACCTTGGGCGCCGGCGCCTTCTGGGCGGCCGACTCCTTGGCGGCGGTGGGAGCGGTGGCCGGCGCGGTCGCCGCGGTGGCGGGGACCTGGCCGGTCGAGAGGGCGAAGCTGAGGAGGAGGTTGGCGATCATGGTCGATCCTTTGGCCGGTCTGACGCCGCCTGGCTGGAGGAATTTACGGAGTGGAAACTCCGGGGGCGCGCTCCGCATTCGGGAAAGAGCCGGTGACGCTGCTTGACCGACAGGGCGTAGAAGCGCTCGCGCAGCGCTGCCTGCTCACCGGCCGGCAGGCTGGCGTCGAGACCGCGCTCGAGGCGGGCGAAGACCAGGTGCGAGATGCAGACCGCGGCCGCCACCGAGATGTTGAGGCTCTGCGAGAAGCCGTACATCGGGATCTTGAAGCGCAGGTCGCAGTGCTCGCGCACCTGCTCGGTGATCCCGACCTTCTCGGTGCCGAAGACGATGGCGAGCGGCTTGTCGAGCGGCAAATCGAGCAGCGAGCCAGCGCCCTCGCCGAGGTCGGTCGCGCAGACGAGAAAGCCGCGCTCCTTGAGCTGAGCCAGGCAGCTTGGCGTGTCGCGGTGCAGGTGCAGGTCGAGCCACTTCTCGGCGCCCATGGTGATCCTCGGGCTCGGGTGGAACGAGTGGCCGCGGGTGATGCCGTGGATCTCCTGGACGCCCAGGCCCTCGCAGGTGCGCAGCACCGCCGCGATGTTGTGCGGGTCCTCGAGGTCCTCGAGCACGACCACGAGCCGCCGGGTGCGATGGGCGACGACCTCATCGACTCGCTGTCGGCGCGCGTCGAGCAAAAGCTCTTGGGGATTCGGGGGGTTCACGGGTCGGCGACGCTACCACAACCCGATCGGGCTTGGCGGCGCGGTGCGCCCAGACCCGACGGCTGACGAGCTTGCCGGGAAGGTCGCCTGCGGGGCCCGCGCGTGGCGGTGGCCCCCAAAAGCCCGACCGCCCTTCGCGCGACGCGTGAAGGGCAGTCTCGTCGGCCGGAGGGAGGATCCCGCGACGCGTGAAGTGCAGTCTCGTCGGCGGGAGGGGGGATCCCGCGACGCGTGAAGTGCAGTCTCGCCGGCGGGAGGGAGGATCCCCGCGACGCGTGAAGTGCAGTCTCGCCGGCAGGAGGGAGGATCCCGCGACGCGTGAAGTGCGCTCTCGCCGGCGGGAGGGGGGATCCCGCGACGCGTGAAGTGC
>DHSB01000151.1:34677-35599 GCA_002408385.1 Myxococcales bacterium UBA5297
TGAAGTGCAGTCTCGTCGGCGGGGGAGAGGATCCCGCGACTCGGGGAGAGCTCTTTCGGTCGGCGGACAGCCTTTCACGCGTCTCGGGGACCCGGCCGTCCGCCGGGAGGGCGGCGCTGCCGACTCGAGGTCGCGAGCGGACTCACTTCGCGAAGATGCGCTGCGCCACCATGTCCATCAGCTCGGGCAGCCCCTCGCCGGTCGCCGAAGAGATGAGGACCACGGGGAGCTTCTTGCGCTTCAGCTTGGCGGCGAGCTTCTTCGCCCGCTCGCGCGCGTCGGGGATGTCGACCTTGTTCGCGGCGACGATCTGCGGCATGCCCGCCAGCTTCTCGCTGTAGAGCGCGAGCTCGCGGTTGAGCGTCTCCAGATCCTTCGCCGGCTCGCGGTCTTCGCCCTCGGCCCCGCAGTCGATCAGGTGCACGAGCAGCCGGCAGCGCTCGACGTGCTTGAGGAACTGGTGCCCGAGCCCGGCGCCGGCGTGCGCCCCCTCGATGATCCCGGGGATGTCGGCCATCACGAAGCTCAGGTGGTCCTTGTACTGGACGACCCCGAGGTGCGGGGTGAGCGTCGTGAAGGGATAGTCGGCCACCTTGGGCTTGGCCTTGCTCACCCGCGAGATGAGCGTCGACTTGCCCGCGTTCGGATAGCCGAGCAGGCCCACGTCGGCGAGCAGCTTCAGCTCGAGGACCAGCTCGCGCTCCTCGCCCGGGGTGCCCGGCTGCGCAAAGCGCGGCGCCTGGCGGGTCGAGGTGGCGAAGTTCATGTTGCCCAGCCCGCCCCGCCCGCCCTTGGCGAGGATCTCGCGCTGGCCGTTGACCGCGAGGTCGAAGAGCAGCTCGCCGGTCTGCGCGTCCTTGACGAGCGTGCCGACCGGCACCTTGAGCACCACGTCGTCGCCGGCGTGGCCGTTCTGGTCGGC
>DHSB01000151.1:35724-45061 GCA_002408385.1 Myxococcales bacterium UBA5297
CGTGGCCGTTCTGGTCGGCGCCGCGGCCCGGCTCGCCGTTGGCCGCCTTGTGCAGGGGCTGGAAGCGGTAGTCGAGCAGGGTGGTGTAGTTCTCGTCGGCCTCGACGAGGATGCTGCCGCCGTTGCCCCCGTCGCCGCCGGAGGGGCCGCCGCGCGGAACGAACTTCTCCCGGCGGAAGGCGACCGCGCCGGCGCCGCCGTCTCCGGCCCTGAGGTGGATTTTGACTTCGTCGACGAACTTCACGTCTCTCGCTCCCGCGCGCCCGACGACGGGCGGCCGGACAAAAGGAAAGCCGCGCGGCTCTGATGCCACGCGGCTTTCGACTCTTCTGGCTGCAGAACAGCCGACTAGGCGGTCGGCTGGGCGGCCTTGGTGTAGACCGACACGCGGGTGCGCTCGCGCCCCTGGCGCTCGTACTTGACGATGCCGTCGATGAGCGAGAACAGCGTGTAGTCGCGGCCCAGGCCAACGTTCTTGCCCGGGTGGATCTTGGTGCCGACCTGGCGAACGAGGATGCTGCCTGCGGTCACCGTCTGGCCGCCGAACACCTTGACGCCACGGTGCTGACCCGGAGAGTCGCGCCCGTTGCGTGAAGAGCCTTGTCCCTTTTTATGTGCCATGACGAGCTCTCCTCATGCGGTTGCGGGCTTCGACCCGCCACGCGCTCAAAGCTCTAAGCGGTGATGCCGGTGATCTTCACTTCCGTGTACTGCTGCCGGTGGCCGCGAGCGCGCGTCCAGCCGAAGAAGTTCTTGTGGAAGTGAAGGCTCTTGGTGCCCTTGACCGCGCCGAGGATCTCGGCCTCGACCTTGGCGCCCTCGAGGATCGGCTTGCCGACCTTCGGGCTGTCAGTCCCGCCGATCATGAGGACCTCGTCGAAGGTCACCTTCTCGTTCGCGGTGCCCTTGAGCAGCTCGACGCGGAGGACATCGCCCTCTTGGACCCGGTACTGCTTCCCGCCGGTCTTAATCACTGCGTACATCGCCGTAACCTCTTCTGGTTGCCGCCTGAAGCCAAACCACCCGCCGCGCCCCGGAGATTCCCGAAGACGGACGGCAGACGAAAGCGGGCCTTTTAGAGCAAGACGAGCGCGTTTGTCAAGGATCCATCCTTTGGATCGGTCGCCCGGCGCCAATACCTGTGCAGCGGCGGCCTCTCGCTCGGCGGGCGCGGCCCTGCCCGCAGGAGGTCGAGCCCGTCGCAGCTTCGGGCCGCGCCTCGCGAGCCGCCGGGCTCGAAGCTGGTCTGAACCTCTGTCCAGGGCCCCGCGGGCTCACCCTCTCGGTCGGGTTCGGGCGACGGGCGCTTGGGCAGGTGCGAAACGCCGCGTTTGCCCTCGTCCCGCCTCGACCGGGCGGACGGCCTTCTTCGAGCTCGAATGCCTTGCGACCGGCGGGACGAGCCCCTAGTGTCCCCGCGCCGTTCAAGCAGTCTTGAACTCCGAGAACCTCCGTGAGCGATACCGGCACCACCGCCTTCGTCACCCTCGTCGAGCGCCGCATCGCCGCGCTGCTCGCGCCCGACCCGAGCGCATCGGCCGAGCGCAACGCGCTCGCGGCCGCCTCGCGCCACCTGTGCCTGGGCAACGAGGGCAAGCGCGTGCGCTCCCGACTCGTGCTGCTGCTCGGGCGGGCCGCCGGCGCCGGCGAGCCTGGGCTCGAGGCCGTGGCCACCTCGGCCGAGCTCATCCACGCGGCCAGCCTGCTGCACGACGACGTCGTCGACGAGGCGAGCCTGCGGCGAGGCAAGGCGAGCGTCAACGCCGGCTGGGGAAATCAGGTCGCGGTGCTCGCGGGCGACTGGCTGCTCTCCAGCGCCTTCTCGGTGCTGCGGCCGCACCCGCGCGAGGTGACGAGCGAGGCCATCGAGGTCGTCGCCGAGATGTCGCGCGCCGCCCTCGCCGAGCTCGAGGCGCGCGGGCGCGCCGACCTAACGCTGGAGCGCTGGCGGGCCATCGCCGAGGGCAAGACCGGGGCGCTGTTCGGCTGGTGCGGGCAGGCCGCCGCGCGGGTTGCGGGCCAGGACCAACTCGCCGCGCCCTTCGACGCTTTCGGCCGGCGGCTCGGCGTCGCCTTCCAGCTCGCCGACGACCTGAAGGACATCTGGTGCGAAGAGGGCAAGGACCGCTTCGCCGACCTGAAGAACCGAAACCCCTCGGTGCCCATCCTGCTCGCAGCCGGGTGTGACGAGCGCTTTGCCGCCAGGCTGCGAGGCGCCTGGAGCGGCGCGGAGGTCTCGCCGGGCGAGGCCGAAGCGCTCGGCAGGCTGCTGCTGGCGAGCGAGGCGCCGGCGCTGACCGTCGCGCGGCTCGGCCGCGAGACCGAGGCGGCCGTCGAGCTGCTCGGGCCGATGCGCGAGCAGCCCTGGTGCGCCGAATTGCTCGCGCTCGTTCGCTCGTTCGGCCAGTCGGCGGGAGGGGTCCGATGAAGCGGCAGGCGGTCGAGAGGCTCGAGGCCGGCGGCGGAGGCGCTTCCCGGCTCAGCGAGTGGGAGCAGCTCGTCGTCGAAGCGGTCGGTAGCGTCATCGAGTACTGGGGCTTCAAGGCGAACGAGGGGCGGGTCTGGGCGCTGCTCTACCTGCACGGCAGGCCCTTCTGCGCCGCCGAGATCGGCCGCAGCCTCGGCCTGTCGAGGCGCGGTCTCGATGGTGACCCGCGAGATGGAGGCCTGGGGCGTGCTCCGCCGCCTGCGGGGCGCGGGCGCCGGGGTCTGGCAGTACGAGGCCGAGACCGACTTCATCGAGATGATTCGGCGGGTGCTCACCGCGCGCGAGGCGCGCTTCGTCGCCCGGGTGAAGGCCGATCTCGAGCGAGCCGAGAAGGCCGCGAAGCGAGCCGCGCCGCCCGAAGTCGTCGAGAGGATCGCGCGGATGAAGGCGCTCGCCGAGCTGGTCGAGCGCGCGGTGGAGGCCTTCCTGCGCACGGCGCGCTTCGACGTGTCCGGCGCGCTGGGCATCCTCACCGGGAAGCGGCCGGCGGCAAAGCGGGCTGAGGAGCGCGGCGCGGCGCGTGGCAAGCGAGCGGCGCGGCGGGCCTGGGGACGCTCAGTCGGGGGCGCCGATGATCGAGATCGATGGAGCGGTCGGTGAAGGCGGCGGGCAGATCATCCGCACCGCGCTGGCGCTCTCGCTGGTGACGGGCAAGCCCTTTCGAGTCGAGAACGTGCGCGCCCGCCGGGCGAAGCCGGGTCTGCGGCGCCAGCACCTGACCGCCGTCGAGGCCGCCGCGAAGGTCGGGAAGGCGCACGTCGAGGGCGCCGCGCTGGGGTCGATGACGCTGCTCTTCGAGCCCGCGCGGGCCATCCCCGGCCGCTACAGCTTCGCCATCGGCACCGCGGGCAGCACCACGCTCGTGCTCCAGACCGTGCTCCCGGCGCTGCTCTGCGCGCCCGGCCGCTCGTTCCTGGCGCTCGAGGGCGGGACGCACAATCCGCTCGCGCCGCCCTTCGACTTCCTACAGAGGGCCTTCCTGCCGCTCGTCGAGTCGATGGGACCGCGGGTCGTCGCGACGCTCGAGAGGCCGGGGTTCGTCCCCGCGGGCGGCGGGCGCCTCACCGTCGAGATCGAGCCGGTCTCCAGGCTCGAGCCGCTGGCGCTCCTCGAGCGCGGCGAGGTTCGGCGCCGACGCGCCGTCGCGCTCGTCTCCGGGCTGCCGGCGAGCATCGGCGAGCGCGAGCTGCGGGTCGTCGAGACCGAGCTCGGCTGGGCAAAGGACGAGCTGCAGCTCGAGGAGATCGAGAACCCGCGCGGGCCCGGCAACGTGCTGAGCTTGGAGATCGAGAGCGAGCACGTGACCGAGGTCTTCACCGGTTTCGGCGAGAGGGGCGTCCCCGCCGAGCGGGTCGCGGCGCGGGCGGTGGCGGAGGCCAGGCGCTATCTCGAGGCCGGCGTGCCGGTCGGCGAGCACCTGGCCGATCAGCTCGTCATCCCGCTGGCGCTCGCCGGCGGCGGGAGGTTCCGGACGCTCAGGCCGTCGAGCCACCTGACGACGCAGCTCGAGACGGTGCGCCGCTTCATCGACCTGCCGATAGCCGTGCAGCAGAAGGCCGACGACGTCTTCGAGGTCGCCGCCGGCTGACGCTGCGCGCTCGGCACACTTCGGTGCCCTGGGCCTTGTTACAGCCCCGTTACACACGCGAACCCGGTCTCACCGTTCTCGCGATCGGCAGAAAAGGCAGCCGGGCCGGCGCCCGGAGTCGGGCTCGGCCTCGCGCTGAGCCGGCAAGCTCGCGCGCGGGTGATGAAGGGCGACTTGAGGTACGAGCCGCGCCCCGGTGGTGGCGCGAGCTTGGTCTTGAGCCTTCCGGCGGCAAGGTAGAGGTCAGGCTCGATGCAGCCGGCGTTCAACTGCCGGTCGCTTGTCGGAAGCACCGAGTGCGCGCGCTCGGCGCCGTCTACCCGCCGCGCACCCAGCCCAGGAAGCCGGTCGTGAGCGCGGGCACGTAGGTCGTCAGCAGCACGCCCAGCGCCATGATGAGCAGGAAGGGCAGGGCGACCCTGTAGAGCCGCGTGAGCGGCTGGCCGAACCGGGTCGACGACAGCAGCAGGTTCAAGCCGACTGGCGGGAAGAGGAACCCGAGCTCGAGGTTGGCGAGGAAGACGATGCCGAGGTGCAGCGGGTCGATGTCGTAGGCGCCGGCCATCGGCACGAGCAGCGGGGCGAGGATGACGATCGCCGAGTAGATCTCGAGCACGCTGCCGAGCACGAGCAGCACCGCGTTGAGCGCGAGCAGGAAGACGAGCGGCGAGTGGATGTGCTCCTTGGTCCACTCGAGCACCACCGCGGGGATCTCGGCGTCGACCAGATAGCTGGTGAGCCCCATCGCCACGCCGAGCAGGATGACGACCGCGCCGACGAGCGTCGCGCCGCGCGCCAGCGTCTCCGGGAGCTGCCTGCGCCAGTGCAGGTCACGGAAGATGAAGCTCTGGGAGAGGAGCGCGGCGACGACCGCGAGGGCCGCGGCCTCGACCACCGTCGCGAAGCCGGTGAACACCGCCCCGACGACGACCGCGGGGATGGCCAGCTCCCACTTCGCCTCCCAGACCGCGGCTCCGGCCTCCCGAAAGCTGAAGGGCTGGCGCGGGGCCTTCTGCTTGATGCCGACGACCATGCCGGTGATCGCGACGAGCACGACGAGCAGGAGCCCGGGCAAGAACCCGGCGATGAAGAGCTCCTCGACGCTCGCGCCGGCCACCACCGCGTAGAGGATGACGGGCAGGCTCGGCGGGAAGAGCAGCCCGAGCGACCCCGAGGAGGTGACCAGCCCCAGGCTGAAGCCCTCGGGGTAGCGCTCCTTGAGCAGCATGGGCATCACCAAGCCGCCGAGGGCGAGGATGGTGACCCCGGAGCCGCCGGTGAAAGTGGTGAAGCCCGCGAGGACGACGACCACCATCAGCGCCATGCCGCCGGGGGCCCAGCCGATGAGCGCCTTGGCCGCCCGCAGCAGGCGCTTGGAGGCGCCGCCCTCGGCGAGCACGTACCCGGCGGCGGTCAGCAGCGGAATCGCCGGCAGGGTCGAGGAGGCGACCAGGCGGAAAGTCTCGGTCGGCACCGCGGCCACCGAGGTGCCTTCGCCCCAGAACAGCAGCATCCCCAGGCCCGACATGCCGATGAAGAGCGGGGCGCCGAGCAGCACGCCGACGAGGATGAGGACGGTGCCGGGCGCCACGAGCTTGTCGGAGAAGTCCTCGGCGAACGCAAGCAGGAAGACCGCGCCGGCGGCGGCGAAGGCGATGGCCCTGCCGTACCAGCGGTCGGAGGTGCGCCAGGCGAAGCGCACGGCCATCAGGCCGAGCGCAACCGGCATGACCACCTCGCTCCACCACTCGGGGATGCCGCCTGGCAGCGAGCGCTCCATCGCCGAGTCGGCCTTGACCAGCACCAGCGAGGCGTAGGCGAGCATCGAGCAGACGGCCGCCGAGAGCGAGCCGGCGTAGATGCCCGCAATCTTCTTCGGCGTGCCCTTGATGAGCTCGCCGGTGGCGAGCGCGAGGTGCTTGCCTGCGCCGGTGGCGAGCAGCGCGCCGAGGAAGCCTATCCACAGCGTCAGGTGCTGCGTGTAGAGCACCGCGCCGGGGATGCCGCTCTTGAACAGCCAGCGGGCGAGCGACTCGGCGACCGGGACGACGGTCATCACCACCAGGATGACGACGACCGACCACTTCTCGAGACCGGAGACGGCCAGGCGCGCAAGCGCCCGCAAGCCGCGAGGGCCCGTCCCTTCGGCCAGGCTCGGAGCGGCGAGGGAGCTGGTATCGGTCTGCGCTGAAGCGCCAGGCGCGGGCACAGCAGCGCCCTCGCCCGGCAGGAGCTCATCCCCCGGTGGCTGGTGGGTCACTTCTTGCCTTTGCTCGCGCGGTACTCGTCGCGGACGCGCTTGACCTCGTCGAAGGCCTCCTCGGTGCAGACCCCGCCGCGCACCATCGGCCAGGTCTTCTCGGCCATCTCGACGAAGAGCTTCTGGTCGGCCGGGCTGAAGGTGATGAGCTTGAGGCCCTGCTTCTGCATCTCGGCGATGGCCTCGGCCTGCATGCGGTTGACCTCGCGGTTGACCTTCTCGCCGTACTCACGGGCGATGGCGAGGATCTTGGGGCGCAGGTCCTCGGGGATCTTCTCCCAGGCCTGCTTGGTGACGATGGTGCCGCCGGGCAGGTGGCCCCAGGACTGCTTGATCATGTACGGCGTCTGCTCGTACCAGCGGGCGGTGAAGGCCATGATCGGCGTGTTGGCGTACCCCTCGATCATCCCGGTGGTCAGCGACGGCAGGATGTCGGTCGAGGAGATGACGACGGGCTGGAAGCCGGCGGCGACCCAGCCCTTGACCGAGTCGTTGTCACCAGCCCAGGCGAAGACCTTGGTGCCCTTGAGGGCGGCGACCGACTTGGCCTCCTTCTTGAGGAAGAGGTAGATCCAGCCGGTGTCGCCCCACATGATCGGGACGAAGCCCTTCTCGGAGAAGCGCGACTCCCACAGCGGCGCCATCTTGGCGAAGACGTGGTTCCACTCCTCGTCGTCGGAGATGAGGCCCGGGGTGGCGATGGCCTGAGGCGAGGTCTCGATGTCATGGAGGCCGACCACCGAGAGCGCGGCGGCCTGGAGCTGGCCGACGCGCAGCTTGCGGACCATGTCGCCCTCGTTGCCGGCGACGCCGCCCGGGTAGATCTTGAGCTTGACCTGACCGTTCGAGGCCTCGGCCCACTTCTCGCCCATCTCCTTGAGAAGGTTGTGCCAGGCCGAGCCGTCGGGGGCCATGGTGCCGAGCTTGATGGTGACCTTCTTGGCTGCCTGCGCGGGCGCCGCGACCAGGGTGGCGACGAGGGCGAGGGCGAGGGCGGTGAAGAGACGGCGCATCGCTATTGCTCCTCCAGGAAGAGATCCGAGGCGCGGGACTTCAGCCACCGCGCGCGTTTCTGAGAGATGAGGTTGACGAGGCGGTACCCGGGGGCTTCATCGGCGTCGAAGCCGAGCGCCTTGTCGAGCAGCTCATCAAAGAGCTTTCGGTCCTGCTGCTGGACCGCGACCGACTCGGCCCAGGTGACGTGCGGGCCGATCTTCCTGCCGCCGGTCAGCTCGAGGACTCGCTGGTAGTGCTGGCGGGCGCGGTCGAGCGAGCCGGTGGCGAGCTCGAGGTTGATCGCCAGCTCGCGCACCGCGCCGTCGCCCCAGTCCGGGTCGAGCTCGAGGGCGCGTTTGACGAGCGCTTCGACGTTTGGCAGCTCGCCGACAACCTTCATGTCGTCCTTGGACTGGGAGATGAGCGCGGCCCAGGGCGCGGCGGTCCAGTAGAGGTAGGGGACCATCTCCTCGTCGTCGACTTTGGCGAGGGCGGCGTGGCGGTCCTTGGCGAAGTCGGCCCAGAACTCGTCGTCCCACTCGGCGGCGACCGCGCGCATCCCGTAGTCGCGGGCGCGGCGAAACAGCTTCTTGGCGCGGGCGCGGCCGGCGCGGGCCCTTGCCGGGTCGTCGTCCTCGAGCATCTCCGCCTCCTGCAGGACGAAGGCGTACGAGTACTGCGTAAAGCCCGAGGCCGCCGAGAGCAGCAGGTCCTCGTCGTCGGGGGCGCTCTGCAGCAGCGCCTCCATCGTCTTGAGCCCGAAGGGGATCGCCTCGCGGATGAGCTCGGGGTCGTCGTCGTTGGAGAAGACCGAGCCGTCGCCTCCCAGCGCGCCGCCGATCATGCTGGCGGCCAGCCCCGAACAGGCCGAGGTCGAGAGAGCGAGCGTCGAGGCGAGCAATAGTCGGCGCCAGAACACAGCAGTCATGGAGTTGGAGTCTTCCCGCGAGGGGGATGGTGCGGGATCGGAGCGATCCCCTTGAAGAACCGGCCCTAGGAGTTGCGGCAGCTTAGGCGTGCCGGAAGGGGGGCGTCAACCGAAACGGGGTGGTCGCGCCCCCATGCTTGGGGAGGGGAGGAGCGGGGCCGCGGAGCCTGGCTCGGCGGGGGCAATTAGCCAGGCCCTTGGCTTGCCGGCGGCCCACGCAGTGTCGAAGGCAGAAGCGGTGGGCGGGTCGAATGGCGACCGCGAGTGGCACTTCTATTCGCGGAAAATGTCCGCCCGGCTCTTGGCGGCGACGACCCGGGTGATCCAGACATCGAGGTCGGAGCGCACCGCTGAATTGATCCTCTTGCGAGTGCGAGTCGGGAGGGCGCCGAAACGCTGCTCGAGCTGAAGCTCCAGGATGGTCCGCTTCGCGAGCAGCTCACCTTCGAGCCTTCCGTGATCAAGTAGCCTCGTGCCGTCCAGGTTGAGCCTCTTGAGAATCGGTCGGATGCTGTCGCGGCTTTCCAGAGGAGCGAGGCGGGTCTCAAACCGCTCGAGCAACTCCGCTGTCTCCTCTTCCCAATACGGAGTGCCCGGCAGCCTTGTTGCCTCGAGTGCCTTGCTTGCGGCCAACTTCGGTCGGGAGGTCTTGATGTACAGCGCGATCTGCGTGAGTCGGTCCCTTAGTTGGGCCGAGCTCGGACTCTCGTCTGGAAGGACCTGGTGGGGGACCGTTCGGCGTCCTCGAAGGGCGCCCCTGCGCTTGCTGGAGGCCTTGTTCTTCTCAGGTGTCTTGGCTGGCATACGCGGCTTCCTGTGCTCGGATGCTGTTCAAGCCTTGGATTGGCTATTCACTTGGAGGAAATGCGCGAAGCGAGTCCTCAACTTCGTCCGCCCGCGGCCTCCAGTCGGACGATGCGTTGCTCGTGGTTTTCGAGAACGCCCTGGTTGCCTTGGCGCATCCTTTCGATTGCGTCCGCAAGCCTGGCCAGCTCACGACTGACCGTGACGAGGCCCTGTTCGACCTGGCCGAGGCCCTGTTCGACCTGGCCGAGGCCCTGTTCGAGCTTGGCCTGG
>DHSB01000151.1:45229-49157 GCA_002408385.1 Myxococcales bacterium UBA5297
GGCCTGGCCCTGTTCGAGCTTGGTGTGACCGACCTCGAGGAGAGTCACCCGAGCGGTGAGTGACTCGTCCAACGAATGGAGGGCCTTCTTGAGCTCCTCCATCTCCTTGTGGAGTCGATCGCTGACCATATCCTGGCCCTCAGCCACGACGCGGAGCTGAGTGTCCAAATTCTCGATAAGAGCACCCGGGATCGACTGGTTCTCCTCCAGCGCCTTGACCCGCTTCTCGAGGTCGACAAGAGACGCGCCGTTCTTCCTCACAGGGGTTTTGCGCTTCGCAGGGGACTTGCGGGTCGCAGGCTTTTTCGCGGGCATGAGCTCCTCCAGCCAGAGTCGGACGGCGGCGAAGAGGCGGTCATAGCCGAAGGCTGCGGCTGCCGCAAACAGGCCCGCCATCTCATTGAGTTTCTTCCGACAATCCACGCGGACCACATGCGCCCGGCAGCACGATTTGACGACCTGCCGAGCCCTTGCCTGCCTGCCGGGCCGACGATTGATTCCCCGTCAGACGCGCGTCGCTCGGCGCCCCTCCCTCCATCCGCTACCCGACGCTGCGAAGTACCGACCGCTGCTGAAAGCGGCTATCCTCTCCCACCTTCTTCACCTCGATCCCGGGGAGGGCCACCATGCGAACGGCCGCGCTCAGCCTCATTCTCGCCGTCAGCCTCGCCGCCTGCAGCGCCGAGAGGCCTTTGAAGGCGGCGCCGATCGTCCGGGCCAGCCCCGATCTCGACCTGGTCGTGCGCGAGGTCGTCTTCATCGGCGCACAGGCGCAGGACCCCGACGGCGAGGTCGCCTCGTTCGCCTGGAGCCTTGTCGCCGCGCCCGATCCGAGCGCGACCCAGCTCACGCCCAAGGGGCGCAAGGGCGAGGTGCTCGAGCTCAAGACCGGTGGGATTCCCGGTCACTACGTCCTCTCGGTGACTGCGACCGACGACGATGAGCTCGTCTCCGAGCCGGACTTCGTCAACCTCACCCTGCGCCCGGAGGGCGCCGACCTCGAGCTGGTCTGCGTCGATGGCTGCCACAGTCTGCCTGGTCGCCTGCAGGCCAACGAGCTGAGCGACCTCGCCGTCGAGGTCCAGCCGGGCAGCGCCCTGGGCCTGACCTGGACCGCGCAACTCGCCCGCGATCCGCGCGACCCCTTCCTCGACGAGCCGACGCTGGGCAGCCGCCTCTCCGGGAGGACGGTCCGCGTGCCGCGAGTCGCGCGACCCGCGAGCCTGGTGGTGACCGCGCTCGCCTCCGGTGGCGCCCAGGCCCAGCTCGTCATCGACGTCCTCAACAGCGTGGACGAGCCGCCGCAGATCGCCCTCGAGTGGAGCCAGCCCGGCCAGCCGGCGGTCGGCGCCCAGGCGCCGAAGGTGCTGCCCGGCGACGCGCTGTGGGTGAGCGCCCGGGTGAGCGACCCGAACGGCGACGAGGTCGCCTGCGTCTTCCCCGAGGTCGATGGCCTGCCTGCCGAGCGGCGCGTGGGCAACGATTCTTGCCGCATCACCATCTACCCGCTGGCCGGCGGCACTCTCTCGGTCCTCGCCAGCGCGACGACGACCGAGCCGCTGGCGACCATCGAGGCCGCGCCGCTGGCCATCGAGATCTCCGGCTTCGAGGTCGAGGCGGACGGCCCTGCGCTCGAGGCCGTGGCCATCGACCCCTGGGGCCGGATCATGGCGGTGGGCGTCCTGCCCGTCTTCCACGTCTATTTGGACGGGCGCCGCGACAGCTACGTCAGCGGCCTGAGCGAGGGCAGCGCGGTGGCCATCTCCAACGGCGGGGTCCAGACGCTCGGCTTTGCCGGCTGGGCGAGCACCGGGAGCTGGTCGCCGTTCGACTTCGGCGCCGGCGCGCAGCAGTCCAACCTCGGCTGGGGCGTCGCCGTCGCTCCGCCGACGCAGACCCGGGCGATGGCCGCTGGCACGAACGGGCGCGTCTTCGCCGCCACCGATCGCGGAATCGCCTTCTGGGACGGCACCGGGAGCCTGCAGCAGTGGCTGCCCGAGGAAGGGCTGGACCTTCGAACCATCGCCGTCGGGCCGGACGTCTCGTGGGGCGGCGGCGGGCTGGTCTGGTACGCGGTCGGCAACGAGATCCATTGCCAGACCTCCGAAGACGCGGCGAGCTGGACCACCGAGGCCGCGGTCGGCACCGTGCCGGGGCCCGCGGTGACGGCCATCGGGGCCGGCTCGACGAGCCTGCCGGACCTCTGGGTGGGCACCGGCGACGCGGGCGGCGCGCCGGGCGAGGGCGGGCTCTGGCTCTTCCGAGACGCCTTCGACTGGGCGGTCGTTCAGCCTCGGATGGACGAGGGCGAAATGTTCTTCACGCAGCTCGGCGCCGTGCGGTCGATCGCGGTCGAGGGGCAGGGGCTGTACGCCGGCGACGTCTGGGTCGTGGTCGGCGAGAGCCTGGCGAGGGTGAGCCGGGCGCAGACCAATGCCGGAGAGAGGGGCGCCGAGGCGCTCGAGTTGTTCCGGATCGGCGCGGACGTCGTGCCGAGGAGCGTGGCGGTGGCCAACGGCGCGGCGAGGACCGTGGTCGTCGCGAGCAGCCGCGGGCTCGTCACCGCGCCGTAGGAGAGTGCTCCGCGAGATCCGGAGCGCCAGCCTTCGTGCTGGCGCCGGTCAGCGACTGGCGGAGCGGAAGCGAGTCGCGCGAGGGGGGAGGGCCGCCGTCCCGGCGGGCTGCGTGCGCACCCTGTGGAAGCTCCCGCCGCTTCGGCGGTCGCTTTCGTTGGACCGGTCCCGGTGTCTGACCGCGCCAAGCTGTGAAAGCCCCCGCCTCGTCGGCGCGCGCTGAAGATCTCCGCGGCGAGCACTTTGGTACGCGGGCGCGCCGGCGGGGAGCGGGCTTCCTTCGGGCGCGGGTTCGACTCGCGAGTGCTAACCGCGGTCGCGGGCCGGGCGCGCTGCTCAGAGGAGCCCGGAGAGGTTCTCGATAGCGATGCGGCGCAGCTTCAGGTAGCGATTGGCGTCTGCCGAGCGTCGCTCGAGCGCGCCGATCGCCGCCACGCCCGAGTCCCCGAGCGTCGCGGCGAACCTGGCGGGCCAATGGTGCTGCCAGGCCCTGAGCCAGGCGAGCAACGGAGCGACCTGCCGCTCTTCGAGCACGCCGGTGACGAGCGTCTCGACCGCGACTCGCACGCGCTCGTCTGGGAAGAGGCCGGTCGGCGGCGGCCGAATCGGGCCGTCGGGCAGGCCGAGGCTGCACAGCAATTCCCAGGAATCGTTCATCGCCCGTATCGTAACAACCATGAAGACCGTGCTGGGACGCGAAGAGCTGGAGCGGGTGGTCCGCGCAGCGGCCGACCGCCTCGAAGGCGATTGGCTGCTCGTCGGGGGCGGACTGGTCGCGCTCTGGTTGCTGCCCGGGCGAACGACCGAGGATGTCGATCTGATGGGGCTCGAAGGGAGCGGTCGTGAGCGCTTGGCGCTGATGGAGCTGGCCGCGGAGCTCGGGCTCTCCATCGAAGCGGTCAACTCCGCGGCCGACTTCTTCGTGCGTCGCATTCCGGGTTGGCGGTCGGAGATCGAGCCGTTCGTCATCGGCGCCAGGGGGAGGATTTTTCGCCCGAGTCCGACCCTGTTTCTGCTGCTGAAACTCCCCCGGCTCTCGGCCCACGACCTCGGCGACTGCCTCGCGCTGCTGGCGCGCGTCGCCGAGGACCGGCTGGCGCTCGACGTCCGCAGGGTGACCGAGGCCCTGTCCCGGTTGCCGCCGACACCCGACGCCGGTCTGCAGCAGCGGCGCGAGGAGCTGGCCGCGGCCCTCGGCGCGATAGGTCATCAAGGTTGAAACCTTTCGGGGGCGCGTTCGTTGCGCCGGTCAGCGACTGGCGGAGCGGGAGCGAGTCGGGCGAGGGGGGAGAGCCGCCGTCCCGGCGGCCTGCGTGCGCACCCTGTGTAAGCCCCGCCTCGTCGGCGGTCGCTTT
>DHSB01000093.1 GCA_002408385.1 Myxococcales bacterium UBA5297
GGCTTGGCGCGGGGAGGAACGAAACGCCCATTCGAAGAGCCGATCGGCGAGGGGCGCCGACACGCTCCAAGCGGCCACCGAGACGGCGGCCATCCCTTCTTCGAGCGGCGCGAAAAACCGTCCGGCCCAGGTTGACCGGCACGCCTGCCTCCCGGCATCCTGCCGTGCACCATCCGGCATCTGTCGAAAGGGGGCACTTGTCCGTGGCCAACGTCATCCTCGGCGTCAACAGCGCTTATCACGAGTCTTCCGTCTGCCTCGTCGTCGACGGCCGCATCGTCGCCATCGCCGAAGAGGAGCGCTTCAATCGCCGCCGTCACGGAAAGCAGTCGCGCATCGACAACTGCGACGCGCTGCCCGAGCAGGCCGCCGAGTGGTGCCTGAAGCAGGCCGGGCTCGGCTGGCGCGACGTGACCGCGATTGGCTACTCCTTCGACCCGGACGCGCGGTTGAAGGCGAGCCTGAACCTGCCCGACGCCCACCGGGTCCTGCCCGGGAGCTGGGGCACCGAGGAGGGCGAGCGCGCCTTTCACGCGAGCAACCTGCGGGCGAAGGAGAAGCTGTTGGCGCTCGCGCCGCAGGCCTCCTTCGACTTCCTCGGCCACCACCTGTGCCATGCGGCCAGCGCCTTCCTCGTCTCGCCGTTCGAGGAGGCCGCGGTGCTCGTGCTCGACGGCATCGGCGAGGGCGCCTCGACCTGGCTCGGGCACGGCAAGGCCGACGAGCTGCGCGAGCTCGAGTCGGTCGAATACCCGCACTCGCTCGGCTTCGTCTGGGAGCGGATGTCCGAGTTCTTGGGCTTCGACGTCTACAGCGGCCCGGGCAAGGTGATGGGCTACGCCTGCATCACCGACCCGCGCGGCGAGCTGAGCGGCCGCGACTACCTGGGCGCGATGCGCGAGGTGTTCCGCGAGGAGCCCGGTGGCACTTTCTTCGTGGACAACGACGCCTTCCGCTTCCGCACCGAGGACTTCTCGGGCCTCGAGCGCCACTTCGGCCCGCGGCGGCTGCAGGCGGTCGACCGCTACGAGGACGCCTCCATCGCCGCGGCGCTGCAGACGGTGACCAGCGACGTGATGGTCCACCTCGCCAACCGGCTCTACGACCGGATCAACGAGGGCCGCGCGACCCCGGTGACCGACCTCTGCCTGGCCGGCGGGGTCTCGCTCAACTGCGTGGCCAACTACGAGATCGCCCTGCGCAGCCGCTTCCGGCGAATCTGGATCCAGCCGGCGGCCAACGACGGGGGCACCGCCATCGGCGCCGCGGCGCTGCTGCACCACCGGCTCGACGGGGGCGGCCGGCTGCGCATGGAGCACGCCTATTGGGGCCCGGGCTTCACCGCGGACGAGTGCCGCGCGGCGATCGAGGAGAAGGGGCTCGACTTCACCCGCCCCGACGATCTGCCGGCGCAGGTCGCCGGGCGCCTCGAGCGCGGCGAGATCGTCGCCTGGTTCCAGGGCCGGCAGGAGATCGGCCCGCGCGCCCTGGGCAACCGCTCCATCCTCGCCGACCCGAGCCGCTTCGACACGCGTACCCGGCTCAACCTCCGGGTGAAGTACCGCGAGTCGTTCCGCCCCTTCGCCCCCAGCGTCCTGCCGCAAGCGCTCGGCCGGTTCTTCGAGACGCCCTCGGACATGGTGTCGGCGCGCTACATGCTGTTCGCCCTGCCGCTCAAGGACCGGCGCGACGTGCAGGTGATCCCGGCGGTGGTCCAGGAGAACGGCTCCGACGGCCGCGCCACCTCGCGCATCCACCTGGTCGACGCCGAGCACAACCCGCACTACGCGCAGATGATCGGCGAGCTCGAGCGGCTCACCGGGCTGGGGCTGGTGCTCAACACCTCGTTCAACATCTCCGAGCCCATCGTCACCACGCCGCAAGAGGCGGTGGCGACCTTCCTGCGGTCGTCGATGGACGCACTTGCGCTCGGGCCGTTCCTCGTCCGGCGGCCGAGAAAGTCATGAGCGAGCGGCCCTTCGTCGTCGAGTGGGTCCCCGCGCAGGTCGACGGGCGCGACGCGTTCCGGCTGATGGTCGTGCTGGCCGCGCCCGGCTGTGCGTGGCACCGCAAGTCGGGAGGTTGCACGGTCTGCGCCTTCCCGGGCTCGCAGGGCACCGGCGCGCCGGTCTCCCTGGGCGACTTCGAAGCGCAGCTCGGCGACGCGCTCGCGCGCGTGCCGTCCGACTACACCGGGCCGTGGCAGCTCGATCTCTTCGTCTCCGGCTCGTTCTTCAATCCGGACGAGGTGCCCTTCGAGGCCCAAGAGAGCCTGCTGCGGCGCGCGGCGAGGCAGCCGCGGATGCGGCGCGTGGTGGTCGAGACGCGCCCCGAGTACGCGACGGCCGAGGCGCTCGCGAAGGCGCGGGCGGCGGTGCTGGCGAGCTCGACTCCGCCGGCCTTGGAGATCGGCATCGGCCTGGAGAGCGCGGACGCGGAGATCCGCGAGCGGCGCATCAACAAGGGCTTCACCTGGGAGCAGTACGTGGAGGCGGCGCGTCAGGTCGCCGGAGTCGGCGCTTCGCTGCTCACCTACGTGCTGCTCAAGCCGATAGACACGAGCGAGGCCGACGCCGTCGAGGATTCGGTGCGCTCGGGCGAGCGGGTCTTCGAGCTCGGCGCCTCGCTCGGTTTGCCGATGCGGGTAGCGCTCGAGCCGTGTTTCGTCGCCCCGGGGACCCCGCTGGCGAAGGCGTTTGACGAGGGGCGCTTCCATCCGCCCTGGCTCTGGTCGGCGGTCGAGGTGGTGCGCCGGCTCGCGCGGCTCGGTCCGGTGCAGGTGGGGCTGAGCGACGAGGGGCTCAACCCGGCGCGCGCGGCGCACAACTGCGCCCGCTGCACCGCCGAGGTGAGGCGGGCGCTGGCGGCCTTCAACGCGACGCAGCGGGTCGAGGTGTTCGACGGGCTCGAGTGCGCCTGCCGCGAGAGCTGGCGGCAGGAGCTGGCGGCCAAGGCGGGCTGAAGGGGGTCGGCCCGGGAGCGGCGACCGCGCGCCGGGTGCTATGCCGACAGCGGGGAACGGAGCGCCGGCCTTCGTGCCG